>DATHHW010000102.1:0-2451 GCA_035317005.1 Pyrinomonadaceae bacterium | reverse complement strand
ACTGCTGGAGTTCGGGGTGATGAATCGCGGCCAAACGCGCAAGAAGAGAAGCGCCAGCCTTCGTTAATTGCACGTTGACGTTGCGTTTGTCCGCGGTGGCCCGCTTCCTGGTGGCTAACTTTCGTGCTTCCAATCTGTCGAGAAGACTAACGGCAGTGTGATGCTTCACTTGGAGCTGCTCGCTTATCTCTCCAACCGTCACGCCATTGGCGCCCGAACTACCTTTGATCGCGAGAAGAGCGTCGTATTGTTCCGTCGTCAGTTTTGCCCTAGTGGCGACCAGTTCCTTACTGAAGCGAAGAAGCTTCCGCATCGCATGTCGGAAGCACCGAGCGCAGCGTAGTCCTTTGCCTGAAGAGATTTCTTCATCCTCGGGGTTTCTGGCGTTCGTTTCCTCGCAGAACCAATCCCTAGGCACGAAACGCGATTTTCTTAAGGTCCGTAGGGCGACCAGAAGCCTGTCCCAGCAACGTCAGACAATACGTTGTAATCACTTGAAGAGACTTGTGGAAGTTGATCTACCGTCTGTGAACCATACGGCGTCCCGAAGATACTATTGCCTGTGTTGTATAGGGGAGAACCTTTCTTAACGTAGCTGGTCCAATCCGCCACTGAAACGGGGTCGTTGGTCTTTTTGTTGTTCTCGATCGCGTATTGGTCAAGCGCTGAGTCAATTATCCGTAAATCATTCAAAATACGGCTGGCCTGTGAGCGCTTGCGTGCGCGCATGAATCCGGGCACTGCGATGGCCGCAAGCAAGGCAATGATTGCGACAACAATCATGATCTCAACGAGAGTGAATCCTTTTTGGTTTAGTGGTGGGGTGCTCATTGTTTTACAAATTGCGGTTTTTGCAGCATTGGACATGCCGTTATATCGACGCTCGATATGATCCCTCGCCCGCCTCTGGTCTAAGGTAGAACGTCGTTGTCGTCGTGTCCGGCTCGCGGCAGGAGCCGATCGCCCGTCTCATTTTAGCGATTCTTCTTTCTCTTAGATGCGACGTTCAGATTGAAATCGGGATGTTGTTCCCACATTCGATTCAAACATCAGCTGGCGGCCGGGAAAAACTTGCCGCACCCGTGTGACCGCCCCATAGTCGAAACCCAGGAATGCAAATCGTTCGCTCCTCTGGGCCCGCCTCACCCAGCTTTGGCATCAGACCAGTGCGGTTTGTGCTGGGTATTATTGCCTGCGTAGGAATAGCTCTGACCCTTTTCTCACTCCTGTTCGGCTTTCGTTCGATTCCAGCGAATTCCGTAGGCGTCAAGCTTCGCTTCGGCGCGTTGTCCGGAATCGAGGATCCCGGTTTGACCTACGTCATCCCGTATGTGGATGAACTGGTCATCGTGCCAACGCAACGGCTCCTGAAACTCGAGTTTGGGTTTGGCACGTCCGGCTCGACCAACCCCTATCAACAGGATCGTTACGCGGAAGACACCGAAACCATGATCACCGGCGATCTCAACACCGCGCTCGTGCCGTGGGTGGTGCAATATCGAATTACCGATCCGAAAATGTATTTGTTTGGGGTGCGCGAGCCCGAGCAAACCTTGCGCGACTTATCGGAAAGCGTGATGCGCGAAGTGATCGGCGATCGCACCGTGGACGAAGTCCTTACCATTGGGCGCCACGACATTGAAACAGCTTCGCTCAACCGCCTGGCCGAGCTTTGTTCCGACTACAACCTTGGCCTTCAGATTCAACAGGTCCAACTTGCCACGGTGCGGCCACCGGCGGTGGTGCAGGCTGCCTTCAATGAAGTAAACCAGGCGCAACAAGAGAAGCAGACCGCGATCAACCAAGCCTGGGCAGTTTATAATGACGCGGTTCCGAATGCCAGCGGCCAGGCAAAAGAACGTCTGAAGCAAGCTGAGGCTTACGCCTTTCGCCGGGTAAACCAGGCCAAAGGCGACGCTGAGAAGTTCACCCTTCTACTAACCGAATACCGTAAAGCTCCAGATGTTACCCGGCGCCGAATTTACCTGGAACAAATGCAGGCCATCCTTCCAGCCTTACAAAAGAAAATCATCGTGGACGACAGTCTGAAAAACATCTTGCAAACGCTCCCGCTAACGACTCCCGAATCGACCCCTTCAACCCGCTAGGAAGTTATTGAGCATGCCGCCAACACTGATCCGGATTTTGCAGTCCCGCACCATGGCGATACTGGGTCTCATATTCATTTTAACGGGACTTAAGTGGGGTTCAATGCTCTTTATCGTTCGTCAATACGAAGACGCGATTGTTACCCGGTTCGGCAAAGCCATTCGGACCGTAACTACTCCGGGATTGAAGTTGAAGTTGCCATTTTTCGATAAAGTAAACCGGTTTGATAAACGCGTGCTGGCCTGGGACGGTCCGCCGACGGAATGCCCTACCAAGGACAAGCTTTATCTCATCGTCGATTGCTTCGCCCGCTGGCGCATTAGCGACCCGCTTCTCTACTAC
>DATHHW010000101.1:0-34425 GCA_035317005.1 Pyrinomonadaceae bacterium | reverse complement strand
GGAGACATCTGCTACTTGAGCTTAATTTATGAGCCCGACTTTCATCGTACCATTGGACGCGAGCGGCGGGAGCGTGTTTCGCATGATGACTCGTCCGGCGATGCTTGAATGAATTCGCGCCGCCGCGTCAACTCCACCGTTCGATGTTGTTAAATCGAATCTGTTGTAATCGAGTGGGTATGAACAGACGAAGAACTCAAAGACGCCGGGCTCTCAGAGAGCGGGAAAAGCTTCGGGCTCGGGCTCAGGGCAAACCCACTCTTCTTAGGAAGCTCTGGAGGACAGTCAAACTTAGAGTTTCCGCCAAGACAATAATTGAGGTCGCCATCGCAGTGATTGGTATCGTTGGCGCATACGTAACTATCTTAGGTTATTGGATGCCTCGTGTCTCCGTCACATCATGGCACCGCTGAACCCAAAGGACGCTTTTTCTGCACCCTTCTCTGTTAACAATCAGGGTTACCTCTCACTTCGTAATGTCATAATTGGATGTCGGATTAGGCACATTAGGCCTATCTGGTCAGACGAGTACCAAGATATCGAGTTTTCAGGAGTCGACGATTCCTATGATAGGTTAGAACCGATGAAGTCAACTACGAAGAAGTGTCCTTTTAACGTAACCGGATTACCTGATCAGGATATCGATATCGTGGTCCATTATCGCCCGGCTTGGTATCCCTTCTCGCACGATGAGTCCTTCAGATTCGTAACGCGCGTTTGTGAGGACGGCACGTTTCAATGGGTCCCTCGTGCTAATGCAAACCCATAACTTGATGGTCAGTCGGTTCAGGGGGTTCGTCAACAACATCGAACTCAACTGAGGGTGACAAGTCATTGGATCGGAGCGGCGTGTTTCTCAACCAGACTGATCCGGCAGGATGCGCGGAAGGTTTTTCAGCAGATGCCGCTGTCGAGGTCTTCCCGTCTGAAAACGAATGACCTGGGTTCAACTCGGGAGGTTTTGGGACGCCAGGATTCTCTACCAATAATCCGGGTCAGGGTTCCCGAAGCGCCGACTATCTCCGCCTGAAGCCCCAGACAGGCCCCAATCCTTGGAATAACCCGCCAATTCATCATTTAAACCCTTCGGTAAGTTAGTTTATGAAGGGCCAACTGACGACAGGTTTTGGCGGTAATTCCATCAGTCTACGGGACGGGGCGAGCGCCCTCTTTCGTCGCAGGGGCCTGGTTCTGTTTATCTTCATCACCGTTGTGCTGGGCACGGCGCTGCTCACCTGGATACTTCCCAACAAATACGAATCGCGGATGAAGATTCTGGTGAAGAACCAGCGCGTCGACGTGGCGATCACTCCTGAAGCTACGAGTGGCACGCCGGGCGCTGTTGATGGCGAGGTCAGCGAGAGCGCAATCAATTCAGAAATCGAATTGTTGACCAGCCGCGACTTGTTGACGCAGGTGGCGAAAGAAACCGGTCTGGGCCAGGCCGGCTCATCGATGTTTTGGAAGAGGTCGACATCTGAACCCGAACGGATTGAGAAGGCAGCTAACGACCTGGCGAAGGAACTGGTAATCGCACCCGTCAAGAAAGCAAACGTAATTTCGATTAGTTACTCGGCGAACTCGCCTGAGTTGGCGGCCGCGGTGCTACAGAAACTGGGCGAGCTTTATTTGGAGAAACACCTGAAGCTTCATCACCCTACCGGCGCGTCAGACTTCTTCAAAGAGAAAGCCGATCAATACGAAACCCAGTTGCATGATTCGGAAAAGCAACTGACCAGTTTTCAGCAGGACAACGAACTGATCGTGCTCGCTCAACAGAAAGATCTGACCTTACAGAAAACTGCAGAAGCAAAAGCAAAGCTGCTGGAGAGCGAGACCGCATTTAACGAAGCCACGAATCGGATCAAGCGAATCGAGCAACAACTCGCTACTACACCCAAGCGTATTGTCACGCAAAGCAAATCAATTCCCGCGCAATACTCGGCTGAACGCTTGAACACAATGATGGTCGAGCTGCAAAACCGTCGCACTCAACTGTTGACCAAGTTTCGTCCCGACGATCGTTTGGTACGCGAAGTTGATGCACAAATTCGTACGACCAAAGAAGCGCTGGCCAGGGCTGAATCGCAGACTGCGACCGAGCAGCAGACGGATTTGAATCCCCTGCGGCAGACGCTGGAAACGGAATACTCGCGCGCGCGTTTGGAACAGACCGGAGCGCAGGCGCGCCGGGACACGCTCTCCGCGCAATTGCGCGATTACGAGGGCGAGCTGCGAAAGCTGGAAGGCGACACCACCCGGCACGACGACCTGCAACGCCAGAAGAAGGAAGCCGAAGAGAACTATCAGCTATATGCCAAGAAGCGCGAGGAAGCTCGCATCGCCGACGAGCTCGATCGGCAAAAAATCACCAATGTCTCTATTGCCGAAGCTCCGGCAGCCCCACGGATTCCATCGTCACCAAATCGTCCGTTGAACCTGCTGCTCGGTGTTTTCGTCGCGACGTTTCTGAGTCTGGGAACTGTATTTTCCGCGGAAATGCTGGGCGGCACTATTCATACGCCGCGGCAACTGGAGGCCCTCACTGGCGCGACGGTCCTCGCCACGGTCCCTGAGAACAGCCGCAGGCAAATTGGCGGGAGCAGAAAGAAAACCAAAGAGATCGACTCGGCGGCTCAGTTGGAGAGCCACTCGAGCCAATAAAACCGTGCAAATAGAAGAACAAATCAACGAACCCCAGATGCCTCTGACGCGCATTCGAAGCAACGGCCATCGGCGGCATAACCTGCAGTTGCTGCTGGCGAATCTGCAAAGCTCAACGCAAAGACTGCGCGGGGGCACAGCGATCGCGTTTACTTCGGCTTCGATGGGCGAAGGAGTTTCGCATGTCACGCAACTGTTCGCGGTAGAGCTGGCGCGCCACACCGGTCGTCGCACCCTGGTCGTCAGCGCCGAAAGAATGCAAAGCCTTGGCGTCGAAGACTATCTGCGAATGCCCTGGAACTGTCATCCGACAAACGTTGAAAACGTCTGGATGCTGCCGTCAAAAAACACCGGCAGAAAGAACGACAGCGAAGTCGATGAAGACACCGGTCCTGAACTGCCACAAAGATCCTTTCTGATGAGAGTGAGCAAGGAAGGCGAACAGATCGATACGGGATTGGATTCGGTCGACGCGTTGCGTGTGGCTTTCGACAATATTCTGATTGATTGTCGTTCGCTCAGAGTGTCTTCAGAGGCCGCGGTGCTGAGTTCCAGCGTTGACGGCGTCGCCGTCGTGGTCGAAGCGGGTCAGACCAGGCGCGACGAAATCCTGAACGCCCAGCGGACGATCGAAAACGCCGGCGGTAAATTTCTGGGGTTTGTTTTGAACAAGCGCCGCTACCCGGTGCCTGAGTGGCTGTACCGGAGACTTTAGCGAAGTCACAGGCTGAAGCCTGTGCCACTGCAGCGAAAAGCTAAGCCAGCGGCCCAGACTTTTGGTCCGTGAAGCCTAAATCACAGACTGAAGCCTGCGCCGCTAAAGCGACAAGCTAACGCTCGTGGCACAGACTTTAGGCTATGAAGCGCTGGTAAATCACAACCTGGAGCGTGTGCCGCTAAGAAGACAAGTAGTTCGTCAGACCACGGGAGTGCCAATGAAGAAGATTCTGACTTTAGTTATCGCAATTTGTTTTTTCGCGAGTGCCGCCGCCGCAATTGCCCAGCAGGCGAAAGCGCCGCGACTGACCACCGTCACCGAGGAACGTTATCGCCTGCAACCAGGTGACGTGTTCGAAGTGCAGTTCCGTTATTCACCGGAATTCAATCAGACAGTTACGGTACAGCCGGACGGCTACATTTCTTTAGAGATGGGCGGCGATCTTAAAGTCGCGGGACTCACCATCGAACAGACGCGCGAGGCCATTCTGAAAAAGGCCGGCGCTCGCTTACAAGATCCAGTTGCGGCCATCGTTCTCAAAGAATTCCAAAAACCTTACTTCGTGATTTCGGGTGAAGTATATGCGCCCGGCAAGATTGAAATGCGCGAGCGCGTGACCGCGCTCCAGGCAATCATGTTAGCAGGTGGCATGAAAGAAACCGCGAGGTCTTCGCAGATCGTGGTGTTTCGCCGGATCAATTCTGACACGGCTGAAGTGAAGCTGCTGAATCTCAAGAATATTCACCGCACCGCCGATCTGGAAAACGACTTGACGTTGCAACCGGGCGACATGGTCCTGGTGCCGCGCGACAAGATTTCCAAGATCGAACGATTCATGAAACTGGCCAGCGTCGCAGCCTTTATGGCGCCCAGACTCTAATCGTGATCTTTCCTGACCAGGCCAACCGGCCGGAATGCTAAAGCTTTGATGACTGATCGCAACGGTTCTCTTTCGAATTACTTTCTCAAGCTGAGCGACCTCTCGCTGCTTTTGCTATCGCTCGGCTTGGCGATCGTGCTCCGCTATGCGCCGGGTCAGAATCCAACTTTCGTTGTCGACTATCTCTCTGAACGAATCAAGGTGACCAACGCTCTGCTTGGATTTGGTCTCCTCTTTTCGTGGCATGCGGCCTTTGCCGTCCAGGGCCTCTACGTTTCACACCGTCTGCGACCGCTTCGTCTGGAACTAAAGGAAGTCGGCCGCGCGGTCCTGATTTCATCTGTGCTGCTGCTGGTCGGCGCGAACGTTGGCAGTTGGCCGACAATTAATGTTCGGACCGTGGCCACGTTCGGACTAATGAGTTTTGTCCTGATAGGCACGGGCCGGTTTTGCTTGCGCGCAAACCTCCGCCGGCTCCGCCGTCGTGGTCATAACGTCAAGACGCTGCTGCTTGTCGGTGGTGGCGCCCGCGGCCGGCGCTTTGCGGCGCAAATCAATCTTCGCCAGGACCTTGGATATCGGGTGCTCGGTTTCGTGGACAGCGATTCCGCCTTTGCCGGGGTTGAGATGGAAGGCGCGCCGTGGATGGGCACGATAGAAGACCTGCCCCGGATCCTGACCAACGAAGTCATCGATGAAGTCGCGATCGCCCTCCCGATCAAGTCCCAGTATTCCCAAATCGAGGCGGCAGTCATGCTGCTGGAAGAGCAGGGAATCACGACGCACTTGTTGTCCGATCTCTTTCCCCAGAAGCTGGCTCGATCACAGTCCACGGATCTTGACGGCCTCCCTCTTGTCTCTTTGCATAGCGCGCCGATGTTTAGCTGGCGGACCGAGGCGAAACGCATTTTCGATTTTGTTTCCGCGATACTCCTCCTGTTAATTGCCGCGCCCGCCCTGCTTCTGGTTGCCGTTCTTATCAAGCTGGAAACGAAGGGCCCGATATTCTTTGTGCAGGAAAGGGTGGGTCTGAACAAACGCCGTTTCAGGATGCTTAAATTTCGGACGATGCAACGCGATGCCGAATCCCGCATGAGCGAACTCGAGCACCTGAACGAGAAGAGCGGTCCGATTTTCAAGATTCGCAACGATCCCCGGATCACTTCGGTCGGTCGTTGGTTGCGCCGGACCAGCATCGACGAGCTGCCGCAACTTGTTAACGTGCTGCTCGGTGATATGAGCATCGTGGGGCCACGGCCTCTGTCGGTTCGCGACGCGACCCGCATGGAATTGGCGTGGCAGAAAAGACGATTTAGCGTCAAGCCCGGGTTGACGTGTTTGTGGCAGGTGTCCGGTCGCAGCAACCTCTCGTTCGAACAATGGATGCAATTGGATCTGGAATACATCGATCGCTGGTCGCTGGGTCTGGACGCGTCGATTCTGCTCCGCACCATACCTGCCATCGTGCTGGCACGCGGCGCAAGCTGAAGCAAGTGAAGGAACGACTGCTCAGGTTGAACCGCTAGTTTATTCCCCTCCCTTTGGGAGGGGTATAGGGGAGGGCGTAGCTGGACGCGACAAGCCCTCTCCCCGACCCTCTCCGAAAGGGAGAGGGAGAAAGCACGCGTGAATTCACGGGCGGGACGCCCGTGCCACTCTTTCAAACAGGAATTGATCACTGTGATTGCTCGCAATGCCAGACTGATTCTGATCGCGGACGTTTCAATCCTGCTGGCTAACATTATCTCGAGTCTGATCGGCGCCCGAGCCTTAGGGCCGGCCGGTCGCGGCGATTTGCTGGTAATTGTGCTGTGGCCGCCGGTACTGGCAATGCTGGCCGGTTTGGGACTGCCCACGGCATATCGATACTGGATGGCCAAAGAGCCGCAAAGAGTTTCGTACCTATTCTCGAATGCCGTGATCTATACGATCGTCATCGGCATTCTCAGCATCGCGGCGGCCGACTTGATTGTTCCGCATCTGGTGGGCCAGCGCAGCCCGCAGGTCATGATGCTCTTGCGCATCTATCAGGTGAACATTCCCGCAGCTCTGTTTCTTGATCTCATGCGCGGTTTGCTGGAAGGCACGCGGCGGTTTGGCTGGGCGGGCGCCGCGCGAATGATTTTCTTTGGCGTACAGGCAATTGGCTTCGGCGGTCTGTGGTCCCTGGGCCACCTCACCGTCGCTACGGCAATGATCACGATGATTACGGCACAGGCGGCCTCGATGCTGCTCGCTCTGATCGCCGTGTGGCACCAACTGCGACCGAGCTGGAAACCCAGTTGGGCCGAATTCAAGAATTCAATGCATTACGCGCTTCGCGATTACCCCGGCGGGGTAGCCGACTTCACTACTCTCCGACTCGATCAGTTGGTGCTGGCCGCGATGGCTTCGAACGTGGCGATTGGTTTGTATGTAGTCGCCGTGCGACTTTCCGAAATGACGACCCTCGCGGCGGATGCGATCGCCGATGCGCTAATGCCGGAAGTGGCCGCGTCGAAAGCTCACAACAAAGCCGAACTCTTATGGGCGCGCAGTATGCGTCTGGCGATTTATATGCACGCGGTGCTGCTGCCGCCGCTGTGGTTGGGCGCGCCGCTGATTTTGAGAATTCTATTTGGCGAGAGGTTCGTTCCGGCGACCGGCGCCTTCCGTTGGCTGCTGCTGGCCGCCGGTGTCTGGAGTCTCGGCTCAATTGTTATCAGCGGCTTGCGCGGCTTCGGTTATCCCGGCCTCAGTACGCTGGCGAGATTTTCAGCCGCCGCGGTCACCACTGTGGGTCTGCTGGTGCTGTTGCCGCGATTAGGAATTACCGGAGCGGCGATCGCCTCGCTGATCGGCTACAGCGTAATGCTGTTCGTAGCGCTGTTCGCTTTCACAAAGAAACGGCGGCTGGGTTTATGGATTTGCTTGCGCCCTCGCTGGCGCGATCTTCTGGTGCCCAACTGGAGATCTCTGCTGGGCTTTGCGTTCGCGAAAGCGCCGGATGGAGCGGAAGAGGTCTCGTGAGCGAGGCCAGTTTGCCTGAATAAGAGAAGTCATGAGTAGCGTCGTACAAATACAGAGCAGACCCAGACCGAGCTCGGTGCTGATTTGGTTCGCGCCGGTGCAAGCCGCGATCGTCTTCAGTGTGATCGCAGTGACCAGCGGCGGCCAGATGTTACGCACATGGATACTGGGTGCTCTGGTTTGGGTGATGGCCTTGCCGCTGCTCGTCAGCCTGGAAGCCGGGCTGGTTGGGATGATGTTATTCGAGCCGCTGCGGGGCGTGATTCGGCGCGCGCAATATCTGTTTCTGGACTATTCGGCCAGCGATCCCATCCATTTGCTGACGCCGATTGTCGCGCTGCTTGCTTTCACCCTGCTCTTGAAGAATCAAGGGCTGGACATCTTTCGCCAAAGTCGACTGGCCCCACCCGTCTCGCTTTTACTCTTAATTTATTTCATCCAGATCTTCAATCCACTGCAAGGCGGTTTGTTCATAGGTCTTTCGGGCGCATTGTTCATGCTTGTTCCCCTGCTCTGGTTCTATTTCGGACAGGCAGCTAAATCTGACTTTCTCAGGACCGCTCTGCGCTTAATGGTAGTGATGGGACTCATCACGTCACTGTACGGCGTGTACCAGTTAGTCTTCGGGCTGACGAGTTTCGATCAATTCTGGCTTGAGCACAGCGAGTACAACAATTGGGCCAGAGTTGCCGGTGTGGTGCGCGCCATGGCGACTTACGCTAATGCCGAAGAGTGGAGCCGTTATCTGGACATATGCGCTCTAGGGGCGCTGGGCCTCGCCGTACTCGCGAACCGTTACGCGCACCGTATCGCATGGTTTGCCTGCGGCATGCTGCTCTTCGGAGCGCTAATCCTTTCCGGCGAGCGTGTCTCGATCTTCGCATTTTTCCTGGGCTCTGCCATCTTACTTCTATCGGGCGCAGGTACACCGGGCGGCATTGTCCGCCGCGCTGCTCTCCTCCTGATACCAGCTCTATTGATTTTTGTATTTGCCAAGGCACCCGCAGAGGGCGACCTGTCGGAAAAAGAGCAGAGCCAAGCCGTGCAATCGATGGTCTCACATTCGGCGCGTGGGGTCCTGCAGCCGACCGGCGAAGGAAGTTTGTATGCACGCTTCGAGAACTGGGGTGAAGGGGCAAAAGTGATCCTATACCGCCCGTTCGGCCTGGGAATCGGGGCGGGCACGATTCCTCGTGACGCCAGGGAAGTCGATATTCTTCCGGCCACCGATAGTTATATTTTGTCTGCCACGCTCGCCGGCGGCATTCCGGCCGGGTTGCTTTGCATCTGGATTTTCGGCCACGCCACGTTGATTTCCTGGCGGGCCTTTAGGCGCGCCGCTCCTGACAGTCATGAGTGCGGAAGGTGGCGTGTGATGCTGGCCATCATGCCTGTGCTGGCATTCATCAATCTCTTCGGATATTCGTTCCTGCTTGTCTCAGTTGCGCCGGTCGGATGGTTATTGATCGGATGGGTAAGCGCCGAGGAACTGCGAATACGTGCTGAGCCGGAACGCGAAATTATAACCATCTGAGGTTTCTTAGGTGAAGATTCTCTTTTACAACCACACCGGGCAAATTAGCGGCGCTGAGCGTGTTCTGCTGACCATTCTTGCGGGTGGTGAGCGCCTGCGCTTCATTCCTGTTGTCCTTTGTCCGGCTGATGGACCTCTGGTAAGTAGGGTGCGCGAGCTGGGGGTAAGAACGATTGCGATCGACAGACTCGAGGCGCGGTTTACGTTGCGCCTCGATCGCCTCGCTAACTACGCGGCGTCATTCGTTCGGCTGATTCGCGCGGCGCGGGTTGCGGTCATCAATGAAGCGCCGGACATTATTCACGCCAACAGCATTCGCGCCGGTTTGGTGATGTCCATGGCCACGATTGGTCTTGACGTGCCCGTCGTTTGGCACGTACACGATCTCTTGCCACGTCACACTCTAAGCACAGCAATTCGTTTATTTGCCGCGTCGTCACAACGCAATCGCCTCGTGGCGGTGTCGCGCGCAGTGGCGAATCGTTTTCAGGGACGGTTAATTCACAGCTTTCGCGGACGCATCGAAACAATTTATAACGCCGTCGACATCGAACGTTTTTATCCTGATCCCAAGAGCCGAAAAGAAATTCGACGCGCTCTCGGAATCGAGGCGACAAAAGTAATTGGCATCGTCGGCCAACTAACTCCGCGCAAAGGCCAGCTTGAATTGATAGAAGCTTTCGCCGAAATCTCGTGCGAATTTCCAGACACGGTGCTCTTGATTGTTGGCGAACCGCTCTTCAATCGCGACACAGAGTATGCGAAGTCGGTCGCGAATGCAGCCAGGTCGTTCGGTATTGCCGATCGGATTCTCTTCCTCGGGCAACGAGAGGACACGCCGGCAATCATGCGGGCGCTGGATTTGCTGGTTGTCAACTCGAGGACCGAACCGTTTGGCCTCACCGTCATTGAAGCGATGGCGTCCGGCGTGCCGGTGCTGGCGACTGCCGTTGATGGGATAAGAGAGATCGTTCGCCACGGCGAGAATGGCTGGCTGGTCAAATCTCTGGATCGCGGCGCGCTGGTCAAAGGGATGCTCACCCTCTTGCGCGATCAGAGTCTGCGCCGTCAACTTGGCCGCGAGGGGCGACGCGAAGCGATTGCGCGCTATTCCACGAATCGATTCTTAAGCGAAATAGAAAAACTCTATTGCGATGTGCTCGAGAGTGGCGAATTGCCACAGTACGAAGAAGGGTCGCAAAACTTTGAGGTTAATTTGAGTTCGGAGTGAAAGGCCGCCGGCTTTCGACGTTTCCTATAGAGACCGCCCCCGGGAAGGTAAACCAGTTTGTCTAAGATCGCACTAGTCCACGACTATTTTGTCCCCATGGGTGGCGCCGAGCGCGTCGCCGAGGCGATGCACAACTCGTTTCCGTCCGCGCCCATGTATACTCTGGTGGCGCATCCGAACGGCATACCGCAGGGTCTCCGTGCCGCTGATATCCGCACTTCGCCGCTGCAAAAACTGCCATCCATCGATCGCCACTTCCGCCATTACTTCATGTTGTATCCTTTCGCGGTTGAGAACTTTGATCTCTCCGAGTACGACCTGATTTTCAGCAGCAGTTCGGGATACGCGAAGGGAGTGCGTCGCCGGCGCAACGCCATTCACGTCTGCTATTGCCATACTCCGATGCGCTGGGTTTGGCGCTACGATGATTATGTGGCGCGCGAACGTTTTGGAGGAGTCGCGCGCGCGGCGTTGCCATACCTGCTGTGGGGATTGCGCAAGTGGGACCTCCGTGCTTCGCGGCAACCTAATTACTACATCGCGAACTCACGCCTGGTAGCGCAACGAATCAAAAAGATTTACGGCCGCGAAGCCTTTGTGATTCCGCCGCCCATCGATGTGCAAAGATTCCAGATGGCGAACGAAGTGGACGACTATTACCTGGTGTTGTCCCGTTTGATGCCGTACAAGCGAATCGATCTGGCGATCGAAGCATGCAAGCGCATGAACCGGCGCCTGATCATAATTGGGGACGGCCCTGATCGCCAGCGCCTCGAAAAGCTGGCCGACGACCGCATAGAGTTCCTCGGCCGCCAACCGGACAAGATCGTTAACTACTACGCTGCGCGTTGTCAGGCACTTTTGTTTCCGGGCGAGGAAGACTTTGGCATGGTGCCTTTGGAAGTTAATGCTGCCGGCCGGCCCGTGATCGCGTATCGGGGCGGCGGCGCACTTGAAACTGTCGTCGAGAATGTCACGGGAGTGTTCTTCGATCAGCAGAACGGCCATTCGTTGGCTGAAGCGATCGAAAAGTTCGAGGGCCTTAGCTGGCAACAAGAGATTCTGCGACACCACGCCGAAAAGTTTGACCGCAATGTTTTTGCGTTTCGAGTCCTGCAATTTCTCGGATCGGTTGCGCCCACTTCATGCGCGGACGAGTTGCTAACCGGCGCTCGCTTACTTTCGAACAATCTTTCACAACGCGTCTGGCCAAGACTGGCCCTGGCTGGGTAGACGAGTATCTCTGATCAAGTGGGGAAGTGAGGCGTTTACTCTGCGTCCCTTTGCGAAAACCTCTGTGTCCTCTGCGTTAAAATTGACTTGGTCATCAATGCTCTTAAAGGTGGGTCTGAACTCCATACCAAGACTCATTCAAATATTTCTCTCAAATAGTCTATTACTGCGCGCGGCGATGTGTCCGGAGAGATGTATGAGATGTAGTTGTCAGGTCGCAAGAGTACGTTGAAGGGCTTGTTCGTGCCGAAGATTTCCATCACCTGCGCGTTAAGCGGAACCACATGATGATCAACCAAGTCGGCGTAACTCCCAATCTCACCGGGCTCGCCGCGACGATCGTCCTCTGAAAAACTAACCAAGTGAAACTTTGGCGCGCGCAGTCGGTCATAGATGCTCTTGCCGTCGACCAGGAAATAAGGCATGCGGTCGCCGGCCTTGACTTCGAAATCGTCGTCGCCGTCGTGCCTGCTCAAAGAATTATCGCGGTAACGGATTCCGATCTGCGAAATCATGATGAAGAACTTTTTGCGGATTGCTTCGATGCTGAGAATGTATTTCGCCATTGGCGGGAATATCGTGGTGCGAATCAAGCCGACAAACCAGTCGTTGCCGGCGGCGAGATTGAACATCCGGTCGGTCGTCGCCGTCAGCCTTTTCGCATTCGGCAGACGCTCTTCGTTGTAAGTATCCAGAATTCTTTCGTGCGCCGAATGTTTCAAAACCAGCGCCAGTTTCCAGGCGAGGTTGTAAGCGTCCTGGATGCCCGTGTTCATGCCCTGCCCACCCGCGGGCGTGTGTATATGCGCCGCATCGCCGGCCACGAAACAACGGCCGGAGGAGAATCTGTCGACGTGACGCGTGTGCACCTTGTAAGTCGAGAACCAGTCGACGCGCGTGATGTCCAGCTCGAGTTGCGCTTCCTCTTTAATCCGCGCTTCGATCTCTTCGTACAGCACCTCGTCTTCTTCCTGCTCGTGCCCTTCCGGAAATGCGCCGACGATGCGCCAACGTTTTTCACCCGGCATGGGAAAGAAAGCGACGACCCCGTGCGGAGCGATGCAGACCGTCAATGCGTCATGGCGAAAACTCCAGTCAATCCGCACGTCGGCGACGTAGAAAAGGCGCCCAAAAGTGCTGCCTTCAAAGTTAAGATCGAGCCCGTGTCTGACCGGACTATGCGGTCCGTCACAGCCCACCAGATATTTCCCTTCGATAGTCTGAGACTCACCGCTGCTGTTCTTAACATGAGCGGTGACTGTCGCTGTGTCTTGCGAAAAAGTTTCGAGTTCGGTTTGCCAGAGCACATCGCGCCCGTGACTCTTCAGCCAATCGTACATTAGCTGCTCATTTCTGCTTTGCTCGAGGACGAGCATGTAGGGGTAGGCGCTTAATCCCTCTCCGACATTAGACAGATCAACTTCGCCGACAACTTCACCGCCGCGTTCGAGCATGCGCACTCGGCCCGCCACCGTGCCTTGCTCGACAGCCTTCTGTGCCAGATCGATTTGTTCGTAGATCTCCAGCGTGCGGGCGTGAACACCGAGCGCTTTCGAGTAAGGTGTCACGCCCTCAGCTTTGTCGACGATGACAAAATCAACGCCGTACCTGGTGAGCTGACACGCCAGAGCAAGTCCCGTCGGCCCAGCCCCGATGATAATTACGTCGGTCTTGATCGTTGTCGCCATGCGCCGAATCCTAACGAACTAAACGTGCGAGATTCAAGGCGCGCAGACGCGAAGCAGCGAGAGATCTGATTTACCGTCGGCTTTCACGATCCGGCTACTACGATTTACGTTTTGATTGGGAATTATCCAGGCAGGAGCGCAACTTACTCGCCAGCTCACTTACATGCGGCTCTTTCACGATATCCAAGTGCGTGCCAGGAATCTCGTGGACTGCGATGCCGCCGCCGGCGAGGGCGCGCCAGCCTTCCACGAAATCGACTGAGGCACGGAGGTCGGAACTCGCCCAGAAGAGGGTTATGTGGCCGTCGTAGATTTGCGGGATGTATTCACGTACGGCAAGTGAGTTCAATTCCTGGATGTCTTGCAAAGCACGGGGTAGTGGGCGACCGAGGTTGGCAAATGAAGTGTGAGCTCCACGCCACACTTGGCTCTTCATCTTGCGCGGGGCGAACTTTGATTTGGCCACCAAATACAAGAGCTTGTCCTTTAGGGAAAGACTGCGCAGGTTCGCGAGATGGGCTCTGGTCCGATCTGCAGCACGACCGAAACGTGCGCGCAGTGTTTTCTTATCGCGCAAGAGCTTCGCATAGCCCGACGGGTAAGTATCCAACAGCGCCAGCAGACCAATCTCTTCACCCTGAGCGCGGAGTTGTTGCGACATTTCGAACGCCACCATCCCACCCAGCGATCGTCCGCCGATAAAATACGGCCCGGTCGGTTGAAGCTCGCGCATCTCTTTGATGTAGTGCGCGGCCATGTCCTCGATCCGCGTGTGCGGAGCGTGTTTTCCATCCAGACCCGCGGACTGCAAGCCATAGAACGCTTGGTCGTCGCCCATCTGCCGCGCCAGCTCACGATACTCGAGCACGTTGCCGCCGAGGGCGTGCACGCAGAAGAACGGCGGCTTGGCGCCGGCCGATTGGATTGGATTAATGGCGACGAGCGAAGACCACTCGGCTGTCCAGTCTTTTTGTATCACCGCGGCGAGTTGCGCCACGGTGGGCGCCTGGAAGAGAGTTGCCAGCGGCAGACGCTTGCCCAGTTTCTTTTCAATCTGGCCGAAGAGGCGGACAGCTAACAGAGAGTGTCCGCCCAGATCAAAGAAGTTGTCGTCAATGCCAATCGCTTTGAGCTGCAGCACGTCGGCCCAGATTGAGGTCAATGATTTCTCTAAAGGAGTTCGAGGCGCCGCTATAATGGCGTGTGCAATTGATTCATCAGAAGCAGGCAGCGCTCGACGGTTCAATTTGCCGCTGGCGGTTAAGGGCAGGGAATCGAGAACGACGAACGATCTGGGCACCATGTACTCCGGGAGCTTCTGTCTTAAGAAATCGCGCAACTCTGCAGCTTCCTCCCCTCTCCCGTTGGGAGAGGGGTTGGGGGAGAGGGCCTGCAACGCACTAAACCCCCACCCCAAGCCTCCCCCAAGCGGGGAGGGAGTTGTCTTGTGCAGCACGACATAAGCGACCAAACGCTGGTCGCCGGCGGCATTCTCTTTCGCCACGACGACACTCTCGCGCACGAGTTGGTGTTGGGATAGAGCTGATTCGATTTCGCCTAACTCGACGCGAAAGCCTCTGATCTTTACCTGAAAATCTTTTCGGCCTTCGAACTGTATGCTGCCATCTGGTAGGCGGCGGCCCATGTCTCCCGTCTTGTAGATCGGAATTGAGCCCTCCCTTACGGTCGGGCTAGTGCCGCGTGACCCATCGCTCACGCCCTCCCTGACGGTCGGGCTACTGCCCAGTGTGCCGACGAACGCGTTGGTGGTGGCTTCACTGTTACGCCAGTAGCCCAGCGCGACGTGCGCCGACTTGATCGCAATCTCACCGGACACTTCAGAGGGTTTGCCGGCTTTATTTAGCAACAGGACTTCCGTGTCTTCAACCGGGAAGCCAACGGGCATGTTGTCACCCGAGATCGTCGTTTGCTTATTGATAAAGTTTTGCAGGACTACGGTAGCCTCGGTCGGGCCGAGACCATTGACGAAGAGGCAATCGTCAGAAAAGTGTTTCCGATATAACTCGACGTCTGTGCGAGTGACTTTTTCGCCTCCCAAAACAACCAGTCGCAGATTGGGAAAGTCAGAGAGTGGCATGGACTTTAGTCTGTGATTATCTCGGGGTAAATCACAGACTGAAGTCTGTGCTACTCCGTTGACGAAATAGCGGTAGACCGTGGGCGTCGAGTGATAGACCGTAATCTCCTCATCGATCAGACGCTGTGAAAGACCGTCCAGTCCCTCCTGCTTGATGTCGATTGGATAGAGCGTGGCTCCGTTGAGCAGCGCGCCGTAGATGTCCATTACCGAAGCGTCGAAGCAATATGAAGAGAGCAGCGTCAGGCGATCGCCGGCGTTCAAGTGCAGGTTATTCGTGTAGTTCCTGATGTAATGCAGCACGTTGCGATGGTTCTGCATCACTCCCTTCGGCTGGCCAGTTGAGCCTGAGGTGTAAAGGATGTAAGCGAGGCGATCTGGTTCGATGATCGGCGGTCTTACACTATCCTCAAACGAATTCTCATCGTCGATATTAATCAAACATTTTTGGAGTGCGCCGGCAGAGCGAAGCGGCGACGGCGCTTTGGATTCGGTTTCGTGAATTCGATCCAAAGCGGGGTCGGCGCTTCGCTCTGCCACCGCACTCCAAAGGTCGCGGGCCAAAGCAATATTCCTGCTGTTGGTCAGAAGTGCCGTCGCCTGCGAATGTTCGAGGATCTGGCTCAGGCGTTCCTGAGGATTGTTAGGGTCAAGAGGGACGTAGGTCTTACCAGCCTTTAGCGCGCCGAGCATAGCCGCGATCATGGGCGCGTCGTGGTCAAACAGGAGCGCGATTCTTTCTTCGCCTGCTCCACGCAGATTCAGGATCGTCTGGGCCAACTGGTTGGCGCGCCGGTTCAATTCCTCATACGACCATTCATGCCTCGAACTCTTGACCGCGATGTGTCCGGGATATTGTCTGACCTGCCTCTCAAAGCGATCGCCTATCGCTTGCTCGATCTCACTCTTCGCAAAAGTGATAAAAGGATTCACCGGACGAACGCTGTCGCTGCGAACCAGTTCGCGGGCGACGTCCGTCTCGGTACGCAACGGATAATCCGAGATGGCGCATTCCGGATTGGCCGACACACCTTCCAGCAAGGTCGTGAGATGGTCGAGCATGCGGGTGATGGAAGCAGCGTCGAATAGATCGCTGTTGTATCTAAAGCGGCCCACGAGGCCCTCCGGCCGATCGTCCAGCTCGAGATACAGGTCGACCCTCGCGATGCCGGCATCGACGTCGACCTGGCTCAACTCCCATCCCGGCGCGGGCGCGGGCAAGGGGGGCTCAAGGACGAACATCACCTGGAAGAGCGGATTGCGGCCGGGGTCTCGCTCCAGCTCCAACTCCTTCACCAAACGATGAACTGGCACATCACCATGACCCAGGGCGTCGACGGTCACCTTCCGGACTCGCGCAAGCAACTCACGGAAAGTGGGGTCGCCCGAAAGGTCAGTGCGCAACACGAGAGTATTGAGGAAGAACCCGAGCAGCTCATCGAACTCAGATCGTTTTCGGCTCGTCGTGACCGTGCCCACTAGCAGATCATCCTGGTCTGTATAGCGATGCAGCACAGTCTGAAACGCCGCCAGCAGGGTCATGAACAGAGTCGTTCCTTCCCTGCGGCTGAGGGCTTTCAGTGCTTCGCTCAGCCTCTGCGGAAACGTGAACGATAACTGCTCCCCTCGAAACGTCTGGACTGCTGGCCGTGGCCGGTCGGCCGGTACGTCCAAAGCCGCGGGCGCTCCGGCAAGCTGCTTTCTCCAGTAAGCCAACTCGTCTGAGACTGTCTCGTCCTGTGTGCGTTGCCAGTGAGCGAAGTCGGCATACTGTATGGGCGGGTTCGGGAGCGTTGGGGGCCGGCCGTGGACGAACGCTTCGTAAAGATTTGCCAGCTCCGGTAAGAACACACTGTACAGAGAAACGCCATCAAAAATTATCTGGTGCAGCGTCAGGTAGAGGCGGTGGTCGGTGTCTGTGATCCTCGCCAGCATGGCTCGCAGCAGCGGGCCTTGATTCAGATCAAAAGGTCGCCGTGCATCCAGCGTTGCCAGGCGCAACGCTTCCGGTTCACGTTCCGACTCGTCCAGCCCTCGCAGATCCACCAATGGCAATTCAAGATCAAGAGACGGATTGATGACCTGAACCAGTTGGCCGTCCTGAATGGCAAAGTTAGTGCGCCAGGCTTCGTGACGCCGAATGATCTCATGGAGGCTCTGCTTCAGAGCCGTCACGTCGAGTGGACCCGTTCGGCGCACGGTCACCGGCTCGTTATAGATCACCAGGTCGGTGACGAGTTGGGAATGGATCCAAAGCTGTTCCTGTCCGAAAGATGGCGGCGCGGGCTCATCGGTTGGACGCCGGTTGATAACGCATGATTCCGGAGAGGGAAGCGCCAGGCCTCCGCGCAGGTATTGTTGCAGCAGAGCCCGCTTGGCATCAGACATGGCTGGCACGACTAAGTCAGTGGCGGTGTTGGGAAGCTGCTCGTGCATAAGGGCGCTCTATGACGATCTCTTGACTTGGGAAACGGGCGTACAGAGTACCGACTTCAGTCGGGCTTTTATGACGGGGGGAAAGAACCCGACTAAAGTCGGTACTCTAAACACCTGTCAAATTAAGATACTCCCAGAGAATGACTAGCGTTCGTCGCCTCCCTGATTACGCTGCTCGATGAAACGGACAACTGCTGGCCATAGTCTCGATTCCTGGCGCAACGGTTACCGGCGCGGCCTCTGCCGCGATGAACGTGACCGGCAGAGACATCAAACCACGCAGGCCCAGATTATCTCGCCAGACCAGTGGGCCGGGCACGAGCTCCAGGTTGATCATTCGACGCGCGATTGCTTCCAGGACTAGCTGTCCTTCAATCCGCGCCAGCGCAGCGCCGAAGCAAAAATGACTGGCCCAGCCGAAGGCGAGGTGCCGGTTATCTGTGCGGCCCAGATCTAGCCGATCGGGATCGGGAAATCTCTCCGGATCGCGATTGCCGGCGCCCATGACCGCAATCACCGCCTGGCCTTTGCGAATCTGTTTGCCGCCGATTTCAGTATCCTGCGGACAGATGCGCGCCGTGTGCTGGCTGGGACTTTCATAACGCAGAAGCTCTTCTACGGCTGAGGGTATCAGCGTCAGATCATCCCGCAGACGCTGCATCTGATCCGGATTACGCAACAGGCTTAGGACTCCGTTGCCGATCAGGTTAGTCGTGGTTTCTTGTCCGCCTACCATCGTCACAATGCAGTTGGCGATGATCTCTTCTTCGGTCAGGCGGTCGCCGTCGATCTCTGCCGTCATGAAGGAATTAATCAGGCCCTCGCGGGGTTCAGTTTTCATGCGCTGGATGGCGTCGCGAAAATACGCAGACATCTCTTCCACGCAGCGCAGGGTGCGTTGCGTCCGGTCCGGGTTGTGTTGAAAGTTGCCCAGCACTTCGGCAAAGTCAGCCGACCATGCTTTCAAAGTATCGCAATCAGACGTCGGCACGCCGAGCATTTCCGCAGTCACGACCGCCGGCAGGGGAGCGGCGAGATCGGTAATCACATCCATGCGACCGGCACGCAGCAACGGCTCCATCAAATCGTCGAGGATCTCTCGGATGTGCGCCCGCAGGGCTTCGACTCTGGCGGGCGTGAAGGCCATCGATGCGAGGCCACGCAGACGCGTGTGAGCCGGAGCATCCATGAACAGCATCTGCCGCATCATGACCTGGGCGATTGGGCCCAGCTCGGCCAAACCCATCGCCGCAAATTGTTCCGGCGTTGGGGTGCGATCGGCCGAAAAGTCATGCAGAACCGTAACTACATCGGCATATCGAGTGACCACCCAGGCATGAAGATAAGGGTCCCAATGGATCGGCGCTTCGGTCCGCAGACGGTGATAGAGCGGGTATGGGTCAGCCAGTACTTCAGGGTCGAGGAGCTGATACAGACTGAGAGTTGGAGATGGCTTGTTAGACGGCGTTGGTGTGATGTTATTGGTCATGGTCAGCAGTGGTAATTATTTTCCATTTTCCATTTGTCATCTTTCATTTGCCATTGGTTGTCTTGATTGAAGCCGCGGCCGGCCGCGGTGTGCGATGGCAAATGAAAAACGGAAAATGACAAATGGAAAATGGATTTAGGCCTCAAGCCAAGAGACGGTCCACCTCGGAGTCGCTCATGCTTTCCACTTTGGCGACGATAAGTCGCTCAATCTCGGTTGAAAGTTCAGCGATCGTGGGTGTGTCAAACAGCGTCCGCAGACCAAGCTCAACTCCGAAGGCGCCCCGAATTCTGCCAATGAGTTGCGTGCCCAGTAACGAGTGCCCGCCGAGTAAGAAGAAATTATCGCTGATGCTAACTTCGTTCAGATTGAGCAGCGTCGTCAGGATTTTCGCCAGGCGCTGTTCGATGGGAGTGCTGGGCGCGGTAAAGAGGTCATCCCGCAGAATATTTTCCGGGTCAGGCTCGGGCAAAGCGCCGCGATCCACCTTGCCGTTGGGCGTCAGAGGCAACGCATCCAGACGCACAAAGACCGTCGGCACCATGTAATCAGGCAACGCGCTTTGCAGAAAGGTGCGCAGATCGCTGGTCACGGGTGTGTTGCCGTTACTTAACACTATGTAAGCGGCAAGCTGTTTTTCCCGGCACTCCTGACCGCGAGCCACCACGACGCTTGAGCGAATTGATGGATGCCCGTCCAACACGGCGACGATCTCGTTCGGTTCAATTCGGTGTCCGAGGATCTTGATTTGCTCGTCGGTGCGCCCGAGAAATGCCAACTCGCCGCCGGATAGGCAGCACGCCAGGTCCCCGGTTTTATAGAGACGCGCGCCGGTGTCTGTGCTGAATGGATTGCGAATGAAGCGTTCTGATGTCAGGTCGGGGCGATTGATATAGCCACGGGCCACACCGCTCCCGCCGATGTATAGCTCGCCGCTGGCGCCCGTGGGCACCGGCTGAAGATTTTCGTCGAGAAGATAGACCTCGGTGTTCGCTATCGGACGGCCAATGGTTGGCAAGCCGTCGAACTGGTTCTTGGGGAGGACGCGTCCCGAAGTAGCAACTACGGTGCACTCGGTTGGTCCATAGTTGTTGACCAACTGAAATGGCAGGTTGGTGTTTGGATATTGATGCAGCGTGTCGGCGCCAGTCAGCAGGAAGCGTAGCGTCGATTCCTTCGGCCAATCCAGGGTCATCACTCCTTCCGCCAACGTCGTGGGCAGGAAGCTGATCGAGATTTCCTGCTGCACCAACCAGTCACGAAGCAAATCAAGAGAAACACGCGTGTCATCATCGGGCAAATGTAAGCTGGCTCCGGCACTGAGATACGGCCAGACTTCCCAGACGGCCGCATCAAATCCTACGCCCGCCAGATGGCTGGCCCGGTCCCGAGGCGTCACTTCGAACTCGCGCTGGTGCCAGAACACGAGATTCAAAAGGCTGTCGTGAGTGATCTCGACTCCCTTCGGTTGTCCGGTCGACCCCGACGTGTAAATCACATAGGCAAGTTGCTCTGCACACACATCGACGTCTGGGGATGTTATGGGTTGGCGATCGAATTGACTTTGATCGTCATCGATATTGACAACCTTCCAGGAGCCGGAAGCAAGCTCTTCTGCCATTTTCTGCCGGGTGATGAGCACCCGCGGCTGCGACTCGTTCAGCATGAACGCCAGCCGCTCAATCGGATAAGCGGGATCGAGCGGCAGGTAGGCGCCGCCCGCTTTTAGAATCGCCAAAGCGCAAATAATTGTTTGAGGCGAGCGGTCCATGCACAGACCGACAATAGTTTCCCGTTCGACACCGAGGGAGACTAAGTGATGGGCCAGTTGGTTCGATTGTTGGTCCAGTTCTCGATAAGTCAGGATCTCGCCACCGGCCGCGACAGCTTGAGCCTCCGGCGTCGCAGCCACCTGGGCGGCGATTAACTGCGGGACGCATCGATCGCGCGGGTAGGCTCGCTGAGTGGCACTTGCATGCAGTTCCAATGGTTGGCCTACATACGTTTCCGCCGAGCTCGAAGGGATAATAGAAGCAGACATGGCGATACAGTTGTTCCTCAGGCACCTTTCGGGCGAACTCTCCTCAACGAGTTAAATGTTTAATAGCAAGCTATTTCCGTCCTGCAAGGTAACTTCGTTTGGTCGCAAATGCCGCCACCTTTGCTGCCCGCCGCAAACGTTCACCCAAAAGAGTGAGAAAAGGCGCATAGACCGCCAACACTCGCGCCGGTGACTGAGAACTCGAACGGCCGCAGTTGTCGAGGATTTTCTGGCAAAAAGGCCGCTTTGCCATTTTCCTTAACTTGGAGTTTTTAGCTGGACAGGAGGCCACCGAGGTGCCCGCTGGAATTATTTTCTTCTCAATATTGATGTCGCTTGCAGGCCGCCTGGCCGACCTGAACGAACAGCTTACGCTGCTCGTCAACAGTGTCGCAGGGCGTTCCTGGCTGTTCGACAACGTGGTTGCCTTTTTCCAGGACAATGATCTGGCCAAGGCCGGAGTGATTGGTTGTTGCTTTCTGGCCGCCTGGTATGGCGGAAAATCCACCGACAGCACCAACGCGCGACGCAGGATTCTGATTACCACATTGATCGCGGCAGTCTGTGTCATCACCACGACCAAGGTCCTTTCGCACACGATCTTTTTGCCGCGCCCGGAGATCCAATCGCAAAAAATTTACCGGCTTGAGGGAGATCAACTCGTCGCGATGAAACGCATCCCGGTCCGGATTCCGCTGGACGAAACCAGCCAGAAGGACTATCGCGCGCTGCTAAGCGGCGATGTGGACAACAACGACCTTGGATCCTTCCCCAGCGATCACGCCGGATTTTTCATTGCTATTTCGCTCGGTATCTGGCTGGCATCCCGGCGTCTGGGCTGGCTCGCCCTCGCCTGGACGTTGCTCGTAATAATCCTGGCGGGAAAATTAATCGGCGCACACCATACGCCGCTGGACATTGTCGCCGGCGCCGCCATCGCCGTCAGCGAGCTAGCGGTCATTCAATACGTTGTCAGAAAAAGATTCAGTGGCTGGCTCGACAAACTTTCCGGATTGACTCTGCGTTACAGCGCGCTGTCGAGCGCCCTGGTGTTTCTGGTGGCCTTTGAGGTTTCCAGCACCATGATGCACGTCCGAGCCTTTCTCGGATTGCTCGCGGCGATGAAACGGCACGTGCTTCTGGGGATGGGCTGAGCCGGTATTGAGGGCGTCGTTAATCGGACGAATGAATTTTATGAAGCGACTAAGCATTGCACTTATGGTTTTTGGCCTCGTCTTTCTGACGTCATGCAAACTGCAGAAAGAAGGCCTGGTGATCATGACGGACAGCTCGTACAAGGCGAGCATGTTCGCCACGAACAAGGCCGGCATTGGATCTCCCGACGGTTTGGTTTGGCGCGGCAACACGCTCTATCTGGCGGATGAAGGCAGTGATGCGCTCGAGGTCTGGAGTCAGGCCGGCGGGCTGAAGCGCCTGGCCGATGCACGACTCGGCTGCTTGTCGCCGGAAGATCTCGTGATCGACAAAGACGGTAACATCTTTTTTACCGATGACGATGCGGGCGGTTTGTGGGAAGTCGATGCGCACGGCGCCCCACGCCAGGTGGCCGGAAAAGAGAAGGGACTTATCTCGACCGAAGGTCTGGCGCTGGCTCCGGATGGTTCGATCCTGGTCGGTGACGGAGAACAACACGAAGTTTTTCGCGTCACCCGGGACGGCAAGGTCTCCGAGTTTTTGGGAAAAGAGTATGGGATCACCAAGCCGGAGAGCATGGTCTTTGACGACAAGGGCAATCTTTACATCGCTGACAATGAAGACAACGTGCTCTATCTGCTGGATGGGAACCACACGCTGCACCGTTTGATCGAGCGCCGGGATTCGTTTTCGCCGGAAACGATCTTCTACTCGAAGGGTTCGCTTTACATAACCGACAGCAAGGACGGCAAGCTTTACGTCTACAACCCGAGCGAAGAGTTAAAGACGATCGCGGCCTTCGGCGGCCAACTCAAAAATGTGCAAGGCATAACCGTGGACGACGGGGGAAATATCTATCTCACTGTACAGACCGACCTGAAGCACAACGCCGGTAACATCATTGAAATCAGCAAAGAGAGTTCTGCAATAGCTCAAAGATAAACGTCGCCGTTTCAGGCGGCCAGACACATCAAAAAATGTCCCAAGCATTCGTCGAGAAACCAAATCTCGAATCCAAAGCCTTTGCTGAACTGCCAGATCGGGAGCGGTGGGCCCGGTTTCGCGGCGCCCAAATGAATCATTTCACTGAGCGGGCGCTGCCTCGTTTGTTTGAAGACCAGGTCGCGAAGTCGGCGGATAAAGTCGCGGTCATCTGTGAGCACGAGCGACTCACCTTTGGCGAGCTGAACGCCCGAGCCAATCAACTTGCGCGTCACCTGCGCGAGCTTGGCGTCGACCGTGAGTCACTGGTGGGAATTTGCGTCGATCGTTCCCTGGAGATGGCCGTCGGCATCCTTGGCATTCTCAAGTCCGGCGGCGCTTATCTGCCGCTGGATCCCGATTATCCGCGAGAGCGCTTGGCGTTCATGCTCAACGATGCTCGGCCCACGCTGGTGCTCGCGAAATCAAGACTCCTTACTCAACTTTCTCAGAGCGATTACCCCGTCCGGCTGCTCGATAGCGATTGGCCCGCGATTGCTGAAAACTCCGACGACAACCTGCCGGAAACTCCGCGCGCCAACGACCTCGCTTATGTGATTTATACCTCGGGTTCAACCGGCGCGCCGAAGGGCGTGATGATCGAGCACGGCAATCTGGCGAATTATCTGCGCGCGCTCAATCACGAACTACAGATCACCGGCGATGATTTGTACCTCCACACCGCTTCGATAGCCTTCTCGTCATCGCGCAGGCAATTGATGCTGCCGTTGTCGCAAGGCGCAACGGTCGTAATCACGACGTCTGAGCAGCGCAAGGATCCGCTGGCACTATTTGAAATGATCAAGAATCGCGGAGTGACGGTGATGGACGCGGTGCCGTCGTTCTGGCGCAGTTGCACAGCAATGCTGGAGGCGCTGGACGAGGAACAGCGAGAAAGCCTGCTGAATAACCATTTGCGCCTGATGCTTTCGGCCAGCGAGCCCCTGATGTCCGACATCCCACACACCTGGATGTCGCGGTTTGGCCACCCGGCGCGGCACGTTCATATGTTTGGCCAGACCGAAACGGCCGGCATCGTATCGCTCTATCACATTTCGCCCGACATCAGTGGCGAGCTGAAAGTCTTGCCGATTGGAAAGCCGATCGCCAACAGCGAAATTTACATTCTTGATAAAGACCAGCAGCCCTGCCCAATCGATGTCGCCGGCGAGCTCTACATCGGCGGCGCCGGCGTGGGTCGTGGTTACCTGAACCGCCCGGAGCTTAGCGCTGAGAAATTCATTCCGCATCCATTCGAGGGACACGATGGCGCGCGGCTTTATCGCACCGGCGACTGGGCAAAGTATCGGGCCGACGGTCAGATCGAGTTTGCCGGCCGCCGCGATCAGCAAGTGAAGTTACGCGGTTTTCGAATCGAGTTGGGCGAAGTTGAGACGGCTTTGGCGAGACATCCGTCAATCAGTGAAAGTGTGGTCATAACCCGAGCAAATGACCGTGCGGGCACGAGTTTGATTGCCTATTTTGTCTCGAGTGGGCCGGCTGATACCGTACCGAAGGCCGGGGAGTTGCGCAGCTTTCTCAGCGACCGTTTGCCCGACTATGCAATTCCATCAGTGTTCGTGCGGATGGCCGCGCTGCCTTTGTCGGCGAATGGAAAACTGAATCGTCTCGCGCTACCCGATCCCGAGAAAGTGCGACCGAACGTTTCGAATGATCATGTTGCGCCTCGGACACCGGTCGAAAAACGGCTAACCGCGATTTGGGGCGAGGTGTTGCGGGTGGAGAGCGTTGGCGTGAACGACAATTTCTTCGAGTTGGGCGGGCACTCTTTGCTGGCTGCCCAGATCGTCGCGCGTGTCCGCGCTGAGTTCAAAATCGAAATTGCGTTACGCGTGTTGTTCGAGTCACCGACCGTAGCGCAGATGGCCGGGCACTTTGAAGCCATGGTTTCGTCGCCCGACGATTTGCTATTCCGCACCATTGAGCCTTGTACGCGAAAGGGTAACGCGCCGCTTTCATTCACGCAGCAACAGTTTTGGTTGCTTGACCAGGTGGAACCGGGATCGAGTTACAACGTTTGCACGGCCGTCAGGATAACAGGGGGCCTTGAAGTCCAACGGTTGCAACACGCGCTGGCGACAATTGTTGAGCGTCATGAAATCCTGCGCACGAACGTATTGATGATTGACGGTGGTCCGGTTCAGGTCATCGCGGCGTCGATGCGCGTGCCGTTCGAAGTCTTAGATCTACAGCAGCTCTCGGTATCTGAGCGCGAAACGGAAATCCAGAATGCATTTGCCGCGGAGTCGGAAGCGCATTTCGATCTTAGCAGCGATCCGCTGTTGCGGATCAAATTGCTGAAGGTCGGAGTAAACGAGAACGTGTTGCTTTTGACGATGCATCACATCGTCTGCGATGGATGGTCGGTCGGCGTTCTGCTGCGGGAAGTGGCGACGCTTTACGGGGATTTGCTTGCCGGTCGGTCGGGGTCTTTGCCGCAATTGAGAATTCAATACGCGGACTTTGCCTCGTGGCAGCGCCGTCATCTTCAGGGCGCATGGCTCGATCGACAGTTGGAGTATTGGAAAATGCAGCTCGTGGGCGCGGCCCCCACGTTAGATCTTTCAACCGACTATCCACGGCCCGAACGCCAGCTTCTCAGGGCCGCCCAGGATTCGATCCTGCTGCCGGCAAAGGTGAGCGACGCGATCAGAAGGCTCGGCCGGCAGGAAGGCGCGACGTTGTTCATGACGCTGCTGGCCGCCTTTCAGACGCTGCTGTTTCGTTACAGTGGGCAGGAAGACATCGTCGTGGGATCACCGGTGGCCGGCCGTTCGATGCTGGAAACGGAAGATATGATCGGGGCGTTCGTAAATACTCTGGTCCTGCGCGCAGACTTCGCGGGGAACCCATCCTTCCGTGAATTTCTCGGCCGGGTTCGTGAGGCGACGCTGGGCGCCTTCTCGAACCAGGATCTACCTTTCGAAAAGTTGGTCGAAGAGCTGAACCCGGAACGCAAAACGAATCGCACTCCTTTGTTCCAGGTGATGTTTGCACTTCAGAACAGTCCCATTTCCGACGTTACGGTTGAAGGGCTGATGTTAACGCCTTTGAAACTGCCGGACGCGAAGGCTAAGTTCGAACTGACTTTGGAAGCCGAAGAAGAGCCGCAAGGAATCCGCCTTTGCTTTGAATACAACGCCGCCCTATTCGCGCCCGAGACGATTAGGCGCATGCTCGGCCATCTTCAGAATTTGCTGGATGCTATCGTCGCCGATCCCACTCGACGCGTAAGAGACCTGCCGCTGCTGACGGATTCAGAGCGCCATCAACTCGTGAACGACTGGAGCGGCGAGCGGATGGCGTTGCCTGAGCACAGTTGTATCCATACTCTGTTTGAAGCGCAGGTGGAGCGATCGCCGGACGCGATCGCCGCAGAGTTTCAGGGCGAGCAAGTCACCTATCGGGAACTCAACAACCGTGCCAATCAACTGGCTCACTTTCTCAGAGACCGCGGAGTTGGCCCGGATGTTTTGGTTGGAATTTGTGTCCATCGCTCACTCGAGATGTTGGTGGGCATGCTGGGAGTCCTGAAAGCCGGCGGCGCTTATGTCCCGCTTGATCCAGCGTATCCCGCCGAACGTCTGGCGTTCATGATTGAGGATGCAGGGTTGTCGCTCGTACTAACCCAGGCGCGTCTGGCAGGCGATATTCCGGTTGGCCGGGCCAGGCTCTTTTGCCTCGATAAAGACTGGCAAACTATTGCGCGACAAGACGAAACGAACCCAGCTCTTAACGTCGCGTCCACGAATCTTGCTTATGTGATTTACACTTCGGGCTCAACTGGAAACCCCAAAGGGGTGATGATCGAACACCGTTCGCTGGTGAACTTCACCTTCACCGCGGCGGAGGCTTACGAGATCACTCCGGCTGATCGGATTCTGCAGTTCGCCTCTCTCTCTTTCGACCTCAGCGTGGAAGAGATCTACCCAGCCCTTACGCGCGGCGCCACGGTTGTTCTGCGAACCGATGAAATGATCAGCTCGGCCCGCGACTTTCTGCATTACTGCGATCAGTGGCGCGTAACGATTCTGGATCTACCCACCGCCTACTGGCATGAACTGACAGACGCCTTGAGTGCGGGGAATCTGAAGCTGTCGGCTGCGGTGCGGTTGGTGATCATTGGCGGTGAAAAAGCAGCGTTTGATCGGGTAGTCGTATGGCACAAGTTCGCGGGCAAACGTGTGCGTCTGGTGAACACCTACGGCCCGACCGAAACGACGGTGGCGGTTACGATGTGTGACTTGCGGCCACAAGATAAAAGCACCTGCCTCAACGCAGTGCCTATCGGTAGACCGCTGGCGAATGCGACGGTTTACGTGCTGGATGAATCGCTTTGCCCGGTACCCATCGGGGCGCCCGGCGAGTTGCACATCGGCGGCCCCGGAGTGGCGCGCGGGTACGTAAATCGTCCCGACTTGACCACTGAAAAGTTTATTCAAGATCCGTTTGGCGGCGATAAGCACGCCAGGCTGTACAAGACCGGCGACCTGGTTCGCTATCGGTCGGATGGGAACATTGAGTTTCTCGGACGCATCGACAACCAGATCAAGATTCGCGGATTTCGTGTCGAGCTGGAAGAGATCGAACAGGCTTTGCGAAGTCTGACCGGGGTAACCGATTGCGTAGTCGTGTTACGCGAAGGCAGCGACGGCGACAAGCGTTTGATCGCTTATGTAGTCCTGGATTCCCACAACCAGCTAACGACCGCCGAGCTACGTAATCATCTGAAAACGAAGCTGCCGTCCTACATGATGCCCGCGTTATTCGAAATGATTGACGCGCTGCCGCTCTTGCCCAGTGGGAAGATCAACCGGCGAGCACTACCCGAGTCGCAGGCCACGCGCTTCGAGAAAAACGATAGTTTTGTGGCGCCCCGGACGCCGATCGAACAGCTTCTGGCCGTTGAGTGGTGCGACGTTTTGAAGCTCGAGCGGGTCGGTATACACGACAACTTCTTTGAATTGGGCGGACATTCTTTGCTGGCGGCAAAGGTGGTTTCGAAGGTGCGCAACAATCTGGAGATCGAGCTGGGCATGGTCGATTTGTTTCAAGCGCCGACGATCGCCAGCCTGGCGGCGCTGCTGTTTCCCCGCGGAGCGCACGGCGAGTCGGAGGACGACTTAGCTGCCATGTTGGGAGAATTGGCAAACCTAACTGACGAGGAAGCGCAGCTTCGCTTTGATAGTGAAATCCTGGGCAACGAAGTCGCTGTGGCCTAAGAATCGAAAGTTTGAGCATGGAAACCACAACGTCATACAGCGAGACAATCGCGCAGCAACTGGCCGGACTTTCGCCGGCAAAGCGAGCGCTGCTCGAATTGCGTTTGATAAAGAAGCGGCCTGCCGGAGCTGCCAGGCAGGTGATCCCAAGACACTCCACCCATGAACCGGCGCCGCTTTCATATAACCAGCAAGGCTTTTGGGTGCTGAACCAATTGATGCCGGAGACGTCGCTTTATCACACTCCGGTAGCGGTGCGGTTAACCGGTTGCCTCGATTTAACTGCGCTCAAGGTTGCGCTGAATCTCATTGTCGCGCGGCACGCCGCTCTGAGGACGACGTTCGCGACGGTAGAGGGCACGCCGTCTCAACTCGTGGCCGGTGAGGTGTTGCTCGACTTACCAGTAATCGATCTAAGTCGCGAACCCGACACAGAGCGGGGTGTCTCCGTGGCCCATATTCTGCAGGACGAAGTAAGCCGGCCGTTTGATCTTTCTTGCGGCCCCTTGATCAGATCTCTGCTGCTGCGGCTAGACGAGCAGGAACACATTCTCCTGGTCACGATGCATCACATCGTCACTGTCGGCTGGTCTGTCGGAATTTTTCAGCGCGAGCTGTCCGAGCTGTACAAATCTTTTACGGCCGGAGAGCGTCCCGCGCTTCCTGAATTACCAATCCAATATCCGGACTACTCGTACTGGCAGCGGCAATGGTTCGCGGGCGAATTGTATGAATCGCAACTGTCTTACTGGAAGAGGGAATTCGAGACGCTGCCTTCAGCGCTCGAGTTGCCAACGGATCATCCGCGTCCGAACGTCCAGGCGTATCGAGCTTTCCGCGGGGCCCACCACAGTATTCGCTTATCCCCGCAGCTCACGGCCGATCTGAAAATGCTGTCCCAGAAGCAGGGCGTGACGCTCTTCATGACGCTTCTGGCCGCATACCAAATTCTTCTGCATCGCCACACCGGCGAAGATGACATCGCGGTCGGAACGCCGATAGCCGGCCGCCAAATGCCCGAGACCGAAAACCTGATTGGTTTGTTTATCAACACGCTGCCGATGCGGACAAACCTCGGCGGTGATCCGTCGTTCGGCGAAGTACTGACTAGAGTGAAAGCAACTGCGCTGGGGGCTTACGCTCACCAGGACCTCCCGTTTGAGCGTTTGGTAAGAGAGCTTCAGCCCGAAAGGACGCTGGCGCATAACCCTCTCTTCCAGGTCATGTTCGTACTGCAGAGCGAAGAGATCGAGCCGTTGCAACTACCGGGGTTGGTCACCGAACACTTTCGGGTTGGCCATATCATGGCGAATTTTGATCTCACTCTGGATGTCGTGGAAAAAGACGGACAACTAACGTGCCTGTTCGAATCGAACGCCGACCTTTTCGAATCGGCTACGGTCGAACGGTTCATGGGTCACTTCGAAACTTTGCTTGAAGGCATCATCGCGAATCCGGAGCAGAGAGTCTCTGATCTGCCGCTCTTGACTGACGCTGAGCGTGAACAGTTGCTGGTTGAATGGAATGACACGAAGACAAAGTATCCGACTCAAGCATGCATTCAGGAATTGTTCGAGGAGCAGGTAAGAAAGACGCCGGATGTCCCGGCGTTGCTCTGTGACGACCGTAATGTGACTTACCGGGAGCTCAATTGGCGAGCCAATCAACTTGGTCACTATCTAACCAAGCGCGGAGTCGGCCCAGATACTCGGGTGGGTGTCTGCTTGCACCGCTCGCCCGAAATGATCGTCGTACTGCTCGGCATTTTGAAAGCGGGCGGCGCCTATGTGCCGCTTGACCCGGAGTATCCCAACTCGCGCCTGCAGTTCATGCTCGAAGACGCTCAGGTGCCCGTGCTGATAACACAAAAGTCGCTGCGGGAAAAACTGCCACGCAATACCGCAGAGATAATTTGCCTCGATGAGTTGCCGGAGAACGTCGCTAACGAAAGTCAGAGCGATCCGGAGATTCCTACTACGCCCGACACCCTTGCTTATGTAATGTACACGTCGGGTTCGACCGGCAAACCGAAGGGCGTTGCAGTCACGCATCGCAACGTTGTGCGGCTGGTTCGGAATACAAACTACGCGTCATTCTCGCCCGATGAAATCTTTTTGCAATCAGCCACAATTTCATTCGACGCTTCCACTTTCGAGATTTGGGGCAGCTTGCTTAACGGCGCGCGGCTGGCGCTGATGCCTCCCGGCGCTTGTTCGTTGGGAGAGTTGGGCCAGGCCCTCAGACGATATCAAGTGACCACGCTCTGGCTGACGGCCGGGTTGTTTCATCTGATGGTTGACAATCATCTCGATGACTTGAGAGGCGTGCGCCAATTGCTCGCCGGCGGCGACGTTCTTTCGATGCCAGACGTGAAGAAAGTTCTGGCTGAGCTAAAGGACACTCGTCTGATCAATGGTTATGGTCCGACCGAGAGTACAACTTTCGCCTGCTGCTATCCGATTACTGATCTAACCAACGTCAATGGGTCAGTGCCCATCGGACGTCCCATATCAAACACTTCTGTTTACATTCTCGACCGCTGCCGGAATCCCGTGCCCATCGGCGTGCAGGGTGAACTCTACATCGGCGGTGACGGAGTTGCGCGTGGTTACCTTGACCGGCCTGAATTGAATGCCGAGCGTTTCGTGCGTGATCCTTTTTCACAAGTGCCTGGCGCCCGCCTTTATCGGACCGGCGATCTGGTTCGTTACCGGCCGAACGGCGAGATCGAGTTCATCGGACGCGTCGACAATCAGGTGAAGGTGCGCGGGTTTCGCATCGAGTTGGGCGAGATTGAATCAGCTTTAGCTGAGCACCCTTCGGTCCGCGAGGCAATCGTCGTCGCTCGCAAGGATAATGGCGACAAGCATCTGGACGCGTATCTCGTGTCACGGCCCGGCCTGACGCCGTCGATCGACGAAGTGCGCGAATTCTTAAAAGATAAGTTGCCCGATTACATGGTGCCTTCCATGTTTATGGTGCTCGACTCGTTGCCGCTATCGCCCGCCGGCAAGGTTGATCGCCGCGCTTTGCCACCAGCGAAAGGGTTGGATACGACCAAATCTTTTGCGCCGCCCACTGATGAGCTGGAACTGAAGCTGTCAAGAATTTGGGAGCGGGTCCTGGGTCTTAGCTCGATAGGAGTCAACGACAACTTTTTTGAGCTCGGCGGACATTCATTATTAGCCGTGCGACTATTCGCGCAGATTGAAAAATCGTTCGGCCGCAACCTTCCACTGGCCACATTGTTCCAGGCGCCGACCGTCAAGCAGCTTGCGCGGATGCTGCGTGAGGAAGGTTGGCCGGCTTCGTGGTCTTCGCTGGTCGTGATTCAGGGAGGCGGTAAGCGCACTCCGTTTTTCTGCATTCATGCGGCCGGTGGCAACGTGCTCGAGTATCACGATCTCGCGCGGCTGCTCGGCCCCGATCAGCCATTTTATGGATTGCAGGCGCAAGGGTTGAACGGAAAAGAAGAGCCGCACACCGGTATCAAAGAGATGGCCGCGCATTATCTGAAAGAGATACGCGACGTGCAGCCCGAAGGTCCTTATCAACTCGGCGGCCGCTCATCGGGGGGCACCATCGCGTTTGAAATGGCTTGCCAGCTCGCGGCCGAGGGACAGCAGGTCTCGTTGTTGGCGCTGCTTGATACTTATCCGGCCGGCTACTTCAAGCTGCTGCCGGATTCCCGATCTTTCCGCCAGCGCGCCGGCCGTTACGCGCGCAAGCTTCGATCGCATGCGGACAATCTGCGTCAGTTGAGCACAGCTAACAAATTGGTGTATGTGTTGGGCAAGCTCAAATACGCTCCCGAAAAAGCCAGGCACAAGATCTATCGGCGCGCTTACAAACTTTACCAGCAGATCGGCAGGCCTTTGCCACCAGCTTTGAAGAATATCGAGCAGATTAACTTTGCCGCGGTCAAAGACTATGTGCCGCAAACGTACGCCGGGAACGTGACGCTCTTTTTGGCCGCCGATCTGACAGCGGACTATGATCTGCACGACGGCTGGCGCGAACTCGTAGAGGGTCGCGTCGAGCTGCATGAAATTACCGGTAACCACATCAACATCATCAAGGACCCGCACGTTCGCTTGCTGGCAGAAAAATTGAGAAGCTGCCTGGAGAGGGCCGAGGAAGATCACTCAACGGCACGGCGGGCAGCTTAAGTCGGCACTCTTCGAGAAATCCCTCAACTGACGGAACTGGAACGTTCAGCCGTTTGGCCGTTTATCCTGTGTATAGCGGCCGACGTGTTCTTGAGCGTACTGGCAGTTACAGGTGTTTAGAGTACCGACTTTAGTCGGGTTCTTTCCCCGGCTTAAGACCCGACTGAAGTCGGTACTCGGTACGCCTGCTTCCCAGGTTAAGGCACTACCGCGTAGTGAGTTCTGGTCACATGCATCGAAATTGAAGAACACAATGAAACGATTCCTTTGGCTGTCATCCCTCTGCATCGTACTGCTGGTTTTCCTGCCCGGCCGCGCTCTTGCCCAGTGCAGCGGCGAACGCTGGCCGGTTAAGATCGGAACCGACCTGGACGCAGGTCTCGTAAACCTCAGCTCGACGACGGCGACCACGATCGCCGCGCTCGCAGCGATCGCCACCCCGAGCCCGCTTCCCGACAACGGGCGAGTCCAACCGACGGAAACCAGGGTCTGGGTTTTGAATGCCACGCTCGTGAAATACGCGCGTTCGTTTGATGCGGACTATCACATGGTGTTTAGTGATGGCGCCGGACACACAATGATTGCCGAAATCCCGTCTCCGAGCTGTGTCGGCCCCACCAGTCCTTTCGCGGCCGGCATCGCGCACGCCCGCGCGCAATTCGATGCGATGTTTACCGCGACCACGACTTTTCAAAACGCCAATGTGCCCGTGCAAATTACCGGGGTTGGCTTTTTTGATTATTTCGAAGGGCAGGAGGGCATCGCGCCCAACGGCATTGAACTGCACCCGGTCATAGACATTATTTTTGGCCCAAACTTTTCGCTTTCGTCGTCAGCATCATCATTGACGATTCCGCAGAGCGGCGCAGGATCGTCCATCATAACGTCGAGCCTTTCAGGCAACTTCAATTCTTCCATTTCGCTCTCCGTTTCAGGTCTGCCGGCAGGTGCTACGGCGAGCGTCAGCCCGACCGCAATCGCCGCACCCGGCTCAGGCTCATCAAGTTTGACGATCGCCGTCGGAGCGACAACTCCGGTTGGCACCTACAACCTTGTCGTCAATGGCTCAGGCGGGGGACAGACCCATTCCGTTACGATCAATTTGACGGTCAGCAGCGGCGGCGGCGCCACACAGCAGTTGTTAAGCAACCCAGGCTTTGAAAATGGATCGTCCAACCCTGCGCCTTGGAATGTCTCAGCAGGAGTAATTGACAACAGCAGTTTCGAGGCGCCGCATACGGGTTCATGGAAAGCCTGGCTTAACGGTTACGGCTCAGCTCATACCGACACCCTTTTACAGCCGGTCAGCATTCCGTCGACAGCTACCAGCGCCAGCCTCTCGTTCTGGCGGCATATCGACACGGTTGAAACTACAAGCACCAAAGCGAACGATACATTGAAGATCCAGGTGCGCAATTCAGCCGGCGCGGTATTGGCGACCTTAGCCACTTACTCGAATCTGAATGCCGCCGCTGGTTATACGCAAGTCTCGTTTGACCTGATCGCTTACAAGGGACAGACGATTCAAATCTATCTGGTGGGAACCGAGAACTCGAGTCTGAAAACTTCTTTCGTCGTTGATGACTTTGCCTTGAACGCCGCGACTTCCGGTGGCGCCACCGCCGATTTCGCCATTGCTTCCGCGCCGTCGAGCCTCGCGGTGACGGCCGACGGTGCAGGGGCGACAACGATCACCACGACGATATCAGGGAGTTTCAACTCGGCCGTGTCATTGTCCGCTTCGGGTTTGCCGGCAGGGGCGACGGCGAGCTTCAATCCCGTATCGATTGCCGCGCCGGGTTCGGGCTCTGCCAATTTGACGATCTCGGTGGGAGCGTCCAGTGCGGCGGGCACGT
>DATHHW010000100.1:0-43000 GCA_035317005.1 Pyrinomonadaceae bacterium | reverse complement strand
CGAGCCTTGCAAATCCGGCAACGCGAAAGTTGATTTCCCGTCACCGCCATAAAACGTGCCGAGCAAAGAGAAGAGCGCGGTATTCTGCGAGATTGGCAATAATTGTCCGTCGCACAGCGCCCAACCCGTGGGAGCGAAGTTTCCCGCGAACATTCTGATTTCTGCGACAAATGGATTTGACATTTTCTGCCTCCTTATTGGCTCGGGAAAACTCCGAAGAGTGAAATGATGAAAGTGATAACCAGGAACGGCATCATGTTGTCATGCGGCTGGCTGCCGCCGGTTGGCTGGGCCATGTTCGAGTTAAGGTTCACCAACGGATCCAGCGGCTCATTGTATAACGTGCCGGTAGAGGTTTGCGCAAAGAAGCCGTTCTGCGGCTGAGCGTTCTGACCAATCTGATTCGAGGCCAGCAGAGCGTGCGCGTGTATCGGGATCTGATTGGTTGTGAGCGTGACAGACTCCACGCCGACCTGCTCGCCGAGTTGGTAGGTCTGCGAGATCCCCGGTCCTTGGCCCGCGTGCACCGGGCAGCGTCCTTGCAGGTCAGGCAGATTAAAGGTTTCCTGTCCGTCCCCACCGTAAGTAGTTCCGATCAAGTTAAAGAGCGTATCGTTCTCGGAAATCGGCATCGACTGCCCCTGACACATGGCCCAGCCCGCCGGAGCAAAGGTGCCACCAAACATTCTGATCTCACCGACAAAAGGTTCTCCCATGTTCTGCCTCCTCTTAGTTTCTTGACGGGAAAATGCCCTGCAGGGCAATGATGAAATTGAGCACCAGAAGCGGCTGTCGATTTTCATGCGCCTGGCTGCCACCGACATTCGTAACCTCCACAGGTGCAAACGTGGTGTTTGCATCCGTGCGATATGCGTTTATCGGGTCGTTCGCGGGAAAGTTACCCGCGGGTAGGTTCGTGTTTGTGTTGTCGGCCAGGTTACTGGCATTCAAAATATGGTTGTGCGCCGGCATCTCACCCATCTTAAGAGTGTGAAACTCTTCGCCTCCGGATTGTCCCACGGTCGACTTCTGGTCACCTCCCGTATGGATCGGCGCCCGGCCGCGAAAGTCCGGCAACGCAAAGTTCGTCTGCCCATTGCCCCCAAACGTGGTGCCGAGAATCGAGAACAGCGCTTGGTTCTGATTGATGGGCAGGAGTTGGCCGTTGCAGAAGGCCCAACCCTTCGGCGCGAAATTCCAACTGATAATTTTGATCTCAGCCATGAATGGTTGTGACATGATCTTCTACTCCTGAAAAACAGGTTGATGTTGATCCCGGCTAAAGACATCGCCGGGTCGCGTTAAGCGCTGGCGCTATTACGCTGGCAAAGAAACTGGAAAAAAGTTCAGAATTGATGAGCGTCGTTAGTCGACGACACTGATTGATTCCCAACTTATTGACAAGTGAAAAGCTGTTTAAGACTGAAGCGGCGGGGATTCTAATAGCAACTTTCTGGGATTGCAAGCAAAATCTTTTACTAGACAGGGCAAGCAGACTCTCATTCCAAATTAACCAACGTCATTTAAGAGGGGGTTTCATGAATAGCAAATCGGGTTGCAATAACACGTGCGGCTCTGCCGCAGAACGATGAGGCGGGTAGGTGAGCGCACGCTTGTGTCATGGAGTCAGTACCCCCTGCGGTAGCGGGTGGGTCCAACACTCAAATTGGCCATTGATCGACCCACCCGCTACCGCAGGTGATACTGACCTCATCGAGCCTCAATCAATTTCAAAGTCGTCGTTGTTGTTTCCACGAAGGCTTTTTCTTCCTGACTGGCTTTGGTTTCTCAGCCGGTAGGGATGTTCTCGGAATGGTCGCTGGAGTGGGGGTCGGTGCCGGCTGATTGTTCGCCGGCGCAGCGTTAGCCGGCGATGTCGCTGGTGTCGTGGTCGTAGTTTCGGATCGTCTGGTCGCCGGCTTGGGCGCCGGGATCAACGCGTCCGCGTATGAAAGCCGGTTAATGGTTGCCAGATACCCCTGGGCGCCGTTGTCGTCGGGCCCGGTGGGTACCAGAAACAGTAGGAATCTTCCCAACGAGGGGTGACTAATGGTGTAAGTATTCTGGGTCAACGCCTGGCTGCCGCCGCGGAACAGCAGAGCGAAGCATTCGCCTCCCTTGGGCGCCGTCATATCACTAACCTTCAACAAGGTCACCTCGACCACAGTGAAACCGTTACTAAGTTGGAAAACGGAATTTAGATAAGAGACGAATGCTGCCTTGGTATAGGAGGCGAGAGGATCGTTATTCTGAATGCCCGGAGTGTTGCCTTCGTTCGGGTTGCCATCCCGAGATTTCCAACTCTGGCTCAGAACACTCTTCAGCGGGACCGCTGCAAATAATGCCGCCAGCATTCCCGCTTTCAAAAACTTTCTTCGTGAACTGGACATCCGTAGCCCCCTCGTAATGCCCCGCGGGAGGGGGGCCACTCAATCGAATTCGAGTTCGCAGTCTATGATCTTTCGCGCAAACATTCAATGCGTAAGATTTAAAGCCCAGGGCGAGGGTCACTCGTTTGGACGCCATTGCATCAGATAGTTATAACCATCTTCCTCAATCTTCGAGAAGCCCAGGCGCTGGAATAAAGTTCGTGAAGGATTAAACTGCTCAACCCAAATACTGACGGGTTTGCCGCTTTGTTCTGCTTCCGTCAGAAGATCGCGGATTAGCAAGGTTCCAATCCCCGCGTTGCGATGCTGCGGCATTACGGTGATATCCAGAACCCTCATCTCGTTCGTGTCTCTCAAAACGTAGAGGCGGCCGACGCGCTCGGTGTTATTGAAAATAATCTGATAGCTGGCTTCGGGAAACTGCGTTCGATAGTGTGTATGCTGCGCCTCAAACTGGAATTTCAGAAATGCTTCACGCTGTTCGTCGCTCCAGGGGACCAGCGATAATTCCATGGCGCGAGTGCTGGCATACACTTCGAGCAGGAAAGCTTCGTCTTCGGCAGTGACCTCACGCAGTGTAATTGACATACGCTGGCGTCAATTCTTTTTGATCAGGCGATTGAAGACCGCCTCGTAATAAGTTCCTTCGTCGTCCCGGCCAATGGGAACGATGAAGAGGCTGAAGTTTCCCATGGCGTCGTGATCGAAAGTTCGCTGGCCCTGTTCAATAAGAATCTCGTTCGCGGTTCGAAACACCAGCGAGAATCGTTCCTGCCTCGGGGACATCATTCGCTCCGAAATTTCCGTCAACTCAGCTTCGACCGTTTCCGTCTCAGTGAGACGAATTGTAAATTTCGTGTTCAGATGCTTGAGGAACTCCTCATGCTGTAAGTCTGTCGCCATAATTACACCGTCCTCGAAACAACAAAGTGAATGAATTCCAAGATCAATTTATACTGGTTCGAAAATCATCTCAAAATACATTGACTGGTCGGCCACCCGAGAAAAACCCAGACGTTCGTACAGGCGCTGCGCCGGATTCCCTTTTGTGACGTGCAAACGAACTGGTTTCCTTGCCATGCGGGCTTCATTTAAGAGCTCGCGGATCAAGTTCGTGCCGATGCCGGCGTTCCGGTGTTCTGGTGACAAGGCAATATCAATCAGGGTGAACTCACGATTATTTCTATCAACCAACATTCTGCCTATTGGTTGGCCGTGAAGCAGGATGATGGCGCTTTCGGATTCAGGATACGAATCGTCATACTGTTGGCGCTGCGCGTTGAACTGCATGGTCATCAGGAATTCCTTTTGACTCTCGGGGAGGTCCAGGAAGCTGAACTCCGGCCGCGTGCTGGCAAAGAGCTGCGCGAGAAAAGCTTCATCATCCGGTCCCGCCGGGCGCGTAGTGATTGATTGGCCCGATTCTGGCCTTGAAGTTTCCGCATTGCTCATGCTGAGACGATTTGTTATTAGATCATTATTTGAGTCGTTATGCCACCACAGCATTCGGCATTCGTAAACAGCCGGATCCTTTTTTTGAGCGCCTTCAGAACCCACACGAAGATCATGATTAACTTTCCCGACGGCACTGAATCCGAATCTTCTCAAAAGGCCGACGAGTTATTCAAGGACGCAACGCCGTTCCCTGATCTACGCACAGCCGGCCGTGAACTCGCTACCAGGCTCGAGGCCTACCGGCAGCGCGATGGGTTAATCGTAATCGCCATCGTCCTGGGTGGCGTGCCCGTAGCGCATGAAGTCGCTAACCATCTGGGCGCGCCGCTCGAGGTGCTGATCATTCGGCGGCTGCTGGCGCCCCAGGGTTCGGGGTCGCAGATCTGCGCAGTTAACGTGGCCGGTTCCCTGGTTATCGACGATGATCTTGCACGGCGCTCGATTGTCCCGTCTACTCCGTTCGACTACTTCATGGCGGACGCGCTCGCCGAGTTAGCCCGCCGCGAGCAGATCTGCCGGCGCGGGCGTCCTCCGATTAGCCTCGCGGGTAAGACCGTTATCCTCGTTGACTGCGGAATTCGCACCGGCTCGACGATGCAGGCGGCGATTGAGTCATTGCCGAGGGGAGGCCCAGCGCGGATCGTCGCCGCAGCGCCGGTGGCTTCAGTTGGAGGCTACGCGGCGACCGTTAACATGGCCGACGAACTAATATGCCTCGCGCAGCCACGGCCGTTCGGCCACGTTGGCCTCTGGTATAAAGACTTTAGCCGGCCTGGAGATGAGGGTGTCGGTGAATTAGTTAGCGCCTCAGCCTGAGCGGATTATGGAGGAAGAAAAACCATTTTCCATTTCTCATTTGACAGTTGTCATTCGCCATTGATAAATGCACGAGACGTCTTTGGCGCTTAAAGTAATTCGCAGCCATCACGTCCGCGAATAGATCCGGGCATCTTTCACTGTCAATGGCAAATGACAACTGTCAAATGAGAAATGGAAAATGATCAATCCGTCGCCTCGGACACTACGTCGACTTCATCATGCAGTGTAGTCAGCCGTCTGATCTCAAAACGTCGCGAACCAGAAGGAATAGTCACCTCGACTTCATCGCCTTCTTCTTTGCCCATCAGGCTGCGGCCGATCGGAGAAACCGTTGAGATCAAACCAGCCGCGGGGTCGGTCTCTTCGGGCGTGACCAGACGATAGGTGACTTCTTCGTTGCGTTCGGCATCGTAGAGCACGAGCGTCGAGCCATAGGACGCCTTGTCGCGCGGAAGTTTGGAAAGGTCGATCGAGCCTACCTCGCTCATGCGCTGGCGCAGCTCCCGAATCCGCGCCTTGACCATCGTTTGCCGTTGCAACGCGGTTTGATATTCAGAGTTCTCGCGCAGATCGCCAAACTCGCGCGCGCGTTTGATCTCTTTCGGCAGAGAAACGAACAGCTCGCTTTCCAGCTCGTCCAACTGGGCCTGAAGTTTCTTTTTGATATCAGCGCTCATGTTTCAGGCCTTGCCTTTATCGTTCAGAGCTTCTTCGATCGCCTGCCGCATCAACTGCGGAGTCGAATACGGGTTGAAGCCCTGAAAATGTTTCACGATCCGGCCGTCGCGCGAGATGACGAAGCTTTGCGGAATGACAGACTGCGCGTGAACCATTTGCACCAGCGGTCCTGCCAACGTGCCGTCGTCCCAAATTATTTTGTACGAGACGTTCTGTGAGCGAACATATTCTTTGACGTGCGTCGGATCGTTGCGTTCGTTGTACGAGGTCGCCAGTCCCAGCACCACCAACCCGCGTGACCTGTATTCGTTGTCAAACTTCACCAACTCCGGCATCTCCAGCCGGCACGGTCCGCACCACGTGGCCCAGATATTGACGATCATGACCTTGTCCGCGAAATCCGCGAGCTTCAACGATTCGCCGTCCAGAGTCTGCAGCTTCGTATCGCGCAGGTCCTGAGGCAAGCTTACGAACGCAGGCGGAGGATTATTCGCGTCAGCGGGTGCGTTCGCGGCTCGATTAGCGGGATTACTGTTGGTCGCCACTTTCTTTGATTCCCATTTCGACCAACCGTAAGCAATGATCAATCCGAGCACGATCAGGCTGATCAGCACTCGGCCGGGCGTCCAGAAAGATTCCTTAACCTCGGTTTTCTCAGTGGCAGAGACCTCGGATTCTTTGGCGGAAGAATTATCTGATAAAGCCATTCAGTACCTGCTTCCTTAATTACCGGCCGCGGTTATCACCCGAAAAGTAGCAATGCGGGCCAGGTCATCGCCAATAATCGCATACTCACCCGGTATCAGCGAAGTGCGTGGGCGTACTTCCATGAAAACCAGATCACCTTCCTTCACCAGCCCGCGCACCGTTGGTTTGATGATTTCTTCCGACGAGATGGCAAACCCGCTCAGTCCTCGCTGGGCAATCGCCGTGACGCGGCGCGCGCCTTTGTGCGGCGTGAGCCAAACCAGAAAAGGCGGATGCGCGCCGGGCCGCTGATAAGTGAAAAGAAAGACCCTGGGCGTCGATGTTCTGAAGACAGTCGCGGCATGTTCGCCCTTCAACTCGATATAACTGACCTGCGTACTCTTCGCGGTTGTCTCTGGCCTGAGTGGCGTCCGGCCCAACTCGAAGGGTAATGGCACCAGTTTGTTTTGATCATCCAGAGTGTAGATCAAACTGCGATCGGTTGGCGGGGACGGCAGGAATTCCTGGGCCTTTCCGTTTCGCGTGAAAACGAGGAGGGAAGCAAGGACAGCAACGAGGGCCAGATGTATCTTGATTTTGCGCAAACTATTTTCGGAGCATCCGACCATCGCGGCTTCGCCGCAGCACACTGCGGAAAGGCAGAGCCTTTCCGGACCGATTCCTACTAACAAGGCTTGAGGCTACGCCTCAAGCTGCTGAGGCGTAGCCTCAGAAAAATCACAATCAGCGTTGCCGGTAAGCCGGAGGCTTACCGCAGTGTGCTGCGGCAGAGCCGCAACCTGGATCGGTTTCGCAACTGCCCATTAAGGACGAGCGGCCGGCGGCGGTTTCTTGTAGATCAGGAGATAGAGTTGGTTCGCCATTCCCGCATTCACGGGCCGAAGAATCTCGTATTGCGCGACCGCCGCCTTCTTGTTGCCAGACATCAGATAATCGACACCCAGGTTGAAATGGGCGCCGGCATAATCCGGTTTGAGTTTGATCGCTTGCTGGTGTGACTCGATCGCCTCTTTCCACTTTCCCAGACTGCCGTAAGCGAACCCCAAGTTGTTGTGCGCCGCCGGCCAGTCGGGCTTCAATTGGATCGTCTGCTTGAAAGCCGCGAGCGCCTCGTTCATCTGTTTCAACCACCTATAGGTGATACCGATATTGAAATGACCTTCGGGCAGATCCGGCTTTAGCTGGATTGCCTTTTTGAGAGGATCGACGGCCGCTGCGTAGCTGCCGGTATTGTTGTAGGCCCAACCGAGATTGCTGTACGCCTCGGCGTAATCCGGCTTGAGTTGGATGGCCCGCTTGAAAGCCTCGATCGCTTCCGGCCAGCGTTTGGTTTTACCCAGCGCATAACCCATGTTGTTATTTGCTTCGGCGTCATCGGGCTTGAGACGAATCACCTGCTTGTACGCTTCGACCGCTTCGGGATACTTACCCAGCTTGTCATATGTCCAGGAAAGATCGCCATAAGCGTCGACCGAGTTCGGCTGATAACGAACCGCCTGCTTGTACTCCTCGACTGCTTCCGCGTATTTATCGAGCCGCCGATACGCATCGCCCAGATTGTTGTGGGCTTCGGCGTACTCTGGTTTAAGGTTAACGGCTTGCTGATAAGCCGCTACCGCTTCTTCATATCCGTTTGCGTTGTACGCAGCTACGCCTTGATCGTAGTAGGCCAGACTGAGTGCAGCCCGCGCCTCGTTGTCCCTGGGATCGAGGTTGAGGGCTTTTTTCAAAGCCTCGACCGCTTCCGCCGATCGGTCGAGCTTGAGGTAGGCATTGCCAAGCGCAGTATACGAAGCGGCCCAATCGGGCTTTTGGAGAATTGCCTGCTTCTCCGCGGTTGCGGCGTCGTCGTATCGGCCTAAGTTGAAATACGCTTCGCCCAGGTTTAGGTATGCCTCAGGATAATTTGGCTGGAGCCGGATCGCCTGCTGATACGCGTCGACCGCCTTTTGATACTGACCGGCGTCGAAAAAATCATCGCCTTGATTGTTATAGTCTTCGGCGCCCAGGGCGCGCCTTGCCGGGCCGCCCAAAGGTTTTGAAGAATTCCCGGCGCGCTTGATATCTCCGGAAGTGTTCCTCTCCGGTCTGTCACCGGCGGTGGTTTGTCTTTGTGGATTGCTAGGATGCGCCGAACGGGTGACCGTCTTCTTTTCCAGGTGTTTGGGTGCGTGGATTCGATTCTGTGGTCTGCTAAAGATGCCCTTGCCGAATTTCGCCTCGACATCGGCGCTCGCCAGTAAGACATTCGCGCCGCCGCTAATGTCCTGTGCGAACGAAGCGCCGGCGTGGACAACACCGGACATAGACAGCACCAGCGTAGAAACAATCACGCGTGAACAAAGCGAACTGCTAATCATGTTCTTTCAACTCCGAGACATCGACAGGTTGCGTGCAGTTGCACGCTGAATTGGCTCTGGCTGAGTTTACTGTGATGGTGTGATTGACGACAAGGTTGTGGGCAGCTCCGTGACAAGAAACCGAGTACCGAGTCTGTCCGGGCTCCCCGAAGAAAGCGGCTTGCCGCTCCCCAGTGCGGTAAGGCTTGCCTTACCGTCCAGCCGATGAATATTAATTAGGAGGCTCCGCCTCCGCCTCTCCACTTGATTTCCTTAATATCCACCATCAACGGCTCATCTTCCAACGGCGCTCTATTCCAGATGCGAGCGCTCGAGTACCGGTAGTCATCCGCCTGCTCAACCAGTCCCAACCTGACAGGATTCCGATGGGTATAGTGAACGCGCTGCATAAACATACTCTCACTGGTCAGTAAGCGAACGTTCGGATGATGATCCCAGAGTGAGTACTGGTGATCACGACGGTAGCTTGAATGTCTCAGCTTCTCCAGTGACTTATCGTGACCTTCGTGCTTAAGGAAATCGATTATCCGCCGACTAACCAGTCCGTTAATGAAACGAAGAACAACAGCCGCTTTCTTCTCACCATCGCTGATCATGTGCAAATGGTCAGGCATGATTACATAAGCCAAGATCAAAAACCCACCCGATATTCTGGCTTCGCTCAATGCGGCGCATGCCACAGCCTTCAAACTGTCAATACGGAATACGGGCAGTCGATCTTTCGTTACGGAGGTAAGGTAATAAGCTGGGGAGTTGGGGGAAATGTAATTCATTTTGGGATTAGTGAGGCGTAGCCTCGCCGAAAGATTAGGGAGGTCTTTACGGTAAGGCAAGCCTTACCGCACTGGGGAGCGGCAAGCCGCTTTTATGAGTGGAGTTATCGATTATGTAATGGATTTGGGATGCGCCCTGAAAAGCGATGGCGCAAAAAGTCGCAAGAGTCCGATACCCAATTCTTCACAAAATATCCTGGGCCCTGAGCGTGATGATGGTCGCAATCACCAGAGAAAAGAACATCAAGATCAGCACGAACGGATCCAGGATGATGTTGCCCCAGGGATGCAGGAAGTTGACGTAGTTGCTCAAATCCTCCGGAATCTTTTCGGCGCCGTGGACTTCCGGAGCGGGCTTCAGCTTTGGCGCCATGGGTTGGTCAGCCTGCTGGCCACTTTGCAAGTCCTTAATGTAATCCTTCATCTTCCGCTCGTATTCCTTCGAATCCGCTTCGGCGTCTTTCTTGTACTTCGACACATCATCGCGGGCCGAGGCAATGTGCTCGTCGTTTATGTCTTCGTAATGCTTGTAAAGGCCGCGCCCTTTGTTGTCGCCATCCGGAAACGAACCTTCTTCATCCAGAGTGTCGAGCCAGGACCAGCGCTTCAGTCCATCGAAGGCCCAGGTTGCCGGCATCAAGGTGCCGATGACCTTCGCGGTGTTTTGCGGCACGCCCACCAGACCTGAAAACAGAATTTGGGGAATCAGGATCAGCGGCACCAGACTAGTAGCCATCTCGGACGTCTTAACCATCGCCGATACCAACAGTCCGAGGGCAAGGCCGACCATCGCCGTCAACAGCACTATGATCAATTGAGGAATTGCCCACCCCGGCAGATTCATCAGGCCGGAATAATGCAGAAATTTCAACGAGCCGAACAACAGCAGACACTGGAACGAAACGATCAAAGCCAGCACAAAAAGCTTCGAACTCACATAAGGTAATAGCCGGAGATTGACCATGCGCTCGCGCGCGTAGACGGCGCGTTCACGAATGATCTCGCGCGAGGCCACCGAGGTGCCGAACCAGATCGCAACCAGCGCCAACATGAAAAAAGGAAAGTCACGCGGACTCTTTGAGCCGACCACCAGGTAAGTCATGAACGCGATGATCGGCGCCTGGCCAAACAGAATCAGCAGATTGAATTTGTCCCGGCTGAGGACTTCCAGATAACGGCGCGTCAGCGTGCCCCATTGGCGCACGGCATCAACCGGCGAGGCCCGGCGCTTGGGCGGCGCCGCCGCCGGTTTATCACGCGGCAGCAGGCTGAGCGGCTCGACCACATTGTGGCGGTATTGCTCGGTGCCCTGAAATTTGCGCTTCCAGTCTTCCGCAACCTGTTCAGCGATTTGTTCGCGTTGTAATTTTCGGGCCTGCTTCTGTGATTTGGTGGCGGTGGCGGGAAGCGGAGGCAGCGCCGCGGTCTGCTGATCGACCGGCCCTTCGAGTTTGTCATAGAGGTCTTTGAAGCTCTCGGCTTTCACGTGAGCCAGCGCTTCCTGGGGCGCGCCATAGAAGACCAGCTTGCCGCGCATGAGCACGACAATCTTGTCGAACAGTTTCACGTTCTCCATCGCGTGCGTCGTGAGCACGACCGTGCGGCCGCTTTCCGCAATCTGGCGGAAGAGCTTCATGATCTTCTCTTCGGTGGCCGGATCGAGGCCGGACGTGGGCTCGTCAAGAAAGATCACCGAAGGCTTGGTGATCAACTCGACGGCGATCGAGACGCGTTTGCGCTGGCCGCCGGAGAGTTGTCCCACCGGCACGTCGCGGCGTTCCGAGAGACCCGTGACGTCCATCACCTCATTCACGATCTGATCGATCTCCCGCGTCGACACGTCGCGCGAAAGACGCAGCCGCGCGACATAGTAGAGCGTGCGATACACGGTCAGCTCGCGATGGATAATGTCGTCCTGCGGCACGTACCCGATCGATTGTTTGAGAGAGTCGAGATGCCGGTACAGATCCAGATTGTTGATGAGCACGTAACCGCTGGTCGCCGGACGCATGCCGTTAAGCGAGTCCATCAGTGTCGATTTGCCGGCGCCGGACGGACCCAGCAAGCCGACAAATTCGTTCGGCTGAATCGTGAGGCCAACGTCGTCGAGCAACTTGATCGTGCCGCCGCCCGATCGATTAGTCACGACCTTCGCGATGTTGATGCAGTCGATGCGCGTTTTTGATCGCGTGTCGAAAACCGCGACGCCCTGGTGCGCATCGGCCTGCAACACAAACGGTCCGATCTGAATAACGTCGGAAAGCTGCACCGGGCGACGCCCGCTGATCCGTTCGCCATTGACGTATACCCCATTCGTCGATCCCGCATCTTCAACGGTCACGCTGCCGTTCGTCCGGGCAAAGCGCGCGTGATGATTCGAAATCTGAAAACCGTCGAGCCGGAGATCGTTGTCCGGCGCGCGGCCAACCGAGAGCTGCGGCCGCGTGTCGAACGAGAGCCGCGCCAGTAATTGTGGCTGCGAGGATCCCGGCGGAGTCGTCGATTGAAGCGAGCTCGATCCGGTAGAGACAATGGTTTGCCGGCTCGCAATGGCGGCGATCTGACCAAACGCAGCCGGAATTGCCTGCTGGCTCGGAGTCGGCAGCCCCTGCGAGCCACGCGCGGATGCCGGATGAGCAGGATCGATCAGGCGCAACAGCGGTCCGCCCGCCCCCAGTTGAATTTCATCTCCGTCAAACAGCGCGACAGTTTCAGTGATGCGCTTGCCTTCAACCAGCGTGCCGTTGAAGCTCTTCAGATCGCTGATGAAAAACTGTTCGCCGGTTTTCTTGATCTCGGCATGACGGCGAGAAACCACTGCCGCGGCAGCGTCGATCACAACTTCGCCTTCTGGGTCGCGGCCCAACCGCGTGACTTCCCGGTTCAGCTCAATCCGCCTGGCCTGCTTCGTGTCCGGATCGATCAGGTCGAGATGCGCTGGTTCAACTCTGACCGGCGCCGGCGCTCGTGGAGTTGGTGGAGCAGGTGGCGAAGGCGGCGGCGCTTTTTGAGCGCTCGAGGCGGCCGGCGGCGGAGGCTGAGACGGAGGCGCGACTTCTCTTACGTTCCCGCTTGATTCGCGAAAAGTCTCCATGTGGCCAAGGTCGGATCCCTTTGGTTCAGCTTGTGCGGCCGGCGACTGTTCAATACTGACGACGCGCAGAATTGGTCCACCGACGCCAAGCTGAACGTGAGAGCCAACCCGGACTTCCACGGGTTCGGTAATCGTCTGGCCGTTCACAAAGGTGCCGAAGCGAGATTTGGCATCGCTCACCAGATAGCGTCCGCCGCTGAGACGAAACTCAGCGTGCTTGCGCGACACCATCGGCCACTGTTCCTGGGAAAAGAAGTAATGACACACGGCCGGATCGCGCCCGACCAGGACGACCTCGCCGGTGAACGTATGTTCGCCGTGCAATTGACCGTTACGATCCTCTGCTAGAATGATCTTCATTTATTTTTAATGGTGATAAGAAAGGGCCATTTTCCAATTGTCATTTGACATTGATCATTTGCCATTGGTGGATTCTTGTTCGTGCCCGCTCGTGTGATTTCGTGGATCGTTCTTCATCTCTCAGCCAGGCACGCAATCCACGAAATCACACGAACTAACACGAAATAAGAACCTGCGAATAATAAGTGTCAAGTGACAATTTGGTAAATGGATCCTGCTACTTCTTTCCGAACCGAAACGACTCGAGCATCATCGGTAGTTCGCCCTTGACGCCCACGTCGTCGACACTTCTTAGCTCAGAAGCGAGCGACGTAGCCAGCATCAACAGCGTGACCCCATCCTTGCCGCCGTCCTGCGGCGGCAGGAAGATCACGCGGCCCCATAACTTGAGATCGCCTTTCGCAGTGTTGGCCGACTCGCCTTCGAAGCGAAACTCATATCCATCGTAGACGCCTACCTTGGTTTCACCTTCCGAGACCTTTCGGTAACCGGGAAACTTGCTCTTGAACTGGTCGCTAAGGTTCTCTGCCAGAGTGTGAAACAAAGCGCGATTCTCAGACACCGGTGCGGCCGATGAATTCCAGGCCACGGCGAAATTCTCCTGAGTAAAGTCGGGCGGCAGACGGCGTTCGACCTGCGCAAAGTTTCTGGCGCCCGGTACTCCCGCGGTTGGATCCTTTGACCATCGGTTCGGATAGTAAAACGAAAAGTCGACAAAGTGTTCCGCGAGTTTACCGTCGAGATTCTCTTTCGAATTCACAAATTCGACGGCATCATCCGGAGGAGAATACGGCGGCGGCTCAGGCGCCGTCGGTTTGTCCGTCTTGACGATGTCGTTGGGAGTGGCTTGAATGTTCGGGGTTGGCGCGCTGGTCGGCGGTGGGGGAGTGTCGACCACGACAACTCTGCGCGCCAGCATCGGCCGGACCACAAAAAAGTACGCCGCGCCCAGGACGCCGCCACCAACCACCAAAAGCACCACGAGTATTCCCAGAACCAGGGGCAGCTTTGATTTCTTTTTCGCTAGCGGCGCTGCCGATGGCGGCTGCGGAGGTTGGGCAACCTGCGGCAGTGGAGCCGAGGCCGTGATTGGACCAGAACCCATTAATCTTTGAGTCGGCTGTGGCGGCGGTATCGGAGGCGGCGCAGGTGGCGGCGGCGGCGGCGGCGCGGAAGCCTGCGGCGGGGCCTGTGAAACTTGACCAGAATCGGGCAGCGGCCCGGACGGCGGTTGGAGTGTTGGCTGCATCATCGGCGACGCCGGCGGCTTAATATCCTGAGTATCGCGCGGCCCTACTCCGCTGGTTCCCTCCGGGTGAGAGACCGATGTCTTAAACGGATCGAACTCCTCTGCGACCTTTCCCTCCGAACGCGACACTACCGTCTTGAACGGATCGAACCCGCTCGCGGCCTCCGGCACTGACTGGCGTGATATCTCCTTAGTCGGAATGTCCGGATCAAGGTCCGTAGAGTCAAGGCGAATTGTCTCCGGGCCCATGTCGACGCCTTCCAAAACTCCGCCATCATGAGTGCAGAACTTCTGCGTGTCGGTCGTAAATGTGCGATTACACTTCGGGCAACGTTTCATCTGAGTTTTCTCGATTAGAATTGACGCCTAAAGCTTGGCGCGCGCCGCGGCGATCTTGTTTGGCAATTCAGAATTGCCTGGGTCGAGTTGCAATGCTCGTTCATAGGCGCGCACGGCGTCCCGCGGGCGACCGGCATTCAGATAGCCATCGCCAACCCCGCCAAAGCCAAACAACCCGGCGAGCTGTCTGCGATCTGTGTCAGATGCGAGCGGCACCGCCTCTTCGTAAGTTCGGAAGGCGTCATCATAACGCGCGAGCCCCAAATACGATCGTCCCAGAATATTGCGGGCCGGAAAGAATTTGGGATTCACTTCGATGGCCGTCCTGAGGACGGTTTCGGCTTCCGCATATTTCCGGTTGACTGAGAGCAGCCGGCCCATCAGAAAAAGGGCGCCCGGATTTCGTGGATCCAACTGCAAGGCGCGGCGCAGCACCGGATCAGAATCATTCCAACGCGTCTCTATTTGCATTGCGTCGGCAATGAGGACGAGTGTCGGCGCGTCCTTCGCTCGATCAATTGCTGATTGATACAGCGGGTCGGCTTCACTGTTGCGATTCATCTGGCGCAGCACGCGGGCCAGGTGAACTTGCGCGACCACGAAATTTGGATCCAGCTCCATCGCATGGCGAAAGGCCGACTCGGTATCATTATTAAAGATGCCCCGAACGACCATCGCGACGCCAAGCCGATCAAAGCCGACTGCGTTGGTCGGCTGAAGCCGGGTGGCCCGTCGGGCAAAAGATTCAGCGTCCGCAAACCGCGTCGCGTTTGAGGCGCCAGTCCCCGGCTGAACCAGAACAAAGCTGAGGGCGATCAATATTTCCGGATTGTTCGGTGCGATTTCGACCGCCTGGCGATAGATTTTTTCGGCATCTTCCCAGCGTTGCTGATCGGTAAACACGTTGCCCAGTCCGTAATGCGCGCGCGAATCGCGCGGCTTCAATTTGAGGGCAGCGCGATAGGAAGCTTCGGCGGTGGCAAATTTTCGTGCGTCACGCTCATCATTGCCGTTCGCAAGCGCCTCTTCAAACTTTTCTTCGATCTCTGCGGGATTAGGTCGCGTCGGTCTTGCCACAGGTCTTGATGGATTGGCGCCGCGTTTCGCTTCCGGATTCTTAGGCCGAAAAATCCCTGCCCCGCCAGTCAGGTCGCCACCGGTTTCCTGCGCGCTGGCCGCTGCGCACATCAAGATTGAGCAAGAAAGCAGAATCGGAAACCAGCCAATCAACCTTAATTGTTTTCGAGCGTTGTGAAACATTTAGATCCTCCGTCTTTCTCGCGGAACGATGCCGTAGACTTACTATGCTCGAACGAAGCTTAGTGAACAACCTTGCGACTGCGTCTGATTTTGAGGAAACCTGACTGTAAAAAGCAAGTCACTTAAGGCGGGTCGCCCTCGAACGTGATGTTTCAGAGCTAAGAGGCGGACTTTATCAAGCGAAATCCCAGCACCGGACTTTTGTAGTTCGGAGCTACCCAATCGCGCATGGTGGCGCTGACTTTGATTGCCGGATCTGACGGACTGCCATAGAAGCCTCCGCGCACCACGATCCAATCCTTATTCTGCTCCGGAAGTTTTAGCGGACTGCCTGGATAAAGCGAGGCCTTCGAGGAAGTCCATTCCCAGACATTTCCGATCAGATCCTGAACTCCCCAGGCGTTACCGCCCTGCGAATAAGTTCCCACCGGCTGCTCTTTGCGCACGCCGGCCTCTTTCGTCGCCGCGCGGCCGGGCGTCCACGCGTTGCCCCATGGATAAAGGTTGTCTTTATCTCCGTTGCGGGCCGCGTATTCCCATTCTGCTTCAGTAGGCAAATGATAAGTCACGCCGTCGCGTTTTGAACGCCACGCAGCAAAGGTGACCGCGTCGTCGTAAGTCACGTTCGACACGGGCAGCAGTTCCTGACCGGCTGGCGCCTTCACGCTTCCCCAATGCTCGGGTGGCGCGTGATTAGTTTCGTTGACGAATTGCCCGTACTCAGAATTTGTCACTTCAGTCTTGTCCATCGAGAACGCGTTGATAGTCACCTGGTGCGCCGGCCCTTCAGTGGGCGCCGAATCGTTTCGCCCCAATTGAAATACGCCACCGGGAATCGGCACGAGCTCAGCTTTGACGAACTCCGGTCCAGTGGGATTGTTCGGCTTAACCGGTCCGGCAGGCGTGGCCTTCGGTCGCAGGACGAAATAGCCGCCGACCACGGCGCCAATCAGAAGCACCGCGCTTAATCCCAGAATGAGCGGCAGCAAAGACTTCTGCTTCGGAATGAGACTGACATCGACACGAGGAAACGACTGGCCGGCGCCGGGCAAAATATTATCGCCCGTGGCCATCGCGGCGTGCTGCACCTGGGTGGCTTCGGGATCGACCCCCGCGGTCGCGCCCTTCGGCGACATGGTTGATGCGAGCTGGTTGAGTTTTTCTTCGAGTACCTTGGTTTGCTTGGCCACCAACTCTTCAAGATGCCGCCGCTCTTTGTCGCGATCTTCTTCGTCGGCTTTTCTTTTCTGCTGTTCTTGTTCGTCGATTTTGCGTCTGGCTTCGGCCTCGCGCGCCAGTTCCCTTTGGGCGAACAACGTCTTGTGATCTTCTTCGCGCAGGGATGAAGCACTGATGGTCCCGGCCAAAGGATCAAATGCCGTCGCCGATCCCTTTACGGAAACAGTCGAGTGGTCCTCTGGCGGAGCAGTAACGATCGTTTTCGAAGGATCGATCTCCGACGTTTCCCCGGTGCGCTTCAAAGTCGCGCTGGCCGTCTCCATCGCCGCACGCAGTTCGGCGATAAACTCATCCGCCGACTCCGTCCGATACTTCGGCTCTTTCTCCAAAGCATGACGGATGACAGCTTCAATCTGGGGCGGCGCGTCGATGCCTTTCGATGCCAGCGAGGGAACCTCGTTCGTCAAATGCTTTTTCATGATCGCCGGAATCGAACTACCTTTGAAAGGCACCTCGCCGCAAAGCATTTGAAACAGCATCACGCCGAGACTGTAGATATCGGCGCGCGCGTCCGGCGGATCGTCCGACCACTGCTCCGGCGCCATGTAAAACGGCGAGCCCATCAGTCCGGTCGTTTGGGCCGCGATGAACGAACCGAGTAATTCGCCGGATTTGATCTTGGCTAATCCGAAGTCGAGGAGCTTGGCGCCTTCACTGACGGGCACGCCCTCCTGGATCATCACATTCAGCGGCTTGAGATCGCGGTGGACGATTTTCTGGCGGTGAGCGGCGGCGATGCCGGCACAGATGGGTTGGATCAACTCGAACGCGCGCATCGGCGGCATGGCGCCTTCATCGGCCATGATGTCCTGCAGCGATCGCCCCTGCACGAACTCCATCACCAGGAAAGGCATCGTGCCGCGCACCACGCCAAAGTCAGTGACGGCGATAATGTTTTGATGGCGAATCGCGGCCGCCGCAAGCGCTTCCTGCCGAAAGCGAGTTACCAGATTAGGATCGTTGCCGACCAGATCGGGCAGAATGATCTTGATGGCGTGCTGAGTTTTGAGAAAGATGTGCCGCGCTTTGTACACGACCCCCATCCCGCCCTGGCCCAGACGCTTCTCGAGCTGATAGCGTCCGTCGAGGATCGGCTCTCCCTGGATCGACAAGGTTGTCTCAACACCGTCATCCGGACAGTGATTGACCTCGTCGGGGAAACAACAGCGACAGGTTGGGCACTCTTTCATTCGTTGGTTTCGACTGCTAGTTCGACTCCGGCCGGGTTAAGGAGACTCTGCGAAAAGGATTTTAGCGGGTGAGAGGCGGGCAAGCAAGCAGGGATTACTTGGACTGGGCGTCTTCGATGACTTGCATTTCGAAGTCCTTCACCTGCTCGCGGTGGACTAAGCGCGCGCCAGGGATGTGCGCAATTGAATTGAGGTCACGCTCAGGCAAATGAATAATGTCTTCGGGAATGTCGTCGTTTGCTTGCTGCCCTTCGCGTCGATCCTCGACCTCCTCAATACCTAACCGCTTCGCAACCTCGTTGAGTTCTTCACCCCGTTCGCGATTAGCGACAGCCTTTTTCTGTCGCAGGAGTCTATCTCGAACGTCAGCTCTTATCTCTATCCCTTCATCCGGGTCTCCAAGGGTCTGCTTGAGTTTCTGCTCAACGGAACCGGTGATCTCTATGATTTCATCCGTGCTTAGTTCACCCAAACTCGTAGCCCTCCCTTCACTTCACCACCACATTAACCAGCCTCTGCGGCACCACGATCACTTTCACAACCTCGTGGCCATCGATGAAGCTCTGCACCTTGCTGTCGGCCAGCGCGAGCGCGCGCAAGTCGGCTTCGGTGATATCGGGCGCGACGACGACGCGCGAACGCAGCTTGCCGTTGACCTGCACCGGTATCTCTAATTCTTCCTTGCGCGCCAGTTCAGAATCGGCCACTGGCCACACGGCGGCTGTCTGCACCAGCCCGCCCTTGTGCCCCAGACTCTCCCACATCTCTTCCGCCACGTGCGGAGAGAAAGGGGCCAGCATCACCACCAATGCTTCAATCGCTTCACGCACCGCGAAAACATCGGCGGGTGAAGCCGCAGCCGGATCGACATTGAATTCGCCGAGCGCATTCGACAGCTCCATCAGCGCCGCCACATTCGTGTTCAGGTCGAGCTTATCGAAGTCATCTGTCACCCGCGCGATAGTTTGATGTGTCTTGCGACGCAGCGCGCGCGCGGCATCGTCCCGGGAGCGCAGGCTTCCAGCCTGCCCGATTTCGGACCCATTCACGCCGTCGCTGGACGATGCAGGCTGGAAGCCTGGGGTCCCGGTCAATTGATCGCGCCAGCGATAGACCATCCCCCACACCCGGCGCAGAAACCGCACCGTGCCTTCGATGCCGCTCTCTGACCAGCGCAGCTCATTCTCGACCGGCGCCGCGAACAGCACGAACATTCGTGTCGCGTCGGCGCCATAGGCCTTAATCATTTCGTCCGGATCGACGCCGTTACCCAAACTCTTTGACATAGCCTTGAATTCGTTCGTGCCTTCGACGCGATTCGTCACCATGCCCTGGGTCAGCAAACGCTTCACTGGTTCATTAGCTTTCACCAGGCCGAGATCGCGCATCACTTTGTTCCAGAAGCGCGTGTAGATCAGATGCATCACCGCATGCGAGTCGCCGCCAATGTACTGATCGACCGGAGTCCACTGTGCGGCGATGTCGGGATCGAATGGCGCAGTCTCGTTATGTGGATCGGTATAGCGAAAGAAGTACCAGGACGAATCCACAAACGTATCCATCGTGTCCGTTTCGCGCGTGGCCGGCCCTCCACACTTCGGACACGTGGTGTTCACGAATTCGGGCGCGCTCTTCAAAGGGGACTCGCCTGTTCCGGTGAATTCTGCTTTGTCGGGCAGCATCACCGGCAAGTCTTGCTCAGGCACCGGCACCGCGCCGCACTGCTCGCAGTAAACAATCGGAATGGGCGCGCCCCAGAAACGCTGGCGCGAGATGCCCCAATCCCTGATCCGATAAGTCACGGCGCCGCCGCCAAACTTCTTCGCCTCGGCGTAATCAGCCATCTCGCGCATGGCGTCACGCGAAAGCTGGCCGCTCCATTCAGCGCTATTGACCAACATGCCGTATTCAGTGAACGCTGTCTTCATATCAATTGATTGATCGCTGCCAGGAACGACGTCGACACTTTCGCCAGGCTGTCCATGAATGATCGGAGCAATGACTTGCCGAATCGGCAGGGTGTACTTGTGCGCAAACTCGAAATCACGCTCGTCATGCGCCGGCACACTCATCACCGCGCCCGCGCCGTAATCCATCAGCACATAGTTCGCCACCCAGATCGGCATCAACTCTCCGTTGAAAGGATTGACGGCAAGCTGGCCAGTGTTCATCCCCAGCTTCTCTTCGTCTCCCGCGTCTTCGGCTTTGATAGCACGCGCGCCCTTCACTTTTTCGGCAAACCGCATCACGTCATCTTTCAGCGACGAACCTTCCAAAAGTTTCGGCAGCAGCGGATGTTCGGCCGCCAGGACAATCGCAGTCGCGCCAAAGATTGTGTCGATGCGCGTCGTGAACACGCGGACCTTCTCGTCGTGATCCTTGACGGCGAAATCCACAAAGGCGCCTTCGCTGCGGCCGACCCAATCGCGCTGCCGCTTCAAAACCTTTTCGGGCCAGCCGTCCTCGATTTCCTTAATATCAGTGACCAGTTCCTCCGCGTATTTGGTAATGCGCAAGAACCACTGTTCGATCTCTTTTTTCACCACCGGCGTCCCGCAACGCCAACAGACCCCTCCGGAAGACTGTTCATTCGAAAGGACAGTCTCTTCTTTCGGGCACCAATTGACCGCCGACCTGCGTTTGTACGCCAGGCCGCGTTCCAACATTTTGAGAAAGAACCACTGGTCCCATTTGTAATAGTCGGGGCGGTGCGCGGCGATCTCTCGGCTCCAGTCATAGCTCACGCCCAGACGTTGCATCTGACCCTTCATGTGCGCGATGTTTTCTTCGGTCCACTCGCGCGGCTGAACGCCACGCTTAATCGCGGCCTGCTCGGCCGGCTGGCCGAAACTGTCCCAACCGATCGGATGCAGGACGTTGAAACCGCGCAGGCGCTTGTACCAGGCGAGCGCGTCGCCGATTGAATAATTGCGCACGTGGCCCATGTGCAAAAAGCCGGATGGATAAGGCAGCATCTCGAGCGCGTAAAACTTGGGTCGCGGATCGTCGTCGCGCGCTTGAAACGTCCCGGCCTCAGCCCAGCGCCGCTGCCACTTCTCTTCGATGTTTTCGGGGAAATATTTCTCGTCCATGACTCTCATCCCTGACCGTAACTTACATATATGACGGATCGCGCAAAGCTTTATTAAAGCATTCCCGCATCCGCTCAGCCTAATTCTTGGATTGACGTATTAAGTTCCGGCCGCTTCGACGAAACGGGCTTACAGCGCCCGGCGCAAAAGCGGCGCCGTAAGGAGGAGTTTGGTAAGTGATCGACCTTGAAACATTTGACTCACCTGATAGGGAGATTCTAGCGAAAGATTTGAGCTACGTCCAGAGGCCGGTAACCGCCGGGAGCGCAGACCGTCTCATCCCGGCGCGCTCGCTACTTCCCATTCACAAACGATCGCAGCGCCTCCAAATTCTTCAAATCCGCGCGCGGATCATCGTACGGGGTTTCGAGGATGAATGCGGCGTGTCGAAGCTTCGGATGCTGCGCAAAGCGGCGCAGAGCTTCAGTTCCGATGTGGCCTTCGCCGATGTGCCAGTGACGATCGACGCGCGAGTTGTAGGGCGCGCGCGAATCGTTGAAATGCACCGCGCGCACGTTCCGCAATCCCACTGTGCGTCGAATGATCTCCAGCGTCGCCTCTAATCCGTCGGCTTCGCGAATGTCGTAACCGGCGGTGAACGAGTGTGCCGTGTCGACGCACACACCCAATGGAAGTTCAGGACATAAATCCATAATCGCGCGCAGGTGTTCAAAGCGATGGCCGATGCATTCACCCTGTCCCGCGGTGTTCTCAAGCAGAATCCGCAGCCTTCCAAACTTCAGACCTTTGCAGGCGAGTTGAAGACTAAGCGCGCAAATCCCGATCGCGTCCGACTCATTCGAACCGCGCGCGCTACCCGGATGGAGCACCAGGTAATCGACACCCAGGAGGATGGCGCGCTCGACCTCTTCGCTGAACGAGGCGATTGATTTGAGGAGGATCACTTCATCAGCGGCGGCCAGATTGATTAGATAGTTTGTGTGAATCAGAACCGGTGAGAGCTTTGTTTGCTTGCGCGTTTTGCGGAAGAGATCGACGGCTTCTTTGGTCAGCGGCTTGGCGAGCCAGCCGCGGGGATTGCGCGAAAATATCTGCACTGCGTCACAGCCAGTGTCTTTGGCGACGATCAACGATTCATGCAGGCCGCCTTTGATGGGAGCATGGAATCCGATGCGCGGTCTTCGTAGTTTTAGTCTGGTAGCCATTCAAAAACGTGCGGCTCTGCCGCCTGATGTGCGGAAAGGCTCTGCCTTTCCGGAAGGGCTTAAAGAGAATCAAGAGGCTGCGCCTCAGTGCTATTCAAAATAAAGGAGGCATAGCCTCATCCACAAAAAACCGAAATCGGAAAGGCGGAGCCTTTCCGCACATCAGGCGGCGAAGCCGCAAGACGGCAACCGCTGGTCGAGAAGTTACTTCTTCTCAACCTCTTCCATGACCCGTAGCATGTTACCGCCGAGAATCTTATCAATGTCGTTTTCCGAATAACCGCGCCGCAGTAGTTCCTTTGTCAGGTTAGGCAAATCGGCAACTGATTTCAGATCAGCGGGCACCACCTGAATGCCATCAAAGTCCGATCCAATTCCCACGTGATCGATGCCGACGAGTTTCACGATGTGATCGATGTGATCGACTATGCGAGCGACAGAAACAGGCGGCAGACGCTTCAGGTATTCTTCGCGGCGGACACGATCGCGCGCCAATTTCTTATGCGCGACGTCACTCTTTTCTTCATCGGAAGCCCGCTGCACAATCGCGGCGATTTCTGCGTCAACTTTCTTTTTCTTTTCGCTGTATCCCGGTTCGATATGTTCCGGATAAAAGATGACGTTAACGACGCCGCCGGTTTTCGCCAGCGCGACGATCATGTCGTCGGTGAGATTGCGCGGCACGTCTGCGATCGCGCGACATCCCGAATGCGTCGCAATCACTGGTCGAGTCGAAGTGTTCACGATGTCCCGGAACGCCCGATCGGAAAGATGCGAGACATCGACCATGATCCCGAGACGATTCATTTCACGAATCACCTGCTTGCCAAAGTCATTCAAGCCGCGCGTCTTGCCGATTTCATCGCCTGACGATCCGGCCCAACTCGTGCTCACCGACCAGGCCGGCGACAGGTAGCGCACGCCCATCTGGTAATAGCGTCCAACGTTCTCGATCTTTTCGTCTATCGCATAGCCGCCTTCCATGCCCATCAACGCTGCAATCTTCCCTGAGGCAGCGATGCGGCGCACATCCGCGGCAGTCGTCGCCAGCTCCCACGTCTCGGGATGTTTCGTCACCAGGTTCCGCACCGCTTCAATTTGCACATCGGCTCGTTTCATCGCGCGTTCGCCGCCGCCGCCGAAAAGTTCCGGCTCGACCCAGATCGAAAAGAACTGGGCGTCGAGCCCGCCTTCTTTTGCGCGCACTGCGTCGAGATGTCCATCCGGCAAGCGCTCCGCGAGATCGACATTCTCATCGACCAGCCTTTGCGTCGTGTCGGCGTGCATATCAACAATGATGGCTCGCCGGTGAATTGCCGGCGGATCGTTCGGGGCAGGTTTGTTCTCGGACATATTGTTCATAGTTTTTGCGTCTCGGTTTTCAGGCTGAGCAGCGTTTCGGCAGTTACTGGTCAAGCAGACAAGCATAGTGGCCGCCAACAGAAAGGCCGACCGACTACGCATGCTTCGAAGCCAGCGAGAAACAACCTGATTAATGTTCTTATTCGAATACAAGTCGATTCACAAATCGTACGGAGGGTCTCGTTGAGAATCAAGCACGCGTTGCGGAGTGTCGACTTCAGCCGGTACCAGGTCAGTACCACCTGCGTGAGCGGGTGGATCGATTCGTCAACGCTCCAATTGAGTGTTTGTTCCACCCGCTGATGCAGGTGGTACTGACTCCATGAACCCCGACTAAAGTGGCGACTCTAAACGCCGCATAATTCGCTCAAAAGCTCATCTTGCAAATCCGCGCACGTTTAGAGTATCGTGCTTTGTCAATCAGACCTAAAAACGTGTCCTGCGTTTCGAAGAGTTAGTCTCCAAAGGAGAAGGCACACATGTTTTCAAAAGGCGGTAAAGGGAAAGACATACCGAGCCCGCGCATTTGCGACGTGGTCTGGCACGATGGCGAGTTCATCAAGTGGAACGACGCGCGTGTGCACGTGATGTCGCACGTTCTGCATTACGGCTCCAGTGTCTTTGAAGGCATCAGGTGTTACGCGACCGAAAAAGGGCCGGCGGTCTTTCGGCTCCGCGAACACATGCAGCGCTTTCTGAATTCCGCCAAGATCTATCGCATGGATCACAGGTGGACGATCGATGATTTCTGCGAGGCTTCAGTCGAACTCTGCCGCCGCAGCGGTCTGGATCAGTGCTATATCCGGCCAATTCTTTTCCGCAGCCTGGACGAAGAGCATCCGGCGTTTGGCGTGAACCCGTTCCCGAATCCGCTGGCCTGCTATATCGGCGCGTGGGACTGGGGCAAGTATCTCGGCGACGAAGCGATTGAAAAAGGCGTCGACGTGGGCGTCGCCACCTGGAGCCGTCTAACGCCGAACTCGATGCCGGCGATGGCCAAGAGCGGCGCCAACTACATGAACTCACAATTGATCAAGATGGAAGCGCTGCTGAATGGATATTCGGAAGGAATCGCGCTCGACGATCGGGGTTATGTCTCCGAAGGTTCGGGCGAGAACATTTTCATCGTCAGCAACGGTGTCGTAAACACGCCGCCGCTTTCGTCGTCAATTCTGCCCGGCATCACGCGCGACAGCGTGATCCAGATTTGCGGTGAGCTCGGAATTACTGTTAAGGAGCGCACGATTCAACGAGCGGCTCTGTACGTTGCCGACGAGTTGTTCTTCAGCGGCACCGCGGCTGAGATTACGCCCATCCGCTCGGTCGATCGCATCTCGATTGGCTCAGGCGGGCGCGGAGAAATCACCGAGAAGATTCAGAAGGTCTTCTTCGAGATTACGTCCGGCAAGTGCGAGGCGCCGGGTCCGTGGCTAACTTACGTTAACGAACAGAAAGCGTCCACCACTCGAACTGCGACCAGTACTTCCGACAATGGCCACGCCGCTGAAGCCGACGGTACGAGCGCGACCCCGGTCGAAACGAAATTCGTCGCCAGAGCGCACGCGATCACGGCGGATTAGTTTGGCGAGGTTTTCTTTGTAAAGAAAGAAGGGCGGAGCGAGTGCTCCGCCTTTTTGTTTGGCTATCCGTGTCCGACCCGAGGGCTTCATCGCTCCTGAAGAGATCGGGCGCAGCGACGCACGCCCTTGCTTACGCGCGGGCTGCTGCCCCGTAACGGTGGTTAGAGTTTTCGAGTCTTTGGTGGTGGCACAGTTTAGAGTTCAACTTTAGTTTGTGTCAATAATAATCAGCCTGAAGGCTGAACTCTCCAACACGGGCTCGGCATGTTCCTTCAATTCTCGCCCTTCAAAATACACCGCGCTCTGCTGGGGAACACTAATGGGCCAGGACCCCAGTTGGACGCTTCTAACTTGCAACAAATCTCCTCCAGTCAACTCGGCCAAAACCTTGGCGTCAAAAGGCCCAACAGAACTCCAATTAGGCCTCCCGCAACGGTACCTTCGATCGCCAGGTAGAGTGCCATCGCTAGTCCCTGGGAGAACGGAAAAAGAAGAAGAGCGCCCGCGATGGCGCCGAGAAAAGCGAACACAAGTATCCGCCTCAATCTAGAACCCGTACCTACCTGTCGCAGTTTGCGTACCGATCCAAATAGGAGACCGATAACCAGGCCCACCCAGGCGCCGAACATCGATGCAACAGTCGCTGCGCCGGTCAATTCAGCTACTGGTTAGAAGATTCACCTCATCGTAGGTGCAGGTCGATAGGTCGAGCTGTTCACTCTCAGCCAACCAATGTCGTAGTTGTAACTGATGCCGTAATAGAACGGATCCGAGACGTTGTGTGGTTCAGGGCTTCGTTAACAGATCAGCACTTCCGGCTCGCTTGAGCGAACAATTCTCGCCCTTCAAAATACACCGGATCAATTTCACGACTATTAGGTTCTGTGAAAGTCCGCATACTTAGCGTAGTCCGGATCGCCTATGTACTTCCAAAGGACCAGTTGACCTTTCTCTCTGACGATCCAGAATTCCGTTGTGACCTCTCCCCGCTCTGGAGCCGCGACTGTTATCGTAACGGCGGCTCTTTTCTGGTCACTTCCTGCAACAGTTTCAACTAACGCCGCTCTCCAACGTCCTTCCAAAGCTAGATACTGATCATCCGACTGAAAATCCCAATATGTCTTGAAGAAACAGGTTCCGTCCTTACGCAAAACCAACAAGTGATCATCGATAGTAATCTTCGTTAGCGGATCGTGCGCACCTCTCAATCGCTGGAGGGAATTTTCGTCGATCTTCCAGGTACCCACCAACTCCTGTGTTTCAGGAAGTTCGCGCATGTATCTGTCCCTTAATCCGCTAACCTGATGACAAGCGACGCTCAAGCTGCAGCCTATGAAAAGAGCGCCGGCAATAAGCTTCAGCAACCAGTCCGCAGGGTCACGAAGAAAACTCTTTGCTCTAGAAGCGGCCATTTCCTGAAAAGTCCTCCATCCATGAGGCGTTAATACGGTACACAAACCCGCCTGGTTCAATTCCGACGCCCAGCGGATCTTCGAACCAATCCCTGATATAGAAACCAAGCGTCGCACTGAAACGAAAAGTTCGGCACTTGCAGTTTGGATACACGAAACCTACGGCGTGGCGGTAGAAGCTGCTATGTCCTACGACGAAGAGTCCCGGCTCGTGAGTCACGTCAGTAACGACAGACGTCGGCGCCAACCTGAAATAGCCTGGCCAGTCCTTACCAGTAACGGCGTTTCGGGCGCACTGGTCCCTGGCTTCTTTCTTCGCTCTTTCTAACACCTGTTGCTTAAACGCGGTTGTCGCCGCAGTAACCGAGCCGCTTCGCTGAAACCTCTCCAACAGTCCCACGTCCGCCAAGTCTACGGGCTGACCGCCACCAAAGTAGTAATGCTGCAAGAAATCCCAGGTATTCCAGGGATCGAGTCCAGTTGGATCACGAAACTTTAGCGGCGCATTTTTCACGTAGGCATAGAAGTTAATCCCGCCTTGAAAACCGACTGGATCTTCGCCGATGAATCTGCCGAGCGTCGGATCGTAGAACCGCGCCCGATAATAGAGCATGCCAGTATCCGGATCGCGTTCGCGGCCCGTATAGCCGTACCTCGTTCGAGCACTGCCACCACTGTTACCGAAAGAGTCGTAAGCCGGCTGCTCTAACACATTCCCATTTACGTCGGTCAAAGCATTCGTAGAGCCGAGATGATCGGTTAGAAAGTATGAAACGCCAGTCGTTGAATTGGATTGCCTCAGATGATTATCAATTCCGAGGCCGTTGAAATAAGTGGTCGCTACGGACCAATCCGCATTCAGATCAAGCAGGGCATCGTTACCATCATAAACGTAACGCTCACTCGCGCCCGCGGTTGTGGTCCGCTGGATTCGACGACCTAAGCCATCGTACTTGTAATTCACCGTAGGACCGCTGGGAATGGTGACTTGCGTTAAGCGGTTCTCTTCATCATAGCCGAACGTCCACGTACCCAGGCTGTCGGTTCTGGAGGTGAGATTCCCGTTGTTATCGTAGCTGTAAGTTGCACTCGCCGTGCTGGTCAGCTTGTTAAATGGCTGGTAGCTGTAACTGGCGCTCAGGTGCGAAGCCGTGCGATTGCCGACGGCGTTATAGCTGTAGTTTTCCGTGGGCGTTTCGAAGTTGCTTGCGCCGGTGAGACGGTCCAATGCGTCGTAGGTGAAAGCACGCTGAGTGGATGCGGTCGTCCAACTCGTGATGTTATTAGCATCGTTGTAGGTGTAGAGGTTACCGCTTAACGTGGTTGCTCCCGCCATATGCATCAGACTAGTCAGGCGATCCAGATTATCGTAGCTATAGCTGCTGGCTACGCCGTTGGGTGCACTGCGACTGGTCAAGCGGTTTGCGGCGTCGTAGCTGTAAGCGAAGTTCAGGTTTGCGCCGTCCTTGAGACTGGTCAGACGATTCACCGCGTCGTAGGTGTAGGTAGCATAGGTCGCGCCGTTCACCTTCAGCTTGGTGCGATTGCCCACCGTGTCGTAGTTGTAACTGATGCCGTAATAGAACGGATCAGAGAAGCTGCTCACGCGATAGCGATTGTCATAGCCGACATAGACCGAGCCATTCTCATTGGTCGCTCGCGTCAGATTGTTGAGCGGATCATAGGCAAAAGTCACCGTACGCGTCGGATAGACAATCGTCGTCAGGCGATTCAGATTGTCGTAAGCATAGTTGGTGACCGTGCCGTTGTAGTCGGTTCGCTGCGTGCGATTGCCCACGGCGTCGTAAATATGACTCATCGAAACCCCGCCTCGCGTGGCTTGAGTCTGCCGGCCAACAGCGTCGTAAGCAAACTGGTACTGCTGATTGGTGGCGTCGGTCAAGGCAGTAACACGGCCCAGGGCGTCATATTGAAAACCAGTGGTCTTGTTGTCGGCGTCGGTTGAGCTCGTCAGACGATTGACACTATCGTAAGCGTAACTCGTCACTCTGCCTGCCGTGTCCGTGCGGGTCGAAACATTTCCATCTCCGTCGTAAGCTATCGTCTCAAACAACCGGGTCGCCCCAATTGTGGCCGCCGGGTAAGTAGTCTTCACCAACCGGTTGAAGTCATCATAATCGTAGTTAGTCACCCGCGAGAGCGCATCAGTCATACTGGTCATGTTTGACATTGAGTCGTAGCTATAACTCGTGGTTTGGTTCGCCGCATCGGTGCTGCTCGTCAGACGATAAGCGCCGTCAAAAGCATAGTTGGTCGCATTGGCGCGCTCGTCGGTGACGACCGTGCGCCGTCCCGCCAGGTCATAAGTGATGCTCACGAAAGCAAGGTCGGGGTACGTGACTTTATTAATTCTCCCCGCCGCATCGTAGGTGTAGAGTGTTGAGCGACTCAGCCCGTCGCGCACCTTTGTAAGGCGACTGCGCGCATCATAAAAGAAGAACGTGATGATGTTGTTGGCGTCTTTGCGTTGGGTGAGATTGCCGGTTGCGTCGTAGGTAAACGTAGTTACTTTTCCACGTGCGTCAGTGGCAGTAAGCACCTGACCGCGCGCGTTGTAAGTTAACGTCGTCGTGCTATTCAGCGCGTCCGTCTTGGTCAGCAGGTTCCCTTGCCCGTCGTAGGTGTTAGTGGTCACACCGTTCAACTGATCGGTGCTCGTTAGTACTTTGGCAAACCCGTTGTAAGTGTAAGTAACTGTACCGGTGGCGTCGGTTTCCGTCAGGCGATTGCCGTTGCCGTCATAGGTGTAGCTGGTCACATGACCCAGTGCATCGGTCTTCGACGTGACATTCAACTGATTGTCGTAAGTCCAAGTCTGCACCTGCGACCCGCCGCCGCCGCAATTGCACAAGCCTTCGACACGAGTAACCACGTTTCGATCCCTGGTGGTGTCGAAGGTGTACTTTGTGACATGCCCGAGACCGTCGGTAACATCAGTTTCTCCGCCGAGGTAACTGAGTGAATAATGGTTGACGCCGCCCTGGCGCTCAGAGGTGATCGCCTGACCGGCCGAGTTGTAGGTGTGCGATTCGAGTATGTTGCCCAATGCGTCCGTAACACTTGTCAGCCGGTGGTTGCCATCATAGCTGAACTGAAAAGCCGAATTGTCTGCGTAAGTAACCGAGAGCAATTCGTTGCCGCCTCCGTAGGAGTAGCCGGCAATCGTGCCCATTGAGTCGCTGATTGTCAGGGCCTGGCCGTTGGAATTAGGCGTCACAGTTAGCGCGCGTCCGAATGAATCGGTGATAGAGACGAGATGTCCGTTCGCATCGTAAGAGAGAGTGCTCTGGTTCCCGTTGCGGTCGGCCAGCGAGGTTAACTGGCCGGCCGAATTGAACTGGTAAGTGCTGCCGTCGTTCATTGTCAACGTAAAGCTTCCGTTGCCGTTCTGCACAATCTGGCCGTGGAAATCCTGTTCAATCGGCGCGAATGCCGTGCTGGCATTCGGACGACCAAAGTAAGTAGCCCGGCCGCCTGCCGCGTTGTAGCGAATGAAAGTAGCGCTGTAAATCTGGATCGACTCGTCGTACATCGTTGACCAGCCGCGGCCGAAGACTCCGACGCGCTGCGAATTGCTGTTGTAGGTACGCGTCACGTCTATGCCGCTGCCCATGCCCGGCAACGCATAGTCGGCCTGCTGCAAGTACATGTTGCCGTTCGTAATGTTGATTGGGCTGCCCACAGCGCCTTTGCAATCTTCGCAGGGACCGTCGTTCGCACCGTCATTGTTCTCCAGAACCAAGAAGGTCACGGTCTCGTTTGTACATTTTGCAAGATTGTCGCAGACGTTGTAGGTATAAGAGTCACTTCCAAAGAAGCCGCTATGAGGGTCATAGACAAAACCGCCGCTGCCATTCACGAAAAACGACCCATTCGGCCCATATGTCCAACCACCGGGAGAGATGGAAATCGGATCGCCATCCGGATCAGAATCGCCAACCAGCAGCGCGCCGTCTTTTGAGTAGCTACCGTGAACGATGAATGATTTATCGACGGTTATCGGGGCGGCGTTGACTACATTGAAAGTCACGGTCGCATTTGTACAACCTGCCCAGTTGTCGCAAACGGTATAGACATAAGAGTCCGATCCGGTGTAACCGAAGGTTGGGTCGTAGACGAAGCCCCCGCTGCCGTTCACGAAAAACTGTCCGTGCGCTCCAGTCGTCCAACCTCCCGGAGAAATGGAGATAGGATCATTGTCCGGATCATGGTCGTTGACGAGCAAAGCTCCGTCTATTGAGAGGCTGCGATGAACAGTGTATGTCTCGCCCGCAGTCACTGGTGGAGTGTTGACTACATTGAAAGTGACGGTAGCATTTGCACAACCGGCCCAGTTGTCGCAGACCGTATACGTGTACGTATCTGCGCCGACGTAACCAAAGGTTGGGTTATAGACGAAGCCGCCGCTGCCGTTCACGAAAAATTGTCCGTGTGCTCCGGTTGTCCAACCTCCTGGCGTGATCGAGATGGGATCATTGTCCGGATCGTGGTCATTGGCGAGCAAAGCTCCGTCTATTGAGAGGCTGATGTGAACGTTATACGTTTCACCTGTCGTGACTGGAACTGCGTTGACTACCGTGAAAGTCACCGTTGCGGAGGCACAAGCAGAATGATTGTCACAGACCGTATAACCGTAGGTGTCTGTTCCCAGATAACCAAAGGTTGGGTTGTAAACAAAGCCTCCACTGCCGGTAATGAATAACTGGCCATGTGCTCCATTAAACCAGCCCGTAGTAGTAATTGATATCGGATCACCATCTGGATCAGAATCGTTGGCTAAAAAGGCCCCGTCCAATGAAAGGCTGCGATGAACTGTGTAAGCATCATTCACTGCCACCGGTGGATGATTATCGGGAGCTTTTGCCGCGCCCATGAAAAGCAATGACAGCAATCCGGGCAGGATTATTGCGCTATGAAACTTCCGGGATGATAACGAGAACATAGGGGGGCCTCTTCCTTTCGTAAGGATCGACCCGCCAAAAGGCTGATCGATCTGGTTGGGAGCGATCTCGGGAAGAAGCATTTCTTCGCAGGAGGTCGCGGGAGGTCGGGGATATCTACGGAAACAAACGAGAGTAAACTCTAAGAAGCGCTGGCAGTTTAGATGCGTAGTAGAATATCTGTCAAGGGTTTTTATTTTGACCAAATAAGTTGGAAGAAAGCCGTAAAACAGTTGGCCTGTTAACCCTCCGGCAAAGCCGTGTGAACGCGGCTGAAGAGACTTTTGGTTTCCGCCGTCGAAACGCAAGGGCAGGAGCGGGCGGACCTCAATGCCCGGTCTTATGCGGACAGGAATGGACGCGCTCCCAGCAAAAGGGTGTCTCTTGCTATTTGAACTGGAGAGCGTTCTATCGCGCTTCTTCGGGTTGAGCAGTTTCGGAATTTGCCGGCTCGGGTTCCTCAACCACCGCTTTCTCACCCATCACCACCCAAACCTCATGTGTCTGCCCGTCATCGACTAACAAAACTTCATCACTCGACTGCTCGCGGCCATCAACAGAAATGCCGGCGATGCCGCGGCAAAGCCCGTGCGGGTTTTCGACTTTGATCCGGTAGGTCGACTTGCCGCGGCGATAGTTAATTTCAAACTCGCGCCACCAGCGCGGAATACATGGATCGATGCGCAGGCGATCGCCTTCCAGCTTGAACCCCAAAATGTATTCGAGCGCCGCGCGGTACATCCATCCGGCTGAGCCCGTGTACCACGTCCAACCTCCGCGCCCCGTGTGCGGCGGCACCGCGTAGACATCGCCCATGGCCACGTACGGCTCGACTTTGTATTTGTGCAAGCCGGCGCGCGTCGACGAGTGATTGATCGGATTCAACAGGCTGAACAATTCGCCCGCCAGATCGCCATCGCCCAGCATCGCAAACGCAATCACCGTCCATAAAGCTGCGTGGGTGTACTGGCCGCCGTTCTCGCGCACGCCGGGAACGTAGCCTTTGACGTAACCCGGATCGAGCTTGCTCTTATCGAATGGCGGAGTGAACAAAACGATCAAACCATCACCGCGACGGATCAGATATTCATTGACGGCGGCCATGGCGCGCGCCGCGCGATAGGATTCCGCCACTCGCGAAATCACCGCCCAGGTTTGCGCGATCGAATCGATGCGGCATTCATCATTCATGGCTGAACCCAGTGGCGTGCCGTCGTCGAAATACGCGCGCCGATACCAATCGCCGTCCCAGGCCTGTTCGAGCCCCTTCCGTAATTTTTCCAGGTGGCGGCCATAACGATTGCTGCGCGTCTGCATCTGATAGCGTTCGCAGAGCGGCGCAAACCCGCTCAGCACCGTGCACAGAAACCATCCCAGCCATACGCTCTCGCCCTTGCCGTCGACGCCGACGCGGTTCATGCCGTCATTCCAATCACCCGATCCCATCAGCGGCAGACCATGCTGGCCCAGCCTGAGACTGCGATCGATTGCTCGCGCGCAATGCTCCAGCACCGTGGCGCTCTCACTCGAGACGGCTGGTTGCAAGTACTGTTCAAGCTGATCCGGTTTCAGCAGCGGGCCGTCGATGAACGGGACCCTTTCTTCCAGGACGGAATAGTCACCGGTCACGCTCACATAAAATGAAGCGACATGCGGAAGCCACAGCAGATCGTCTGAAAAACGCGTGCGCACTCCACGGCCGGTCGGCTCGTGCCACCAATGCAGCACGTCCCCTTCCTTGAATTGGCGCGCAGCGGCGCGCAGGATCTGGCGGCGAGCGACGTCGGGACTGGAATAAACCAAAGCCATCACATCCTGTAACTGATCGCGAAAGCCAAACGCGCCGCTCGATTGATAAAAAGCCGAGCGTCCCTGCACCCGGCACGACAGCGTCTGACACAGCAACCAGCGATTCACCAGAGTATCCATCGAGGTATCGGGCGTCTTGATCTCGACCGTGCCCAGTACCTGGTCCCAGAAGCCGAGCACCTTTTCGAAAGCTTCATTGACCGTGTGCACACTGCGCCAGCGCGCGTTGACCGCCCGGGCTTCCTCGATCGATTCGGCCTGGCCCAGTAAGAAGATCACCTGATGGGCTTCACCGGGCGCCAGTTCGATCGAAGTCTGGATCGCCGCACAGGGATCGAGACCGGCGCCATCGCGGCCACTGAGCCCGGTGCGACGCAAAGCAGCCGGCCGGGCCAGGGTGCCGTTGCGGCCGATAAACTCTTTCCGATCACAGGTCATCGTGAAGCGCTGTTCGCTGGTGCCGACGAAGGCGACGCGATTTGAAAACTCGTTGTTATAGGAGTTGCGCGCGAAGATCGCTCGTTCACTCTCTTCCAAATCCGTGACGACATGATTTGCTGACGCTTCGCGGGTCACGCCCAGGACCAATTCCTGATAGCTGGTGACTGAGAGTCTGCGCCGCCGGTCGGAACGATTGAGCAGCCGCAGGAGCGAAATTCGGACCGGCGCATCGAGCGGAGAGAACAGCAGCAGCTCTTGCGAAATGCCGTGGCTGGCATGCTCAAACACGCTGTAGCCCTGGCCATGGCGAATCAGATAGCCCTGCGCTTCACGAATCGGCAGAGGCGTCGGCGTCCAGGTGGCGCCGGAATCTTCGTCGCGAATGTAAATGACTTCGCTCGGCGGATCGCTGACCGCGTCGTTGGACCACGGTGTGATTCGGTTCTCATGACTGTTGAGCGACCAGGTGAATCCGGCGCCGGTTTCGGTAATCATGAATCCGAAGTCCGGATTGTTCGCGATCACGTTGGACCACGGCGCAGGCGCCCATTGGCCTTCGCCCAACATCACGACGTACTCGCGCCCGCCATGCGCAAAGCCACCCAATCCGTTGAAGAAGGAAAGCTTCGGCGGTTCCGGAGCAGTCTCAGGATAAAACTGCGACGGCACGCGCGGTTGAAAAGGCGCCGGCAAGTCTTCTTCGAGCGGCCGCCGCACGAGTTGATCTTCCAAAGAACCTCTTTCGCTGACGATTACCACCCGCGCTACGGAATGCAACAGAATCCGCTCTTCCTCGGGCATGATGTCCGAGCGACGAATGAAAACGCCGCCGGGTTTGTCGATCAGGCCCTGCGCGCCTGAGGTCAGCACCGCGAGTTGCAGGGTGTCGTGAAGTGACTGCGCATAGTCCGTCGGGTGATCGTTCAGAATCACCAGATCAAACTGGAGGCCTTTTGATCGCAGGTATTGATGGCCGCGCATAAGCTGGCGGGCCATCGGGATGTCCTCTTCGCGATCGAGACGGAGAATTACTATCGGATAGTCGCCACTGATTCCCTCAGACCAAAGACCCGACTGGCTCAGCTTGTTCAGCGCTAAAACATGCGGCCGTGGCCGCAGCGAAGGATCGGTGTACAGGATGCGGCCGGCGAGCCGTTGAAACAGATGAGCCTCGTTAGGATCGATATGCAGGTGGCTCATCTCGACCTGCGCACGGGTCCAGGCCATGCGCGATTCACGTTCGAAAATATTTGCGTCGCGATATTTTTCGGCGAGCGCGATTGCGTGATCGCGCGATTGGGCTACACCTGTGGTGAAAACAACCTGGGCGGTTTCGTTCGGCGCCAGACGCACGCGGCATCTCAAACTGAAAATTGGATCGAGCACGGCCCCCACCGTGTTCGAGAGCGGGCGATCTTCCATTACCGCCACCGGTTCGGCGGTAGTGTGCCCACGGCCAAGAAAACGGGACCGATCAGTTTCATACTGAATCCCGGCGATCGTTTCGGCTGAGGTGGACAAGACGTGCACGCCCCATTTCGCCTCGTCCTGTGACGAGCGCGGGCGGCGGCGCGCAAATAGCGCGCTGTGTCGCGCGTGGTACTCAGTTTCGATAAACAGATTGCTGAATGCGGGGTGAGCCAGATCGTCGGCCCGCGACGCAAGTACCACCTCGGCATAGCTGGTCAACTCGATCTCGCGCGGGCGCGTCGAGTAATTCGCTACTGAGACCCGGCGCATTTCAGCGTTGTCCTCAGCCGACACGATCACTTCGAGATGCGTCACGACCCCCGAATCCCGCCGCCAAAAGTCGGCCTTATCCTCTGAAAACGCGACTTCGTAACTTTGCGGCTCGCTGCCTACCGGTTGATGGCCCGCCGACCACACGGCGCCGCTGCGCACGTCGCGGATGTAGATAAAGCTGCCCCAGTTGTCGCGGGTCGAGTCTTCGCGCCAGCGATTCACCGCCAGCGGCCCGCACATCGAATAGCCCGCGCCCGCGGTGGTGATCATGACACTGTAGGTTCCGTTCGATAACAACTGGGTGCGCGGCGTAGGCAGATCGGCAGTGTCGTAAGCGCGCGTGACCAGACCCGTGAGCGTGCGCACTACCCTCCCGGTCAAAACTTCTTCGGCACGCGGATGTGCCGCCGGCACGCCGCGCGGGATACGCTCCTGCAACAGCAACTCAGTAGCCTGTACGGCCGGGTCGCTGTGAAAGCGATTCTGCATCGCATTGCGGTTAATTAAATTGTCGAGCGCAATCAAGCTCATGCCCTGATGATGGGCCATGTACGCGCGCACCAGCGTGCAGCGCTCACCTTTCTTTACCCGCTCAGGCGTGTAGTCCAGCGCCTCGTAAAAACCGTACCGGGAAAGCGCGCCCTCGCGCTCCAGCACGCGCAGGTTCTCCATCGCCTGGGCCGGAAAAACATTCGAGGCCAGGATGGTTGAGTAAGGCGAGACCACCAGGTTTTCGATCAGGCCGCGCTTCAAACCCAGGCCGGGTACGCCGAAAGGTCCATACTGATAATTGAGTTGCAGATCGCGCGCCGAGTAGGCCGACTCAGAGATCCCCCAGGGCACTCCACGTTCATAGCCATATTCAATTTGTCTTGAGATGACGGCTTCGTAAGTCTCGCCGAGCAAGGTCTCGCGATAGTTGCGCATGACGAGCAGCGGCATCAGGTACTCGAACATGGTGCCGGTCCACGAAATCAAAGCGCGGCCGCCGTCGACGGCGGTAAGCTGCCGTCCCATGCGAAACCAATGTTCCTGTTGCACGTCGCCCTTCGCCACCGCGATGAAGCTCGCCAGCCGCGCTTCTGAGGCCAGCAGATCGTAGAAGGAATTGTCGTGGCGTCCCTCAGCGACGTTATAGCCGATGGTGAAAACCTTGCGCTCCGGGTCAAGGAGAAACTTAAAGTCCATGTCGTCGACAATCCGCTGACACGTCTGAGCAATCTTTGCCAGGCGCGTAGTGATCGTTCGCGCAGCTTCGGCGGCTTGCTCGATCGCGCCGGTAAGCGAGGTCAATTCTTCGAGCGCGACATCTCGATCCGACAATCTTTCCGTCACCGACGCTTCGATTTGCGCCCGCAGGGCGGCCAATTGCACCAGCGCGCTGTCACAGGTTTCTGAAATCTGGGCCAGAGAAGGAACGGGACGCAAAGCGTTGGTGATCAATTCCCAGTGCCCGCGAAGTACTTCGGCGGGTGCAGCAATCACGTCGAGCGCCCACGTTCGGACCATGCCCCACGGCGCCAATAGATTCAGGTCGCGACGATAGTTGTGTACTTCGTGGAGTAAAGAGCTGGTCCACCAGCGCAGCTCGGTAAACTCGTCTCCGCGATGCTCGAGTGCTAATGCCGCTACGATGTCATCGATCACCGTCGCGCGTTCGTTAACGGCTTCGAATAACGTTACCCATCCATCCAGCGCAACCGGAGTTCCCATCGAGAGCAGACTCGCGCAGGATTGAATTTCACTGCGCAATTGCTTGATGGTGATGGCATCGGTGCGCTGGCGGGCCAAAGCGAGCTGCGAAGTCTCTTGAGTAATGGCGGCAACTGTATCGCGTAATCCGTTGAGTACTCGCCTATCGAAAAGTTTGTCGTCAGGAAGATCGAGGGCGGCCTGCTTGAGCGCAATCAGATGACCGGCGAGATTGCCACTATCGACCACCGAAACGTACTGTGGCCACATTGGCAGCAGCGTGCGCGTGTCGTGCCAGTTGAAAAAGTGGCCGCGAAACTTCTGCAGCTTTTCCAAACTGGCAAAGGTAAATTCGACCCGCTCAAGTAGCTCGACCAGTCCCAGGTAACCAAAGTCGTAAGCTGCCAGAGTTGAGAGCTGCAACAGCCCGATGTTAGTCGGCGAAGTGCGATGCGCGATCACCGGCGGATCTTCCTGCAGGTTATCGGGCGGCAGCCAGTGGTCTTCATCGCCCACCAACGTCTCAAAGAAGCGCCAGGTCCGGCGCGCGACGATGCGTGCGGTGCGAATATCTTTGGTGGCGAACTCGCGCGCATTCTCGATCCGGCGGCGACTGACATAGAAAGCGATCAAAGGCGACAGGGCCCAGCTCAACAGGAATGGAATCGCCAGCGGCAGAGCGCGAGGCCTGGTCAAGATAACCAGCACCGCCGACACCAACGTAATTGCTTCCGCCGGCCACATGAATTTAAGGAAGGCGGGGATGTCATGCGTGCTAGATTTTTCCGCGTGCGCTGCGGTCTGCCACTCCAACAAGTGTCGACCGGAAATCCATTTGCGATAGACGGTGCGCCCAATTGCATCAGCCATCAGCCAACCCTGATGCGCCAGGAAGACAACCTCCAGTGCCAGTTGCGCGGTATTGGTGCGCATGTCGCCCCAGACACTCCAGAAGTGGCTGGTCCAGGGAACGCCGCGTGGATGAATCAGCAGCCCCGTGGTCACGTGCGCGTAAACCGGAAAGGCGAGAGTGATCAGAACAAACAGCGTCCACCACAAGGGGCCGCCGGGCAGAATCGTCCAGCCGGCGATCAGCAGCAGGACGATTGCCGGAGCCAGCAAGCTGCGACGCAGGTTATCGAGAATTTTCCAACGCGAGACGGCTGAGATGCGATTCGGTTGTTTGTTTCCCTGGGCGTCACGCACTGTGCGTCGCAACCAAGCGGCGATCTGCCAGTCGCCACGTGTCCAACGATGCTGGCGCATTGCGTAGGTGTCGTAGTGGGCGGGATAGTCATCAAGAAATTCTATATCACTGACCAGGGCGGCGCGCGCGAAAATCGATTCAAAAAGATCGTGGCTTAGCAGGATGTCGTCCGGGACTCGATCCGCGAGGGCTTTCTCGAAAGCATCAACGTCGTAGAGACCTTTCCCCGTGTAGCTTCCTTCACGGAAAAGATCCTGGTAAACGTCCGACGCCGCGGTGGTGTAGGGATCGATTCCGGTGTTGCCGGAAAAGATGCGCGCAAACAACGACCGCGACGCGCTTTCCAGCGAGATGCTTACGCGCGGCTGGAGGATTCCATAACCATCGACGACTCGTTCGGACTCCGGATCGAAACGGGGCTGGTTGAGTGGATGGATCGCAGTGCCAATCAAACGGCGGGCAGCGTCACGCGGTAACTGCGTGTCGGCATCGAGGCTGATGACATAACGAATCTGCCCCAGCAAATCCGCGCTGCCGGTGGCCAAAATAAAGCTGGTGTCGACGGCTCCGCGCAGCAGTTGATTGAATTCCCGCAGCTTGCCGCGCTTGCGTTCCCAGCCGATCCATTTCCCTTCCGTCTCGCACCACTGTCGCGATCTATGAAAGAGGTGAAATCGGATCGGCTCTCCCTTACCGTAGCGCTGATTAAGCTGTTCGATGCCGGCCCTGGCAGCGTCGAGAATTTCCTTATCGCCGGCCATTTCCTCCGTTGGCCCGTCAGCGAAATCCGACAGCAGCGCAAAGTGAAGATGTGCATCCTGGTTCGCCAGCCAGGCGATTTCGAGTTTATCGATCAGCGCCGCAACCGTCGCCAGGTCGTTGAAGATCACCGGCACTACCACCATCGTTCGCGCTTCAGCGGGCACGCCTTTTGAAAGGTCGATATTCGGCAACAGGCGCGGCTCAAACAGGTGCGTGATATCCCAGTTGAGTACGCTCACCGCCAGATCGCTGGCGGGAATCAAAGACACCAGCGCGGCGATCACGAACATCAGCAGGCTCGGTTGAGTTCGTAGCGTGTAGATGACTGTGACGCCCAGGATCAGTGCTGTGAGCAGGGTCAGGGTTCCGAGATAAGCGACGGTCGCGTGTCGCTCGATTACCCGGCGGGCCCGTTCGCCGAGGCGTGGGCGATACGAAGATTCCGCCTCCAGTCGGGAAACGCCTTCGGCGATCAGAAAATAACCAACATGCGTGTGGGCCACGTCTGCGCCCGCGCCGCGTGCTTCCTCCGCCATCCGCAAAGCGGCGCGAGCGATTTCGGGCTCGCTCTTTTTTGCTCCTTTGCTGATGCGTTCGACGACATGCCGGTAGCGATCGCGCGTCGCAAAATCCATTCGCGAATACACGCCGGCCGGATCCTTCGCCAGTTCCGGATCGATCAGACTTACGGTTTCAAAAAAATCTTTCCAATCCAGGGTCGAGAGCAAGCGCATGCTCGTGATGATGTTGCCGACGGTGACCTGCGCGGCCGCCTGGCGTTGGTGCTCTTCCTGCACGATCTTTTCGATCGACTGACCTTTTTTGACGAGGTTCTTCTCTAACCATTCCATGACCGGCATCACTGCCGGATCCTGTTCGCGCAAGCGCTGCGTGAGTTGGACGACGAACGGGCGGCCGAGCGCTCTGCGTCTGGTCACCCGGGAAGTAAGCAATGGCAACAGGTCAGTGGGCTGACGCTGCGCCTGCGCCAGCAGCTTGTCGGCCAGTCGGTCTGCTTCATCGCGTTCCGTGCGCGATGAAACGATGCGCGTAGCCAGGCGGCGCAGGTTTTCAACCAGCGCCAAACGCAAACTGATCGGCACTGCCCACAACTCGCCAATCGAAAGCGGCGAAACTTTCTGGTAGGCATTGATGAACCGGCGCAGCGTTTCCGTATCAAGATGGCTGTCGGTGTGCGCGATTAGCGCAACAGACAGCGCGTAAATGCGCGGATACTCTTTGAAGTCTCCTTCGGCGAGCTTTGGCAGTTCGTGGTAATAGCCTTTGGGCAGGTCTTCGCGAATCTCGCGCACCTGCTCTTCCACGATGTGAAAGTTGTCGACCAGCCATTCCGCGGCGGGAGAGATGACATGTTCCTCGCGAATCGAATCGGCGAGTGCTTTGTAAGCGGCGATCAGCTTGCGGCCATTCTCTTCGAGGCGCGGCAGCAGCAGATTAGCTCGCTGCGGCTTTTCGGCGATCTTGTGCTCAGCGGCGAGGGTCGCGGCGTATTGCTCGAGCCGCTCAATACTGTACAACTCTTCGCGGATCGGCAGGTCGGCGCCGGCATCTGCGGCGCCTTTGAGCCTGCGGATCAGTCCTGAAAACAGTGTCGCCATCGTCAACGGACAAAGGGGGGATAAATTACGAGAAAGTTTTCGCTAGAATATCACGGCGGATAGAGAACCGCTTGCGAGGTGGCTGGGTTACGTGCCGGTCTGACGCTGAGAGCGTCAAAGAAAGTAGCCGGGGGCAAAGCGCGAAGCGCGTCGCCTCCGGATCACGTTCCAAAACGAAACATGACCCTGAAGGGGTCGCATAATCTGAGACGCGATGCGACCTCTTCAGGGTCGGAATTCGTCTTTGCTTGCCCGGAGGCGTTGCCCCCGGCTATTACATCTCACGCTTTCAGCGTGAAAAAATCGATCAGGCTTCTCAAGCTGATTCTCGACCCAATCGACGGGCGATTGCCGAACTCAAATCGATCAACCCCGGCATGACATAAAAGACCGCTACGGAACTCAGCAGCGCACCGGTCAAGAAGCGTGAGAGGTGTGTGTTCTGCCAAATCGAGAAATAGCCGAGCGCAAAGTCGATCACCAGCGGCAGGGTCGCGAGAATTAACCAGATGCGTGACGGCGTGTCAGTGCGTTGCAGCAGACGCGCGAGCGGATAGACCAAAGCGGCCACGGCAAATCCGGTATACAACCCCGTGCAACGGGAACACACGGCGAATTGATGCCCGGCGAGATGAAATGAACGCGCGGGTATTTGATGACAGACAAAACTGAACGCTTTGTAGATTGCCGCGGCGAATTCAGGATGCCCGTGAGCCTGGGCAAAGGGTGCGCTGACGATCAGGCCAGGGATGGTTAGCGCGATTAGGCAGACACCCACCCATACGGCAATCGCTCGGCGATAGGCGCGCGTTGACTGATCTGCTAAAGATTTGGGTTCGACGACGGCCGCGCTCATTTGAAATGGTATTGTTCGTGCGGTTTCGTGTGATTTCGTGGGTCGTTCTTGCCGTGCGGGGAAACCACGAAAGCACTAAGACACTATTGACCGCTGACTTGCGACCTCTGACTTCTGGTCTAAAATCTAATCACCGTGTCCGGGCCGCCTTCGATATGCACCGTGTCCACAAAGCGAATGTGCTTTGACTCGGTCGTCATCACCAGCGAATGCGTGCGCTTGCCGGAACCGAAGAAACGCACCCCGCGCAACAAGGCTCCGTCAGTAACACCGCTGGCGGCGAAAATAATCTTCTTGCCGGGCGCGAGATCGTCGGTGTCGTAAGTTTTGTTCGGATCGGTTATGCCCATAGACTTGAGGCGCTCGATGACTTGCTCGGCGGGCGGCACCTTGTTCTTGTCTACTCCCAGCCTTTCCGGATCAAAAACCAGGCGCGCCTGAATCTCGCCGTTCAGACATTTGATTGCCGCCGCAGTCAGGACTCCTTCGGGTGCGCCGCCGATGCCTATGCAGGCATGAATGTTTGTACCGGCCACGGCCGCCGAGATTCCCGCCGAAAGATCGCCGTCAGAAATCAAACGGATGCGCGCACCCGCCGCGCGCACATCGTCGATAATCTTCTTGTGTCGCGGACGATCGAGAATGATGATGGTTAGATCTTCGATATCGCGGCCCAGACGGCGTGCGATGTTGCGCAGGTTGTCCTTAATCGGAGCGTCGATGTCGACCACGCCGCGCGACGATGGCCCCACGACGATTTTGTCCATATAAATGTCCGGAGCGTGCAGCAATCCGCCGCGTTCGGCGGCGGCTAAAACCGCGATCGCGTTGTTGGCGCCCAGCGCGCACAGGTTCGTGCCTTCCAGGGGATCGACCGCGATGTCGACTTCGGGGCAGGACGCAGCCATCTCTTCACCAACGCCGAATCCGCCGCCGACTTCCTCCCCGATGAAAAGCATTGGTGCTTCGTCGCGTTCGCCTTCGCCAATCACAATCCGGCCGCGCATCGGGACGGAGTCCATGACTTCGCGCATGGCCTCGACCGCCACCTGATCCGAATACTTTCGATCACCCTGGCCCATTGTGCGTGCCGCAGAGATTGCTGCTGCTTCGGTCACGCGCAAAAAATCCAATGACAGCTCGCGCTCTGTCCTCAACTCTGGCGCCATCGTTTGTCTCCTGTGCGCAGGCATTCGCCCGTCCTGTTTCCGACTGATTTATCTGAGAATGAAGAAAGCGCCGCCATAGTAGCAGAAACGCAGAGCGGCGGAAAACCACCCGATGCTTCCGGTAGTGCTCTAATTTGAAGAGTTACTCTTCTCCATGTTCTCGGTGTCTCCCTGGTAAATCTTTGTGGGCAGGATCACCACAGAGACACAGAGAA
>DATHHW010000099.1:0-44910 GCA_035317005.1 Pyrinomonadaceae bacterium | reverse complement strand
TTCGGTTACTTGTAAGCAACTCGGTGACTCAACTTGCACCGCCAGCCGGCGTGTCGTAAATAGCCCTCCGAAGTCATTCGACTTTGGCGGTTAGGAGATGTCTATGCTTGACTTCGTCTTTCATACCCGATTTGTTGGGCGCGTCAAACGGAAAAGTTACTGAGCGACAAAATTGTAGATGATTTGCCCCAATACGTTTACTGGTTTTCCCTCAAGTTGCGTCGGACTGAATCGAGACGCCCTTGCAGCTTTAAGAGCCGCCGCCCGCAACAGAGGATGTCCATCGATTATTTGTGCAGCCATTACCTTGCCGTCTTTGTCGATTATTACCAGCACTGAAACCGGGCCGGAGGCGTGAGCCGCGCGAGCGATCGCCGGATAAGTTGGTTGCACAAGTTCAATGGCGCGACCGTTGATGACGCCCTTCGTGATCTTCTTGTCCGACTCGGCAGACTGTTCGTCAACCATTGTAAGGATGCCCTCGTGGCGTTTCTTTAATTCATCCAGCGCTAGGTCGACTTCGCCCTTTGGTTGATCCTTGTCGGCCTGGACGGGCGGGACGGGACTCGGTGTTGGCTTCGGTTCCTGTGCCGCCAAGATTGGAGAGAACGAGAGTAAGAAAATGGTTGCCGCGAGAGTGGCTGAGATTCGATTCATTGTTGCTCCTTGTGAGTTAGTGATTTAAGCGCCCAACTACTTAATATCCGTCCGATCCGCCCCATAATACTTCTCAATTCGGTTTTATGCATCAGCGGTGGGCGTCGGGATACTAGCCGCCCAGCGGTGAAAGCGAAAGCGACGAAGCTTCACACCTCGCCGCCTTCATTGGCACTACCTGGCTGGGTCGCGCTGGTGCAAGACCTTCAGCCTCGCACCTTAATGGCTACAGTCTACAGCTCTCGTCAATCAGGGCTGGTTAATCTTTCTTAACTGATTCATCGACCGAGCCTTTTACCTTCTTGATATCATCGAGGCATTCCTGTTCGGTGATTGGTGAGCTCCTGCTACTCCTTATCGTATACCGCCCTGTTTATGATCCTCTGGCCCTTGGAATCAGTTGCGGTCGTGGTCACGGTGCGGGTTTTGCCGTTGGCCGACACGACTATTCGACCGGTTAAAGAGACCTTGCCGTCTTTCTTGCCGGTTAACGCCAACGTCCGGCTGTTTATCTTCCTGTACGACCGCAGGTCGGATGTTGGGTCGCCGGTTACGGGGTACAATTTGCCGTTGAACTTGCCGGTCCATTCGTTATGCGTAGCGGCGCCGTTGCCGTCGACGCCATCCACCGTAACCTTCACGCTGTCGCCTGCGGCTTCGTAGATTACCGTGTTGTTCTTCGCCGCGCCCGGGCTGAACTTCGACTTTGCCTCGTTCAGCTTCCAGGTGCCCATATGCGGGCTATCGGCCAGGCACACAGTCACGCCAACAAACAATGCCGCGAGCGCAAGTAGGATCACTATTGGTTTCATATCTTCTCCTGAATTGAGTTGCCGAAATGTACGACTGATTCGTGCGGGCGATTCTAGTGCGACGCGCCGCATTAGGCAACTGGTTCCCTGCTGTTCTTCGTCTCTCCGGAGACGGTTTAATTGGGAAAGGGTGTTAGTCGCGTAAGCAGTCATCCAACCGTCCCCCAGAGGGAGGAACAACCTGGCAAGCTAAGGTTTCGTGACCTTGAGGCCGGTCACGATCGCCTCTGTGTTATGTGCGAAGCGGATGCCGTACACGCCGTCAGTTGACTTGAGTTTACCCGAAGTTACCAGCGCCGACTTGTCGTAGCTCGCGACGACTTTGTTGTTGATCGAGCACTCGACCTTGCCACCCTTCACTGATATCGCAATCTCCTGGGTTACGGGTTCTCCCTTGGCGGCCGCTTTGTTCACAGCCGGATCCGCAGCACCACGCGGCCCATTCATTTGAAACGGAGCTGGTCCGAAACCGCGAACGATGAAGTTGCCGTTACCATAAGCCGCACAGTACAAGTAACTCTGCTGGTCCGTTCCCAGATCATTGCCCGCAATCACAATCCCGTAAGGGTGTGGATGACTATTCAGGTTCATATACTTCGGTTCGTTGAAGGTCGCTCTTACGGTGTAGTCTCCCGACGCTTTGTTTTTCGGATTCCAGTAGGTCACTGCCGGACCGGTGGTGACGTGCAAACTCTTGCCGTCTTTGACGAGCTTCGCGCTGTTGAGGGTCATCCCGGCTGCCTCCTCTTTGGCGTCGATCTTCCCGGTCCAGCCGGGAACCGATACTCCCCCGCCCGCAACTCCGCGGGAAGCTTCCATTGGAGTACCCTGTGAGAAGGCGGCTGTCGGGATTAATATGAGCGCGAGCAGAGCAAGCGCGAGAATACAAGTACTTCGCATGTTTTACGGATCCTCCTGAACAAATTGCTGACGGTGCTGAGGAATGATAACTCTCATGGTGGTTATTGCGCCATCAAACTGCGTTGGTGGGAGTCGCAGCTTCACTCGTTTGCTCTCTCTTTACTCTGCACCTCCGAGTCTCGCGGCCCGGCCGAGTGAGAGTCACAAAAACTTTCATCAGAACAGAGCAAAGCATATCTCTGGCCCAACTATAGCGCCCTCGTCTTGCTTCACGATCCGATACCCTTCATCATGTCAAAGGGCTTTCCATTCATACTCAACGAGCGGTAGAGTTCAAAAGCTAAGACTGTCCCGAAAAGAAAGCAAATAGCGCGGGCCGTGAATGCCCCATGAGATAGAGTAAAACTGCTACGAGGATCAGAACAATGGATCGCGATGAACGAGAAGACACGACGATTTACAAAGTAGTCGTCAACCACGAGGAGCAGTATTCCATCTGGCCGGCCGATCGAGAGAACGCTCTCGGCTGGAACGATGCCGGCAAAAGCGGCACCAAGCCAGAATGTCTCGCCTATATCAAAGAAGTTTGGACAGACATGCGACCGCTTAGTTTGAGAAAGGCGATGGAAGCTGACGCCCAGCACCAGAAATGAGCCAGGCCGGCGCCCTTAACGGTTTATCGCGTCGCTGGTAGCATAGATTCAAGCTTTGATTCTGCGCTCGATACGCCAAATCAGAGTTTACGTTCCTTCCAACGCTCGTCGAAAACACTGGACAACTGTGGCTGAGTCATTGCCGGAAATAACAAGCTCTTTGCGATCGTGGCCGCGGCCGGTTGGTCAACCATCACTCGCGTCTGCTGAAGCGCATGTCTGGCGAGCCTCTCTGGAACAACCGGTGAAGGTCGTCGAGAGTCTTTACCAAATGCTTTCGCCGGATGAGCAGGCGAGAGCTAATCGTTTTCACTTCGACAAAGATCGACGGCATTTCATAATCGCGCGCGCCTGCTTGAGAAAGCTGTTGGGACAATACCTCGGCATCGAGCCCGCCGAACTCCGGTTCGCCTATGGTGAGTATGGCAAGCCACACCTTGCACCGGCGATGCTCGACCATTCTGAAAAAATGAAATTCAATCTCGCGCACGCCGGCGGTCTCGCTGTGTATGCCTTCACTCGGCTCGGCGAAATCGGAGTCGACCTGGAACTTATCAAACCGGAGTTTGCCGGCGACGATATTGCGCGGCGATTCTTTTCCCCAGCGGAGGTAGAGAGTTTCGATCGGCAGCCGGCGGATGCGCGAGCTTTGGCTTTCTTTAACTGCTGGACGCGCAAGGAGGCCTTCATCAAAGCCAAAGGTATGGGTCTGTCGCTTCCGCTGGATCAGTTTGATGTCACGCTGGCGCCCGATCAAGAAGCCTCGCTCTTAAGGACCGGATGGGACGAGAGCGAAGCTGGCCGCTGGTCGTTGCGGGCATTGGAGATTGGGGGGGACTATGTGGGAGCAGTGGCGCTCGAGGCCCACGACTGGCAGCTCAGTTGTTGGGATTTCGCTATCCAGCAGAATTCAGGTTGAACTACAACAGACTCTTCCATTCGTTTCCTTGACTTCGCCGCTTGCGGAGGGGCATCCGCCTGGCCACACTGCTGGGGTTACCGAAAAACTCGATTTGGTCTGACAGACTGTGCCAACTGTTCGGGCTCATCGGCGCGACTTATTGTTCCTAATCGCAACTAGTGTTCTTTTCCATCCGATTATCCCAATCCTCTTCAAGGGAAGGGTTCCGATGCATATCACCAGCAAACCGATGATCACTTTGAGCTTGCGCCATGTGCCACAGTGACGTAAAACAGCACAAATGGCAGAGCTAACGCCCGACACGAGCCTGTCCCACTATCGCATTGTCTCCAGGATTGGTGCAGGTAGTATGGGCGAAGTGTACCTCGCGCAGGACACAAAACTTGATCGGAAAGTCGGCATTCATCTCTCTCAATCGGTTCGATGAAGCCAGGCACGTAATTCAGAAGGCGCTGGCGCAAAAACTCGAATCCACGCCAATGCATTCCCACCGCTATTCGATCGCCTTCGTGCAGGGTGATGCAGGGGCAATGAAGCGACAGATCGACTGGGCCACCGGGCGCCCTGATGAATACCTGGCCCAGGCATGGCAAGCCGAAGTGGCGGCCTGCTGCGGCCAGTTGCAAAAGGAGCGGGAATTTAACCAGCGCACGGTTGAGCTTGCACTGCAACACGAACAGAAAGAGGCCGCGGCCCAGTTCCTCGCCGGCCAGGCGGTAACCGAAGCAGTCTTCGGTCAAAGCTACCAGGTGGGCGAACTCGTCGCCAGGGCTTTTGGCATTTTGCGCAGCCGCGCGGCAGTGGCAATTGCGGCTAATGCCTTTTCCCTTTGCGGCGACTCCGCGCGCGCGGAGCCGCTCATGGACGAATATTCCAAACGGTTTCCGAAAAACACATTCTGGAATGTAGTGAGCGCGCCGTTGTATCGAGCTCAAATTGCGCTGCACAGCGGCAATGCTTCGCAAGCAGTTGAGTTGCTGGAATCAGCGCATCGCTTCGAGTCGGCTGGCAATTTTGCGCCACAATACGTTCGAGGTCAGGCCTACTTAAAACTGAACAAAGGCGCGGAAGCGGCGGCTGAGTTTCAAAAGATTCTCCGTCATCGCGGCTGGTCTGTTCGCGGGGTTTTGTATCCTCTTGCATACGTCGGCCTCGCGCGCGGGGCCGTGCTTCAAGGCGATACCGCCAAAGCGCGCAAGGCTTATCAGGACTTTTTCGCGCTCTGGAAAGACGCCGACCCGGATATTCCCATTCTGATTGAAGCAAAGAAAGAATACGAGAAGCTGAAGTGAGTACGAAACAATATCAGCAATGCCTTCAGGTCTAATCACCTCGATGATTGCCACGCGAAATCTCTCAGCATCGTATTGTTGCCAAACTCGACGCGGAAGTGGCTAAGGGTTATCAGGCGCTGAGATACAAGCCAGATCGCCACGTTGCGTGTGAGGTTTTGCGGGCCGGGGTGACCAAGCGCGTGGTTTGATCTCTCTAGATTGGTGAAGTGGTAGGCGCGTGGGGACTTGAACCCCAGACCTCTGCCGTGTCGAGGCAGCGCTCTACCAACTGAGCTACGCGCCTATAAGGTCTTTTCAAACTTGCCGCTTTGCTGCGGCCCGCCGAGCGAAGGGCGAAAGTAACAAACGGATTTGAACGGTGTCAAGTTGCGATTGGCTTGATTAGTTAGATTTAGGGAGTTTCCGACCGCTGAATTCTTCCGTCCTTGCCGTGGATGATCAGGTTTCTACTTTGATTCCGACTTACTTCCCGAGCATACTCGATGGCATCTTGCTTCGTTTCAAAATGCTTGGAGGCTCTTTCCGCCCCACCCTTCTTCACAGCCCAACCAAAGTCGGGATTAGGAACTACATGATAAGTCTGTCTGTGAGGATTGGATGAAGACACGGCAAACCGGTTTGAAGTAATTATGTGCGCGTGATAAATAAGTATTCCGTAAACCTCATAGTCTCGAATTTCCACATTTTTGTGCTCGACCCTAAAATCCTTGTTCATACTCGCTACGACTTCGTCGGACGGATCCAACACCGCGATCCGAGATAGTCTATTAAGTTCATAGGAATCGAGCCTGCTACTGATTCGGTAGGTCAGATCGTTCCATTGTTTATGGTCCTCACTAAGCCACGGGGCTGATACTACGACGTCCCACCGGTTCTTAGATTCTTCGCGCTCAAAGAGTGCAAATAGAACGAACCTTCCCTTCTCCCTCGCCAGTTGTTTCTCCAGGGCGATGAACTTATTGACGGTTTCAGGTTTCATAGGACTTTCAAAAGAGTCTTTACGGCTTCTATCATACTCAAAGCATCCTGACGCTTTGCTTTGGTCGACTTATACCGAACTTCCGGATCCCAAGTCGCGATTATAGACCATTCAGTCAAATGCTTTGGCTTTATCTTTTTCTCGATCCCAGAAAGACTAAGCAACACATCGAGATTGTGAGTCCGCAAACTTCTGTAAGGCTCGAACTCCTTTGTGCTAGAGGGAAAGTCAGGCCACTTAAGAGTTCTGCATATTCGTGCTTTTAGAGCCACTTCGATCGCATAGCCGCTGAGATAAACCGCTCCATCATAGCGTCCATTCTCGAAGAGTATTTCAGAGTCTGCCAAACGAGCGTTCGCAAGTTTTCTTAGATCTATTCGCGAAATCATCTATCCGACTCCGCGAATACTGTAGCACGTTCCCACTCTTCCAAAAGTCCTTTCAAACGTGCCTCGGCCTCCTGATAGTCATCGTTAGACTTAACCAATCTAGTGATGTCACGCGCGACCTCGGGCCGGGCCATTTCCGCCGATAATTCTGTAAGCTGCTTTTCCAATGCGGATATCTCGGCCTCAATTGTCTCGGGCTCGCGGGGCTTCTTGATGATCTTGACGCGAGCCGGCCCGGACGCAGCCGATGCTGACTTACCCTTTCTGCGCCTTGATCCATCCGCCGGCATAGATTGGCTTGACTTGGTTTTTGCGTCGCCTGCTCCTCCAGCGAACGCCAATGGTGCTGACTTCGCACGCGCGCGAGTCGATGCTGAATCGGACGTCAGGTTTGACTCTTCTTCACTAGTGCCGCCCTTCAATCGCGCCGCCCGCCAATCGTGATACTCGGTGTAGTCGCCGTTGTAGTGCTCGGCTGCGCCGGCGCCATCCAACGCCAGAATCTGTGTCGCTACGCGATCGAGGAAATAGCGATCGTGACTGATGGTTATGATCGTTCCTTCGTATGCTTCGAGCGCTTCTTCCAGCGCTTCGCGCGACGGAATGTCGAGATGATTGGTCGGCTCGTCCAGAACCAGGGCATTAACACCTGAGTAAATCAACTTGGCCAGCGCGAGTCTTCCCTTCTCTCCCCCGGAAAGATCTCGCACGTGCTTGTAGACATCGTCACCACTAAAAAGAAATTTCGCGAGGAACGATCTCAGCTCACCAGCCGTGGCGCTCGACGGAGCAACGCGCCGCAGTTCCATGATGATCTCGTTGCGATCGTCGAGGTCCTCGAGTTGCTGAGCGTAGTAACCAATCTGGACCTTCGCGCCCCAACGCACTTCGCCTGACAATGCCGGGAGCCGGCCGAGAATCGTTCTGACGAAGGTCGTCTTTCCCGATCCATTAGGGCCAATCACACCGAGACACTCACCGCGGCGCAGGATGAGCGAGATGTCTCTCGCGAGCATTTTGTCGGGATAGCCAATCGTAGCCTCGGTTACGGTCATGACGTGCGTGCCCGCGCGCTCGATGTCCTGCATGCGAAAATCTCCGGACGCCTGATCGCCACGCACCGATTCGACGCGCTCAAGACGCTGCAGCATGGTGCGGCGCGATTTTGCCTGCTTGGTTTTTTGGCCGGCCAGGTTGCGCCGGATGAACTCTTCGGTTTTCGCGATCAGGCGCTGCTGATTGTCGTAGGCCCGCTGTTGGATCTCGCGCTGCTCTTCGCGCTCAACCAGATATCTGGAATAGTTACCGGTGTAACTGGCCGCTCTGCCATTCTCGATTTCAATAATGCGACGGCAAGCGCGGTCGAGAAAATAACGATCGTGACTGATGATTACAAAAGCCGACTGGTACGTTTGCAGAAACTCTTCCAGCCATTCGACCGCGTCGACGTCGAGATGATTCGTCGGCTCATCGAGTAGAAGCACGTCCGGTTCCGAGAGCAGCAAGCGCGCCAGCCCCAGACGATTGGCCTGGCCACCGGAGAGCTTTTCAGTTTCCATGTGCCACGTTTCGCGATCGAAACCCAGCCCCTGCAAGATCGCTTCGGCTTTGGCTGAGTACTCAAACCCGCCTTCGCGTTCGTACTCGTGCTGCAAATCGCTGTAGCGCTCAAGGACCTTTTCCAATTCGTCGCCGGCATCCGCCATGCGATGCTCGAGCTCATGCATTTCGTGTTCGATCTTTTGCAGCCGGCCAAACGCCGCCAGCGCGGACTCGTGCACGGTCGAGCCGGCTTCGAAGTGAACGTGCTGGGCCAGCAGGCCGAGTTTCAAGCCGCGCGCGCGCACGACCTCGCCGCTATCCGGCGTCTCTTCCTGCGTCACCAGCCGAAAGATCGTCGTCTTTCCGGCGCCGTTGCGTCCCACCAGACCGACATGCTCCCCGGGATTGATCTGCAACGACGCGCCCCGCAGGACATCCTGCGCGCCAAAAGATTTTTCAACTTCTGAAAGACGAAACAGCATTTCTCTCGGTTATCAAACTTGGATCAGAAGGCCGACTGTAAGTGAGGGCCAAGGAGAGCCCTTGCTGACGCGCGGGCATCTGACACGTCGCACTCCACACACAACGGGCGCGGCCGCCAAACCACTCAGGCGCCGCGCCCGCTTCTATCATCACGCATGGCGCACAAGTGCGCCGTCTAAACGGCCCTGAAACCTGCGATCATTTCTTCGCCGGTGATGCCGTAACCATCGGAGAGCTCGCCGGTTTTGTCGCGGGCGATGAATTCACACTCGCAGCGGCTGCCGGACTACTGCCGGGCTTCGCGGCTTCGGTTGAGGCCGGACGCAAACCCATGTTGCCCGGGTTACTCAACATATTACCCGCGAGGGTATTTACGACCTTCGCTTCAGTCAATGCCACCTCGAGCAAAGCGGCGTTCAGGATTTCTTTGCGTTGGTTGGTCAGCGCGACGGCGATTTGCTGTCGCACACCGGGGCTCTCCAGGGTCAGGTTCTCAGTCTGCAAACGTTTCTCTTGCAGCTTGAAAATATACCAGCGACCGCCCGGATACTGCGGCGAACTGAACTTAATCGCAGAGGTAAAGCTGCCGATCTGCATCGGCCCGAAAAGCTGAGCGACTACGTCGGCCGGAAAGCCGTTCTGCTTGAGTTCGTCTTCCGAAGCGAAACCGATGTCCCCGCCGCGCGCCAAACTCTGCTGGTCTTCACTCTTGGCACGAGCCACGGTGGCAAAATCAGCACCGCTCTTCAATTGCTGGTAGATTTGGTCAATCTTTAGCTTAGCGTCGGTGTCGTTCTTGGCATCATCATTCTTAATGCCCTGCGCAGAGTTGTCCGCCGGATCAACTGCAATCATGGCCAGGGCCACGCCCCGATTGTTAACGAACTGTTGCTTGTTAGAGTTGAAATAGTCTTCGACTTCGCGATCACTGATCGTGATTTTGCCCGCGTATTTGTCCTGTAGCTTCTTGATCGCCAGATCCTTCTTTGCTTCTTCCCGCAACGCTTCCATCGTCAGGTTCTGGTCCTTGAGCTGACGGCCAAACTCCTCGTCGGTCATGCCGGTCTGGGCTTTCTGTTCATTGATCGAGGAGGTAATCTCGTCTTCCGACGGCAAAAGTTTTTCCTGCTCGGAACGCTGAAACAAAACTTCGCGTTGGATCAAGCTGGAGAGAACCTGCAAGCGAGCCTGGGCCAGCTCGAGAGGGGAAAGCTGGGCCTGCTTGCCCTGTGTCTGTTGAGTGATCAGTCGCTCGACTTCCTGCAACATGATCTTCTTGCCGTTGACTGTGGCAGCGACGGTATTGCTGGGGCCCTCGGTTCCAGAACCACAGGCCGCGATTAGCAAGGCGCCGAGCGCGACGGCCGCAAGCCACATCAAACGTTGATATTTTCTCTGCACTGTTGTTTTGCTCCTTAAATTGTTGAAGAGTGATGCGCCAGCTTCCTTTTAGCGTTGCTCGCGCTCAATCAATCCATTCCCGGGCAGGTGCGCACAACACGCTGCCTTGACCACCCGGTAATTCGTTTGCTATAAGTTTTTGTTTCAAATGTTAGTGCCGACCCACACTGTGACGTCGTGCGCGTGTCTACAGGAGATCAGTAATCATGGCTAAGCGTTGTGACGTTTGCGGCAAAGGGCCGCAGTTTGGCAATAATGTTTCGCATGCGAATAATCGCACGCGTCGCGTTTTCAATCCGAATCTGCAATCAATCCGCGTTAAGTTGCCGAAAGGCGGCGTGCAAAGACAGAGAGTGTGCGCCAGTTGTATTAAGGGCGGCAAAGTGGCGAAAGCCGCCTGACGCCAGGCACACGTTCCGGCTGGCTCCCTCGCTACCCACGGTTTCCAATCACCGCAATCGCTTCAATCTCAACCCTGGCATCACGTGGTAAACGGGCCGCTTGAACTGTGGCGCGCGCTGGCGGCTCAGCACTAAAAAACCGGCCGTAGACCTCGTTCATCGCCGTGAAGTCGTCCATATCCGCCAGGAACACTGTAGTTTTGACGACCTGATTCATGCCGACGCCCGCCGCTTCAAAGACCGCTGTCAGATTACGCAGAACTTGTTCGGTTTGTTCGGCAACTCCGCCCGCGACGAACTCGCCGGTCGCCGGATCGATTGGAATCTGACCTGAAGCAAAGACCAGGTCGCCAGCCCGGACGGCCTGAGAATATGGACCGATCGCACCTGGCGCACGGTCTGTAGCAACGGTGTCCTTCACAGCAGGCATGGGCTCAATTTCGACCATCAAAACAAACCCGGTACTTTAACAGATGAATGGAAAAATGGAAAACTCGAACAGACCATTGCTGGTGCACAATCTCACGGCGTTTAGAGTAATACTTCAGTTGGGTACTTTCTTATTTGACAAAACCCCGACTAAAGTCGGTACTCTGAACGCCGTCGATTCAAGTAGGACTATCACCTTCGGAGGAAGGTTTGATGCTTGTGAGTTTTCCATCTGAGACGGTGCGCCGAACGACAACTGCGTAAATTGAAAACATTAGTGCCGGCTAGATAGAAATAACAACCGAGACATGCCTGGCTCACTAAGTTTCCCCATCGCAATGCTATAATCACGCATCAGTTATCGAGAAAGCATTAATGAGCCCTTCGGAAAAGCCAAAAAATAAACGGTTGCGAGTCGTAACAAATGAGCAGGCACCCGCGCCCGCTGCCGATCCGACTTCCGCCGCTGAAGCCTCGTGCCCCCACTGCTATGGCACCGGGATGGAAGTCGTGCCCGGCGAGGGCGCACGTCGCTGTCGCTGCCAGTCACCCGATCATCGTCAGCGATTGTTGCGGGCGGCGCGTATTCCTGAACGATATAAACACTGCGAGATTCAAAATTTCATTGCTGGCGACTCGGAGGACTCGAAGTGGGCTGCAAAGATTGAGGCTGACCGAGTCATAAATGATTATCTTGCCCTTGACGGTAGAGGTCTGCTATTCGTCGGACCAGTCGGTGTCGGCAAAACGCATTTGGCCGTGGCGCTCCTTCGCGAACTGATTGATCGTTATCGGATACCCGGATTGTTTTATCAATTCGGAGCGCTGTTGAAGGAAATTCAGAGTTCTTATAATCCAATTTCCGAGACCTCGGAACTCAACGTACTAAAGCCGGTTTTTGAAGCTGAGGTATTGGTGCTCGACGAACTAGGCTCCCAAAAAACAACGGACTGGGTCCGCGAAACGCTGATGTACATAATCAATAGCCGCTACAATGATAAGCGACTTACCATTTTTACAAGCAACTATGTCGATGATCCAAACCTTGAAGGTACTCTCAGCAGTCTGAACAGAAAACTAAGGGACCTGCAGAGTATGACTAATGATCCACAGGTTGAGACAGACACCATCTTAAGAAGAATGCGCTCCTTAACCGAAGGCAGTCTTGAGGGGCGGATTGGCTCTCCACTGCGATCTAGGCTTTATGAGATGTGCAAGACCGTAAAAATTGAGGGAGAGGATTATAGAAAGACCTTCGCAAATTTCAAAAGCTGATGAATGAGTTCAGGTGGTCTCCTTCGCATAACGTTTCTGGCATTCGCTAATTGTCTCGCGCGCGCGTCCCGCGTCACGCCAGCCAACCATGCGTGTTGTCTTGGCTTCCAGCTCCTTGTAAATCGTGAAGAAGTGTTCAATCTCCCTCAAGAGATGCGGATATAGCTTTTCATAGTCGCGCACCTCCTTGTAAATCGGATTGTTAGTGCCCACGGCGAGGACCTTCTCGTCTCCCTGGCCTTGATCGACCATCTCCAGAAATCCGATTGGCCGGACTGTCATCACACAGCCGGTGAAGCTGGGCGCGCGTCAACCAGAACGAGGACGTCGAGCGGATCTCCGTCATCGCTCAGCGGGCTGGGGATAAATCCGTAGTCACCAGGATAATGAACCGGCGAGTAGAGATTGCGGTCGAGGCGAAAGACGTGCAGCTCTTTGTCATATTCGTATTTGTTAGTCTGCCCCCTGGGTATCTCGATGACCGCATTTACCTCATCAGGCGCGGCAGAACCTATGGGCAGAGAAAGTAATTTGTCATGGCTCGGCCGGTGCGGTATTCACGGAGGAACGTTAGAGCGTGGGCCGCGCGTTCATGCCTTTTGCGTCTTCAATAGCAGCCTGACACTCGGCGTCGTAACGAGCGGTCGGCATCGCCTCCAGACGACGTTCGTCAATGGGCTTGCCACAACGCGCGCACACTCCATACGAACCTTCTTCTATCCGCAACAATGCCTGATCGATGTCGGCCACCATCTGTGATTCCTGGTCGCCGAGTTTTAATGCGATCTCCTGGGTGACGTCCTTCATCGACACGTCGGCACTTTCCTTTGCGTCTTCGCCGGCCGCATCCAGTGCGGCGGCCTGGTCATCGCTAACTTGCTGCGTGTGACGACGCAATTCCGCTAACAAGAGTTGTTTGAAATGTTCAAGCTTTGAGGCTTCCATGAATGAATCTCTCGAGCCCTGCTTTCTCGACCAGTGGAGTTATTAAACCGGGGGAGTTGAAAGTATAACCCGCAGCGAGGTGCAGCGAAAGCTCGCATGGTTGCGCCATCGACTCGCGTTGTGCTTTTATCCTCACGTTCCTCTTCAAACCGTTCTATGGATACGGCTGTGATCATAGTTCTGCTGCTCGCGGTTCTTATTTTTGCAATCGCGTTGCTCTACTCCACCGTGGGTCACGCAGGCGCGTCCGGTTATATTGCGGCGATGGCCCTGTTTGGCATGGCGCCGGTAATCATGAAGCCCACCGCTCTGACGTTGAACATCATCGTCGCGCTGGTCGGCTCGGTTCGCTTCTATCGGGCGGGTTTTTTTTCCTGGCGCACGTTTTGGCCGTTTGCGGTGACTTCAATTCCGGCGGCTTACGTCGGCGGCAGTCTGACTCTGCCGGTCCCGGTTTACAAATCAGTCGTGGGGATAGTCCTCCTCTACAGCGCTGTCCGCTTGTTCTGGAGCGCTGGCTCAGCGGATAGCAAGAGGACCTCGCTGGTGCCGATCTGGGTGGCGCTGATAGTGGGCGCGGCCATCGGTCTGCTTTCGGGACTGACGGGTGTCGGCGGCGGTATCTTTCTCAGTCCGGTCTTATTGCTGATGCATTGGGCCACGACCAAAGAAACATCTGGTGTCTCGGCGGCTTTTATTCTGGTCAACTCAATCGCCGGACTGGTTGGGCAGTATCCCACGATTGCAAACTTACCTGACAGTCTTGTCTACTGGGCGCCGGCGGCGCTGATTGGTGGTTGGATTGGAGCCGAATTGGGCACGCGCGTTCTGCCAGTTTCCAATATCAGGAAATGGCTGTCAGTCGTCCTGGTTTTGGCGGGACTAAAGTTGATCAGCGAAGCTATTCTGCTTCTGATCGGCAAATGAGCTCCGCCGCCAGCAGCGGAATCGTCAGTTCGTGATGACCCGTGATCGCATAGCCGCGACCTGCTCCGTCCGCCGTCGGGCGTCGCACGACATTAGTCAGCGGGCGGTATGACTGGACAAAATCGAAATTAGCGGTCGTAATATCGTCGAGATTGTTACGCAGGTTGCGCACGAGCGTTACACATTTCAAAAAGACTTCCGGCAAAGTGACCGCCGATCCGATATTGAGATAGACGCCGCCACCATCCATTCGCCGCACGAGCTCCGCCAACAGTCGAAAGTCGGTATGCGAAGTAGCACCAGCGCTGCTCCGTCGGCGCTCGGATGAAAATGACCAATGTCACCGCCGATGGTTACATGAGCGGTGAACGGCACGCGCGCTTCATACGCAGCACAAAGAAGCGACGCACCCTGATGTTTGGGTTAAGCGCCAGCAAGGCACGACCAACCGCCTCGCCTAATCCAATCTCCTCGGTGGCGCCAGCGCGCGCGCTTTCGTTCAGCAGCCTTCCCGTTTCCTCCGCACCGCCAAAGCCGCCGGCTCCGAGCGTGGCGTCAACATCTTCAGAGGTCGAACCCGCCATCGCAATTTCGGCATCGTGGACTAGCACCGATCCGTTCGCGGCGATTGCCGTAACAAATCCCCGGCGCATGAGGTCGATCATGATTGGCCCCAGCCCGGTTTTGATCACATGCCCCCCGATGCCCCCAATGATCGGCTTTCCAAGATTACGAGCGCGTCTTATTTGCGTCGCGAGATCGCGGAGCGTGTGAACGGCGAGAATATTAGGCAGCGAAGCGAGGTAATCATTTAGCGAAGAGTGGGCAGTGACAGGCGTGGCAAAGTCCGCAACCGTCACCTTGCTCTGGCGCGCGGCGAGCGGGTAAGTGCTGACTTCATCCAGACTGATCGGCTCAAGATCTTCGTAGATAGACAAGTATTGATCCTCGCTCGCGATCTCGATTCCTGGGTTGCAAACCGAAAGCGTGATTAGCTCTCAGGTTAGGAAGGGGGCTTGCCCCCGCGGCTCTCGTCGTTGCCTCTACCTGCCCACGATTGTTCGCTTTTCTCTAAAGGAAACAACACCCGCTCGATCAGCTCGCAGATAATGTGACCGATCAAATTGTGGGTTTCCTGAATTCGTTGGGTATCATCGCTCGGTACAATCAGCGCCAAATCACACAACGCAGCAACCGGTCCGCCGTCGCGACCCAACAATCCGATGACAGTTACTCCCTGCTTATGCGCCTGTTCACAGGCCGCGGTTACATTCGGTGAACTTCCTGACGTTGAAATCGCGAGACACACATCGCCTTTGGTTCCCAGCGCCTCGATCTGTCTGGCGAAAACATTTTCGAATCCAGTGTCGTTGGCAATGCAGGTCAACACGCCGCCATCTGTCGTCAGCGCGATTGCCGGAAGAGCTTTGCGTTCTTGCAGGAAGCGGTTAACCAATTCACCGGCGATGTGTTGAGCATCCGCCGCCGATCCCCCATTGCCAAATACGAGGAGTTTTCCGTTAGCTTTGAAGGCCTCCGCGATTATCCGCGCAGCCCGCTCGACGTCGGCGGCGTGCGCGTCAAAAAAGCGTCGCTTCACTTCCAGGCTGTCGGCGACGATGGCTGAGATTCGATCTGTCACGATTGTTCGTTTGAAAGTTGCTCCAAGTCGGCAAGATCTTTAAGCCGTCCACTGGCCTTTTTGTTGATCTTCAAATAGTGCAGGTTAATGAGACTGACAGGGACATCGTTCATCGTCGTCTCAACTCTTTCACGATAGCACTCGTCGAATTCAACGCCCGATATCGAGGTCATCACTTCAATACGCTTCGGCTCAACACCCATCCGCACAATCTTATCGGGTTGCAGAAACAAGTCCGTGGACAATTCGGGAACGCTGAAGCCAAACTCACTCAAGGCTTTCACGACCCGGTTAGCGTTAGCGGGCGAGGTCGCAATCCAGACATCAAGGTCATAGGTAGCTCTGGGGTATCCGTGGTATCCAACCGCCCAGCCACCAATCAGGAGATATTCAACGCCGTGGGCGCGTAACAATCTCAAGAACTCTTTGTAGTCGTTCGCTAGCTCGAGCTCCATAGTTGATTCGCCGTAAAAACTCCACGTGGCTCACGCGTTCCTCTGGCGTACGTGATAACCAGTAAGCTTTGTCAGCCGCGTCAGCTTCTGCAAATGAGGAAAAGACAGAGAGGGCCGAACGATCAATTCGCGGTTCAGCCGTATCAGTCTGCTTTGATTCGTCTATCATTGGATGGTCGATTGTACCATGCGACGCTGGCGACTTCGCCCCAAAATTCACCGATTGTCCCGATCAGGTGACGCAGATCACGCGACTTTCGTTTCCCCCGGATTTGCGCGCGCAGCCGGTTCTACCTTCTTCGCCCCATTGCGTTTTCCGTTTCCATTCAGCAGCGGCTTCAGCACCTGCCCTGTATGCGAGCGGCGCACGGCGGCAACTTCTTCCGGCGTGCCGCTGGCGACGAGTCGACCGCCGTGCGCGCCGCCTTCCGGCCCCAGATCGATGATGAAATCGGCGCTCTTGATCACGTCGAGGTTGTGTTCGATCACGATCACGGTATTACCGAGACTGACCAGACGCTGAAGCACATCAAGCAGCTTGTGCACGTCGGCAAAGTGTAAGCCGGTGGTGGGTTCGTCGAGAATGTAAATCGTTCGCCCGGTTGCCCGTTTTGAGAGTTCCTTGGCGAGCTTGATGCGCTGGGCTTCGCCTCCGGAAAGTGTCGTCGCCGACTGGCCCAACTTAATATAACCAAGCCCGACATCCAGCAGTGTCTGGAGCTTCGGCTTAATTTGCGGAATGTTTTCGAGGAGCGGCAAGGCCTCTTCGACGGTAGCGTCCAGCAATTCCGCGATCGATTTTCCTTTGTACCTGACCGCGAGGGTCTCGCGATTGTACCGAGCACCGCGGCACACGTCGCACAGAACGTAAACGTCCGGAAGAAAATTCATCTCAATCCGTTTTAGACCCTCGCCCTCGCAGGCTTCACAACGACCGCCTTTGACGTTGAACGAAAAGCGCCCGGGCTTGTAGCCGCGCTCGCGCGACTCCGGCAACATCGCATAGAGTTCGCGAATCGGCGTGAACAATCCAGTGTAGGTAGCGGGATTCGATCGTGGGGTGCGTCCAATGGGCGACTGGTCGATCTCGATCACCTTGTCGACGTGTTGCAGACCTTCAATTGACTCGTGCGCTCCCGGCTCCGGCAGCGAATCGTAAAGAGTTCGCGCCAGTGCGGGATAAAGAATGTCCTCTACCAAAGTCGATTTTCCCGAGCCGGACACGCCGGTGACGACAGTTAACAAGCCCAGCGGGAAAGACACGTCCAGCTCTTTCAAGTTATTGTGCCGCGCGCCGCGAACCGTGATCACTTTTCCATTGGGTGAACGGCGCTCGATGGGGACCGGAATCTTCAGTACGCCGCTAATGTAGAGCCCCGTAATCGATTCCGGGTTGTTAGCGACATCTGCCGGGGTTCCCAAGGCGACGACTTTGCCGCCGTGCGTGCCCGCGCCCGGCCCAAGATCAACTACATAGTCGGCGCGCCGAATCGTTTCCTCATCATGCTCAACGACCAGGACCGTGTTGCCGAGATCGCGCAGCGCAGAAAGCGTATCGAGCAGGCGGCGATTGTCTCTCGGGTGTAAACCGATCGAAGGCTCGTCCAGAACGTAAAGCACGCCGCGCAACTGTGATCCGATTTGTGTCGCCAGCCTGATCCGCTGTCCTTCACCGCCTGACAAAGTTGCGGAGGGACGATCAAGCGTCAAGTATCCGAGCCCGACCGTCTCGAGAAAACGAAGGCGCGACTTAATCTCTCGCAAGATCAGTCCGGCGATCTTCTCTTCTCGCGGCCCGAGTTTGACTCGATCGAACGCCTTAATCGCGTCTTCGATTGTCATTGAGGTGTAGTCCGCAATGCCGCGTCCGCCGACGCGTACGGCGAGCGAATCGGAACGCAGCCGACGGCCCTGGCATTCATGGCAGATAGAGGGAGAAACCATCTCTTCCAATGCGACGCGGATTCTTTCCGACGGCGGACTATTCAAGCGTTCGCGCAGCCAGGGCAGAGCGCCCGCCCAATAGCTCTTGTACGAATACAAGCCCTGTTTGAATTTCAGTTGGGCTGAGAGTCCGTTAAAGAAACCTTCGCGGACTTCATTTGGCAGATCACGAAACGACGTCTTGGGATCTACTTTGAAGTGTTCGATGACCGCGAGCAGAGCGCTCCGGAGATAAGCCGAGCCGGCCTTGTCCGCCAACCCCAGGAAAGGCATTCGTTCAGTGGGTTCCTCCGGATTGTGAATCAGTTTTCCGCGATCGATTTCCAGAACGGTGCCCAGACCATGGCAATGCTTGCAAGCGCCGTACGCCGAGTTGAACGAAAACGAGCGAGGTTCAAGCGGCGGCACGTTGATGCCGCAATTCACGCAGGCCATTTTTTCCGAATACAGTTTCTCTTCACCATCAATCACCGAAACCAGGACGGCGCCGTTCGTTAGTTTCAAGGCCGTCCGAATTGATTCACCGAGCCGCTCGTTGATCCCGGGCTTGATCAGTAAGCGATCAACCACGGCTTCGATCGAATGATTGCGGCGCTTATCTAAACGTATTTCTTCATCAAGCGAGCGAAGTTCGCCATCGATGCGCGCGCGGATGAATCCATCTCGAGCCAGCTTGGCCAGCTCCTTTTTGAATTCTCCTTTGCGGCCCCGCACAATCGGCGCCAGGATCATCACTCGCTCGCCTTCCGGCAGAGAGAGTACGTCATGCAGAATCTGCTCGACGCTCTGCCGCGTGATGGCCGCCCCGCACTGATAACAATGGGGCAGGCCAATCGACGAGAAGAGCAGGCGCAGATAGTCGTAAATCTCTGTAACCGTGCCGATGGTTGAACGCGGGCTACGGGCGACAGTCTTTTGCTCGATCGAGATTGCCGGCGACAGACCTTCGACCGAATCGACGTCGGGCTTTTCCAGTTGATCGAGAAACTGGCGGGCATAGGCTGACAGCGATTCAACATATCGCCGCTGGCCTTCGGCATAAATGGTATCGAACGCCAAAGATGATTTGCCGGAACCCGAAAGACCGGTAATCACGGTCAGCTTGTCACGCGGAATATCAACGTCGATGTTCTTGAGGTTGTGTTGCCGGGCGCCCCGAACGGTGATGCGGTCAATAGCCATAAGTCTTGAAAGCGAAGCACTGCGGCACAGACAAGAATCTCGCGTGACGCAGAACCCAGTATTCTAGCGAGTAGTGACGAGGTGAGCAAGGGGCGGTTGCCTCTGCGTTCAGAGTTCAACCTTTAGGTTGTAGATTTGCTGCCGCAAGCTAAAGCTGGAACTCAAAATCAATAGGCGACGCAACTGTCTTGACACTCAAAACAACGAAACCTAGACTGCGATCTGAGTTTCTTCGGATCGTAATGCGGAGTTTTTAAGTGAATCTTCCCAACGCGCTGACGCTTTCCCGAATCTTTATCGTGCCGCTGCTGGTCGTGGTGCTGCTGACACCCGTGTCGGAAAACTGGCTGGGCGTGCCCAGCTATCTTTTGGGCGTCTCGATTTTCGTAGTTGCCGCGCTGACTGATTATTTCGACGGCAAGATTGCGCGCCGTCGTCAGCAGGTTTCAAAACTCGGCAAGCTTCTGGATCCGATTGCCGATAAACTTTTGATTTCGGCGGCGCTGATTTCACTCGTTGAGAATCATTTAGCGCCGGCCTGGGCGGTGGTTATCATCGTGGGGCGCGAATTTGCAGTCACCGGCCTGCGCTCAATTGCCGCAACTGAGGGAGTGATCATCTCGGCTTCGCGAATGGGCAAATTCAAGATGGTGGCGCAGGTAGTGACTGTGGGACTGCTTATCCTCTCGATCTCGCCCGCGGGCGGATTACCACACGTTTCAAATTTTGGCCGGCCCTTTCCGGCGATTCAGTTTTGGACGGTCCCTGAGCTGCGCCTCGCCTGGTCGCATCTTACCGGGCCCGATCCTACGAGTTGGTTTGATTGGCAGGTGTTGCTGTACACGGCCGGGCGGGCGATGCTCTGGGTCGTGGTGATCTCTTCGATGTTTTCAATGTACGGATACTTCCGCGCGTTCTTCAGGGGTGTAATCAGGAAGGAAGAACCCCGTGCGAAAGCCGGGACCGCAACGGCGGCTGCGGTTCGGTATCACGAACAATAGGACGCGCTTGTCAGAAGCCCCCGCGTTAGCAAGGGCAAGGATTGTTAGTGGACCCCTTAAGGACATGCGTTCAGAGTACCGGGCTCTTCACCGCCGTAAAACCCGACTGAAGTCGGTACTCTGAACACCTGTTTCTCACGCGCACGAGAAAAAGGCTCTCAAGCAATTCTGCTTGAGAGCCTTGATTATCTAATGACGGGATACTGCCCGGCTGCCCCACACCCTCTTACGGTTTTGGCGTTGGGGTCGGTTGCGGTTCCGGTTCACGCTTCAAAGTAGGCGGAGCCGGCTTGGCGCTATCCGGTTTCGCCGTACCATCCGGGTTAGTCGTCGAATCATCAGGGGTCGGTACGCGGCGTTTCAGAGTTGGACGCCCGGGCGTACCGTCATCTGCTCCGGCAATCGCGCCATTCGAGGCCGCGCGCGCATTGGACAGTCTCAACAGCCGGTTCTTGACTCGTTGAAATTCCGAAGAGCTGATCACATATTCATCGCGCTCCGGGAAACGCGCGGCCAGAGCGATTGCGGACGCGCGCCGCTCCGGAGGCGCCGGATGCGTAGCGAACAGCTTTGAAATAGTTCCGGGTTTCTTCTTGTTCTTGGCTTCCAGCTTCTCAAACATCGTGGCCATGGCATTCGGATCATAACCGGCGGCCCACATGTACTGAATGCCCAACTTGTCGGCCTCTTCTTCTGCTCCGCGGCTGAATTTCAGGAAGGCCATTCCTTCGATCATTCCGCCACCGTTGTAGAGGACATTTCCGATGATGCCGCCGCCCAGGATCATTCCGGCCAACAGGCCATAGTCGAGAACCTGCATCTTCCTTTCGTTCTCCATGGCATGGCGCGCACAAACGTGGGCAATCTCATGGGCCATGACGCCGGCCAGTTCCGCTTCGTTATCGGCTGCCAGAACCAGTCCCTTATTAACGTAAAAGTAACCACCCGGCAGAGCAAAAGCGTTTACTTCATCCGAGTCGATGACTTTGATTGTGAAGGGAATCTTGGCGTCTGAGTGGAGGACGATATTCTGACCGACCCGATTCACATATTCAGTAATGATCGGATCGTCGATGAACTTTGCCTCTTTATCGACTTCGGCTGCCAGCATCCGGCCTGCACGCACTTCCTTGTCGGTCCCGGCGGCAAGCTTGCCCCACAGGCCCTTATTGATATTGCGCTTCCCGATCATGGTCGGGTCTTCGTTGGTCGAAAGTGTTTTGTTTGAGGCTGGTTGTGGCGGAGCCTTCGGGTCTGTGGTTTGGGCCTTCGGGTCAGTCTTCGTCGATGCCGACTGAGTTTGCGGTTGCGGCTGATCTTTTGGTTGCTGCGGTGCCGCCAGAACTGCAACGCTGCTAACCCACAGACTGATTCCCAGGCCAACTGCGGTGACGGCGCGAGAGAAGCGAATCTTCATTTGAACCTCCAACTTCCGAGGCCGGGAGAGAAAGACCGGGTTTCATCTTCCGGTGGCCGCTCAATTTCGCGAGTGGCCGCTTTAGCTTTTCTTCGGGGGCAGCACCCGAGGCACCGGCACTGCATTTTCTGTTAACGCACCGCTTTGATGCTGTCTTTACTATCGAGGTTGCGCTGAAGTTTGAAGCCGCTGAGTGTAATTTCCAATCGAGTGGCTTTTGACTTCGCTCGGCATTATAGACCAACGCGAGTCAAAATCCTATGGAATTGCGCGCGAATCGGACTGCGTGTTAGAGTCCGACCCCTCAGCACAAGCTGCCTTGTCACAAGCTGGATGCGACCGACCACCAAAAATTCGCCGCCGAAGTCTCGCCGCGCTGGTTCTCGATCACAAAAGACGAGGCCCGCAAAACAGCCTTCCGTGTCAATCATCGGTGCAGGCCGCCTGGGTACCGCTCTGGGCCTGGCCCTGAAAGCGGCCGGCTACAAGATAAAAGTTGTAGTCGCGAATCGGCCTGCCACGGCCCGTCGCGCGGCAAAGACATTCGGTCCAAAGACTCTCGCCATCTCCGCCCTTCAATTGAGTAGATTGAGCCCCAGTCAGCGTGCTCGCCTCAATCGCTGCTCGCTCATCTTGATTGCAACGCCGGACGACGTTATCGCTCAAGTTGCTCAGCAAATGGCTGAAATATTTATCCCAAAATCGCGTGATGACAAAACCCGTGAGGCCGCTCGCCCAGTTGTCTTGCATACCAGCGGCGCTCTGTCTGCGGATGTCCTCGAACCACTTCGACGCGCGGGTTTCGCCGCCGGCTCGCTTCATCCTCTCGTCTCAATTAGCGAGTCGCGGTCCGGAGCGGACCTGCTGACCCACGCGTTCTTTTCAGTTGAAGGCGATCCTGAAGCAGTCAGCATTGGGAGGTCGATCGTCCGCGAACTTGGTGGAGAGAGTTTCAAGATCGACTCTCATCGGAAGGCGTTGTATCACGCAGCCGCCGTGACTGCTTCGCCAAATATGACGGCGCTGTTCGATATCGCCCTGGAGATGCTCGGCGCTTGCGGCCTGCGACCGGCGCGCGCGCGGCGTATTCTCTTGCCCCTGATTGAAAGCACCGTGGCGAATCTGGCAACTCAGGATCCCGCCCGAGCACTAACGGGGACCTTCAAACGGGGCGACGTGTCCACCGTGCAGAAGCATCTCGCCGCACTCCAGACCGCCAACCTGCCCCAGGCCCTGGCCGCCTACGTGGTGTTGGGTCAACGATCGATCTCGATGGCTAAAAAGCACAGTGCGAACCCCGCCGGACTTGATAAAATCGCGCGACTTCTCTCTCGCGCGGCGAAAGCACCCGCACGGCGATAGTCGAATGCCCGCGTCTTTATTTTCAATTTCTTGACACAGTCTTGACACAAGCCCCGATCCTTTCCGCAAACCTACCGCGGCGCGGCCGCATCAAAAACGTCGCTCTTCGCTGTGGTTGAATGGGCATTTTTATTTAGACACTCAAAAACTTGGAACCGCAGAGCGAGGTCAAGCGTCTCTAGAATCATACTTAACGGTCTTTGTTAACGGATCATTTTCTAAATCGTCTTAACCAGGGAGTCTCAGGGGGGCATTCATATGAGTACTGCAAAAGCGGCAATTGTTGAATCGATTTCGAAAGGGCGCCTGCGAGGCCTGCCGTCGCGCCAGCGCAAAGCTGCAGCGGCAGAGCGTCTGGAAAAGATTAAAGACATGGCGAGCGCTCTGCTTCATGAAGCCGAGTCACTGGACCACGAAAACGCTCTGGCAGAAGCCTCGGTGGCGGTCGATGGCCTTAGCGTAAGATCGGAAGTTAGCTTCTTCGATGAAGTAAAACGCTTTGAGATGCGATTGATCGGTCGAGCTTTGGAACTTACCGGTGGGAACCAGGCGCGGGCGGCCCGCATGCTGGGATTGGGCACTACCACTCTCAACTATAAAATCAAATCTTACGAAATGCTTTAGAACTGCAAAAGCGATCCACGAAGTAACACGAAACGACACGAAACAGGAGTCTTCTTCGTGTTGTTTAGTGTGGTTTCGTGGATCGTATTCCAGTTTCCAAGGAGTCGATCTCTAATTCACCGCGTCTGATTCTTCTTCTTCCGGCGCAATTAGCTGCTGGTCGGACACCGTCAACACCCGCTCGTCAAACAAATTGGAATCTATTAACGTCTGGACCAGGTACTGGCCGGCGACCGGAAACGTCACGTTTACAAAGAAGCTGATGTTGTCGGCCGAGCCGTGAGCAATTTCGAAAGGCGCAGGTTGTGACACGACCAGCGCTTGTTGCCGATCCGGCATCAGGATTCGCACCTCGGAGAGATGCGCACCTTGCCCTCTCCAGTGATTCACCACGGCGAGTTTCGGCAACCAGACCGGCAGTTGCGGCACGACGATGTTTTGAAAGACTCCCATGTAGGAGAGTTTGTTGCCTACTTCGAGACGGACGTCATCGCAAAAGAGCGTGTACATCAATTCGAGTTTCTGTTCCTGTTTTTCCTGCTCAGCAGATTCCATTTTATTCACCGGCGTTATCCTAACATCTTTTTGAATTCCGCTTCGTCGATTACGGGCACACCCAACTCGACCGCCTTATCCAGTTTCGATCCAGGTTCGGCGCCGGCGACGACGAAATCCGTTTTCTTACTTACCGAGGTTGTCACCCGACCTCCACTCGTTTCGATCAGGGCGCGGGCTTCATCGCGAGTCATGCCGGGAAGCGACCCAGTCAACACAAATTGTTTGCCGGCGAATCTTTCATCTGTTGGCTTCCCTGCCCCGCCGAGCTGGTCTTCGCTCTCCGTGCGGACGCCTGCATCGCGCAGACGACGACACAAGTCTTTGTTTCCCGGATCGTCGAACCAATCGCGAATACTTTGGGCCATCGTTAACCCGATCTCGTGGACCTCGTCCAGTTCTTCTACCGTCGCCTGGCCCAAACGCTCAAGCGATTCGAATTGCCGCGCCAGGATCCCAGCGGTGCGTTCGCCTACATGGCGAATGCCGAGACCGTAAATCAGGCGCCAGAGGTCACGCGATTTACTCGCTTCGATCTGGGAGAGGACGTTTGACGCCGACTTTGTTGCCATCCGTTCCAGCGAGGCCAGGTCGTCCAACTTCAAACGGTACAAATCCGCCACGTCGCTGATCATCTTCTTAGCGATTAATTGTTCCGCCAGCGCGTACCCAAGGCCTTCAATTCTCAGCGCCCGTCGCGACGCAAAGTGCAACAAGCGACCGATCAATTGGGCCGAGCAATCAGCGGCAACGCAGCGCGACAGCGCCTCGCCTTCCGGTCGTGAGACGCGCCCGCCGCACACCGGACATTCTTCGGGCATCTTGAATTTCCTTTCCTTGCCCGTGCGTTTTGATTCGACAACCTTTATGACTTTCGGGATGACGTCGCCGCCGCGTTCAATCAAGACCCAATCGCCGATCTTTAAGCCGAGCCGTTCTATCTCGTCTTCGTTGTGCAGCGTCGAGCGTGAGACCGTGACGCCGCCAAGCTGTACCGGTTCAAGGACAGCCACCGGAGTAAGCGCGCCGGTGCGTCCGACCTGCACGATGATGTCGTTCACTTTCGTAGTCGCCTGGCGCGCGGCGTACTTGTAGGCGATCGCCCAGCGGGGCGCCTTTCCGGTCGCGCCAAACTCATCCTGCAAATCCGTCGAATTCACTTTCACTACTACGCCGTCGATTTCGTAACCCAGATCGTCACGCTTTAATTCCATGGCATCGCAAAAATCAATCACCTCGTCGATCGACTTACACAGCCTGCGATTCGGATTGACGCGAAAGCCCGCGCTATTCATCCAATCGAGGGCCTCCCAATGAGTGGCGAATGGTTTTCGCTCGCCGGCCAGCACGTCGTACGCGAACATGTCCAGCCGGCGTTTCGCCACCATGGCCGGATCAATTTGACGAATCGCGCCCGAAGCGGCATTGCGCGGATTCGCAAAACGAGGCTCGCCTTCTTCCTCGCGCTCGGCGTTGATTCTTTCAAAGACCTTTCGCGGCAGATACGCTTCGCCGCGGACTTCAATCTCCCGGCCAACTTTGGTTGTCGCAGCTCTCAGCTTCAGCGGCACGCTGCGAATCGTACGGACGTTGGCCGTCACGTCTTCTCCGCGCAGGCCATCGCCGCGCGTCACGCCGCGGACAAACAATCCGTCCAGGTAGTGATTTGAAAGTGACAACCCGTCAATCTTGAGTTCGGCGACATATTCGAGCGCCGTCCCGTCCGCAAGTTTTCGGCAGCGCTCGTCAAAGGCGCGCAGCTCTTCAATGTTGTAGCTGTTATCGAGTGACAACATCGGCCGGCGATGAAAGAATTCCGGAAATCCTTCAGCCGGCTTGCCACCAACGCGTTGCGTCGGGCTGTCTGGAGTGATGAATTGCGGGTTCTTCTCTTCGAGTTGACGTAGCTTCTCGATTAGTTCGTCATACTCGCGATCCGAGATCTCGGGATTTTCGTGAAGATAGTAGAGGTCCTCGTGGCGCTGAATTTCTTCCCGCAGATCCTTGATCGCTTTTTCGATTGATGGTCGTTTTGGCAAGTGTGAATTCCGAAAGCGTAACTAATGAAAATGCGCTTCGCCACAGAGACACAGAGGCGCAGAGGAAAGAAATGAGCGAACCGCCAATCAGCTCGCTGTCTCCTTACGGCTCTGCGTCTCTGTGTCTCCGTGGCTGTCCTCTTTGAAGATAAAACAAATACTTTGGCCGATCGGCGTTACGATCAAACGCACGGCAAACCAAACCCGCCCCAAGGAGTTCCAGGAACTCTTCGCGGACGCGTAACTGCTCGTGCTTGGCGGTGTCCGGATCTGATTTCAAGAGCGCCGTAAAGTCCAGGGGAATTTCGATCACTTCATCCGGCGCTCCCAGTGAAAAGTCCTGACCCGCCGCCAACGCTGCCACTCGCGGCGAGCGCAACTCCCAGCTCGCGAACAGACGATCGCTGTCCATGCCGCTGGCGCCGGCGCTTTTCTCAACCGGATTCGTGACGTAATCGGTCCCATAAAAGTTCATCGCATAATCCCTGATGACGACTCCCAAACGATTCAAATTGAAGTGAGCGTTCCGCCCGCGCAGCGGTTCGAACGTCCATTTGATAAAGTCGCGTCCCTCTGACAGGGCGCGCGCCCGCTGCGCCCACTTCAACTTCGCGCCGACGCCAAGGTTTTGAGAGTCGGCCGCCACCGCCATCATGTGCGAGTATCCAAAAATCTCGTCGCCACGCACCGCCGCCAGGTGATGCACAAAGCCGACGATTTTTCCTTTAATGAATGCGGCCAGGGTCCAACCGCCGGCCTCGCGCGAAACAATCAGGTGCCGGCGCGGGGAAATCTCCAGATCCGGAAGTCCGAACACGTCACGCTGCAACTTGATACAGGCATCGTATTCGTCGATCGACAATACTTCGCGTATTTCGACATCTGCTGAATGCGTCTGCGGATGCGTCGCGGGATCAGGCATGATTTCGGATGGCTCGAAACAACAATTTCAAAATGGAGTCATCAGTACCGGGTGCGGTAGCGACCGGGTCTCAACCACGCCATCGTCGAGTTCGCCAAACTGTAACCCGGTCGCTACCGCTTCCGGTACTGACCTCATCAAGCATCGGGCGGCGCACCTGGAAGTTGAATCACGACTTGCAATCCACGAGGTTCACGATTCTTAAAGCTAAGACTGGCGCCGAGCAAATCGATGTTCTGTCTGGCGATAGCCAGGCCGATGTCGCTGCTGCCGGCTCGCCTATTTGAAGTATCCAACTCAATGAACGCGGTGCAATCAACGGGTGATTCGCCTTCATCTTCGATCTTGAGCAAAAACCCGGCCGGATCCTTTTCCGCCGAAACGATGACCGGCGCGCCAGGGCTGCGGGTTATCGCGTAAGCCAGGAAGTTGTAAACCGCCTGTCGCAGCTTTCCTCGATCTGAAACGACCGAGGGCAAATCGTCTCCCACCTGACATCGAATTTCGGCATTTTGCTTCTCGGCTTGTCGCGCGAGCCCCTGGCACGCTTCACGCAAAAGGTCCTCCAGCGAAAATTCTTCAAGGTGAAGCTCGGACTGGCCTGCTTCCAGTCGCGAAAGGTCCGACAACTGACTGAGACTGCCCTGCAACTGATGTGCAGAGTTTTGAATTCTCTCGCAGAAACCGCGCTGGGTATCGGTCAACTCTTCATGGGTGAGCAGGATTTCAGAAAAGCCCAGGATAGACGTAAGCGGCGTACGCAGCTCGTGCGCCAGCCGAGCGAGAAATGCTGAACGATACTCGGCGACCTGTTGAAGCTTTCGATTCTGTTCCTCGAGAGCGGCCTTCTGCCTCTGGAGGTCGCCGATGGAAGAGACGCTGTCATTAACCTGATCATCAGTCAGGGTATGACTCTCCAACTCGGGTTGTTTGACTGGTTGCATTCTTACAAGTCTTCTTACCGACCAACTACATCTTTCCAATGGCAGACGCTACGGCTTTGGCTTCACTTTCAATCGCGGCACTCACACTCGCCTGGTCGCTGTCTTCCTTGCTCGAAGCAGACGACTGGACCGTCGGCGATGAACTTCCTGTTGCAATCAACCGAAAGTCCAGTTTGGCTTCCGACTTACCTGCATCGCTTGAGCCGACGCCAGCGGCGCGGCCCAGCAATCCGCCAAGCTTCTTTCCAGCCGAGGCAGTCTTGAGCGTCGAGATGTCGGTGTACAAAACATAGGCGCATTCTTTGGCCTTCGCTTCGATCGCAGCTTCGCTTGGCGAACTCGCGTTCAGCGCTACAGCATCGATCCCGTTGCCGTTGAGCATGGCGATCAGTTGCTGTCGCAGGGAATCGGTGGAAACTGTCGACTTGGTTTTATTGTTGAATTCAACCACGCCGACGCGAACTCTTCCGGTGGCGTTCGCGTTCGCGGGAGCACTCGACATGGAACTCTGGCCACTTCCCGGACTTGGCTGGCCGGACTGTTGCCGTTGCATCGCCATAATGTCAGCCATCGACGGCGCGCCCGACATTTCTTCCTGAGTCCTCGCCTCCGTATAACCTGCGGGGACGTCGAACAACGCGGCATCGAGCGGCTGGCGCGACAACTCGATCACCTCCTGCGTCCTCGTGAACATGGGACGGCCGTCCGCGCTGTACATGGTCATGGTTTCGATCAACGGATAGCCCAGCGTGGCTGGACCGGTGCGTTTGAATTGATAGCGATCCCGACATCCGCCTGGCGCAGCGCGGCCGCCCGTCTGTGGCGGTCTCTCCGATCCGCAATTAAGCCCGTATTCTAAATTGATGTACCAACCGTCGGTTTCCATACGTATCTGGTTCTGGTAACAAGCGTCGGCGGATGTCTGAGAAGTCATCGACCTTTTCAAGTGCCGCGCGGTAAAGCCAAACAGCTCCTTCCGCTCGCCGGTGTCGATCGTATTAATGGTCATGGTCACTACGCCACCGCGTGTGGTTGCACCGCCACTTGTAGAACTGGTCGCGCTGCCGGTAACAACGTCGCCCGCATCAGATTCGATCGGCGTAATCAGATACTTTCGCGAACTGTCATTGACCTGGATCGTCCGGCGCAAGTCGCACTGGGTGATACTCACGCTGCCGGTATTCATGCCACCCGTGCTGCTTTCGCTGCGTTCGCGCTTACCCTTAATCATGGTCGTACTCTGATAATTCTGTCCGCTGACCGTATTCTTTATAGTGATCTTGAAATCGCCGCTGATCGGTTTTTCAGCGGCGTCGCGCGTTCGTTGCGCGAATGAAATAACAGTGACCGCCGAGACCGCGAAGATAACAACAGCGAACAGAAGCAACCTTCTCTTCATTATGGAACTCCTTGATCGATAGTTATGTGCTGGGGGAACTGTAGCAAATTATCAAAAAGTCAGGCCTTACTCAAGATGCACCTCGGTGGTTAGAGTCCGAACTTGAGAAGCAGGCGTTCAGAGTACCGACTTCAGTCGGGCTTTTACGATTGTGAAAGAACCCGACTAAAGTCGGTACTCTAAACACCTCTTGTAAGTCACCACCTCGATCTCAAAGTCTTTGACAGAGGTCAATGCCACGGTACAATTCGGGGCATGCGCCACGTCCTGACGGGAAGAGTTGTGCAGCTCGCTCGTTCACGTTTCGAATGGTACGGGAGGCTTGTACCATACCTGGTCCTGGTTCTTTCCTATCTCGTCTATTTTCCTTCGGCCCTGGGCCAGCCCCAAAAGCAAAACATCGAGTTATTCCGAGCCTTCGAACATAGCAAGTGGGGCTATATAGATCGCAATGGCAAGATGATCATAAAGCCTCAGTTCGACGAAGTCTCGGGCTTTTCAGAGGGCTATGCCGCGGTGAGAGTCGGTGACAAATGGGGTTACATCGATCCGGCCGGAAAGATCGTTATTAAACCGCAATTCAGTGATGCTGGATTGTTCTCGGATGGCCGCGCGCGGGTCGCGCTGGTGGGCGGCGGGCCCGACGGCTACATCAACAACGCGGGAGAGATGGTAATCAAAGCCGAGTACTGCGGAGCTTCGGACTTCTCTGAGGGACTAGCGTCGGTAAGCACGAACAAGGATTGCTCCGATTTCCCGGGTGAACGCGGTATCGCCACTGAAGGCTTCATTGACAGGACCGGCGCGATGGTAATCCCGACGCACTTCCTGAGCACCTGGAAATTCGTCGACGGTCTGGCTCCGGTAAAGATTGGACCTCACTTTGGCTACATCAACAAGTTGGGTGTCGTCGTGGTTGCGCCGCGTTTTGATTTTGCTGAAAGCTTCTCTGAGGGGATGGCGAAGGTAGGCGTGCGTTCCGAGAATCCAGACGAATTGTACGACTTAGGTTACCTCGATACTCGCGGGGATCTTGTGATTAAGCCGTCATTTCATGGCGCCGGAGATTTCTCCGATGGACTTGCTCTGGTCAGGCGGCCAGACGGAAAGCTCAATTACATCGACAAGGCTGGGAAGGTTTCCATCGCAACCGATTATGAGAGCGGCCAGAGTTTTTCCGAAGGCCTCGCCGCTGTACATTCAAATCGCGGCTTCGGGTATATCGACAAGTCAGGAACGGTCGTCGTCGATTTTCAGTTCACTGAAGCAGAGCCGTTTCATCAAGGCATCGCGCTCGTTTGGAAGGACGGCAAAGCAGCGTACGTCGACAAAACCGGAAAATATATTTGGCGAGCCCATTGAGTAATGGCGTGCGCGGGTCTCAACCTTCCATGCATTGATAAGATTAGAATCCGCCCTCACCACACAAGCACAGATCCGCTAGTGCCTGGAACGCGAGGCACGTTCTCTCCAGCGTATCAGGAAGTTGAGCAGGTCTTTCTTGATCATCTTCCGCGCGGCTTCAAACTCCCCATCATCGCTGCCATAGAGCAAGCGGCCGTCGCGATTCAAAACAACGACGACGGGCACGCCCTTATCCAAAGTAGTTTTGTATTGCTTCACCAGATCAAGGTTCTTATCGCCTTCGCCAATATCGACGTGCACCAGCAGAAAGCTTTGTCTCATGACTTTTCCGGCGGCTCCTTCATGCAACGCGCGATCGAGCACGTGACAGTCGTAACACCAGTTGCCGCCAAAGACGAGCAGCACGCGTTTCTTATCTGCCGTCGCGAGCTTGAGCGCCGCTGCAATTTCTTTCTTTGCATCGGCGCTCGCCGGATACAGGTCCTTCTTATTAGCGACCGGGTCAAGAGTGTCCTGAAGGGGGGGCTTCTGACCAACGGACAAGGATGGAGTCAGCACGACGACGACAAATGCCGCTACCAACGTGATTTGTCTAACGAAGATTTTCATCTTGCTGTCCAATTGCGCCTTCACAGTGGCCGTCAAGGCTTCTGATTACGGCGCCGGTTCTCAATAAATTCTCTGAACCGCGCTTTCAGACTCGGATCAATCTTGAAGGCCCTATCAAAATCCTGGTCTGCCTGCGAATCCCTCCCCAGCAGAATTTCGACTACGGCTCGGTTGGCATAAGACTGCGCCGAACCTGGATCCAGCTCAATCGTTCTTGAATAGTCTGCCAGGGCGCCAGTCAGATCCTTCTTTTCCTGACGAGCAGTAGCCCGCGCAAAGTAGATCCCGGCTTCATCGGTTTTCAGTTCGAGCGCGCGATCGTAGTCCGCGATGGCCCCGTCAAGGTCGTGCCGGCTCTGTTTCGCCTGCCCGCGGTTGACATAAGCGTCGGTGAACCGCGGCGCCAATCCCAGGGCCGCCGAGTAATCCTTAATAGCGCGGTCGAGATCCTCTTTGCTTTGAAACGCCACTCCACGGTTGTAGTAAGCTTCAGCATATCGCGGCTGCTGCTCGAGCGCTTTAGTGTAGTCAACAATAGCGCCCTCGACGTCGCCTTTGGCTTTGCGAGCATTGCCGCGGTTGTTATAAGCGAGTGCGAACCTCGGCGACATTTCTATCGTCCGGGAAAAATCTTCGATTGCGCCGCCATTGTCGCCTTTTGTCAATCGCGCGACTCCACGATTGTAGTAGTTCTCATGGTTGTCAGGCTCCGCTTCAATCGCTTTCGTGTAGTCAGCGATTGCGCTATCGAGATCGTTCTTGTTCATGCGCGCGTTCGCGCGGTTGTTGTAAATCGTCGCGATGGTGCTCGGCTTAGCTTTGAGCCCAAGCGCTTTGGAGTAATCCTCAATCGCGCCATCAATGTCACCTTTTCCTTGTCGTTCAAGACCGCGATTATTGTAGTCTTCAGCCGTGCGTGGGGTTTGGCCCGGCACAGCCTGGCACGTGAGGCCGGCAAGAAATATCGTTACCAGGACAGTCTTAATTTTGACCATGAGCGTTCAGTAGTCGCCTGATTCGAAAAGTTCTGTTCTCCGTGTGCTCGGTGTCTCCGTGGTAAATTCCGGTCCGCGACTTATACTCACCACGGAGACACGGAGCACACGGAGAAAAACTCAAACAAGGACACTACAAGCGTTCGGTTCAATTCGTCTAAACCCAATAGTTATGTAAAATGTTTCGTCCTAATGCAAGTCCAATCAGTCTGATCCACTTAATCGATGCCGAAGCGCACTGACATTCACAAAATCCTGATCATCGGCTCTGGTCCCATAGTTATCGGACAGGCCTGCGAGTTTGATTACTCAGGCACCCAGGCGTGCAAGGCGCTGCGCCAGGAAGGTTACGAGGTGGTCCTGGTCAATTCGAATCCGGCCACCATCATGACTGATCCGGAGATGGCCGACCGTACTTACATCGAACCACTCACAGTTGAATCAGTATCAGCCATCATCAGGCGCGAGCGGCCTGACGCACTGCTGCCAACGGTTGGTGGTCAGACGGCGCTCAATCTCGCAATCGATCTGGCCGATGCCGGCGTGCTCGACGAATGCGGCGTCGAGATGATCGGCGCCAAACGCGAGGCCATCAAGGTCGCCGAAGATCGCATGTTGTTCAAGCAGGCGATGGACGAGGTCGGCTTGCCGATGCCCCTCGGCGGATTCGCCAAGTCCTGGTCGGAAGCGGCCGTGATCGTCGAAGAGACCGGCTATCCCGCAATCATTCGCCCGTCATTTACTCTGGGCGGCAGCGGAGCCGGCACAGCTTTTAATCCGGAAGAGTTCGAAGAGCTCGTGCGCAACGGCCTGGCCGCTTCCCCAATTCATGAAGTACTGATCGAAGAATCGATCCTCGGCTGGAAAGAGTTCGAGTTGGAGGTGATGCGCGATCTCGCCGACAACGTCGTGATCATTTGTTCGATCGAGAACTTTGATCCGATGGGAGTGCACACCGGCGACTCGATCACGGTCGCCCCGGCTCAAACGCTGACCGATCGCGAGTACCAGCGGCTGCGCGACATGGCGATTACGATTATTCGCAAAGTCGGAGTGGAAACCGGCGGCTCGAATATTCAGTTCGCGGTAAATCCTGAGAACGGCGAAATTCGCATCATTGAAATGAATCCCCGCGTTTCCCGGTCGTCCGCCCTAGCGTCAAAGGCGACAGGATTTCCAATCGCCAAGATTGCAGCCAAGCTGGCCGTCGGTTACACGCTCGACGAAATTCCCAACGATATCACGAAGAAGACTCCGGCATCATTCGAGCCGACCATCGACTATGTGGTTACCAAGATCCCCAAATGGAATTTTGAAAAGTTTCGCGACGCTGAAGACGTGCTCGGCACACAAATGAAATCCGTCGGCGAAGTAATGGCCATCGGCCGCACCTTCAAAGAATCTCTGTTCAAAGGCCTGCGTTCGCTCGAAGCGGTAAAGCCACTGCGTCTTGAAGACGTATCCAACGATGAGTTGCAAAGAAAGCTCGCGCGCCCCAACTCGCAAAGATTCTCGTACATCACCTATGCGCTCGAACACGGCTGGCCTATCGATGAGATCTATCGCCTGTCGCGCATCGATCCGTGGTTTCTCGATCAGCTGAAGCAGGTGATGGAGATTCAGGAGCAAATCGAAGGCAAGACGCTGGAAGAAATCCCCTTCGATCTTTTGCGAGCTTTCAAGGAAGCAGCGCTGTCCGATCGCCGTCTGGCTTATCTGACCAGCCGCACCGAAGACGAAGTCCGCGCCTATCGCAAGACGCTTGGCCTGATTCCCGTCTACAAGCGTGTGGATACTTGCGGCGCCGAGTTCGAATCCCACACTCCATATCTTTATTCGACTTATGAAGAGGAAGACGAAGCCCGGCCCACCGATCGAAAGAAGATCATGATTCTCGGTTCGGGACCCAACCGCATTGGCCAGGGCATCGAGTTCGACTACTGCTGTTGTCATGCTTCCTTTGCACTGCACGAAGCCGGCTTTGAAACGATCATGGTTAACTGCAATCCGGAAACTGTCTCGACCGACTATGACACTTCCGATCGTTTGTACTTCGAGCCATTGACGTTCGAAGACGTCATGAACATCGTCGATGTTGAGAAACCCACGGGCGTGATTGTTCAATTTGGCGGCCAGACTCCTTTGAACCTGGCCATGCGTCTGCATGAAGCCGGCGTCCCAATCATCGGCACGTCGCCGGACTCAATCGATCTGGCCGAAGATCGAAAGCGTTTCGGCGCACTGCTCAGCGAGCTGGGAATTCCACAACCCGAGAACGGCACTGCCATCTCGATTGAAGCAGCGCGCACGATTGCCGAGCGCATAGGTTATCCGGTCCTCGTGCGGCCGAGTTACGTGCTTGGCGGCCGGGCCATGGCGATCGTTTATGACGAAGAAACCCTCGACGACTACATGCGCGCCGCGGTCGACTTCTCTCACGATCGTCCGGTGCTGATCGACAAGTTTCTCGAGCAAGCCGCCGAGTTCGACGTCGATGCCCTCGCGGATGACACGGCGTGCGTCATCGCCGGCATTCAGGAACATATTGAGGAAGCCGGAATTCATTCAGGCGATTCTTCGTGTGTGCTCCCGCCGGTGCGCATCGCCGAAGAACACCTGGAGACGATGCGGCACTACACACGTCGGCTCGCGACCGCTTTGACCGTGAACGGCTTGATGAACATTCAATTCGCGATCAAAGACGATCGCGTCTATGTGCTCGAAGTTAATCCGCGAGCGTCCCGCACGGTCCCTTTTGTTTCGAAGGCCACCGGTCTCCCGATCGCCCGCGTCGCCTCGCTGGTCATGGCCGGCAGGAAGCTGAAGGAATTTGGTCTGCCCGAAGAACTCACAGTGGATCGTTTCTATATCAAGTCGCCGGTCTTTCCGTTCCGTAAGTTTCCCGGAGTCGATCCTGTCTTGAGCCCCGAAATGCACTCGACGGGAGAAGTTATGGGTGTCGGTGAAAGTTTTGGCGAAGCCTACGCAAAGGCGATGACCTCCGCCGGTATTGGGCTGCCGGCGAGCGGCACGGCCTTCATCAGCGTGAGTGAAGCGGACAAGGGTCAGGCGGTGCTACTCGCGCGACGGCTTACGCGTCTGGGATTTTCTTTGATGGCTACCGTCGGCACAGCAGCTCGCCTGCGCGAAGTCGGTTTGGAAGCTACTACTGTTTTCAAAGTTAACGAGGGACGTCCAAACGTCGCGGATCACATCAGGCAAGGCGAAGTGGCTCTGATCATCAACACGCCGCTGGGTCGGGCTTCGCATTACGACGAACAGGCGATTCGTCGCGCCGCTCTGCAATACAACGTTCCCTGCGTGACGACCATGACCGGCGCGCAGGCGTTGGTGGAAGCGCTGGCATCGCGAATAGAAAAGAAAGAAGTCAGCGTGCGTGCGTTGCAGGATCTGCACGCGGCGACTCTATCCGCGCGGTGAAGCGTACTCTCTGAGGCGTGACGCACAGTCAAAGCTTGAAGGACGCTCAAAGGGCTCGGCCCTCCGATGTGCGGAAAGGCTCCGCCTTTCCGTTAAGCTACCTTTGAGATTTAGGAGGCTGCGCCTCCGGTCATCTAGACTAGGAGGCATAGCCTCATTTGGAAATCGAGCTTTCCCGGAAAGGCAGAGCCTTTCCGCACATCAGGCGGCGGAGCCGCAAGCGAGAATCTGTTTTGGAAATCAACAGCAGCGAATCCATCCGACGCATCCTCGACGAATGCCGCACCATCGCGGTCGTCGGCCTGTCGTCCAGTTCCTGGCGCCCATCGCACGGCGTCGCGGCTTATATGAAGCGCGTTGGATATCGAATCATTCCGGTGAATCCAAACGAAACCGAAGTGCTGGGCGAAAAGGCTCACGCGTCTCTCGGCGATCTCTCGGGGCCAATCGATCTCGTCGATATATTCAGACGATCCGAAGAAGCCGGCGCCGCCGTGGACGCAGCGATTGCGATTGGCGCTAAAGCAGTCTGGTTGCAGGAAGGCGTGATCGATGAAGCCGCTGCACAGCGCGCCCTGAACGCAGGGTTGTTAGTTGTGATGGATCGTTGCTGGCTGAAAGAACACGCGCGACGAAAGGTTTAGCAGGAGGACTTGTCCGCCCCGGATTGGGCGCACAAGTGCGCCCCTCTAAACTTGGTCTTAGCTTTGCGGCTCTGCCGCAGCACATGGCGGAAAGCCTTCGGCTTTCCGTGCGGACTGCTCAAAGTATTTTGAGGCTACGGCTCCGCCCTGAGGCGCAGCCTCAGGATAATAATCGATGGGTCGGTAAGCCGCAGGCTTACCGCTATGTGCTGCGGCAGAGCCGCGATCTTTATGTCTACATTGATTCGTGCAGTCGTAATCACCTCCAGCGACGCCTGCTCAGTTGGCGAGCGCGAAGACACCTCCGGCGAAACGCTGGTTCAACTCTTAACCGAACTCGGGGCCGAGATCGTCGCGAAGGAAATCGTTAACGACGATCTGGAACCCCTCGCCCACAAGCTACGTGCCTATGCCGATCTAAAGCACGTCAATTTGATCGTGACGACGGGCGGCACGGGCTTTGGACCGCGCGATAATACGCCCGAGGCAACCTTGCAAGTGATCGAACGTGAAGCGCCGGGGCTCGCCGAGGCGATGCGGATGGGAACTCTCAAAAACACTCCGATGGCCATGATCTCGCGCGGCGTTTGCGGAATCAGAGCGGGGGCTTTGATCGTCAATCTTCCGGGCTCACCCAAAGCGGTGCGCGAAAGCTTCGAGATTATTCGACCCGTGCTGTCGCATGCCGTCGCCTTGCTCGAAGGCAATACGTCTCATTAAGAAGTAATCAACCAAGGACGACGGTTTCTATTTCGTGTGGTTTGGTGTGATTTCGTGGATCGAGTCTTTGCCCTTAGTGGCCGATCCACGAAGTCACACGAAACCACACGAAAGGAACTACTGTAAGAGTCAATTAAGAGATACTCGTCTCAACTCTTCTCTGTGCATCCTCCGTGTTCTCTGTGTCTCCGTGGTTGAATGATCCTAAGCAGGACTTACCACAGAGACAAAGAGGACACGGAGAATGAAGTCTCAACCAGGAGACACTTGATCCGATTTCTGATTGACAGGCGAGGACTGATCATTAAGAATGCGGCAGCGTCGAAACTGAAGCACTAACGCTGAACTGCTTTCTCTCTTAGCTGGCCTCAACCTGGCTTGGATCCCGAGGCCTTAGGTCTTTCACGAAGGAGTCCACTATGCGAACCAGTCCTCAGGACGTCCAACGATCTCTTTGGTCGAGTCTGTTTTTACTCAGAGTCATTCATCGGGTAACCGCCTCGAGTCTGCTCCTCCTGGCTTTGCCGGTTCTCGTTCTGGCTCAAGCTCCTAACAATTCTTCTTCATCGACTTCAGCCGCCGGCGCTCAACCAACCACCGAAGGAATCCAGAAACGTTGGAACGAGTTTGGACTCTGGGGCGGCATTTCATTTAGTGCCCCAACCCTAATCGGCAAAACCCCCGACGCCCGGTTCGGCAACATCGGCTTGCGATACGGTCGAGTGCTCGCCGCCAGCAAGACCGTCGCCTTCGAATGGACGATCGATGCGATTCCCGTCTCAATACTTTCTAATCCGCGATACGCGATCGTGCCCAGCGGAACGGGATTCATCTTCACCCAAACTCGCAAGAGCGTCTACGCCTGGGGCCTCGCGCCCATCGGCCTGAAGTTCAACTTCCGCCGCAACCGCCGCGTGCAACCATTCGGACACGCCACCGGAGGCTTCCTCTACTTCAACGAACAAGTGCCCATCGCCGGCGCCGCCCGCTTCAACTTCACCTTCGACTTCAGCGGCGGCGTCCAAATCGTCAACAGCAACCGCCGCGCGTTCACCATCGGCTACAAGTACCAGCACATCTCAAACGGCTATCGAGCGAACTTCAATCCGGGCGTGGATGTGCAGATGATCTTTGCGGGGTTTTCGGTGTTCAAGTAAACAGAGGACTTTCACCGGCGTTCAACACCTTGCCGTCTCCAGGTGACCGCTGTAATCTTCCAAGCATGAGCACGTTCAAGGTCAACGTCGTCGCTCGCAATCCCAAACGCGAGGAACTCAGTACCCAACCGATTCCGGCGTTGGTGGATAGCGGATCTGAACTCACCTGGCTGCCCGCGGATATTTTGACGGCGGTGGGTATCACCCCGCGTCGAAAACGAATGTTCGCGACCGCTACGCAGCAGAAGGTCGAGCGTGCGGTGGGTTATGCCATTCTCAGTGCCGAAGGCTACGAAACGAACGATGAAGTAGTGTTTGCCGAGCCCGGCGACCTGAGCTCGCTTGGTGTGAGAACTCTGGAAGGCTTCGGCGTCATGGTGGACAACATTGCTCATCGCTTTGTAGCAACCACAACCCTGGTGGCAACGGCGACGACAGACTAGCGCACGGGAGATCGCGATTGAGGACAGCTCCTCATTGACATTGATCTCACGCGGCATTTAATATTTTCTCGTTCACGAATTTTCAGAGACAGTTCCAGTAAGCGCGATGCTGTTCCAAGCAACCACGATGCTGCTGCTTCAAGCCACCACCACTGCGCACCACGTCGGAGGGCCGGGCACGGCTTATCTGCCGGTGATGGTCTTTTTTGTGTTTGCGGTTGCGTTTCCGGTGATGCCTCTGATTCTCGGTCGTTTCCTGCGGCCCTGGAAATATCAGAGGGACAAGATGCGGCCGTATGAGTGCGGCATCGATCCCGAAACCGGCGCGCACGATCGGTTCACGGTGCGTTACTACATCGTCGCGATGCTGTTTCTGATCTTCGATGTCGAGACGATTTTTCTGTTGCCTTGGGCAATCATATTTATGGGCAGAGACTTTTCGTTCACGATGTTTGCTCTGATCGAGATGTTTGTTTTTATTGGTATTTTGGTAGTTGGTTATTACTACGCGTGGCGCAAGGGCGCGCTCGAATGGGCCTAGTCATTGCCGATTGCCAATTGAGGATTGCCGATTGGTTGTAAGCTAAGGGCTTTGCCCCGATTAGAGTTGATGAAACCCAACGATTTGAAAGAGCGCACGAAGCAGTTTGCATTGCGAGTTCTTAAACTCGTTGCAGCTTTACCGAATACTCTGAGCGGCCGGACCATTGGCGCTCAGCTCGTGAGAGCAGGTACGTCAGTCGGAGCCAACTATCGGGTTGCCTGTCGCGCACGATCAAAGCCTGAGTTCATTGCAAAGATCGGCATCGTCGAAGAGGAAGCAGATGAAAGCGCTTTTTGGATGGAGTTAATCATCGAGGGCAAGTTATTACGGCAGCCGCTATTCCAGTCACTGTTGGACGAGGCGAATGAACTCGCGAAAATAATGGCGAGTTCGAGAGAGTCTGCTTCTGAATCACTCAAACCCAAAGCTAACGGCAAATCGGCAATCGGCAATCTTAAATCGGCAATGACTCATGGCTGAACACAACGAAGGCTTTGTCTTAACCACGGTCGATTCGATCACGAATTTCGTGCGGCGCAATGTGACGGCGAAGGCGATCGATCTCGGCGCGCCGGTCGTCAACTGGGCGCGCAAGTCAGCCTTATGGCCGATGACTTTCGGTTTGGCCTGCTGTGCAATCGAGATGATGGCCACCGGGGCCGGGCGCTTTGACATCGATCGGTTTGGCGCCGGCGTGTTCCGCCCCAGCCCGAGACAAAGCGATCTGATCATCATCGCGGGCACGGTCACTTTGAAGATGGGCCCGGTCGTGCGGCGCGTCTTCGATCAAATGCCTGAGCCAAAGTGGGTCATTTCGATGGGTGCCTGCGCCTCGACTGGCGGACCTTTCGATTCGTACTCGACCATGCAGGGCGTGGATCGCACCATCCCGGTCGACGTTTACATTCCGGGTTGTCCGCCGCGACCCGAGGCTTTGCTTTACGGATTAATGCGATTGCAGGACATCATCATGCGCGAATCGCCTTCGTCGTATATCTTCGACTCCGACGGCGCCGTGCACCGGCAGCGAACGTTCGAAGGCGAAGACCAGTTGCAGATTGCGCAAGCGAATGAAGCGGCCCGCATAGCTTTGGCCGCCAAGTAAGACCGAAACCCCCTCGCCCCTTTTTTGATAACCGTCCTGGTAGCAGGAGGAGTCTGATGAAGATCAATCACACAATCAAAACTCTAATCGTTCTTTCAATTCTTATTGCGCTGCCTATCATGGCCAGCGGGCAACGGAGAAAGCCGCGCCTGCGTCGAGCCGCACCGCGACCAACTGTCGTTGCACCGCCGCTGGTTCCAATCGGCACCAATCTTAAGGTTCGCTTGAACGATATGTTGTCGAGCAAGGAATCGCGGGCGGGCGATAAGTTTATCGCCACGGTAATCGATCCGGTTCGCTTCAACGAAGCGATCGTCCACGGACACATCCGCTCGATCGTCAAATCCGGAAAAGTCACCGGACGGACGACGATGAACCTGGCATTCGACTCGATTGATCTGCCCGACGAAAAGCATGCTGTCCTTCATGGCTATGTGACCAAGGTCTATGGCGCTGAAGGAACCGCTGATAGTGAGGGCGGCGTGCAATCAAAGAGCCGCGGGAACCAGACACTCAAGCGCAGCGGCATTGGCGCAACCGCGGGCGCGATCATTGGCGGCATCGCCGGTGGTGGCAAGGGCGCGGCTATCGGGCTGATTCTGGGCGGCGCCGGCGGCGCGGGCTCGCTGGCGATCAACGGCAGCAAGGAATTGAAGCTTGAATCAGGCACTGAGATGTTGGTGCACGTCACGCGCTAACTCTGCCGATAAAGCGATTCAGCAACTTTTGTAATGTGAAAGCGGCTTTGCCATCCCCGGGGCAAAGCCTTTTTTTTGCTCGCGCGGAAGAAAAGCAAACCCACCTTCGTCTAAATAGTTGATGCTCGAGCAAACGGCCATATACGCGGAGCAGCGAGTGCAAAGTTCGCCAGATTCGATTAATCCAGGCGTCATCCGCGCCTGTCAGCAGGGTGATCGTGAAGCGTTTCGCCTCTTATTTGAGGCGTACAAGGACCGCGTGTTTTCGATTGCCTGCTACTCTCTTGGTAACGAAGCTGCCGCGGACGACGTGACCCAGCAAATCTTCGTGAAGCTGTTTACGCGCATCGGCCAGTTTCGCGGTGACTCTGAGTTCACCACGTGGCTGTATCGGCTGGTTATTAATTCCTGCCTCGATGAACGCAGGAAACAAAAACGCTTTTTGCCGGTCGAAGAGTTCACGCCCATGACCGTTCCCAGGAAACCGCCAGAGACCAGGTACGAACGGCGCGAGATTGCCGACTCAGTCAGAGAAGCGATTGGCGGATTAAAACCGAAGATGCGTATGCCGATCATGTTGAAGTACGTTGAGGGATTTTCGTACGAAGAGATTGCCGAAGTGCTGGGCTGTTCAAAAGGCACAGTGGCTTCGCGTTTGAATCGCGCGCATAAGGCCCTGGCTAAGAAGCTGAGCCATTTGCGCGGTGAGTTGGAGTTGTAGTGGCACAGACTTCAGTCTGTGAATGCTGATGCGAATCACGGACTAAGTCTGTACCACTTGGAGACCGAAGATGTTTTCTAGACACGTTTCCAGTTTAACCTCGGCCTATTGTCATGATGAGCTTTCGCCCACAGAGTCGCGGCGGGTCGCCGAGCATTTGATTAGTTGCCCGCGTTGTCGCGCGGAGTTCGAAGAGATCAAGTTTGGCGCCAGGTTGGCGGCGCAATTGCCGCTGATCGAGGCGCCTGATTCGCTGTGGCACAAAACTGAGATTGCGCTCAATCGCGATGGCCGTGCAGTGCCTATCCGTAAGCGCGGACGCATCATTCCGTTTTTGATGCAGCCTCGTTTCGCTCTATCCTCCCTGGCTTTAGTCGTGCTAGTGATCGCCGTTGCGACGTTCTGGCCCCGTCAGGCTCCGAAGTCGTTGGGTCCGTCATGGGATGTCGCTCGTTTGAATGGCGCGCCGCGTATCGGTGCTGACCTGGTAAGCGACAAAGCCAAACTCGGCATTGGCCAATGGCTTGAGACCGACACCAACTCGCGCGCCCAGATTAGCGTCAGCGACATTGGGCAGGTTGAGATTGATCCAAACAGTCGCGTGCGTCTGGTGGAAACAAAGCCGACTGAGCATCGGCTTGAGTTGGCGCAGGGCCGCTTGAGCGCGCGCATTTCGGCTCCGCCAAAACTTTTTTTCGTTAACACGCCATCAGGAGTGGCCGAAGATCTTGGTTGCGCCTACACTCTGGAAGTAGACAAGGCGGGCAACAGCCTTTTGCGTGTAACCACGGGCTGGGTTTCGCTTCAATTGAAAGATCGGGAATCGGTTGTGCCCGCCGGCGCCGCGTGTGCCACGCGTCCCGGCACGGGACCGGGCACGCCATACTTTGAAGACGCTTCAGAAATATTTCGAGCGGCGTTAACCAGAGTAGATTCTGATCACGATTCCGCCGGACAGACGAACACAGCATCGCTTAAGGTTGTGCTGGCTAATTCACGTGTTCGGGACACGCTGACACTGTGGAACCTGTTGCCGCGGGTTGCGGGTTCGGATCGAGCGCTGGTTTACGATCGTCTGGCGGCGCTCGTGCCTCCGCCGTCTGGCGTGACGCGTGAAGGTGTTTTGAAACTCAATCAGCAAATGCTCGATGCGTGGAAGGAACAACTCGAATACCGATGGAGCGATAGGCTATCTTCGGGGCCGTTCAAGACGTGAGGAAAGATTTTGGCTCGCACGCTGGGCAAATTAAACGGCTTGGAAGGCAAGAGATGAATCGACATATTGCAAGTTTGGTCATGGTTCAGAGTTCAACCTTCAGGTCATCGCAACTTTTAGCATTGGATCTAAGGAGGAAATAAGATGCGCGTTTTGAGAATCACTGCAGCTTGCGTTCCGGCCCTGGCCATCATCGTGTTCATTGGCGTCAAGCTTTCGGCGCGGCATAACCGAACCGCGGGCAACGCTGCCGCCGAAAACAATCTGGTCGTTCACGAGTGGGGAACCTTTACTTCAATTGCGGGCAAAGATGGGGTCGCGCTTGAGTGGCGTCCACTAAACGGGCCACCAGATCTGCCCAAGTTCGTTCATACAATTCAACAGGGTGACGCCGGCTTGCGCAATGCGCCTAAGGCGGATTTGAGGGGGACGGAGCGAATGGAAACGCCCGTGATTTATTTTTACTCGAACAACGAAATGGATGTGTCCCTGAAAGTTGATTTTCCGAAAGGCAAGATCACCGAATGGTATCCCCAGGCCCGCCTGGTTCGCACGGGCATCAACTGGGGCCGATTCAAAGTTATGCCCGGCGCCTCCCTTAGTCTGCCGGCAGACTATTCGCCCAGCCACTATTTTGCGGCGCGCGAAACCGACTCGGATCCCGTCCAGGTTTGCAGCACAGACGGCAAGCCGGCGCAGCAGGAGAAGTTCCTCTTCTATCGCGGCGTGGGAACTTTCGACTTGCCGCTGGCCGTCAAGCTGGACGGCGACAAGCTACTGCTGAAGAACCTTTCGCCGAACAAGATCGAGCGTCTGATCATTTTCGAGAACCGTGGCGGCAAGATTGGTTATCGCATGCTTGATGCGTTCACCGGCGAGACGACCAGCGAACGGCCCACTCTCGATGCAAACATAGAATTGTTGATTAGCGATCTGAAACAGACATTGGTCGCCTCTGGCTTATACGAAAAAGAAGCTGACGCCATGATCAAAACCTGGCGCACGAGTTGGTTCGAAGAAGGGACGCGGGTTTTTTACGTTTTGCCGAGAGCGACTACGGACACCGTGCTTCCCATCGACATCGATCCCAAACCCACGCAACTAGTCCGGGTGCTGGTGGGCCGCGCCGAAGTTATTACGCCTGAAATGGAAAAGTCCGTTCAAAAACAAGTAGGCCTGCTCGCTGATCCTTCGCCACGAGTTCGCGGGGAGGCAATGCTGGCTATCCGGAAGTATGGAAGATTTTCTGAACCAATCCTGAAGCGCCTTCTGGAAAACGAGAGAAATGAACTAATGCGTAAGCGAATCAAGGAATTGATCGAATCGACCGCAACCAAACAACAGAGCAGCTAATCACCGCCCGTTCCCGTTAACATTCCCGCGAGCGAAGCGCTTAGGTCTTGAGGACTAGCAGAATGAAAACTGTGTGGAAGATAGTCAAGTGGCTTCTGATTTCTCTAATTTGCCTTTTCATTCTCATCCAACTCAAGCGTCCCGCGAGAACGAATCCTGCCGTCGACGAATCGCAGACAATCGAAGCCCGCGCGCAGATGCCGCCGCAGGCAAAGGACATTCTCGACCGCTCCTGTCGCGACTGTCATTCAAATAAAACCGAGTGGCCGTGGTACACCAACGTCGCGCCGGTTTCCTGGTGGATCACCGATCACGTCAATGAGGGTCGCCAAAACTTGAACCTTTCTGAATGGGGCAAGCTGGATAAAGACAGGCAAGATAGGAAGCTGCGACAGATCTGCGACGAGGTGGAGGGCGGAGGGATGCCCTTGTCCTCGTACCT
>DATHHW010000098.1:0-3140 GCA_035317005.1 Pyrinomonadaceae bacterium | reverse complement strand
GCCGGTCTCCCGGCGCACTCCGGTCTGCCCCGATGACCGGACATATTTAGAGCCGGTCGGCATGTCTCAAAGGTGCCACTTTCCGACCTTCGATCCCACACCTCGGTGGACCTCCATTTTTCGTCGTGGCATCATTATTCAGTGTGATCCGCTTTGATTGAAGGGAGTTCAGATGAACAAGCTTCTTAGAATTTGCATCGCAAGCGTATTCCTGGTCGTTGGGCAATTGCACTGCGCCATGGCACAAAGCGATAATTCTTCAATCGGGTCACCCGTGTCGGTCACCGACGAAGCCGCAATCCGCGCAATTATAGACCGACAAACGGATGCTTGGAATAAGCACGACATGGACGCTTTCGTCGCCGACGCCATGCCTGACGTGGATTGGATAAATGTCGTCGGCAGGCACTGGAGGGGCCGCGAGACGGTGCTGAAGGCACATGCTGTTCTCCATAAAGGCATGTTTGCGAATAGTCGAATGCTGACGCCTGAAATCACAATGATGCGCGAGATTGCACCGAACGTCATTGTCGAGACCCACGTCAACCGAATAGAGGGGTTGGAGCACTACCATCTGGCGCGCCTTATCCCGACAGCGGAAATCTCATCACGTTGGTCTTTGTGAAAACACAAGCCGGTTGGCGCATTGCGCACGCGCATAACACGACGATTGCTTACGATCAGGCGAAGAAGGGCTAGTTTAGTCCGCTTCCGGTCAAACTGAAAGAACTCAGTCTGAGCAAATGTCTTCCGGGTTACCCCTGCAAGCGGACATTGCTCAATACAGTCGGCATGTCTCAAAGGTGCCAGTAGCTCACGTCATCCAAAGGGCTGAAGTGGACCCCGGAAATAGGACCAAACGTTAAGGTGTGAAGCGTCCTGCTCTGTCGCAACCGATGGAGTACGGATATGACCAAATCACGCAAGAAGTTTGATGCCGCATTCAAGGCCAAGATTGCCCTGGAGGCACTGCGCGAGGTAGCGACGGTGCCGGAGCTGGCAAAGCGGCACGGCGTTCATCCGAACCAGATCTATGGCTGGAAGAAGCAGGTTCTCGACAACGTGGCGACCCTTTTTGCGCGCGGCGCGAGCGCTTTGGGGGATGGCGAGGAGGAGCACGAGCGCGAGACGACGAAGCTTTATACCAAGATTGGCCAGTTGACGGTTGAAAGGGATTTCTTGGCCAGGAGGCCCGGGCGATGAGTGTCCCCGAGCGCAGGGCGATGGTCGAGCGGCCTGCCGAGAATTTGTCGGTTCGCCGGCAATGTGCGCTGCTGAATCTGGCGCGTTCGGGCGTCTATCGCCCCGGGCCGGTCACCGGCGCCGACGATCTGACCTTGATGCGGCGGATCGACGAATTGCATCTGAAGTGGCCGTTTTACGGCTCGCGGCGAATGGTGTTCGAACTCAACCAGGCAGACCACGGCATCAACCGCAAGCGCGTGCAAAGGCTGATGCGCGTGATGGGGATCGAGGCGCTGGTTCCGCGCCCCGGCACCAGCAAAGCCGCGCCCGGCCACAAGATCTATCCCTATCTGCTGCGCGGCGTGAGCATCACCGAGCCCAATCATGTCTGGGCCAGCGACATCACCTATATTCCGATGGCGCTTGGCTTTCTGTATCTAGTGGCAATTATCGACTGGGCCAGCCGGGCGGTTCTGGCGTGGCGCTTGTCGAACACGATGGATACGGGCTTTTGCATCGCGGCGCTCGACGAAGCGCTGGCGCGGCACGGCACGCCAAAAATATTCAACACCGATCAGGGCGCGCAGTTCACCAGCGCGGCCTTCACCGGTAGGCTCCAGGCCGCAGGCATCGCGATTTCGATGGACGGACGCGGTCGTTTCATGGACAATATTTTCATCGAACGGTTGTGGCGCTCGATCAAATACGAGGAAGTGCATCTGAAAGCCTATGCTGACGGGCGCGAAGCGCGAGACGGCATCGGATTATGGATGAATTTTTACAATCATCACCGTCCGCATCAGGCAATGAACAATCAGTTTCCCATGGCGGCATGGCGTGCCGGCACGGATAGGATCGAGGCGGCGAAGACTGTGGATATGCCGCTTCGCTTGGACAACGCAAACGCGTTGCCCACATACCCACAGCAGACGCAAAAGCAGCAGCAGCAGGAAGCTGCTTGATTTGAAGGACGAAGGCAGGCGCGATCACACCTTAACTTCGCCGATCCCTGGTCCCAGCTCCGGGGTCCACTTCAGGCGACACGGTGAGGCAGAGCGTCCTGAGCCGTGAATTCCTCACGCCTTTCGCGACATTACGTGGCATAACTCTATTAGGAGGCGGGAGAACGTTCCGCTTATTTTGGGAGGAATTGCGATGCTTCCGAAACCTGAACTGGCCTTTTTCGCGATCGCCGATATCTCCGGCTATACGAGCTTCCTCGCAGGGGTCGAGCTCGACCACGCGCAGGACATCATCGCCGATTTCATGAACACAGTGGTCAAGGGTCTCAGGCCGCCTTTCCGACTAGCGAAGTTTGAGGGCGATGCCGCTTTCGTCTACGCGGTGGCGGAGAAGGTCGACGGCTCGCTACTACAGGACGTCATTGAGACGGCCTATTTCAAGTTCCGTAGGCGCCTGCGTGACGTCAAGCAGGCATCGACCTGCGAGTGCAAAGCCTGTGTTGCAATGAGCGATCTTGATTTTAAGTTTGTTGTCCATCACGGCCAGATGGTGAAGCAGAAGATGGGCGGACGCGAAGAGCTTGCCGGACGCGATGTGATCCTCGTCCATAGACTCCTCAAGAACACGGTATCCGAGAAGGTTGGCCGCCGCGCTTATGTGCTTTACAGCGACGCCTGCATCCAGACTGCGGGCATGGACCCAGTGGCACAGGGACTCGTTGAGCATCACGAAACTATCGACATCATTGGCGACGTTAAACTCTGGTTGCGCGACCTCGATGAAGCGTGGAAGAAGGAGAACGAGCGCTCGCACGTCGAAGTAACGCGGGCCGACGCTTACGTTACCTGGGATTTTGATATCGCCGCATCTCGACAGACAGTGTGGGAACATTTCACAGTGCCCGGGCAGCGGCAGAAGTGGTGGCCCGCCGATGCGATCATCGAGAACTCAAGCAACAAGCGCAGGGGAATTGGTACTGAGAATCATTGCAT
>DATHHW010000097.1:0-44079 GCA_035317005.1 Pyrinomonadaceae bacterium | reverse complement strand
ACTGCCCACTGCCGACTGCTCACTGCCCACTGCTCACCGCCCACTGCTCACCGCTCACCGCTCACTGCTGTATATACTCATGCAGCAACTTAATCTCATCCCCCTTTTCGCTCAACTCAACGCGCAGCAGATCGCGCATCGAAAGCATCCCCACCCACTTCTCCTCATCAACCACCGGCAGGTGCCGAGTACCGATTCGCTCCATGCGTTCCAGCGCCTGATGCGGCGTCTCGTCACAACGAATCACCGCCCGCAACGGACTGGTCACCTCGCCAAGCTTCATCGTAGCCGGATCATGCCGCGGCACGACGACCCTGTTCAGCAAGTCGCGCTCAGAGAAAACGCCAATCAACTTCCCTTCCTCATCGAGCACACACACGGCGCCAATTTTTCTCTGGGCCATAAACTCCGCCGCCTCGAGCACGCTCGCCGAAGCGCGCAAAGAATACGGCTCGCGATCGCGGATGACATCTCGAATAAACATCGCCGTGCCTCCTGCCGTGGAATCAATTGTTCGGGTGCGTGGGTATTATAGGAGAACACCCATGCAACCACCAACGCGTATTCCCGTTGCACTGAAGGGCCGGCTCACTTAGATTTGAGCCATGGCAAAGTCGCCATTGAACCTCCGTAGGGTGCGTGCGCTCGCCGGCGACCTCTGGTTTGCTCGGGGCGAAGCCTATTTCCAGGAAGACCGAGTTAGGGAGTTGATCGAGCGCAACGGCGAGCTTTCGGCAATTGTTAGTGGAACCAGAGACTACCGCGTTCGCCTGCGGATGGACGAAACCGATCTCTTCTACTCATGTACCTGTCCTCTTGGCGACGACGAACAGTTTTGCAAACACTGTGTCGCGACGGTGTTGGCATGGATTCATACTTCGAAAGACGAAGAGAATCTTCAGCTATCGAACCAGGAGTTTCGAGAGAATGACTTGCGCAGTTTCCTGGAGCGTCAGGAGAAAGATGGCCTCATCGCGATAGTCCTGCACGAAGCCGCAAACAATCGCAGCATGCGCGAGCGTCTGCAACTCGAGGCGGCGCGGAAGCAACCATCCGGTGTCGATATCCGGGTGTTCCGCAAGTCTATTGCTAACGCTACCCGAACAGGCGGCTTTGTCGATTATTACGCAGCGCCGCGCTTCGCTCGTCGAATTCATCAAGTCATCGATTCTATCTCGGGCCTGTTTGATGACGGCCACGCGAAAGCCGTCGTTGAACTGACTGAATATGCTCTCGCCCGGCTGGAAAAAGCCATCGGCGAGATGGACGACTCTGATGGTCACATGGGCGAGATTCTGCCCGCTTTGCACGAGTTGCATCATCGCGCCTGTAAACAGGCCAGTGAAGACCCAAAGACTCTCGCCAAGCGTCTTTTTGATTGGGAGATGAAAAGCGACTGGGATATTTTCAGCGGCACCGCCGAGATGTACGCGGATGTACTCGGTTCGCAGGGGCTAGCCGAGTATCGCCGTTTGGCCGAAGCCGTCTGGGCTGATGTGCCCGCGCTTGGACCCGGCGAAGTTTCTGACGAGCGCTTCCACGCGCGATTCCGAATTACGTCGGTAATGGAAGATCTGGCGCGCCAGTCAGGCAACTACGAAGAGCTAGTAGCTGTTAAATGCCACGACCTTTCCCTCCCATATTCTTTTTTGGAGATAGCCGAGATCTATCGCCAAGCCGGCAAACACGATCAGGCTCTCGAGTGGGCCGAGAAGGGCATGCGCGCTTTCCCACGGCCTGATTCACGTCTTTCGGATTTTCTCGCGGACGAATATCATCGCTGTGGCCGTCACCCCGAAGCGATGGATCTCATCTGGGCCGAGTTCACAGACAGACCACAACTCGAAACCTATCGGAAACTACAAGCTCACGCGATGGTGTCCGATAGACTTCAGTTTGTCGACGACGACGAAAGAGTTGCTGAGGGCGGAGAGGTCACTCCATCCGCAAAAAAAGCCTCCGCTTCTACTCCCAACTCGAAGCTCAAAATGCGAAACTCGAAGCCTAACCCGGCCGCTCGACAAACTAAAGTTCGTCGGACTCCACAGTCGAACTTCGAATGGTCTCGCTGGAGAGAAAGAGCTTTAACGAATTTGCGAGCAGTAATCGAAAACGAAAAGCAGGCCAGCCTGCTCGCCGAGCGCCGCTGGCCCTGGCAGTCCATGTCCAACCATTCGCGACTAGTGGAGATCTTTCTCTGGGAAAAGAATTATGAAGCAGCCTGGCAGGAGGCTTCTGCCGGTGGCTGCACAGAGTATCTGTGGCTTCAGCTCGCGGACGCCACGGTCAAAGACCATCCCGAAAGGGCGGTCCCCATCTACAAAGAGCTGATCGCTCCGACCATCGGGCGAACAAACAATGCCGCTTATGACGAAGCGATCAAACTCCTGCGCAAAATGCGCCCGGCGATGGCCCGCATGGGTCGGGAAGCTGAGTTCGAAGACTACGTCGTCGCGCTCCGCGTTGAATACAAACGCAAACGCAACTTTATTCGCTTGCTCGACGACGTGAGTAAGTAGGTAACCCTGTCCGTGTTAGGTCGCGGCGTGACTAACAACTTCAGCGTGATTTACGATTACGTTGGTATTATTAGTGAAGTTTAACTAATCAGTATCTATCCCTGGATGATGCTTAGGTTGCGATTAGCATAGTCGATTATCAAAACGCAATTCTTGAGCATCTGGCTTCCCAACAAAGCTTCTTTGACGTCAGGACTAATAGCCACCGGAACTAACGCGCTGGCCCAACCAGTTCGCTTCCAGCGAGTAAGCGGGCGCGACAAAGACATGCCCGGTCGCTGTATAGAACTCTTCGAAGCCCTCAAAGTGGAGTTCGAGTCCAGTTGATAAATGATCGGGAATTATTAGACTGCCGGCAAATCCTGTGTCTATGAGAACTTCGATTGAAGACGAGATCAGATCGAGCTTTATCGCCGGCTCGTCATTCGTGTTGAAGTATCCGTCGACACGCATTAGGTTCGCGGAGTCATCAACCGGTGAGTATACCTGGAGCCTACGCGCAGAAAGTAGAAGGGGCCTTCATGACCGGCGGTGCGCGCATTGTCGGCCGCCTCGATTTCATTCGTACCCAGAAAGTAGTCTCCCGACTCGGGCTCGATAGCAACAATTTCTCCGGTGTGTTCAGGTTCGAGTTTCGCGGCCAACCGCTCGTCGTAAGCCCGCTTCGCCCGCTCAATGAAGCGTTTGATCTCTGAGGGAGTCGATCGTGGATTAACTTGCATCATGATTCTGAAATATACCAAGATCGGGGACAATGCTCAATCAGCGTTCCACGATTCGCGAATCACATTGTCGCTTATCGCTTTGTGCATACGGCTTATTGCGCCATGAACTCAGCCGCCTCGAGCACGCTCGCCGAAGCGCGCAAAGAATACGGCTCGCGATCGCGGATGACATCTCGAATAAACATCGCCGTGCCTCCTGCCGTGAAATCAATTGTTCGGGTGCGTGGGTAATTATAAGTGAAGTTGAGCGTGGTGTCTCTAACGAGAGACGACTCAGTGAATGGTTAGGAGGCGAGGTGCTCTTGGTACCATGGGAGCGACAGACTAACGCCCATGAGATTTAGCTGGAACGAAATACGAGTTTGCGCCAGAGTTCGCCGAGATGGACTATAATGAACTTTTTAAGGTTTTCGGCGTTACCCGTCGCCGCCGCGAGTTCCGTGAAACCGTCAAGCTTCTTTGGTGACCAGCGTGGCTTTTGTCGATCTCTTCTGGAGGGGGGGGTGTTCTTCTCGTTGATCCGGACGTAATTTGGCCGGCGCCAAGCAACACGCCCTCAATTATTGGAGGGTTCAGCTTGGGTTTCGCCGGGAAGTGTTGCTGGAGGAGGGCTAATCAATCGCGGAGGCAGTACTCCTATTGACCACTGGTATTTATCCGCATTCAGTCCGCATCTCTGAAACGTTGCGCGCCAGAATCTTTGCAAACCATTCATATCAGGTCTTTGGGACACGGGTGTATCGGATGATGCGGTCGGGACGATAACAGTTACCCAGACTTGCTCAAGCTGCAGATTCAAGGGTATAGCACTGGCTGCTCGTATTTCGGAATCGACATCTGGTTGGGTTAATTGAATGAAGGCTCCTTTTCCCTTGTTTAGACTTTGGTGGAGACAATCTTCGACCATGTCGCTAATAAATACTATTTCCGGCTCCAATTCTTTAGCTTCGTTCTTGAGAATGGTACCGGAATAATCGAGCGCACTTAATATGCAAGTTCGTTTGTCCCTCTGGACAACGCCTCCATAATTCTTGGCAGCTTCGTCATCGGCGCGCATTTGGTTTCTTAATTTTTCCACGTTATCGCTAATCCTTTTTTCGAGGGCTCCTTTAAAGAGTACGGCCGCTTCCGGAGAATCAATCGCTGGCTTTTCTCCTTGATCTAAAGGTGATGGCCTTTGGGTCGCAGAATTGATCGGAAAGAAATAATAAACTGAATGCGCAGGCAGATTTGAAATTATGGTAGCGCCCCAATTCAAGCCATTCTCTTGCTCAGAAGCATAAAGGCTTTTCGTTATGTCCCACCACACGATCATAAGCTTCCGCCGCGTTTTTCGCGCTTGCGTGTTGGCGTTCGCGTTAGTGTTGCCATCTGGACGTACTCTTCGCCATCGATAGTAGCCGATGCCTCCAGCAGTAAGCAGAGCTAAAACCAAAAGACTAAGAATGGCTCTTCGTGCCTTCATATGATTGGCGCAAGGGTCGCGCGTTAAGATTATGAAGCAGCGGTTCTGATTCTCTTTGCTAGTCTTCGCTGCAAGTATTCCAGGCTTAGTTGATATATAGATCCGAATTTACCTTCCATGGTCGAAGGCACATTTTTCATTCCTCGCTCGTAACCGTGTCGGTACATATAACGGAATCTCTGTAACAGGTCGTCCTTAGTATCGGCTCGTGAGACAGTTTCCAACGCAGTCTCGCACGCAGCTAACATACCTCTGAGACTAAAAAGTTTCTCATTCGTCTGTCTAAGCTTTTCTGTTAGTCTCGACCTTTCCTCCTCGAGAGACTTAAATAGAAAGGCATTCCTAAATTTCTTTCCGCCTACGGAGAAACAGACCGCAGTGACAATCGGGAAAAGCAGAGTTAAGAAAATAAATGTTGGCAATCCCCATGCGCTGTGAAAGTCAGGCGTTGGATCGCTTCCGATTTCCCGATTCACGATCTCTTTTGCCTTCTCTCGTGCCACAGCGGGGGGATCCTTCTCACGCACGAAAATTGGCAGAAGCTCTTTGTAGTTTTCATCAATCCTCTGTTGTTTGAGATTCTCCCACTTTTGCCGACGCTCATAAGCTTCGACTTGTGGTTGAATCCGGTAGCGAAAAACACCTAAGCAGACTGTTGTTATGACAAACAAACTTAGGCCACCCCATAACAACCCGGCTACGACTCTTGGAACCGCTATGCCTGGCTGACGGAAGACTATCAAATCAAAAAAGTATTTCAGTAAGATACTGGCGAATGCGATACCCAACGCCAAAACTAGAGCCTCCCAGAAATAACTCACAACTTGGAAAAACTGGAGAGAAAGAATTTGATCAACACTCAATATCTGACCATTTACATCCATACTAGTTTTTACGCCGAAACCTGTAGCGACGAGCCGCAGGGATAAAGGAATGTCCGCAATCAAAGTAGCAGTGCCGAAAACAAAATAACCCCACGCCTGTTTTCTCGAGAAATCCTGAAAGTGTTCCGCTCTTTTCCGCCTCGATTCTTCAAATCTGGTTTCAACGTCCGTGTAATGCTTCTCCAATTCGCTTTTGCTTTCGATCAACGAGGCAACCTCTTCCTTCGTTCTGGAAAATTCCTCCCGTGCTTCGGCGATTTGTTCGTTCCATTCAATTCTAGCGTGAGCTTCGATTAATTTTTCATTGACGATTGGCGGCTGGCCCGATCTCCCGTCGGTCCATCCAAGACGCCACATTGGATGGTCGTACTCGGCCGCGGGCCGAATGTACTTCTTGTCAAGTTCGGCTTGGCCTACTTCTTTACGATCGTCATCTAAGTGGGTTTTTAGAAACGAACTCACCGGGTCAGACGTTTGAACGTTTTGCCGCCCTTGAAGCCAATCGCCCAAAAATGCAAGGCGCTTTCGTGTTTGTGACCCGTTTGAATCAACCTGGTCATTTGTAGTCATAATTCTGCTCCCTCGACAAACGGCAGAGTTGCCCCGGGCCCTTCCAATGCGGTGTCCGGTTCCGCATTCAGCGTCCTCAATTGTTGTCCGACTCCAAAAGCAGTCTTGAACGCATTCTCGTCCCGTCTAAAATTACTATTGACCTGCGAAAGCATTTCTCTCAATTCTTGTTCGGCTTTCACCTCTTGGTTCTTAAGCCCTTCAATTTCAACCATGAGTCTCTTGATTTCCTCACTAACAGCATTCAAGGACGTCCGCAGGCTAGCAATCAGATTTGTCGTGGTAGTACTTGTCTGGTTGTGCTCGCTTAATTCTAATTCGCTCAATTCATATTCTTTGACAGCTTCTTCCGAGTCTAAATAGTCGATGGGTTTAAGCGTCATCGGAATACTTGGCAAAACAGGAAAACCATCTTGCTCAAGACTTGTTCTTTCCTCAGCCAAGAGGAACTTCACAAACTTACGTAACCACCGGGGCCATGGCTTTCGCTTTTCTTGCTGCGTAATCACCTCCTCTTCCTCGGGAGTAAACATTTGGCCCAATTCATAAGCGGAGCGTACATCGTCTAAAGCATCCTCACGGTCTATAAAACGCTTTAGGCTGTTATCTGCCATCTTCTGTTCAGGAAACCACAAATCTTCTATTAACGGTGGGTAACTATATTTCTCTACACAATTCTGAAAGGCTTTATGCTTACGCAAGAGTTCTTTTGCCTCATGAAAAATGCCTTTTTGAACTATGCCATATGCTAGACCGAAAGAAGCTAGCAGCATAAAAATCGTTACAAATCCCCAAGAGATGGATTTGAACTGCCCGTCAGACAAATAGATCGCAGATGTTGGCCCAGAGAAGGGCAAGAAGGCCGCTATCAACAATGCTATTATCAGCAGTGTGAGGAGAGAGAAGAACTCAAAGTTAAGCGCGAGATACCGGATGAAAAAACCCTTTGACGCAGGCTGCTTTTTATATTGCTCAGTTGCGGCTCTCCAACGCGGTTGAATTATGTAGGTCACATATAGCAGAGTTGAACTCGCCGAGAGTAATGCTAGGGCGATGCCAATCAGCATTACCGTTAAGTTAATTTTAGTACTGTCGATTGCGATTCCTGAAAACAAAAACAACCCGATCACTAGGAGCATCAAGTAAGGAAAATAGGCGATGACCTGCCCGTAACTTTCGCGATCTGGCTTGAATCCATCCATCAGCGAAAATTGAGAGCTTAGCCGGCTTATGTACGCAATAATCGGAGCGCCGCCCCACTCTTCTGCGCGTGACTCCTGATTCGTTCTTTGTCTAGCGGACTGCTGAGATGTGTAATTGCTCGCGACCCAAATGGCTAGTCGAACGAACACTACAAAGATCACGAAGAGCAAGAAGATAGCGACAATCGGGGCAATTAATAGTCCGCCAAACTTCCCGAACGTCCCCCACGGACCTTGAATCTCCCCCAGCGTTTTTAAGACGCTTTCGAGCATCAGACCAAAAATTGAGTTTCCCGGCTGACGGCTGCCGAGCAGACTTGCTGCCGCGCTGCCTGCTCCGGCTAATGCGAGCACGCCAAACATCATGAGAAATGTAGCTGAATACTCAGTAACGCCAATTTCCCGCAGACTCCTTACTTCCGCTTGGGCAACCTCTAGCTGCTCTCGGATATCACTTCGTCTTTCTACGCATTCGTCGGCGCGTGCCTTCAGCTTTTCGGAATGCTCTTCTCGATTATTAATAATTAGGTCGTAGAATTTGTGTAGGTAGTTTATTTGACTGTCCGCGTCCTTCAACGCTTCCGCTCGGCTTTGGTTGAGTGATTCGACAAGGCGCGTTTCTCTCTCTTTGAAAAAGCGCGTAATCCGTTCAAATCTCTGTTTGATAACCCGTTGCCACGCTAGTTGTTTTCTCTTCTGAAAACCCCGAATAGCGCCTTGTAGGTTATTCCACTGCCTCTTCGCAGTTTCGAGCTCATTCTTCAGGGAATTCTCCAGTTTTAATTTATCTTCCAACCATGTACGACGTGTCTCAATGGTTTGTCGAAGATTCTGAATTAGCGGTTCATGGTAATTTGAGAGATCTTTTCGTTTTTCATCATAGAAGGCAGTAATCGCTTTAAGTTCCTCTTCGAGTAGCTGGCCATTGAGCGCCACGAGTACCGCCGTGTCTTGGGCCTCAGCCACTGAGGAAAAGAAACCCTCTAGCCAATGATTGGTTGAATGGCGCTCCGAGCCGTTCTCACCCTTACTGGCTGAGAACTCTTCTATTTTAGAGGCATCTTCCATGTGAACACTCGATCCGCTGCTCCGAGATGGGAACCCGCAACCTCCTCTTCACATACTAAATATTCTCGTCGTCTCTCTCGCCGTCTCTATTGGGGCGATTCCGAACAACCAGCTTTGCTGCGCGGCCTCTTATCGTTGCTCTTCCGTGTGCCGCCGACGATTCGTCACTCTCTTGGTTTTCGGAGCGCAGCCACAAACTAGGGTCGCCAAACCTGATCCTATTCGCAGCAGTCGGGCCGTATGCGCTTCGACTGCGCAAAAGCCTGCCGGTTGAAAACGCGGGTTCGGGTTCCGGGTAATGAGTTTAAGGGAGAACCCGCGAGACTGAAGTTGCGGGCGAGACAATAGTACAAATATTTGCAAGGTGCAAGCAAAATATTCCGCTAGAAGCCAGAAGTCAGCAACTAGTAGTCAGTAAGCGGAAGGGCTAGGGGGAAAAGAGGGGCAGGTCTGCGCAGGCGCTTCCGAAGCCGAGGCCGGAAGCGCCATAAATTGGAGGCAGTATCAATGAGAAGAGCGGACAAGAATGCCTGCCTCCAAGCGCGCAAGTTAACAACTTGCGCCACACCCTACGGTGCGATCTTCGTGGCGGGGTCGCTCCAGCCGCTTTGGCCGATGGCGCCGATGGCGGCGACTCGGAACCAGTAGCGGGTGCCGGCCATCAACCCGGTGATGGTGGCGCTCGACTTGGTTGAGGTGGCGGCGTGGGTCCAGGTGGTGGCGCTTGGTGGATCGGTGCTCTGTTGGATTACGTAGCTGCGCACGCCCCTTGCAGGATCCCAGCTCAGATCGATTTCGCCGTCACGATCTCCGACCGTTGCTTCCAAGCCGGAAGGGACGTCGGGCATGGTCGAGGCGGATGCGGGCGCCCTCGGATCCATGCCCGCGCTCGTAATGAGCGACCGGTCATTGCCGGCTATGCTTTCTACATAACTCGCACACTGCGACATCAAATGGATGAGCGCGTCTTCTCTCATCGTCTGATCGTCAACCGCGGTCTTGACGGCTTGCCTTCTGGATCGCGTAGTCCGGTATGCTCCCTCGAGAGCGTTAAGGCTGGCCGTGAGTGTTTCCAGCGGTGGGATTGGGTTCGGAAAACTGGCGTTGCCGGTCAAGGCGGTAACGATCTGCCGAGCTTTTGCGACTTTTTCCGGCACCGATAGTCGTCGAAAATTGAGTTTTACTTTCGCCATTTCGAGGCTCCTTCCTGAAGTGATGAGAAAGAATCTTTAAAGCCGTGGCTATTCAATGGATGATTTGCGTCCGCCCTTACGGTCGGGCTACCGCCCCAATACGATAGGCGTGATTTGCAGGCATTTTCCCTCATGAGTTCCGAAGGTTGATCGGATTTAGGACGTTTGCGACTGACATTTGCCTTTTGCTAACTGACAATCGCCGTGGGCTGACTGGCATTTGTGAAATGCTAGCTGACAATTGCCAAATGTTAACTAGCAGCCAGCGCGTGCTCACGGCCATCAATCGAATGCCAACTGACACTCGCCGGGAGCTAACTGTGAGTGCCCAAGGCTAACTGACATTTGCCTTTTGCTAACTGACAATCGCCGTGGGCTGACTGGCATTTGTGAAATGCCAGCTGACAATTGCCAAATGTTAACTAGCAGGCAGCGCGTGCTCACGGCCATCACTCGGATGCTAACTGACATTCGCCGAGAGCTGACTGAGATTGCCGAATGCTAACTGACACTTGGCGCGTGCTCACTGGCATGGACCAAGATGTCTATCGACCGCGCCATTTGTCTGAAGGCATGCGGCAACTGTTGTTGGCGAGGTGCGACGGGTCGTCCGGCATATCAGACGTGTCAGTAGGATCGATCAATGTCTCAGGAGATGTTTATCGCGTGTAGAGGGGAGGTCGCGGGTTTGTCCTGACGAAAGGATCATATCCATAGACGTACCCGTGTTGCCCACGGGGATTTTGAGATTGCGAGAAGGCAATGGGTGCGTAACTGGAGGAAGTTCTGATCAAATGACTCGTCGCGTTCGCGTGCGCTAGCGCGGCTCCGTTAGGAGCCAAATGTTTATAGCCCAGCCGGGGTGATTTTTTTCTGCGCTCCGTAGGAGCGCGGCCAAATAAAACATTTCGCTCCTACGGAGCGAGAGTATCGAGCAGAGGCTCGGGTTATAAATATTTCGCCTCTACGAGGCGAGGAACAGACCAAATAGAAGCTCCCAGTCATGCGCGTCTCTCTTTTAATCACCTGTCTGTAGACAACTTTAATAAGAGCGCTTCCTGGAATAGTTTTAATCCAAGCTGGCGTGCCCGCGAATAGCGACAACCTCTGAACATAAACCAGAAAGGGTGAGCAGGCCGGATCGCCGTGCTCACCCTCTCTTATTATTACGCCGGGCTCGGTTCTTACATGTTGTGTTTCCGCCAGTGTTTGCGGCGTTGGCGTCGATGGCGGCGGCGCCAGTTGCCGTTGCCGTTATTCCTGGCGCGGTCGCGACGTTCCATCCGGTTATTGTTCTGGTTATTGTTCTCGCGGCGGTCCCGACGATTGTTATTCTGCCCGAGCGCAAGGGTGCCGATACTGAAGATCAGCAGCAGGCTAAGTACTATGACTTTCTTCATAAGCAAGTGTCTCCTTTCAGACATTCTTCCAGTTGCGGTTAAGTAACAAGGGGAGATATCAAACCAGAGGGAACTATTATCGGAGCCCTCCCTCACGGTCGGGCTACTGCCCCAGTCGCTCACGTCGAGCTAATGAACCATTCACGCTACGCGCTCATTGCGGACAGGGATGTCCGCGCTCCCGGCGCCGCGGCTGTCTTGGCGGCCACGCGGTCGATCGCGTCGACAACTGCACTGGGACGCGTGAAAGGGATTTGGTGGCCGGTCTTTTCCAGCACAACCAGCTCGGCGTGCGGCAGTGCTTCGTACAAACGATGCGCGTTCTCTTTCGCCGGGACGATCAGATCAGAGTCGCCCGTCACTATGACGACCGGTACACGAATGTCGGAATATCGCGGCGTGAATTTGGGCAGAGACGAACCGAGCAAAGCGTCGTCGACTGAATACCACTTAACCTTCTTTGGCCGGGTCCATTCCGAGAGCACATGCCGCAGGTAATGTTTCGGCACCGGGTCGGGCGCGAATGCTTTCTGCAAATCCTCTCTCACGATCCAGGCGCCCAGCAGTGGCGTGAACAGCCAGTTCACCACGTCGCCGACGACGGGCCATGCCGGGAGCTTCGTCAGGAAAGAAACGCCGTCGTCACTTTCATACGCTGCGGGCGCAAGCAGAACCAAACCGGCCACATCATCCTGAAACTCCAAAGCGTATGCGAGCGCCAAAGCTCCGCCCCAAGAATGCCCGACCAGAATTGGTTGTTCGACGTTGAGTTCTTTGAGAGCGGTGTGCAGCATCTGCGCCTGCACGTCGACAGTAATGGGACGATGATTGGAACGATCGCTGTGGCCGTGGCCCGGGCGATCGAAAGCAAATCCGCAGTAGCGCGATGCCAAAGGCCCATACAACCTCGACCAATCCTGACAAGAACCGGGATTGCCGTGAATCAAAACGACGGGACGACCGGCGCCTTTGATTACGAAATGCAGACGCGCGTCGCCGACAGTAACAAATTTAGAAAGGGCTTGAAGATATTGATGAGCAACGCGAGAGGCGAGATAGCGCTGCTTGAGTCGTCCGGTAACGTTCACGCTTTGTGCACCACTTCCAGTGTCCGACAAACTTCAGTTTGTCGATAAACTTGAAACGAACTCAGCCTGATTAGTCACAGCAGACCAGGTTCCAGTAATCAGCTTCGCGAGCGGGGTGACAGGCGACTCGAACGACAAACTAAAGTTTGTCGGACATTGGGGGATTATTTCTTACTCGCAGGTTTAGACGATGAGGAGAGGGACTTGGTTACATTTTCGACTGAGCCCTCCCTGACGGTCGGATTAGTGCCGCGAACTACTGAGCCCTTCCTAACGATCGGGCTACTGCCACGAATAACGCGGAGGGCCTGGCGCGTAAGTATCTGCGTGAGACCGCCCGGTACCAGTGCGCGTACGACCGCGTGGCCGATGCGGGGAGGTACGGTGACGCCGCCCTGGCCCAGAACGTATTCGCTCTCCCACCAGGTCGGCACAAACTTTCCTTTGAAGCGGCGCAAGCCTTCGAAGTTGTAGAACCCGGCCAGCCTTCGAGCAGCCACGTCCAAAGCGCGCGCCACCATTCGATGCTCGGTGGGTATATCAACCGGGCCATCGGTGCTCAGCGGCGAGGTTCCCAACGTCGCCAACGCCGCGCCTTCGGCTTTCAGCTTCGCCAAAGCTTCGACCACCAAAAGCGTGGCAGTGCCTTGCGGCGCATCGGGTTCGCGCAAGACATCTTCCAGGTACCAACCTTTGCGCGCAGGGATCGGACTGGCAGCGAGAAAGCCTACAAGCCGGCCGTTGACTCGCGCGGTGAAGTACTTCTTGTATTCGGAATGCAGAAAAGGATCGAGAGCGACCAGCCAGCCAAAAGTCGTCGCGGAGCGGCGCGAACCGAGCCAGTGCATGCAGAGCTGCGCCGTTTCTTTCTTCAAAGTTTCCCCGATGTCATCACTTACCGTTTCGACTGTGACGCCGGCCCGGCGCGCCTGATTTACGCCGGCGCGGATTTTCTTGGCAGAGTCGCCGCGCGGGTTCCAAGTCTGAAGATCGAAGTAAGGCGAAGCGCCAACTTTCACGGCTATGAAATCTTTTGGCACCACCGAGCGGGCGAACTCGGCGCTGGTCGGCACAAAGGCAACTACGCGATTCTTTCTCTTCGCGAACGCGGCAAACTGGCGCGCCAGCTCGGCCATTTCTTCCAGAGGCGCCAGAGGATCGCCGGCAGCCAGCCACACCCGGCCGAACTCACCATAGATGATCGCGCCGTCAATATCCGGCGTTGACCAGAGCATGGCCCCGGGCGCGATGCTGACCAGAGAGTGCGGATTGTAGCCGTAGAGAGTTTGCAGCCGCAGCAATTCGCCGGTGGGATCGGGTAAGCGGCTCAGCCTGCGTGCCGACACCACGGCGTCGATGCGCATCTTCATATAACGCGCACCGTAACCTGCGCCGCCTGCGGCTAGCCACCAGAGATCGCGAACGGGAATAAACATTCGAGGCGATTGTCCTTTTACGCCTGTAGGGTCGGTCCAGTCAACCCTAATGGTTAGATAACACCCAATACTACTGAGTTTTCAGGTTAGTTTGGTGCCGAACCGGGAGCTTTTGGCTGATTTTATTAATGCAGGAGTAAGAAAAGCGGGTATAGATCCCGGCGGTCCACTCAGGATGCGTGCGCTCCCGTCACCCAAACAGAGAGCCCTGTGCCGTGGGTCGACGGAAGGTATTTATCCCCGTGTGGCGTTCGCTGCCGACGCGATGCTCGTTGAACCCGAGCCGCTTGGAATAAACTTCGAATAACTTTTGTTGCGCTTCCCAGTATTGGCCTTTTCCGCGCATTCGTTCGCCAAAGACGCTGGAGTTAAGCCGGCCACCGCGTGCATCGCGGATGCGATTCAGCACGCGGTCGGCTTTAGTCGGCAGCTTCTCGCGGAGACGCTTTTCGAAATAGGGAGCCACGCTACCGGGCAAACGCAGCATGTTCATGAAAGCTTTCGTCGCGCCGCAGTCTTTCGCGCGCTGCAGAAGGCCAGGGATATCGGTCGACAATCCTGGAATCGTCGGCGCAATGCCGATTCCTACCTGGATGCCGGCGGCGGCCAAAGTCTTCATCGCTTCAAAGCGCGCATTCGGCGAAGGCGCAAACGGTTCGACGGCGCGGGCGGTGGCGTAATCGGCAAACGGAATCGAGAAGTAAACTCCGACGCTGGCCTCTTTGGAAAGTCTTTGCAGCACATCAACGTCGCGACGAATCAGAGCCGACTTGGTGACGATGCCGACGGGATTGCGAAATTCAGCGCAGACTTCCAGGCAGCGGCGCGTCAATTTGTAATTTGCTTCCAACGGAATGTATGGGTCCGAGGTAAACGAAAAAACGATCTCGTCGCCTTTCCAGGAAGGTTTCATCAATTCCTTGCGCAGCAACTCAGGCGCGTTCACCTTCGCGATGATCTTTCTTTCAAAGTCAGTCCCTGCGCCATAGCCGAGATATTCATGCGTCGGCCGGCTGAAACAATAGGTACAGCCATGCGGGCAACCGCGATAGCAATTGATCGAATGATCGAAGGCCACATCCGGACTGTCGTTGCTGCTGATGATCGAGCGAGTCTCAGTCTCTTCAAAGACTTCGATCTTCGCGGTGGGCGGCTCGCCAATCCATTCCACAGAGTGGCTCAACCAGGGGTTCGGCGGATTTTCGATGTAGCGCATGGTTGCAATCCTGTCTTATCGGTGAAACACAGGATAGCAGAGGCCCGGACGTTTGGCGAGAGTAAACTGCCTCAACGATATGAAATATAATTCGCGGCTTTGCCGCAGCACATGGCGGAAAGCCTCCGGCTTTCCGGCCGGCCGCTCCCTTTTCACCGAGGCTATGCCTCGGCCTCTCGATAAGCGGAGGCGGAGCCTCCTGAATTTTTTTGGAGAGGCTTGACGGTAAGCCGGAGGCTTACCGCTATGTGCTGCGGCAGAGCCGCCAGCCTCTATCGCAACTTGCGAGCTCGTTTGAGCTCACACTCATTAGCACCTGACAACAATTAATTCAGATCATCGATCTGCAAACCCACAGGGTTCGCGCCGGCGCCTTTGATCCCGTCGAGCACGCGTACCACATCGGCGTACGGCAGCGAGCGCGGGGCTTTGATGAAGACTGTTTTCTCGATGCGAATGCTGTCCGGCAAGTCATTGCGATCGCGCGCATCGTCGCGATAGGCATGATTCTGAAGACGTTTTTGGAAGAGATCGACCAGCGATGCGCTGAGCTTGCTCGTATCATTCACTGAACCCATGTCGGTAAGACTGTTAAGCATTAGCGTCCGATCCGGTTTGATGGTTACGACCAGGGTGTTGATGTTCGCTATGACACGATCGTCGGGATCGGGCCCGGATGGAACCTTGGCCAGGAATCTTGCCGGCTTCAATGGCGACACCACCATGAAGATGATCAGCATAACGAGCAGCACATCGATTAGCGGCGTGACGTTGATGTTTGGTCTTGCTTGATTGGCAGAGACTTCGGCGTTCTGCCCGACTGTTTTCGCGGCGGTCATGGTGGCGGTCCTCCTCGATGATTGAGTTAGACAGCAGCCCGCACCAGATGTTCCCTGCCACGATCAGTTGAAAGAGAAAAAGCGATCCACGAATTTACACGAAATAGCACGAAACTTGGGCCGTGGTTCGTGTTATTTAGTGTGGATTCGTGGATCGTATTAATGCTGCATCCAGCTAGCACTAATCTAAGCGGCCCTCCCTCACGGTCGGGCTTCTGACTCGTCACGCCGGCGTGACTTGAAGCCCGCGCGTAATCAAGGGGCACTAATTCAAGTGAGGCGTCTCAGAAGGATCGAACAGCAAAGGAAAGAACTGACCGTCGATTTTCTCAGCGACGGAAATTGGTGGCACCCCTTTCAGCAATGGATCATTCGAGGCCGAACGAACGCCGTCGCGGAACACGTTGATGACAGCGCCGCGTCTCGGACGATTGCTTTTGTTCTCGTAAGAACCGTGGACCATCAGTGGATGATGAAACGAGCACTCGCCCTGCTTCAACTCTATCGGGACCGGCTTGAACTGTGATTTCTGTTCCTCGCTCAAGACACTTTCGATCGCGCGCATGTCATTCGCCAGACCGGTCACCGGCAAAAGGTCCCAAGTGTGACTACCGGGCACGTAATGCACGCAACCGTTCTCGCGGGTGGAATCGTCAAGCCCAATCCAGCACGACAGGTGCGCCATCGGCCGGGTGCGGGTCCAGTAGGAATAGTCCTGATGCCACGCTACGACGCCGCCTTGATGAGCAGGTTTGCAGAAAAGTTGATCGTGCCAAAAACGAACTGAGCCACCCAGCAGTTGCGAGGCCGGCAGGAGGAACGCCGGATTCCAGAGCAAGTCATGAAAACCCGGAGCGATGCGCCACGCACCCAGCGCATGAAACAGCGCGGTCGCGGGGTCGGTCGATTCATTGGTGTGGAATTCGTAGAAGAGTTCGTTGCCGGGATAATTTGGATCGATCAGATTGGCCAGGTCTGCGCGCAGGACTTCGATCTGTTCATCGTCCAAGAGTCGTATGCCGGCGAGATAACCGTTGGTGTGGAAGAATTCGATTTGATCGTTTGTGAGGCGATATTGCTCCGCATGGTCGGTATTGAAGAGCGTCGTGATCGGACGGTGATGTTTTGATAGATCAGCGATCATATTACGATTTAGAGCGCCGTAGGCGCGCAATGTTTATAGTCCCTCTCAATAATAGGAAACAGCTCCGGAGGAGCGAAACACAAAACACATTTCGCTCCTCCGGAGCTGCCTAACCAAGATGAAATTGTCGAGCTATAAACATTGGGCTCCTACGGAGCCTCGATCCCGCTTCCTACTTCACCGACGCAAGCCCTTCAAACACCACGCGGGCCACGGTGGGAATAATCTCACGCTCGTTGGCATGATCGGTTGTGAAAGTCACCAACACAAACTTTGCTCCGTTAGGCAACTCGACATAAGCCGCATCATGCCGAGTGGTGCTGGTCCAGCCAGCCTTCGACCAAAGCTTAGCGCCGGCCATTCCCTGCAAAGCAATGCCGGTAAAGCCATGTCCCTGATCGTCGTTGTCCTTTGAAGTGCCGGAGAAATCCCGCTTCAACAATTCCATCATCTGCGTACTGTGCGCCTGGTTAACTGCGCGGCCGGTGACGATCTCCGACAGCAAGCGCGCGGTGGCATCGGTGGTGAGCTTGTTTCGATTCTCGCCATTCGGTCCGCGCGAAACCTTTTCGCGTCCATAAGCGTCTTCGCAAAAGGTCTTTTGATTGACGTTGATGTTCGTAAAACCAAGCGCCGCGTAATAGCGATTCACCACGTTCCGTTTGTTTTGCCAGGCTGCCATTTCTTTCGGCGGCAACTCGAAACCGCCGGTTGTTTGCGTCAGCACGTCAAGGACGTACTGCGTTGCTTCATTCGATGAATCGACGATCATGTCGCGCACCGCGCGTTTCAGCTCAGCCGTCTCATGGATCTTCTTGTCCTCGAGCCAGCGATGCACCGCGACGAAATAGAAAAGCTTAACCACGCTGGCCGGATAGACGCGTTCGTTGCCGCGGAAGCTCGCCGTCGAAGCGTGCTGCGGATCGCGCAAATCAATCAGGGTGATTGAGAGCTGCTCCTGAGTAAGTTTCTTGTCCGCAAATTTCTCGAGGGCAGTATGGGCAGCCCGGTTGACGAGATCCTGCAGGAAGGTACCCATTTGGCCAGACGTAATCGATTCGGATTGCCATTGCGTCTGGGCGTGGGCCGGAATTAGAAGAAGGAGGAGAGCTGGGATGCGGCAAAAGATTCTAAGTCTATTCATAGAGTTTTCCGTTCGTTAGAGCGCCTTTCGCAGAAGGATTGCGCCCTCTCTCACGGTCGGGCTACTGCCCGGCCCTTCGTCCGTTCCCAAATCCAATAGACCGGAAGCCCCAGCGCGATCAGACCAATGCCCGCGAGCGGAGGGTTACGCGCCAGCACCCCAAAGCCTGTCAGCAGATGACCGTGCATCATGAGCGCGAAGCCGTTTGCCGCATCTTCCCGCACACCCCACAAAGTCATACCGAGGATCAAGGCCGTGGCCAGCAGGAAAAAGATCGGCACGACCGGATATCCCCAGGCGCGATACGGACGCTCGAGGTCGGGCATCTTCCGGCGCAGAATAAAGACCGCCGCCGTAACCAGTCCATAGAAGATCCATAAACCGAAGATGGCGTAGTCAGTCAGGATGTCGAACGAAGACGAAAAAGCAATCACGAGGATGCACGCCCAAACAGCCTGGACGACCAGCGCGCCCGTCGGCACCCGTGTGCGCGGCGAGACACGAGACAGCGTGCGCGGGAACAGACCATCCTGAGCCATCGCATAAGGAACCCTCGCGCCGGTGAGAATCGAAGTATGCAGAGTGCCGAAGGTCGAAGACAGCAGGGCCGCCGCGATGAAGGTTATCGCCAGCGGCCCGAGAAATCTTTGCGCAACTTCCGTCGCTACCGATGACGTCGTCGAGACGCTGGCGATCTCAGTCGGCGACATCGCGTAGAAGTAAGACAGGTTCACGAATAGATAAAGCGCCATGATGAGGAGCATGCCGCCAATCAAAGCGCGCGGCAGATTGCGAGCAGGGTTCTGCACCTCTCCCGCAACCAGCGTAACGTTGTTCCAACCGTCATAGGCCCACAACGCGCCGAGCATGGCCGCGATAAAACCGCCAAAGCCGACTCGGGCCGCGGCCGAAACACCTTCACAAGCGCCGCCCACATTCGCCATCCAGAGATGCGACCAATCGGCATCTCGAGCTAATAGAAAAGCGCCGATACCAACTACCAGCACGAGTGCGATCTTGATTCCGGACAGCACCGAGGCGACACTGCCACTGACCTTGACTGCCAAACAGTTGATTCCGGTGACGATCAGGATTGAAGCCAGGGCGACTACCTGGATCTTGCCGAACGGAACTGCATGGCCGAAGACGTTTGCCGAGAAGAACTCACCATCTAACTTCCTTTTAAGCATCGTGTTGAGAAACAACGCGAATTGCACACCGAGTGCCGCTTGCGATCCGGCTTTGCCGATGAAGAAAGACATCCAGCCGAACAAAAATCCCGACGCCCGGCCATAGGCCTCGCGCATGAAGACGTACTCGCCGCCGGCGCGCGGCATCATCGCAGCCAGCTCCGCATAACTGAGAGCGCCGGCCAGCGATAGTAATCCGGCGACCACATATACACCCAGCACTCTTCCCGGCGTGCCGACGTTGCAAGTCATCACGCGGGCCTTCAGGAAGACGCCCGTCCCAATCACGTTGCCGACGACAACTGACATCGCGGCGACGAGTGTCAGGCCACGAACCAAATCAACATAGACAGGTTTCGCGTTTGGAGTTTGGAGTTCGGAGTTCATTTGTACTCGTTTCGAATTTCAGCTGCTTCAGCGTCTTCACCAGCCACGAAACGGCCGGAAAGCTTGCGCAATCCGCCAGCGTCATGTTCCGCAGAATCTCTGCGGCTTTGCCGCCTGATGTGGCGGAAAGGCTGAGCCTTTCCGGCATTACTGCTTTTGTTCGTTGAGGCTCCGCCTCGCCAAGACAAATCGGAGGCGTAGCCTCGCGAGTGACTGACGCCACTCTTTTCGGAAGGCACAGCCTTTCCGCACATCGGGCGGCAGAGCCGCGCACAGCGTCTTCTTTTCGCCTCACCCAGCGCGCGTGTCCCGCATCTTGCGCGTGATCCACGGGCGGGACGCCCACGCCACTTTTTCAAACTCACGCAACCTTTCGTCTTCTAACACGGCCCGTCAGAGCTTGAGCCGCCGCTTCCCCGGTATCCACGGCTCCTTCCATGAAGCCCTGCCAGTCAGCCAGATGCTCTCCGGCAAACAGAACCTTACCGTGCGGCTGCTGCAGGATCGGACGAAGCGTAAACCACTGGCCCGGCCGATAAAAAGCATAAGCACCTTGAGTGTAGACATCGCGCTGCCAGGCCATGGATTGAATATCCAGCGCGAGGTCCGGAGCTCGCTCGTTCAACGGCAACAGATCTCGCGTAATGATCTCGCTGCGGCGGCGAGCATTCTGGGCGGCCAGCACGTCCGCTTTTTCACCGACGGCATAACTGCAGAGGATGCCCTGGCGTCCCGGTTGATCTTTGGTGCTGTGAAAATAATAGTGAGACGTTACATCGCTGACGAGCGAAAAATCCTCGGCGCCCCAGAAGCGTTCGCGAAACAGAACACTGTTCTTGATGATGCGCGCGTATTGAAGTTTCTCGGCGGCAGCCCGCTGCACAGCCGGCAGCGGCGGATCGAAAGCAATCTTGTCGAGCGTGCGCGCCGGTACCGTGCAGATGCAGGCGTCTGCCGTAAAATCCCTGCCGTTCGCGGTCACGGTTACCTGTCCGGCACGCTGCGTGATCCTTTGCGCCGGATGACCCCTGAGAATTGCGGCTTCTCCAATCTGCGCCACCAACCCTTCAACCAGACGCGAGTTGCCGCCCTCCATCTTGTAGTCCATCTCGTTGGCCGGACTGGATTCGAAGTATTCAGCAGCGGCCGTGTAGGCAGAAACCATCCGAATCGTTTCGCCAAAGTCGGTGCTGTCTTGTAAGTCGCGCAGCAGGAGGTCATCTTCCGTAAATCCTATCTCGTCGAGCCAGGTCCACCAGTCGTACTGATCCAGACGCACCTTATCTCCCTGTGCGTACTGCTTGTAGGTCTTTTTAAACTTTTCAAACGCTGCTTTGGCTTGAGGCGAGAAATCCCATTGGCCGGGGCGTTTGACCAGGCCGTCCCGCATCAGAGAGGCCTCGAACCGGTGATCCTTTAGTGGGATTCCGAAATCATGGCAGAGCGCCTTCATGCGCTCGTGGCTCTCGCCGACCCATTCGCCCCCGAGTTCACAGACGAGCTCGGGGTTCTGCCGGAAACGAAAAGAATTCACGCGACCACCGGTGCGTTCTCTGGCTTCCAGGATCGTAACAGTCCAGCCGGCTTTCTTGAGTGCATGCGCAGCCGCAAGTCCCGAGAGACCAGCGCCGACAATCACGCAAGAATAGTTTCGACGCTGAACAAAGGGACTGAATATGATCGGAGCGCCGACGGCGGCGATTCCTGAAGCCTTCAGGAATTTCCGGCGGGTAATCGTTTGCATCCGCTTAATGTGTGGTTTCACCAGACGTCCTTTATTACCAGATCTTCATAGGTGTCGCGGTTTCTAATCAGTTCAGCTTTGCCGCCTTCGCGAATCATCACCGCCGCCGGCAAAGGCCTGCCGTTATACGGAAACATTTGCGCCAGCGAATATGCTCCTGAGTTCAAGAGCGCCAGGACTTCACCAGGCTTTACCTCAGGCGGCAGCAGCCGATAGTCGGGCAAGCGTCCGTGGCGTTCGATATCAAAGTACACGTCGCCCGAATCGCACAACGGACCGGCGACTTTGTATTCGGCGTCGAACGGTTCGCACGCTCTCGACGCGGAAATCAGATGGTAGTACCACTTGTAATTGTTCATCGACAGCAGCAGGTTGTAGCCGGCATCCGTCAACAACCACACATCGTTTGTTTCCGGGCGTCGCTTGATATTGCGCACTGTCGTCAGCAACACGCCCGCATCTGCAATGACGCTGCGACCTGGCTCAAGCAGGATCGTCACACCTTCGAGCAAGTGCTCGGCTTCCGCATCGCCCGCAGATTCGCGCGCGACCCGCAAGGCTTCGGTCAAAACCGCCGCCGGTTCAAGATCAGCGCCGAGCATATCGCGCTCATGCTCGGGCAGTTCATCCGCCTGCGAACGATCGCGCAGGTAATTCACCGGAATTCCACCGCCGAGATTGATGTGCTCGAGCGTCAGGCCCGTCTCACGATGAATCGTCATCAAGTGGTTCCACATGCTCTTGAAAGCTTCGGCGAACGGCGCGACGTCGGGTGTCTGCGAGCCCACGTGGATGTGTATGCCGCAAACATGGATAAGTTCGGGGTGCTGTAATGCGCGCCGAAATGCTTCGAGGACTTCCGATGAAGAGATGCCAAACTTTGAAGTCAACAACGCGGTCTGCAAACCGAGATGGGAACGCGTGCCAATCTCGGGCACCAGACGCAGAGCGATTCGCGCCGGCGGCAGCCCGGTGTTGAGTTCGGCACGGGCGCGGCGCACTGCGTCTTCGACCAGCTCGATCTCATAAATCGAATCGACATTGATGGAATAGATCCCCGCACGAACTGCTTCATCGAGCTCTGCATCGGTTTTGCTGGTACCGTTAAAGATAATCTGGTCAGGACGAAAGCCGACTCGCAGGGCCTTGTAGAGTTCGCCGCCGCTATTGACTTCAATATCAATGCCCGAGTCGCGCACGACCTTCAACACCGACATATTCGAGTTTGCTTTTGAGGCATAGCAGAACTTGATCGGCCGATCGACTTGCTTCGCGGCCGCTTGCAAGCGCGCAATGTTGGCTTGGATTCGCGGCTCGGAAAAAACGAATAAGGGTGAGCCGTACTTGTACGCGAGCGCGGTCGCGTCGGCGCCGCTAATGAAAAGATGATTGTTGTCGCGCGCTTCGAGGAATCCGGGAATGGTCCACGCGGGCGCGGCGGTCATTACTGGTGACATGGGGAAAAAACCTTCATTAAGATCATTTGGAGAGATACTGAGATTAGATTGCCGAGCAGGCAGCGTCAAGAACTAACTACATTGCTGCACGTGAAATTCGCAATTGAATCCCGTAGTTCGCAACGACTTTACACGAAAAGACTCAACTGGCTGCCGGGAGCGCGGACGGCTCGTCCGCGTTGAGCGCGAAGCGCCTACGGCGCTGGTGCGGACGGGACGTCCGCGCTCCCAGGAATTACAACTGCGCAATCATCTCCGCCGGGTTCCAGTACGCCCAAATGTTTTGAATTTTGCCGTCCTGGTTCACTTCGAAGACATCGATGCCTTCGAACTTTACTTCCTTCCCACTCGCGCTGGTGCCCGTACCGGTCCACTTCACCGCCGCGCCATTACCGGCGACAAAGACTGAGTCTTCAGTCAGAGCGCAGCTCTTGAAGTTCTTAAATATCGATTGAAAGAATTCGCGTACGGCGGCGCGGCCGCTAATCGGTGGGGAGCCGATCGGATCGCAAGTGGTGCCATCCTCGGCAAAAGTGTTGGCTATAGCATCAGGATCCATCGCGCGGATGGCCAAAAAGTAAGCGCGCACCGCGCGCGAGATCTTGTCAGGTGCAACTTGTGTGCTCATTAGGTCAACCTCGATCCATTGATAAATGTTTAGGAGCGGGCTACCGCCCGCTTGGTCGGGCAGTAGCCCGACTCTAAACGAATCTAACTAATGTTTGTCGGACGCCGCTTTCGCGCGTTCCTTCTCAACCAGGACGCGACGCAAAATTTTACCGGAAGCAGATTTCGGAATCTGGGCAATAAACTCTACAAAGCGAATTTTCTTGTGTGGCGCCAGGCGCTCGGCGACAAAGTCCATGATCTCTTCCGCCGACGCTTCGCCTTTCAAAACGACGAAGGCCTTAGGCACTTCGCCCGCCTCTTCATCGTCACAGGGGATCACCGCCGCGTCCACGATGGCCGAATGCGTAAGCAGGACAGCTTCCAACTCTGCCGGGGCCACCTGGAAACCTTTGTACTTAATCAGCTCTTTCATGCGGTCGACGATGAAAAAGTGGCCGTCCTCGTCCGCATAACCTATGTCGCCGGTATGCAACCAGCCATCCGAGTCGATGGTTCGCGCAGTCGCTTCCAAATTGTTCAGGTAGCCCTTCATCACTTGTGGCCCGCGCACCCACAGCTCGCCTTCCTGATTCGGACCCATCTCTGCACCGCTCGCGGGATCGATCAGTTTGCACTCTGTGTTGGGCGCCGCGGTGCCGACCGCGCCCAGTTTCATGTCGTCCGGATTGGGCGGACTGCTGTGCGTTACCGGACTGGTTTCCGTCATGCCATAACCCTGTCGAATCCCGCACCCAACCCGCTCGATGCATTCGCGTGACAGATCCACACCCAATGGCGCCGCGCCTGAGAAGATCATCTTCAAGCTGGAGAGATCGTAGTTATCGATGATCGGATTCTGCGCCAACTGCAGAACGATGGGCGGGACAATGTGCGACAAAGTCACCCGGTGCTTCTGAATCAGGCTCAAAAATTGTTCCAGGTCGAAACGAGGCATCAGTACAATCGTCGCGCCCTGGTGGAGTCCCATATTAAGAATGACGACGAGGCCATAGATGTGAAAGAGAGGCAGGACGCACAGTAGCGTGTCATCACTGTGAAAGTACTCCAGTCCGTCCATCTGGCGCATGTTCGCCACCAGATTGTAGTGCGTGAGCATTACGCCCTTGGGCAATCCCGTCGTGCCGCTGGAATAGGGCAGCGCCACCAGATCCTCGCGCGGATTGATCTCGACGCGGGGAACGTCGCCGTCACTTTGCAGCAGCGAATCAAATGGCGTGGCGTCCTCGGCTGCACCAAACACGAACAGCTCTTCAATCTTTGAAAGCTCGGCCGCCTCGCGCGCTTTGTCGATGAACTGCGGCGAAGTCACGAGCAACTTCGCGCCCGCATTATTCAGTTGGAACGCCGCTTCTTCGGCGGTGTAGAGCGGATTCACCAGAGTGTTAATGCCGCCGAGCATGGCTACGGCGTGAAAGGCAACGCCATACTCGGGACAATTCGTGCTGAAGATTCCAAAGACATCGCCTTTGCGGAATCCTTTTTGGGCTAGGCTGGCCGCCGTGCGTCGTACCGCGTCTTCAAATTGGCCGTAGGTCAAAGTGCGGCCGCTCGGCCCATCGATCAGCGCCGGCTTGTCCTTGAATTCACCCGTTGTTTGAAAGATGAAGTCGGTGATTGAGACTTCAGGGATCGCAACTTCAGGATATGGTCCGCGAAAGATCATTCTTAAATTTCAGATCTCAAATCTCAGATCGGATGAAATCGTGGACATCACCATCACCGGCAAGGATGCCGGTGGACCGCAGGCACGGATGCCTGCGCTCCCACGCACTCCAAAAGAGCGGCCAGTGTACACGATTGCTGACCAAATGGCAGCAAAGTTGTATATTGACGCGTTCAGAGTTCAAGCTTCAGCTTGGCAGTTTCGCGATCACAGCCTGAAGGCTCAACTCTAAACGTCCGCCGCGATGCAACCACGACCGCTCAACATCATCTGCTTCGCCACCTTTTTTAAAGGCGGCGATTTTATGCGCGAATGCCAGGCGCGCGGTTGCAACGTCATTTTGATCACTAAAGAGAAGATGCTGCACGAAGACTGGCCGCGCGAGGTTATTGATGAAATATTTGCAGTCCCTAACGATACTCCGGTAGAGCTCTTCCTGGATCTGGTTAGTCATATTGCAAAGACCCGGAAGCCGGATCGCATCGTGGCTTTGGAAGAGTTCGACGTGGTCATTGCCGCGCTGGCGCGCGAGCATCTCTGCATGCCGGGCATGGGCAGCAACACAGCCAAGACCTTTCGCGACAAGCTGGCAATGAGCGTCCGGGCGCGCGATGCGAGTATCACTGTTCCGGATTTCGTGCCGGCAATTAACAACGAAGAGATTAAGGAATATCTCGATCGCATTCCTCCGCCGTGGGTGATTAAGCCGCGTTCTGATGTCTCCGCGATCGGAATCCGAAAGTTGGAGAGTGCGGCTGAAGCCTGGCCGGCAATTGAAGAGTTGAACCAGCGCGAGAGTCTGCGCGAGCGAGCTTCGTATCATCTGATTTCACGTTTTGTGCCCGGCGAAGTATTCCATGTCGATTCGCTGGTCGACAAACGCAGAGTCGCCTTCGCGGGCGTGAATAAGTATGGTCGCCCGCCTTTGCAGGTGGCGCACGGCGGCGGCGCATACATCTCGCAGACTATTGCGCATGACTCGCCGGAGAGAAAGAAGCTTCTGGAGATCAACCGCCGTTTGATCAAGGCGATGGCGTTGGACAGCGGCGCCACGCACGCTGAGTTCATCAAGAGCGACGCCGACGGTGAATTCTATTTCCTGGAAATCGCGGCGCGCGTCGGCGGAGCGTACATCGCCGATGTCCTGGAGGCTGCGTCGGGAGTAAATCTTTGGCGAGAGTGGGCGCGGCTTGAGATCGATGCCGCTTCCGGCACACGCGTCAAATTGAAACCGCGAAAGGAACACGCCGGAATTATTCTTTCGCTGGCCCGTCAGGAATATCCGGACACCACCGCTTACAACGATCCGGAGATTGTCTATCGGGTGAAGAAGAAGCATCACGCCGGGTTGATTGTCCGCTCGCCAAAAATCGAACGTGTTAACGAGCTGCTTGATGATTACGGGCGACGCTTTGTTGAAGATTTTGTGGCGGTGCTGCCCCCGATGGAACGGCCGGAATGAGTCTTAGAGTACTTTCGCGGCTCCGCCGCCTGATGTGCGGAAAGGCTATGCCTTTTCGGGCACCGTATCTAAATTGTCGGAGGCTGCGCCTCGATTGGGGGCGGAGCCCCAAGAGAAAAAGGGCGTCGTTACAGTGGGGCAAAGCCCCACCGCACATCAGGCGGCATAGCCGTGAGACGTAGAGACATGACAGTCCCATCAAATTGGTACGAAAGCTTTTTCCACGGCCTGGCGCTGGATCTCTGGCGCAAGGCGATCTCGCCGAAACAAACCAAGACCGAAGCCGACTTTCTGGTTAAAGTGTTGCAGTGTGAAAAAGGCTCCCACTTGTTGGATGTGCCGTGCGGGAACGGACGACTCTCGTCGGCGTTGGCCGCGCGGGGTTATCGTCTGACAGGAGTGGATATCTCCGAGGAGTTCATTGACGAAGCTCGGCGTTCTGTCTTGGACCCACCCGCTCACGCAGGTGGTACTGACTCGTTACCGCAACTTGATTTTATTCTCGGCGACATGAGCCGCGTGGAAGGCGAGGCGATTTACGACGGCGCGTATTGTTTCGGGAACAGTTTTGGTTTTCTTAAATACGCGGACATGGAAAGTTTTCTCAGCGGCGCCGCTCGAGCGCTGAAGCCGGGCGCGCGTTTCATCGTCGAGACCGGAATGGCCGCCGAATCAGTGCTGCAGAAATTTGAACCACTGACCGTGCACCAGATCGACGACATCTCGATAACAATCAAAGAGCGTTACCTGGCCGAAGAGAGTTGCATCGATACTGAATACATCTTTGAGAAAGACGGGAAGATCCAAAGCGGCAACGCCAAACATTGGATCTACACCGTCGCAGAGGTACGACGGATGCTGGTGCGCGCGGGGTTTGAGATTCTGCATCTCTACGGGTCTTGGAAACTCGAACCTTACACGTTGGGTGCTGATGAATTGTTCGTGATAGCTCAGCGATCGGGGCAGTAGCCCGACCGTAAGGGAGGGCTCCGTGTTGCGGGATGAAAAGAGCCCTTCCTCACGGCCGGGCTATTGCACCAATCATCTAAACCTTCCGCAACGGCCAAATATTCACGCCTATCGACTCGGCATAGTGCAACAACGGCCCACCCTTTGGTTCTTCGATCCCGAGTGATTCAACCATCGTCGATTCATAAGCATCGAGAGTCGCGCTTCGCAGCGGCCATGGATGATGAAAGATGCGCGAGCGATAAAGCTGCTCGCGATGGTGAGAATAGAGACAGTATCGTTCGGTCAGGAAGAATTCGAGCGAGTCAGGTCGTGCTTGAGCCAGGGGCTCGCCAATCGTCCAGGCGGTGTCCAGTTGAGCAGATGGACCGCGAGCATCTTTCCGCGTTGAATGGTATTCGATCGAGTTTACGTGCTGAACCAGAGACATCTCGGCATTAAAGTACGGCAAGTGATAGAAAGTGCGGGCGCCCCACACCGCGAGTCTGCTGGCCGCGTTCAACGAAAAGAACCAAACCCCCGGAATGCCATTGAAGTGAACATAGGTGCGCACGTTGAGTTCGTGAAAAGCGCTGGTGCCGGGAATCGGTGGCAGGAACGACGCGCGTATGCCCCACATCGTGAACGGCACCACTCCGATCCACGCTTTGCCGTCGAAAGTATCGATTGAAAGTTGACGAGGAATCAGTGGGCGGAGAAGTTCTGCATCAATCGCCCAGTGCATGAACAGAAGCTTGCCCCAATACTGACGCATCAGGCTCGGGCCGGTGGGGCGTCTCCGAAGGGCAAGCCGATCTATGTTGGGTTCAGAACTCAAAGATTGCGGGACTCAAGGTTCGTGTTGCTCAATAGAGAAACTTCGTCGTGCGGGTTTGTGTCGGAAGCCCGACCGTGAGGGAGGGCCACTACCGAAAGAGGCCCTCCCTCACGGTCGGGCTTCTGACACGGGCTTCGTGGATCGGGTAACCTGGTTTCGCCGAGAACCATCCACCAAAATCAAAAACTATTGCGAGTTGCTATCCGAGGACGATTTGCTGGCCCCCCTTTGGCAGAACTCCTGCACCGGCTGAAACATTTGCTGGCAATAACTGTCCTTTGAAAGATCGACGCGGCGACACTGCTCTACGCGCCATTGACCGCTCTTGATGAACTCGGTTGGTTTGGGCACGTCGCTGCAAAAGCCGGGCGTGTCGCGGCTGGCGTCGAGACAAGCGCGCGTGAAGATGCTGGTCGAGATCGCGCTGGTAAATCCGGGTTCTTTCTTGTAACGCGAGATGGATTCGTCAACGCATCCCTGGTTGTCGGTGTTGCGCCCAAAGTCCCGGCCCTCGGTCATCACCTCTTTGCCCCGGGCCAGCAGTTTGTCTTTGTTACGTGACCACCAGACAACTCCGCCGACGATGACTCCAACGACCAGGAGCACGATGATGATCACAACGACGAGCAGAGCCTTAAGCCAACCTGGCATAGCAGTCCTCCGTTCCTGTGGCGCAAATTGTTAATTTGCCAATCGCGCTACAAATGCAACAGTTGAATTCGTTTTCGCTCCAGGGGATAGAGATGTTTATAGCTGCGAGCCCACGCCCTAAGATCTCGCTCCGTTAGGAGCGAAATCCGTCAACCGACCTTTGCCGAGGTAGGCAAAGGCCATTGCGCTCCTACGGAGCTTTAGAGTAAATAAAAACCGCCAGGCTATAAACATCTCGCCCCTCCCGGGCGAAGCCACAAACAATGTTCGGTTCTAGTTCCAACTTGAATTCGCAATTTGCGAAAGCGCAAGTTATCAGCTTGCGCTACTTCAAATGCTTATCAAGCCAGCCAATCACTGTGTTGTACCAGAAGGCTGAGTTCGCCGGCTTTTGGACCCAGTGACCTTCGTCGGGAAAGTCGACCAGTTTGGATTCTACGCCCATTCGCTGCACGGCGGTGAACATTTGCAGGCCTTCGCCCTCGGGCACGCGATAGTCGAGCCCATTGGTAATGATCAGAATTGGAGTCTTGAAGTTGGCAACGAAATTGTGTGGCGACCAACGCTCGTACATTGGCTTATTGGTCCAGGGCGTTCCCTTGAATTCCCAATCAGTGAACCAGAGCTCTTCGGTAGCGCCATACATAGAGGTGAGATTGTAAACGCCGTCATGCGACACGAGCACTTTGAACTGGAACCGTGGATCGTTGTTGTGTCCTTCGATCCAGTCGATCATGTAACCGCCATAACTCGCGCCGGCGCCGCCGATACGATTCTTATCCACATAAGGCAGCGCGGCCGTCTGGGCCACGCCATTCTTGATGTCGATGAAAACTTTTCCGCCCCAGTCTCCTGAGATGTCGGCAACAAACTGTTGGCCATAGCCGGTCGAGCCCCGCGGGTTCGGCATGAACACAACGTAACCGGCGTTGGCAAAGATCTGCGGATTCCAACGATAGCCCCAGTTATCAAGCCACGCGCCCTGCGGTCCGCCGTGGATCAGGACAGCGAGCGGATACTTTTTCCTCGGATTGAAATTCGCGGGCTTGACGATCCAGCCGGCGACTTTTGCTCCCATCGCGCCGGTCCATGTCACCTCCTCAGCCGCCTTGAGATCGAACGCCGAGATCAGCGCGTCGTTCGCCTTAGTCAAAGGTATGGGGCCGTTGCCATCCGCCGGCGATGTAAAGATTTCGTTGGGATGCGTCATCGAGCTATGCGAGAACACCAACGTCCTGCCGTCGGGCGTCACATTGATATCGCCATTGGCGCCTTCACCCAGGACTTTCTTCAACGGTCCACCGGTAACAGAGAGTGAATAGATCGCGCCCCTCCCGCGAGCTTCCGCGCCGAGGTAGATCCACTTACTGTCGGCGGTGAAAGCGAATTCATCGACATTGGAATCCAGTGTTTCAGTAATTGACTGCGCGCGGCCGGTTTTGTGATCAAGAAGCATGAGCCGAAAACGATCGGACTCATAGCCGGGAGTAACCTGCGAGCGATACGCGATGTACTTACCGTCGGGCGAAAAACGGGGTGAGCCGTCATACCCATGGTTTGCGGCAGTAATGTTTCGCGCCGTGCCGCCTCGGACTGACACCAACCAGATATCTGCATTGGTCGAAATGGCTTCAACTTTGTCGTGATTGCTGACATACGCAAGGTCTTTCGAGTCAGGCGAAAAAGCGTAGTCAGTCATCCCGCCGAGACTGAAGGGCGGCGCGTCGTAATCGCCTGGGGTCAGGTCGCGAGCTTCTCCACCGGCGGACGAAACGACGAAGACATGACTCCGCATTCCGTCTTTCCAGGACTTCCAATGGCGGTATAAGAGGCGTTCGGCGACGTGAGCCTTCACTTTGCTTTGAGCGACTTCTTGGGCGCGTCGCTGGTTGCAGGAGTCGTCCTTGCATTCGGGATAAACGTCAGAGGCAAAGGCGAGCAACTTCCCGTCCGGCGACCAAATTGGATCGCCGGCGCCGGTCGAAATGCTGGTGATCTTTTTCAGCGCGCCGCTGGAGACATCAATGGTCCAAATCTGACTCTCGCCATCGCGCGCGGAAATAAATGCGAGCTTCTCTCCGTCGGGCGACCAGCGTGGCGACGCTGAAGAGTGCTCGTCATTCGTCAGTTGGCGCATCTCTCCGCCAGCAAGCGGAACGACGTAAATCTGCGTGGTGCTTTTGTTCGCAATCTTGTCCACGTCGGTGATGGTGAAAGCGACCAGATCGCTTTTCGGCGATAACTGCGGGTCAGAGACGCGACGGACCTTTAGCAGATCGTCGATGGTGAACCGGCGTTCCTGCGCCAACGCGAACGACGCACACGCAAGCAAACTGATGACTGACACGGCAAAGAAGCGCTTCATAAATAACCTCTCCGGATTTCGCTCAAGTTGTTTGGGAAAGCGGGCGTATTATCGCACCTTTGCGCTGGATTGGCGACAGTTGGCTTAGCCATCCTGTTTGGCGTTCCGCCTTCAGGCGGCTGGCTCTCGTAATAGAACTCCGCCTGAAGGCGGAACTCCGAACAATCGCGCGAGGCGTATCCAAAACCAGAGCTGTTCGATTAGAATCCCTCGCTATGACCGCAGCCGACAATGCACAGTCAATTAGCTTCCGGCAGGTGACGGCCGATGACGAAGATATTCTGCTTGAGATCTACAAGAGCAGCCGCGGCGACGATCTGCGCGGACTCGGCTGGGCTGAGGATCGCATCAGCGAGTTTCTCGGGATGCAGTGTGAAGCACAGCAACATTTCTATGAGAGTGAATACAAACGAGCGGATGATGAAATAATTTTGTGGGAAGGCGAACCCGCCGGCCGGCTGGTTGTGGAGCGTCGCGAGCACGAGATTCGCTGTGTCGACGTCGCACTGTTGCCCGAACATCGCAATGGCGGCATCGGCTCTTTCCTAATTCAAAAACTACAGGACGAGGCCAGACGCGACCAGAAACCGCTGCGCCTGCAAGTCATCAGGTTCAATCGCGCCGTTAATTTGTTCGAGCGTCTGGGCTTTGTGCGTACCAGCGAATCCGGCACGCATTTTCAGATGGAATGGACGCCGCGCTAACGGGGCAGTAGCCCGACCGTGAGGGAGGGCTCCAGGGAGAGTCACTTGCTATTCGAAGCCCTCCCTGACGGTCGGGCTACTGCCCCGCGTGCACCACTAGTGCAAAGATGATCAGGCGAATCATTTGCTCAGTCCTAAGAGTTGCGCTGCGGGTTTACTATCGCCGCATCGAGGTGGCCGGCCTCGAAAATGTCCCGCGAGACAGTCCGGTTATCTTTGTCCTCAATCACCCGAACGCGTTGGTCGATCCGGCATTCCTACTTTGCCTGGCGCCGCGCCGGGTCGCCTTTGTCGCCAAGGCGCCGCTGTTTGGCATGCCGGTAATCGGTTCCCTGGTGCGCGCGCTCGATTCCCTTCCCGCCTATCGGCGACAGGATGAAGGACAAGACACCTCCCGGAATATCGAAACCTTTACCGCGGCTCGCAAACTGCTGGCGCGTGGCATCACGATTGGTATATGTCCCGAAGGCGTCTCGCATGACGAGCCGCGTTTGAAGCCGCTGAAGACCGGCGCGGCGCGCATCGCTTTGGCGGCCGCCTCGTCGGGCGAAGCGCTCGATCTGAAAATTGTTCCGGTCGGACTCTACTACACTGAGAAGACGACCTTCCGTAGCTCCGCCCTGCTGTATTTCGCCGAAGGTCTGCCGGTCAAACGCGTCACGCTCGAGCCTGATGGAACGCCGCCCCGCGAGGCCGTGCGCGAGCTTTCAGATCAGATCGAAACCGCTCTGCGCGAAGTAATGCTGCATGCCGAACAGGAAGAAGCGCTGTCTTTGATCGGACGAGCAGAGCAGATCTTTTCGGCGGCGGAAATCGACGAGCATGATGAGGAACAGCGCCTCGCGCGATCGCTCGAGCTGCGGCAGAGGTTTCTGCAAGGTTATGCGTTTTATCGCAGTCATTCTCCCCGGCGCATCGATGCGATCGAAGCGCGCATTGCTCGCTTTGAATATGAGATGAAGGAAGCGGGCATCGATCCTGCCGACCTTTCGCTGCCGCCGACAGCGGCCCACACAATCTTCAGGCTCGTGGCGCAAATCGTTACTTGTGTCCTGCTGGCGCCGTTCGCGCTTTTTGGCACGGTCGTTCACTACCCGGCTTACCGTCTCGCCGGCTATCTTTCCCGGCGTTTGGCGCGTCATGAGCAGGACGTGCTAACCACCTTCAAGATCATCTCGGCGATGCTTTTTTTTCCGCTGACTTGGATCGTGATCTCGGCGGTTTCGTGGCGCGTGGCCGGCTGGCTGGCGGGCGTGGCGGCAATGATTGTCACTCCGTTGTGCGGATACGTCGCCGTGCGCTTCTTTGAAGAGATCGATAGATTTTTCGGGAGCTTTGTCGCGTTGGCGTTATTCGTCACGCGCCGGCGTTCATTTGTTCGTTTGCTGGCCGAGCGGGCGGCGATCCACCGGGATATCCTGGCGCTTGGTGATGAAGCCGCGCCGTTAGTCAAAGCTGTTTAGTCGATCAACGCCGAAGAGGCTATTAAGCTAACTCTTCTTGCCCCCGTTCTTCGCAGTCTGACGGGTTGCAGCTTTCTTGCGCGAGGTTTTCTTGCTTGAGGTTTTCGAGCGCACGCTCCTTCCTTTTCTTCCTTCGCGCTGGATGACGCCGGCTTTCTCGAGATATTCATAACTTCCGCGCACGACGTTACGCGCCACGCCCAGTGAATTAGCCAGAGAGCGCTCGCTGGGCAGCAAACTGCCGACGGCCATCGCCCCAGTGCTAATCAAACTGCCGAGCTGATCGGTAATCTGCCTGGTCATCGATTCGACACTTTTCTTATTGATCCGGATCTTGAGAGTCACGCGATTTGTCCTCCAGTTTTTTGAGTGGCGCGTATTCTAGTTAGTCGTAGGTAGAGTGTCAACGAAGATTGGTTAAGAGTTCAGTCTTTAGATCGTGGTTAACGACAAAACAAACTGCAGCTTGAACTCTTTATGCGCCCGTCTTACGGCGAGAGCGCTCCGTGTCTACGCAGAATCTCGAGCGTGCGATCGATTGGCAACGCCTCAACGGTATGGCCCCGACCGGTAGTTGTCGTGGCCCGAAACAGCGAGTTATAGATCGCTTCTTCTGTCGCTTCGATCACCGCCAAGAACAGCGGAGACATCGATTCATTCGAAAGCAGTGTGACCAGTGTTTTTGAGTTGCGGCTGTTTGCGCCCGCGAGGATCCGCAATTCCGGTGCAGTTGAAAAGGCAATCGCATAGTCGCCGCTGCCATTTGAACCGGCCGCGCCCGTACGCGCCAGACCCATCATCGCGCGCGCGGCGAGCCGTTGCAGATTGCGGTGATCGACGGGAGCATCCGTAGCAATCACGATGATGATCGAACCATCGGCAGAGTGGCACAGACTTGGGTCTGTCTTGCCCGGCTTACACAGACTGAAGTCTATGCTACCGAGTTGGCCTTTCAAATAATACTGACCTAGTTCGCGGCCGACCGGGGCGCCGTTTATCGTCAAAATACCGCCGAAATTCGACTGAACCAGTACGCCGACGGTATAACCACCGAGCGACGCCGGCAATTTGCGTGATGACGTGCCGATGCCTCCTTTGAAACCAAACGCGACCGTGCCGGTGCCGGCCCCGACGGCGCCTTCTTCGATCATTCCGCCGCGCGCATTCTTGATCGCGCCAAAGACTTCGTCCCGACCAACGTGCCGTCCGCGAATATCATTCAGATAACCGTCATTGGTTTCGCCGACCAGTGGATTTATCGATTGCACGTCTTCGTTTCCCGGCAGCGCCAACATGAAATCGATCAAAGCATCAGCCACACGCGGCACGTTCAGAGTCGACGTGAGCATGATCGGAGTTTCGATCTCGCCAAGTTCATTCACCTGCGTCGACCCGGCGAGTTTGCCGAACGCGTTTCCGATAAAAACCGCTCCCGGAACTTTCTCGCGAAATAAATTTCCGCCATGCGGCAGGACGGCGGTTACGCCGGTGCGAACGTTATCGCCGCGGACAATTGTGGTGTGACCCACCAGGACGCCGTTGACGTCCGTGATCGAGTTCAGTGGTCCCGGGGGAAGAATGCCGGCGATGACACCCGCTTCACGCGCCCGCGGTCGCTTTGCCTGCTGACCTTCGGACAGTTTGGCCTGAAGGACCGCGATAAGGACCAATCCGCAGGCAAAGGCGAGTAATTTAGTCGCGTACTTTTTCATGTATGGACGAAGCATACGGTGGTGACGTCCCGATTTGGCGGCGTTTAGAGTACCAACTTTAGTTGGGTTCTTTCTCGCTTAATGAAAGCCCGACTAAAGTCGGTACTCTGAACACCGCTAGTCAAAGTAGCGCATTGCCGGTTATGCGCTGCAACGTGGGGTTCAATCAAAGGCAAAGTAAGCAATCACCGCGGGAATAATCAGCCACAGGAGTCCCTTCACAAAGAAGAACATGAACCCCCAGAAGCCAAGCCGTTTGATCCAGGTCTTTGCGGTCACTTGCGGTTACTCCCAGGCATGGGATGAAACGAAGCCGTCACCTGTTGGCGACTACTTACGCATTCGACGGTAGGCTGCTCGCTATCTCAGAGCGTAGCCGCAACCAACCTTTCGATCTTCGGCGGAAGTCTGAGGAACACAAACGAAGAGCCTTCGTAGAGATAATCTTCGCCGGAATTGTCTATCACTCTAATGAGGCCCTCTCGTTCCGCGTCCGGGTCAGGCAGCACTTGATAAATTTTCCGGACTTCAAGCGAGGCGCGACAACCCTCGTTATCCAGGCATAGTGCGTATCGTGGTTCCAGTTTCTTTTGATTCATCTATCTAGTCAACGAAGCGCTTGCGCTTCATGTCCACTTTGCCGATCCCGTGAGCCTCGTACCAACGTAATTCAGCATTCCGAATTCTACCATTGGACAACTCAATCAAGGCAAATCCCTTAAGCTTGCGCCATCGACCCTTTCTATAAGCTCTTTGAAAGATAGTCCAGCTCCCTGATTTGCTTTCCTCCGGCGATTATTTGGACATCGGTAATCTTGCCGATGATCTTGAAGCGCATTGGGTCCTCGATGTGCCGAACTACTTAGTCGGATTCTTCCCGAACTCTCACGTAGATGTCACCGCCACTTGCCTGAAGTGACGTTCGCTTGGGCGCCAGCAGCGAACGCAGAAAGATGTACATCACCCAGCACTCTACCGCAAACGGCGGAAAGCCGAGGAAGCCCAGGACGGGCATCTCGAAGATCTTAACGTGGCCAAAGAACGGCACAGTGTAAGTCCATTTCGTTAAGGCCCAGTAATTCCAAAACTCCCACAACACACCGCAGACGAGACCACCGGCCAGCAAAGCCCACAGCCGGCGCCAGTCCCCGCGCGCCAGGTCATTGAAGATCGATGGCTGGCCACGCATCGCATTTACCGGATCCAGTAACAGAATAAAAGACAACCAGATAACCGGCGCAAACCATTCCGACGGAAAAATGAGCGGCACAATCGCTCCCGCCAGGCCGGCAAACACCAATACGACTAAGACCGTCTTTGAAAACTTGATCTGAGTCCGTGACGTTTGCCGCTGGAAAAGCGCAACGGCAAACAACTCAGCCGTTTCAAACATCGCCGGCGAAATCGTGGCGAATGCCCAGTCGTAGCCAACCCGGCGCAGGAAAGGGTTCGGCTCGAGATTGTGGTAATGCCACCACAGCTCGAGATCGGATTTCCAAAATCTCGGTGCGTTGTAAAACTCAAACAGCCACCAACCGCCAATCGAGACAACCGCGATAATGACGAATTCCAGGCGATTATTCATCAACAGCGATCGGGCCGAAAATTTGTAAACCAGTGCATCGACAAAAAGAATGTAGCCCGTCCAGATTGTAGGGGTGAACCAATGCCCGACGAGCTGATTGCCTCCGAACAGCAGGCCTTCCGCCAGGATGATGACTATGATTCCGGCGTAACCGTGTGGCGCAAATCCAGCTTTACTACCGTCGGTGTTCATCGTTCATAGTATTATGGGCCTGGTATGAATTGTCGACAATCAATTGTCAGAGGCCCAACCGTCAGGGAGGGCCTCGATCATTAAGGAGCCCTCCCTGACGGTCGGGCTTGCGGACACTGTGATGCCGTCGCCGCTTCTGCCGCTCGTTCATTCTGAAAGTCTCGCTCCTAAACATGAAGCTTCTGCTCAAGCTATTTCTCGTCACCGCTGGAATTTTCCTGGCCGTTAATTCATTAACGCCAAGCCAGGCTGCGCGCAATCACGCCGCCACCGCCTGGCCATCCGCTGACAAGCCCCTATCAACCGAAGCTGTGTATAAACAAAAATGTTCGAAGTGCCACGGCGCCGACGGTGCCCGTGAGACGTCACTGGGCCGAATCTTCGGTACTCCTGATTTCACCGATCCGGGTTGGTGGGTCAAACATCCCAACACCGGCGAACTGTTGGGCATAATCACGCGCGGCAAGAAGAACATGCCCGCGTTTGCAAAAAAATTAACCAAAGCGCAGATCGCGAGTCTCGCCGGCTACGTTCAGCGCTTCAAGCAATAATTAGAATATCGCTTAGAGGCAGGCGTTGCGAGTTCTGAAGTGCTCTAACACCCGTGAAATCAGGGGCCGAGAGAAGCTCCGTCAATGTTGAAGAACTCCGTACGATGGGTTAACGTACGTGAGAAGACCCTCCTATGCCGTTGCTGTTTGAATGGGATGAAGACAAAGCCGAATCTAACTGGCGCAAGCATAAAGTAACGTTCGATGAGGCGCAGACCGTCTTCCTTGATAACTTGTCGATCACGGTTCCGGACGCTCGGCATTCACAGGCTGAGGTCAGATTCAGAATCGTTGGCATATCAAACCTAAGAAGACTGGTAGTTGTCAGCTTTACTGAACGCGGCGAAAGAATACGCTTGATCAATGCCCGGAAAGCAAGTCGGTCAGAAATCAGAGACTATGAAGAAAAAGACTTCAATTAAGAAAACTTCGACAGGCGCCGACATTTCTGAAACTGATTTTTCGAAAGGCGTTCGTGGCAAATACGCGACCACGTTGAAGGAAAATGGGTACACCATCCGAGTGTATCGATCCAACGGCACTATCGAAGAAAAGCGGGTGTTAGGGGAGAGTCTTGTCAGCCTCGATCCGGACGTCCAAGCCTATTTCCCAGACTCGAGGGCGGTAAATCGTGCGCTGCGGAAAGTAATCTCGACAGAACATCAAACCAGTCCGAAGCGATTACACGGTGGACGTCGATCTGCCTAGGCCCGCTCTAAACGAGAATCGAACACTAGACGGCGCCGCCTACAACCGCAGTCTAAGCGATGGATCGTTCTTGCGCTCGCGGCGAAAGCCCGAGGTCTAAACGAAAGCTTTCTTGTTGTCAACCAGATCGAGCGGCATCCTGCTTCACCCAACGTCCCTGCCCGGCACTTTCGGCATCGGTGATTTTGGCGACGAAGCGCGCGCGTTCGTCGATTTTCTGGCAGCGAGCGGCCAGAGTTTGTGGCAGGTTTTGCCGTTGGGACCCACCGGATATGGAAACTCGCCTTATCAATCGCTCTCAGCTTTTGCCGGCAACACGCTCTTAATCGATCCACGTCAGTTTATTGGCGAAGGTTTGCTCGCCATCGAAGACCTCGCACCGCCGCCGTTCCGTGCAGAGCGCGTCGAGTTCGACGACGTGCGACACTTCAAAGACGGACTGCTCGAACAAGCATACGAGAATTTCAAACGCGATCCGGCAAGCAACCTTCGCGCGGAGTTTGAAGAGTTTTGCGAGCTTTCGGCCTGGTGGCTTGATGACTATGCCTTGTTTTGTGCGTTGAAGGACGCAAACGATGGCCGCGCCTGGTCAAATTGGAATCGCGAACTGGCAGAGCGTCAGCCCGCCGCGCTGGAGAACGCGCGCTCAGAATTACACGATCAGATCTCCGCGCAAAAGTTTTTTCAGTTCTGCCTTTTCCGGCAGTGGCAGGCGCTGCTTGCCTATTGCCACGCGCGCGGCGTGAGCATCATTGGCGACTTGCCGATCTTTGTCGCTCATGATTCGGCCGATGTCTGGGCCCATCGCGAATACTTCAAACTCGACGATCAAGGCAATCCTACCGAAGTCGCCGGCGTGCCGCCCGATTACTTCAGCGAGACCGGCCAACTCTGGGGCAATCCAGTTTACGATTGGAACCGCCTGCGCGCTGACGGCTTCAAATGGTGGATCGACCGCGTGCGTTTTTCGATCTCACAATTTGATCTGCTGCGCATCGATCACTTCCGCGGCTTCGCAGCCTGCTGGGAGATTCCTGCCGGCGAGCCCACCGCGCAAAACGGCCAGTGGATTCCGGCGCCAGGGCGAGAATTGTTCGTCGCCTTAACCGAAGCGCTTGGCGATTTGCCAATCATCGCCGAGAATCTCGGCGTGATTACGCCGGACGTGGAAAGCCTGCGATCAGAGTTTTGCTTTCCCGGGATGCGTGTTCTTCAGTTCGCCTTTGGCAGCGACGCGGCGAATGTTCACCTCCCGCATAACCACACTCGCGACGTTGTCGTTTATACTGGCACGCACGACAACGACACGACCGCCGGTTGGTTTGCAAGTCTCGGCGAGACCGAAAACAATACCGAGCGCGAGTTCTGCTTGCAGTATTTGCAGAGCAATGGCCGGGACATTCTCTGGGACTTCATTCGCGCCGCCCTGGCTTCGGTGGCCGAGACCGCGATCGTTCCCTTGCAGGACGTGCTTGGCCTGGGAAACGAAGCACGCATGAATTTGCCGGCGAGATTGTCGGGTAATTGGGCCTGGCGGTACAAGGCTGAAAGCCTCACTGATGAAATCGCCGACCGGCTGAAGCAACTGACCGAGTTGTATGGCAGGAGCTAGGCAGCAGTGGAAAAAGCGATCCACTAAACCACACGAAACGGCACGAAGCACGGTCCCTGGTTCGAGTTATTTCGTGTGAGTTCGTGAATCGCTCTTCTATTGTCATCAACAGCGAAATACGGATCGCTCGGGGCGCTGTCAGGAACCCTGCCATCCGCGAGTCGCGAAACGCCGTTTCGCTACTCACGAAGATTGCTTGAATAATATAGTCAGGATGGCTATAAACAACGGGCTCTTAACGGAGCCCGTTGCAGCGACTTAACTTTCAACTAATCATCTGCACATTTGTTACGAAGAAGGATGCAAACAATGAGAGCCACAACCAAATTGATTCTGTTCTGCTTGCCCGCAATGCTTCTCTTCGCCAGTTGCGTAAAGGGTCCCGACCAAACCAAAACCGGCCGATCCGCAAAACAAGGCGGGGCGGTGCGCATAGGCTTTTCCATGGACACTCTGAAAGAAGAACGTTGGAATCGCGATAAGGAACTGGTCTTACAGCGCTGTAAGGAAATCGGCGCCGAGTGTCAGGTACAGGTCGCTGACGGTAGCGATTCAACGCAGATTAACCAATGCGAAACTTTCCTGACGCAGGGTTTCGATGTTTTGATCGTCGCGCCACACAACGGACAAATTGCCGCATCGATTGTCGAGGCCGCTCATCGTCAGAATGTTCCGGTAATCAGTTACGATCGCCTGATTCGTAATTCCGACGTCGACCTTTACGTTGCGCATCAGGTCGTGAAGATTGGACAGATGCAGGCACAGTACGCGCTCGATCACATGCCCAAAGGCAATTACGTTATGATTGGCGGATCGCAGACGGACAATAACGCGCTGCTGCTGATTGATGGCCAAATGAGCGTCCTGCAGCCTGCCGTGGATCGCGGCGACATCAAGATCGTCACCAAACAATTCGCGCGTGAGTGGCTGGCCAGCGAGGCGCTGCGCATCACCGAAGATGCGCTCACCAAGAACAACAACAACATCCAGGCAATTGTCGCCTCGAACGACGGCACTGCTGGCGGCGCGATTTCTGCTTTGCCACCCCAGTTGATCGGGAAGGTCCTGGTGACCGGACAGGACGCGGCGCTCGACGCCGTGCAGCGAATAGTTGAAGGCAAACAGACGATGACCATCTACAAACCGATTCAGCCGCTCGCGTTTAGCGCGGTCGATGCCGCCGTCAAACTCGCGCGCGGTGAAAAGGTTGAGACGAAGGACACCATCAACAACGGGAAGAAGGACATTCCATCGATCCTGCACGAGCCCCAGGTGGTGGATAAGAACAATGTGATGAACACTGTCATCAAGGACGGCTATCACAAGTTGGAAGATGTCTATAAGAATGTGCCGAAGGACCAATGGCCGAAGCAGTGAGCTGTGGGCAGTGGGCAGCAGATAGAGCGCGCAATGGTAGCGGTGTACAGAGTACCAACTTTAGTTGGGCCTTGCCGGGAAAAAGCCGACTAAAGTTGGTACTCTATACACCGGAAGCCCGCGTTGAAGGTTTTTGCAAGACGGCCCAACAACGAATATCAAGAACATGAATTCCCCGCTTCTTGAGATGAAAAGTATCACAAAGACCTTTCCGGGCGTGCGCGCTCTGGACGGTGTGAGTTTCGATCTTAGTGAAGGTGAGATCCACGCTTTGGTCGGTGAAAACGGCGCGGGTAAATCGACGCTGATCAAAATCCTCGCCGGGGTCTATCCGCATCCTGAATACGGCGGCGAGATCCTTCTCGATGGTTCTGAGCGGCGCTTTGCGAATGTTCGCGACGCTGAGAAAGCCCGCATCGCCGTCATCTATCAGGAACTGTCGCTGGTTAAAGACATGAGCGTGGCTGAGAATATCTTCCTGGGCCGCGAGCCTCGGCGTTTCGGCGTCATCAATTGGGAGAAACTTTATAGCGGCGCGCAGAAGTTGCTCGACGATCTTCACCTCGCGATCGATCCACTGACGCCGGTGCGAAACCTGGGGATCGGCCAACAGCAACTCGTCGAGATCGCCAAAGCTCTTTCGCAGGACGCTCGCATCGTGGTGCTCGATGAACCAACCGCGGCGCTAACCGACGCGGAGGTCGAGACGCTTTTTGTCATTCTGCACAAGCTGCGCTCGCGAGGCGTGGCCATGATTTACATCTCGCACAAGCTCGACGAGGTTTTCCGCATCAGCTCACGCATTACGGTGCTGCGCGACGGCCGCACCGTCGGCACGGACGCTACGGCCGACCTCGATGAAGCGGGCGTGATCGCGAAAATGGTCGGACGCGAAGTCGGTCAGATATTCCCTGATAGCACGCATGAGCGCGGCGACGTGGTGTTCGAAGTGCGCAACGTCACGGTCGAAGATCCCGGAGTGCCGGGCAAACTGCTCGTCGATCGAGTTAGTTTCACGGCCCGCAAGGCCGAAGTGGTGGGCATTGCCGGCTTGATGGGATCGGGCAGAAGCGAGTTGCTGATGGCGATTTTTGGCGCGCATCCCGGCCGCAAGTCCGCTGAAATATTTGTTGGCCAGAAACCGGTTCAAATCAATCAGACGTCCGACGCGATCCGACATGGCATTGGTTTCGTGACCGAAGATCGAAAGCGTTACGGTCTCATCCTTGACCAGACGATTCTGAAAAACATGACGCTCGCGGGGCTGCGCCAGCTATCCGGCCGATTTGTAACTGACGAAGACGCCGAAGCCGTCGCTGGCGAGCGCTCTGCGCGCGACCTGCGCATAAAAGCGAATTCCGTTTTTACGATCGCCGGCACGCTGTCCGGCGGGAATCAACAAAAGGTCGTACTGTCGAAATGGTTGTTGACCAACCCACGAGTGCTCTTTCTCGATGAGCCGACACGCGGGATCGATGTCGGCGCCAAGCAGGAAATCTATGCGCAGATTAACCGGCTGGCGGAAAGCGGCCTGGCGATCGTTTTGGTCTCATCTGAATTACCCGAAGTTCTCGGTCTCTCCGATCGCGTGATTGTTTTGCACGAAGGCCGCGTAACCGGGGAGTTCACGCGCAGCGAAGCAACGCCTGAAGCAGTAATGTCGTGCGCGACGGGACACGCGCGTCGCGCAGCCTAGGGAGAGCACGCAATGAGAAATAATATGTTCGCAAGAGCTAGCTTCCATGTCTTATTAGCCCTGCTGCTAACATCCGTCTTCTGTCACTCTGGATTTGCGCAGGGCGACAAGAAGACTGCATACGCCATTCTGCTGGACAACACCGGTTCACTCAGAAATCAATTTGTGCAGGTCGAAGCGTTTGGCAAAGGACTTGTGCATCGAACCTCCCCACGTGGTCCGGTCTCCTTGTTCTCGTTTATGAGCGAGGGCGTCGGACAGGGTTCGCGGGCGAGAGTGACGATGGGCACTGAATGGACACAGGATGAAGGAGTTCTGAACCGATACCTGGAAGATATCTACGTTCAGGGAGGCCAAACAACTTTGCTGGACGCCATTTCGTTAATGGCTGAAAAGCTTGATGCCAAAGCCGGCGCTGAGAAGGATGCTTTAGGGCATAAAGTCATAATCATGGTCACGGACGGCGAAGACCGAGTAAGCTACATTAACGAAAGGAAACTCTTTCAGACGTTGCACGATAGCGGCGTCGCCGTTTACGCCGTTGGGTTCGTGGAAGAGTTAGAGTCGCGCGATAGTCTTACTCGAAAAAGTGCAAAAAAGAGGGCGATGGATTTTCTTGAGAAAGTTACAAAAGAGACGGGTGGTCGAGTGATCTTCCCAAAAACACGCCCCGCCAATATCGATGTCATTTTGGGCGAGCTGCTGCCTTGATGGATCGAACACTCAGGAAGCAGGAAATCGATCACTCGGAAAGGACGAGTTGAGGCGAAGGACCGTCTGCAGCAGTTGCCATGACTACCGAACAAACCAGAGCCGGCAGATTCAAGCTCCGCACTTCAGCGTTGCGCGCTTACACACTGCTGCTCGCGCTGATCGTGATTTGGCTTTTCTTTCAATGGGCCACGGTCGATCAATATCATCCTTATGGCCTGTTTCTCGGCGCGGTCAATTTTTCAAAACTCCTGCAGCAAATGGCGGTGACCGGCGTGTTGGCTGTCGGCATGTTGATGGTCATCGTCTGCGGCAACATCGATCTTTCGGTGGGCGCGTTAGTCGGTCTGGCCGGAGGCATAGCCGCGATGACGCAGGGCCGAGGACTGGTCGTGTCGCTGGCGGCCGCACTGGTCGTCGGATTGTTGATTGGAGCGATTCAGGGAGCGCTGGTTGCCTATGTAAACATCCCCGCGTTCATTGTCACGCTCGGCGGACTTCAGGCATGGCGGGGTATTATCTTGAAGCTGACCGGAGGCA
>DATHHW010000096.1:0-11574 GCA_035317005.1 Pyrinomonadaceae bacterium | reverse complement strand
CCCCGATCGGCCAGGGTCAGGGAGCAGGGCTCTCAGAACGTTTTCTCGGTGAGTCATCAGGAAGCGACTTCATTACATTGCTCACCAGTGAAATGCCGATACACACCCATTTCGTCACGGCTTATCAGGACGACCTGGCGGCCGTGGTTACGCCCAGCCCGACCGTTGTAATTGGAGGAGCTAAAGGCGGGGCTAAGCCATACCGTCCGAACTCAAACACTAACATGGCCGTCAATGCATTTTCGATTGCCGGCAGCAGCCTTCCGCATAACAACATGCAGCCGTTCCTGGTAGTGACCTTCATCATCGCGATGCAGGGCGTCTTTCCGCCGCGCAGTTAGAAAAGTAGAAGTCGGAAGTCAGAGGTCAGATGTCAGTAGCATCCGCCAGCATGGGCCGAGAGCGAGCCCGCGCTGGCGGTTTTGTTTTTGGAGTAAGACTGATTCTTGTTTCGGTGACGGGTGAATTTACTCCTCTGACGACGACTGGATTTGCTCCCGTGACGGGTGTTTTACCTGCAAACGGCAGAAACCGAAGTGCAAGCCGCAAAACAACTCGCAAAAACCAAGAATTATGTTCGGAACCAAAAGGAAGATGTTCTGGACGCACTGATTGCTCGACTGGTCGGCTATGTCAAGGCTGTCGCAGATGGAAACGAAGCCATCATTCACAGCGCCGGCACGGACGTGCGTGCCGAGGCCGGCGCTGGGACACGGGAATACGGTATTATGAAGTGGATTGACGGATAATTAGTGGGCTTATGGTGGGTCGTAAAAGAAGAATAGTAGTAGTCATCATATCGGCCTTTCTCCTGCTCTTCGGCGCGAGGTCCACCTGTCACGCGCAATCCAAATTCGTCACCACGCGCGGCAAAGAGTTTATTGCGCCGGGCGGGCGCCCCCTCTTACTAAGAGGAATCAATCTCGGGAACTGGCTGATGCCGGAAGGCTATATGTTTAAGTTCAAGGCCGCCAACTCCCCGCGACTGATTCAGGTTGTAGTTAATCAACTCGTCGGCGAAGACGAGGCCAGGCGGTTCTGGAAGGCTTATCACGACAACTACATCACCGGCGAAGACATAAAATTCATCAAGCAGGCCGGCTTCAACTCAATTCGCGTCCCATTCAATTATCGTCTTGTCGTGGCAGAAGGCGAGACCCAAAGGCTCGAAGGTGTGGGCTATGAGCTTTTGGATCGGGTCGTCGGCTGGTGCAAGCGTGAGGGACTGTATGTAGTCCTCGACATGCACGCCGCGCCCGGCGGCCAGACGGGAGATAACATCGATGACAGTTGGGGCTATCCGTTTCTCTTTGATAGCCCCGAGAGCCAGGAGTTAACGGTTAAGATTTGGCAGAAGATTGCCGCGCGTTACAAAGACGAGCCGACCGTGCTCGGCTACGATTTGCTTAACGAGCCGATTCCTCAGTTCTTCGACAAAGCCTACTTAAATCCAAAACTTGAACCGGTCTATCGAAAGGTCGTGGCCGGAATCAGGAGCGTGGATAAAAACCACATCATCTTTCTCGGAGGGGCACAGTGGGAGACCAATTTCAAAGTCTTCGGGCCGCCCTTTGACGAGAAGTTGGCTTACACCTTTCATAAATATTGGATGGACGTGAAGCAAGAGGCCATCCAGGAGTATGTCGATTTCAGCAACAAGTACAACGTACCTATCTGGATGGGCGAGTCTGGCGAAAACAAGGATGAATGGATCGCTTCCTTCAGGACTTTGCTTGAACACAACGGGATCGGTTGGTGCTTCTGGCCTTACAAGAAACTGGATGCGACTTCCTGTATCGCATCGATAAAGAAGCCGGAGGAGTGGGACGCGATCATTTCTTTCGCGAATCACCCCCGCACGACTTTTGAGGAAGTAAGAAACAATCGTCCCCCGAAAGAGAAGGTAGAGAAAGCGCTCTCCACCTATCTTGAGCAGATAAAGTTCAGAAATTGCGGCATCAATGAAGGCTATCTCAAGGCACTGGGATTGAGGTGAAGTATCTCAGGCTGTTCGCCCGCGCCCGGACAGCTCGGACATAACCGACTGATTGAATTCCAAAATCTAAGTTGAGAAAAGTCCATCTAACCTTTGGAATCTTTGTCCTGATTGTCTTCCTGTTAACCGGGCAGTATATGGACAAGTATTACAATCACATGGTCGGCGTCCCGGATGGGATACGACTGTTGTATCGTACCAGGCACATCTTTATCCTGCTGTCTGGTTTGACGAATCTGGGCATCGGAGCTTATTTCACCTATCGACTGGAGTTTTGGCGCAAAGCCTTACAGATGGTTGGTTCTGGTCTTACATTATTGAGCCCCTTTCTCTACCTCGTGGCATTCTTTTACGAGCCCGGATTGGGAAACTTGCATACGCCATTGAGTCACTGGGGCACGTACTGCATCGCAGCAGGAGTATTACTTCATGTCTTGAGCAGCCTGGGTCAAAACAACGAGACAACTGCCGGTTAACAAATTCCATTGCACCGCAACGCATCTATGAAGTTTGATCTTTACTTTGATCGTGCGGTTAAGCGTTGTCGCTAAACGCCGCGCCGGTCAACTCTGACGTTCGACTACACGCATGACTGCATCTGATCGCCAACGGTGGTTCCGAATGGTCGTACTCTTTGGTGCGGCGTACTTTGTCTTCGGCGTCGCCTTCGCTGCGTTCGCCCGTTGGTCTGCGACCAATTCGATGCACGAGATTTGGAATCGATTGGGCTTCCTGGCCTCCGCCATCGTTTTCGCGCTTCATATAGGTTACGAGCACTTTCGGCTGCGTAACTCGCCCCTCATAACAGCGTCGCACGTATCCATGGCCGTGGCCCTGGGTGCGTTTGCCCTGGCGGTCAGCGCGAACGTTCATGGGTACAGAGTGGGCTCAAGCAACATGCGACTAGTCGCCTTCGCGCTCGTAGTGTGGCCGGCGATAACCGCTGTCCCGGCGTTTGTGGTCGCGCTGGTTGCGGCAGCCGGATTAGCTCTAAGACGAGGGAACACTTAGTCGCGTAGCAGCGCAGTGCATGGCACAACAACTCATTGGAAGCGAGGCGTGGTGTCCTGATTCGGGTTTCGTGCCTCCTTCGGTTGAAACGAGAACGATCCACGAAAAGTACCACCCGCGGTAGCGGGTGGATCACACCTGTGCGATCACCCACCCGCTACCGCGAGTGGTACTGACTCTATGACTCATGTTATCAATGGCCATGTGAGGTCACCGCAGTTTATGAAATTATTTCTTGCCATAGTATCTTTACTGATCGCCGTATCGGTCGCTTGTAGCGCGTACAAAACGACAGGTTCACAGCCGGCCCCGAACAGCAGTTCCACGTTTGGCCCAACTCCAGCCCAGACTAATAGCGCGGACGAACAGGATAAACCAACTTGCCAACTTACTCTGGCCGGAGCCCCCGACATAAAAGGTCTCAGGCTCGGAATGACACCAGGGCAAGTGCTGGCGTTATTTCCCGGCAGCAACGAGGACGCTGAAATCCGCTCCAGCTTAGCCAAACCGCCCAGCCAATTTGGTGTGTCCAGCTTCCTCGTGCGACCAGACAAATATCAATCAAAAGATAACTTCGCCGGTGTCAGTCAAATTACCTTCACGCTTCTGGACGGTCACGTTTCAAGTTTTTCGGTCGGTTACAACGGCCCGGAGTATTCACACGTTGATAAGTTCGTTGCGAAGTTTGTTGAAGGGACAAGTCTTCCTGCCGCAGATCAATGGGAGGCATATGTGGGGATGGATAATCAGTTGAAGATTCTCAAGTGCAGCGAGGTTGAGGTTCGGGTCTTTGCCGGCGGTCAGGGGGGTAATCTTAATTACGTGCTGATGCGTGATTTGGAAGCAGACAGGAAGTTGAAAGACCGCAGGGATAAGGCCAGAGCGAAAGCGACGCCGAGTCCCCAGTGAGGAGTGGGCGGTGGGCGGTGGGCAGTCACTGGGCTTTGCGGCTATGCCGCAGCACATAGCGGAAAGCCTCCGGCTTTCCGGCCGGGCCGCTTCCCCCCCGAGGCTATGCCTCAGACTCTCGATGAGGTGGAGGCGGAGCCTCCTGAGTTTCATAGAGAGGCGAGACGGTAAGCCGGAGGCTTACCGCCCTGTGCTGCGGCGCAGCCGCAACTGGGATGAGGTCGCGATTTTTACCCGAACCGGCCCTTCCCGGAGCTTTTTGGATTGACGCCATTCGGTGTTCCGTATTAGTCTTGGCGTTCGTCGAAAAGGATTTTGCTCTTTTCCGTCCGCTGTTCGAATAAAAATAAAGCACAATTAAGAAGCCCTCGCTCTAGAATTAAAATAAGTCGTGAAGCAATTATCCCCTGAACCCGCGGCCGGTAATCTACGAGTCTTTGTAGCTTGCCTACTGTCGTTCACAATCCTGATAACTCCTTTCGCCGCCATCGCCGCGCCTAGAGGTGTCATTAGTCCGACCGTCACGAAGAGCTCTCTTTCTTCGACGAACAAAGAAGCAAACACCAGTAATTCGTCACTACCAGCACCATTCGTCATTCCACCAACTGCGCCGGCGCCGCAGCCCGTGCCGCCGTCATTCGGAACGTTAACGGCGACCATGACCGCAACCTTCCCAGTGGGCGGCGATGTGGACGGCGACACCAAAGCAGATCCGGGCGACACGATCAAGTACAGCACAACGCTGGACAACACGGCGGGCACGCTTGATGGCACGGGTCTGACCTTCACCGACAATTTAAGTGGATCCACCACGCTGAGTGGATCTGTCAACAGCACACCGGTGGCTTTTGATCAGTCAGGTGCTCAGACAGTCTCGACGAACGAAGACACCGCCAAGAGCATTACGATGACCGGAGAAGATCCCGACGGCACTCCGCTCTCATTATTTACGATCGTCACGCCGCCGGCGCATGGGACGTTGAATCCTCCTGGTGGTACGACGGCGGGCAGGACCTACACGCCGGCCGCTGATTACAATGGCCCGGACAGCTTCACCTTCAAGGTCAACGACGGGACGGCCGACTCGAATCAGGTGGGCACGGTCAACATTACTGTCGTGGGTGTCAACGACGCGCCCTGTTTCTCGGCTACTCCCTCTCCCTGCGTGCCGGCCCTTCCGGGAGCACAAACATTCAATGAGGACACGCCGCGCGTGTTTAATACCGCGGGCTCAAACCGGATTCGAGTTTCCGATGTGGACTCAGGCGCGAGTAACGTTACTTTCACGGCGTCTGTCCTGCACGGCACGATCAACGTTTCAACTGCCGGCGTTTCGGTAACGGGGAACAACACTAACAGCATCTCGGTGGTCGGCACCGTCGCGAACATAGACACGGCCATTAACGGTCTCACCTTCACCCCGACGTTGAACTACAACGGCAGCGACACGCTGACTCTGAATATTAACGACAACGGGAACACCGGCCTCGGCGGTGCGTTGAGCGCCGGCGGCACAATTGGTTTCACGATTAGCCCGGTCAACGACGCGCCGACGGTTCCGGACAGGACTGAAGGTAATGTCCAGGCGAACATGAAGATCTCGATTGGCGCCGGGACTAGTGGAGCACAGAGCGGTCTGCTGGTAGGGGCAGCGGATGTGGATGCGGGCGACGCAGGCTTTACCTCTGTACTTACCGTGGGAACTGTTAACGGTGTGGCTCCAGTGGCCGGGACGATCACGGCCAGCATCGCCAATGTGGGTGACGTGGTCGCCGATGCCAGCACAGGAGCTTTCACTTTCGATCCGTCGCCAACTGCTCCCCTTGGCAACGTTAGCTTTAACTATACGATTTGCGATAATGGCCGGCCAACTCCGTCCGCATGTAGCGTTACCCATACGGTGAGTTTCACCGTCATCGGTCCCACCATCTGGTTCGTCAATCCTGGTGGCGCCGCCGGCGACGGCCGGCTGTCTAATCCATTTAACAATTTCGGGACGGCGGCAACCAAACTTGCGAGCCTGAATGCGAACCAGCGGATCTTTGTCTATTCGGGTAATACCACTACTAATGCGCCCGGCGCCGGCGTCACGCTGTTGGGTGGAGCAAGTCAGGCACTGTCCGAATGGCTGATCGGACAGAACGCCACTGACAGCGGCGGCACTACAAACTTTGACACCTTCATGGGTTTCACGCCGCCCTCGGGAACTATAGCGCGGCCGACAATTGGAAGTGGCTTTACCAAGCCTACGATTAACGGCCGCGTACAGATGAACGCGAGCAACACGCGCGTGCAGGGCGTGGCTATCGCCCCGCCAGCGGGCACTCAGGGCTTGACAGGGACCAGCGGATCAGCCATGACCGGCATGCAGGTGGGCATCTCGGCAACGGTGAGCGACGTCACCGTCACCACCTCAGGCGCAACCGGAACGGGCGTGAGCCTAAACAATGCCGGCGGCGTGTTTTCTTTGATCAGCGTTAACGTGAACGGGGCAAGCAAGGGGATCTCTCTAACGACTACCACCGGCAGCTTTACGGTTCTGGGCAGCGGCACGACTGCCGGCAGCGGCGGCACGGTGCAGAACTGTTCGACACGCGGGGCTGAGTTCATAACGGCGAGCAATATTACGCTCAAGAACATGAACTTCACGGGGAACGGCACGTCTGTGGGAAGTCCTAACGCCGCTTGTGGCGATGGTCTAAACGGGTCGATCAGCGGAACGAATCGGGCGGCAAATTGCCAGTCAAATATCCATCTCGACACGGTGTCCCCGGTCGTTTTGGATAACCTCTCGGTGACCAACTCGAAGCAGAACGGTATCAATGGCTATGGCGTGACGGATCTGACGATGACGAATCTCACCGTGACCGGCAACGGCGACGAGGTAGGTGAGGATGGCGCGCAGTTCGCGAATCTTAAGGGCACCGCCACAATCACCAACGGCGTCTACAAGGACAACGGCGCCCGCGGGCTCGAAGTGCAGAACAATTCCGGTACGCTGACCATCAACATCACCGGCACTAACTCTGCCTCTAGCGGATTCTACGGCAACACCAATAACCCTGGCCCAGTGGCGGCGCCGCCGAGTCCGATGAACACAACGGCGGCTGACGTAATCCTCCTCGCCACCAATGGCAACACCGGCGCTTCGATCACGTCCGTAATCAAGGGCGTGACGTTCAGTAAAATCTATGGCCGGGCACTGAACGCCAACACGGAAGGTAATACTACCCAGAACATTACCTTCGGCCAGAGCGGCGCCGGGAACGGCAATACAATTTCGAATGTCAGCTACGGCACCGACATCAATGGCACTACCAGCGGCGCAGTGACGTTCAGCATCGTCAATAATACTTTCACCAACACGCCCGCCGCTGTAAGCCAGGGATCGCGAACCGTTATTAATGCCAGAAAAGGCTTCGGTGCGACAGGTAGCTGGGTCGGCACCGTCAGCGGTAACACGGTCGGAACCGCGGGCGTCGCCCAATCGGGCTGCGACGCCGTCACCTGCGGTGGCATTTCAGTGGACATGCCTGCGGTCGCGGGTAATTTCGACGTGACTATCACCAATAATACCATCCGCCACGTCAACGGCCAGGGCATCTTCGTCGGGAACAACCCGGGCTCGGCGACCACGGGCACGATGCGCGCGACGATCACGGGCAATCAGCTTTTGGAACCGGACGACGGCACGAACGGTGCGAACGGAAACCAGGGAGATGGAATCAACGCCACGACTACCGGCTCGGGAGGCAGCCTCAACGCCAAGGTCGGTGGGTCGACGGCCGCGGAAAAGAACAACGTCGTCGGCAATTGGCGCACCGGGGGTGGGCAAGCAATCCGAGGCGTGCGCTTTTCGCGCGGAAACGGCACAACGTTCTGTGTCTCCGGGTTCTCGGGGCCGTTTGATTCGGTCGCCGTTGGGAATTACATCACCACTCAGAACACCGGCAACGCCGGTTCGGCAACACAGCCGGTTGGTCAGACAGGCTACAGCGGTCCAAGCTGTCCGACACCACTGCTACTGATGGAAGGTGGCGTGATGGCGGCATTGAACGCGCCGTTGCTTGCAGCAAGTCTCTATGACTATTCCTTCGAGCGAGCCGCATCGACCTTCAGCAAAGACACGGCGCCGCACTATTTGGTTTCACCTGAAGGAGTATTTAGTTCACTCAACCAACAACAGCTCGATCTAACCGTCACCGCTGCCTTTGAGCGCTGGTCGGCCACAGGTTTGACAGCGCAGCAGCTCGCAGCTTTGCGCGACCTCAAGTTCGACGTTGCCGATCTTTCGGGAGCATATCTCGGCGAGGCTGACGGCAACCATATTCTTGTTGACCGCGATGCTCAGACTAAAGGCTGGTTCGTTGATTCCACGCCGCAGAGCGATTCAGAGTTTGGCGAGGCTACGGGTACGCGCCGCTACACCGATCCGTTGAGCGCGCCGGCCGGCCACGTCGATCTGCTTACCGCGATCATGCATGAGATGGGTCACAAGCTGGGCCTCGACGATTCGTATCTTGAGAAGGATCGCGACAACCTCATGTACGGCTACCTGACCGTCGGCGAACGGCGCATCCCGAGCCGAGGTCAGGCAGCGAATGCGAATGCGAATCAGTTCCAAGGAGCGCACTTCCTGTCCCTGCTGCCGAGTGTTGAGACGCCGGTTCTCACTCCTCGAGCGGAAATCAGACTTAACCACGCGAATATCTGGTCCGGGATAACGACGAAGAGCAGCATGGCGATCAGTTCGCTGTTTGCGCCTCCGCCACCTCCAGGCGGGACCGTTACTGTCAACGGCAGTGGCTCAGGATTCAGCCTGCCCATCGGCAAGTCCACCACCATCACGTTCAGCGTGACGGTGAACAATCCGCCGAACCTCTCCGGGGTGCCACCCGCCACGCCGCAGATTTCTAATTTCGGGACGCTCTCGGGCGGATTCGACGGCAACCCGCTAAATACCAATACGGTAACTACGCCAGTTGACCTGTTCGACACCACGATCTCGCTCGGCTCAACTCCGGCTCCCGCATCCTGGAACACCAGCCAGGCGATAACTCTGGATGCGACGGTGACGTCGAACCCGGCGGGTAATCCCACCCCCATAGGCGGAACGGCTATCTTTAAGGACGGGGCCACCACGTTGTGCGCGACTGCCACGGTTACCGCCGGAGTGGCGCACTGTAACATCACTTCATTGTCGGCGGGCGCGCATAGCTTTACGGCGCAATACAATGGTGACGGGAATTTCGATCCTAGCGCCATCAGCAACACCCTCTCGGGTACGCCCACGCCATCGAATACGACGATGACGGTTACTTCGAACCTGGATCCATCTTACGTTACCCAGTCCGTGACTTTTACCGCCACGGTCACTTCGGCCGGGAACTTTGCCGGGCCGCCAACGGGCCAGGTCGAGTTCAAGGACGGTGTGAACGTCATTGCGACACAAAACCTGGTCAGCGGGGTGGCTACGTACACGACTTCAGGGCTGCTTGCCGGCGACCATCCGATCACGGGCAAATACCTCGGCGACGCGAACTTCAACATGAGCGCTGCCCCTGTTGCGCTCAGCACTGATCCGCAGAACGTGCTCAGGTCTGACACGACCGCAACGCTGAACCCCTCTTCGCCGAACCCGTCCACGCCGGGTCAGAATGTGACGTTCGTAGCGACAGTAAACTCGACTCCAGTCACTCCGCCCACGGGGACTGTGGATTTCCTGGACGGCGCGACTGTTATATGCAATGACGTGGTGAAGGCCGCCGGCGTTTGGACTTGCCAGACGACTGCTCTGACTGAGGGTTCGCACAACATCACCGCGGTCTATAATCAGGACGCGACCTTCAACGCGAGCCCGGCGTCGAACACAGTTGTACAAGTCGTCAGTAAGACGGCGACGACGACGACAGTGGTATCGTCGCAGAATCCGGCGCCGCCTTTAACTACCATTACCTATACGGCGACTGTCAGTACAGTTTCAGGCACCCCCACCGGTACGGTGACTTTCAAAGACGCCGGCACCGATATTGTTTGCGGAGGCGGCAGCTCGCCGTTCAACGGTACGACTGCTACGTGTACCTTCAATTATCCGGACACGTCTAATTCGCCGCATCCGATCACAGCGGTCTATAGCGGTGACACAACTTTCAGCACGAGTACGGGCACCCTTAGTCCCCAACAGGTGATTACGTCATGCTCGGCGTCAGTGGTGGTAGCGAACGCCAACGACACCGGCAACGGCAGCTTGCGCGAAGCCATCGCCAGTGGCGTTTGCGATGGCGGCACGATCACTTTCAACCCGGCGTTCTTCGCCGCGCCTGGTTCATACACAATCACGATGACCAACGGCGAAATGGCGATCCTCAACAACATGACGATCGTCGGACCGGGCGCGAACGTGCTGATTGTCGACGGCAATAACGCCAGCCGCATCTTCAATATTGGTTCCGGTAAGACCGCCACGATCTCCGGCATGACGATCACGAACGGGCGCGCCCCGGATGGTCTCCCGGTAGCCAACGGCAGCAACGGCACTCCTGATCCAGCGACAAACGGTTCGGACGGTACTCCGAGTCCGAACACAAGTGGTCCTGGCGTTCCGGGCGGCGATGGCAACGATGGAAACCCTGGCGGTCCAGGCACTGCGGGTAATGCGGGCGGTAACGGTGGCGGCATTTTGAACGGGGGCACACTCACGCTCATCGGCGTGATAGTTAGCAGCAGCCACGCAGGCAACGGCGGCGTTGGCGGTAATGGCGGCAACGGCGCCAAGGGCGGCAACGGTGGTAAAGGCGGGGATGGCGCGCCCGAAACCGGGGCGAACAACAACACCGATGGCGGCAAGGGCGGCAAGGCTGGAAACGGCGGCAACGCCGGAAGCGGCGGCAACGGTGGCGTAGGCGGTCTCGGCGGCGGCATTTACAGCGGTGGTACTTTGACGCTGGTTAACAGTACCGTCAGTGGAAACTTTACAGGCACGGGCGGAGCCGGCGGCACGGCCGGCACTTCCGGCGCAGCCGGAACTCCTGGCTTGGGCGGCGCTGCCGGTACAGGCGGTAGCGGGACTGCCGGCACACCCGGCGCGACTGGCGATCCCGGCTCAGCCGGCGCGAGTGGCGCCGCGGGCACGGCTGGTTTAGGTGGCAACGGTGGCGGCATTGCCGGCTCGAACACCTCGGTCTTGACGATAACGAACAGCACCATCAGCGGTAACAAAGCCCATACCGACGGCGGCGGCGTCTATCACAACAGCACCGGCAACGCGACCCTGACCAGTGCCACTGTGTCCAACAATACCGCCGACCTGGATGATATAGGCGGCGGCATAGGTGGCGGCCTTAACATCGTAAGCGGCAGCATCGTTACGCTGGGGAATACGATCGTGGCCGGCAACTTCAAGGGTACCGCTACTCCGGCTGCCTACGACATCGGCGGCACGCTAAACCCGGCCGTGGGAGCAAACACCTTCAATCTCGTCGGTGATCTTATCAACAACGGTGGCCTCGTCGACGGCGTTGACAATAATAGGGTCGGAGTCGACCCCCAACTCGGTGCGCTTGGACCCAACGGTGGCCAGACACCGACGCATGCGCTGCCCGGCACCAGCCCCGCTATCGATGCAGGAAAAAATCTTGACACAGCCGCAACTGATCAGC
>DATHHW010000095.1:0-19895 GCA_035317005.1 Pyrinomonadaceae bacterium | reverse complement strand
CGGCTCACTCCAGTCTCCCACTCGGAGTAAATATTGACAGCCGGGCCCAAGGTCTGAGTCGTCCGGCGACATGGTATCCAAGTTTGAGACAAGTTCTGCGCCCCTGGTTCTGATCTCAAGATGACGATAATGATTCAAGCCCGGATCACCAAGTTGGAAAATGTGAATTTCGGCCGGCATCAGTGAGGCGCGTAGTTCGACCCGCGTTCGGCACGGTTCGTCACTGGTAAAGGGAATCTTCGGTTCGTCTGGCCGGTAATCAATCTTGCCGGGTGCTGAAGGCGGTTTTGATCCGACACTCTCAAATATTCGGATGGTCCGCTCATCCAACCGTGCGCGATCGAACTTGGCATCGACAGTTTCATTCGGCCTCCCATCGTGGGACAGCAGCATCCCTTCCGAAGAGTTAACCACGGGCCCCTCAATTACCAATTCTTCCCGACCGAGCCTGATTGTGGCTGGAGTAAACTTCCCGGTTGTCTCCAAATTCACCGGACGCGGAACATTGGCCAGCTTATACTGCCCAAGAGCGGCGGCGGCCAACACCAGCAACCCCAGACTGGCGCGAAAAAGCCGTTGTCGCCTGAAGGCCCTCAGGGTTTTGAAAGGCATGTCGACATCTCTTTACGTAGTGACGAGTGCAGTACTACTCAACAACTGTTACCAACTGGTTTTTAGCAGCGAACACCCAGTCTGCACCACTCTTTAAACCCCTCCACGCGCGAACATAGAACTGGTGCGGTCCCTGCGAAATCTTGCCTTTGCTATTCTTGCCGTCCCAAAACTTCGTGACTGAACCGTCACGCGCAACTCCCTCTTGTAGCGTCTCGCGAAAGGCTAGTTGCGAGCTAACACCGCGACCTGGAAAGCGAGTCACGAGCCTGAACTCTGCCGCCACGGTGTCGAAGTCGGAACTGGAGTGAAAGCTATAGGAAGCCTGCTCCTTCAGCCTCGGACGGATGCTGTCCGGTTGGAACTCCAGCCGATCGATGACCATTGATCCGACCGCATGGGGGCCCAGACCCAACCCGCAAAGGAAGAACTCTGCAGGCTTTCTTTCGCCCGGACCATTCTTGAAGGCTTGAAAGGAAAACAAGGCGATCTGGGGTTCCTTTCCGAACTGCGGCGGGAGTTGACGCATTATTTCTGCGGGCTGGCCATTTGTCGATTGGAGTTCTATGACAAAAGGCTGCTTACCATCCTTGGTGGTGATCGTTAGTTCGGCAGCGCTTCGTTCCTCCAGTTCATAGCAAATCACTAGCGGCCAGCCATCCTTCGCAAAGCCACTCATGGAAAAGCCGCTCATGATAATGGTCTCCCCTAACGTGGGGCCGGTCTTGGCTATGGTCTCAACTATGATCTCAGCCTTACTCTTCGCCTTCCCCCTAAGAGGAATCGAAATGCCCTGGCCCATCTCCCTTTTGCCGCTAACGATCAAGTTTCTTGGTTGTCGCGATGAGAGTGACTTTAGCGGTCCTCTGCCGGCAGGCCATTGCGCCACGGGAACACCCGCTCCGACGCGGGCAGTTATTGTCTGCCGTGCGGGTTGGAAGATGAGCAAGGGAAAGACCGGTAATGCAAGCCATAGTAGTAAACTTCTTTCGGGACATCTGTAAGGAGTGATCATCATGGCGTACTCCTGCGTTGAGCGGCTACCCACGGTTAGTGCCGTGGAGGTTAGAGTCCAGGGGCGAAGAGGACAGAGGCATCGTTTCCCATCAAAAAAACTGAATCACGAGTGCGCAAGATTGGCAGAGGCTCGTGAGAATCCACCCGTTTAGATCGACGAGACGATATTACTCTTTGTCAGTTCTGTCAATTCGATTTCCCACCGTAGCAGAAGATTCCGCTGTTCTAGCTAAGGCCGGAGAAATCATTGACATTGAACGGCTGCTTAATCTAGAGTGCGCTCGTTTTTGGTAGCGAACAACGCCTGGCCCGCCATGCCAAGCCTATTGTGGTTCTTCATCCATTCGCTCCATTACCTTCTCGTTGGTTAGGAGGATTCTCTTCGGCCCGGGCCCCAATCTCGGCAGATAAAGAAAGAGGAGAAGGCCAGTAATCCGCAGTAGCCGTCATGCGGGATAACCCCAAAAGTGCCAGCGCATCCAGGCGAGAAGATGCTCCTTGACTGGCTCCCACGACCACAGGTAGACCAGGCACGCAATGATTACCAACACCGAAACGGCATTGTTGAATGCTCGGTGACTTAATACTCGCGCGTAGATATGATCAGGGCCCAGCGTGTGATTATCTCTCGTCAATTTGATTACACCCGGCTCGGGTTTGATTTTGAAGTTCACCTTCACCACAGGTTCCAGACCGACGGATGTAGCTCGCTCTGGCTCACTCGTAAGCAACTTCCGAAAGCCGATGTTCGATAAAGTCTTCATGCGGCCCTTGCCGTCTTAACAGCGGCGAACTCCTGCCAGAGTTCCGGTGTCGGGTACATCAGTTTCAGCAAAGGCGTTGTCATGAAGGTAGTCACCAGCGCCATCAAGACCATCATGGTAAAAAGCGCCGGCGAGATAACTCCAATGTCCAGTCCGATATTCAAGACAACTAATTCCATCAATCCACGCGTGTTCATTAATAATCCAATTGCACCGGCCTCGCGCCAGGACATGCCGCTGAGGCGTGCGGAAAAAGTAGCGCCGCCAAACTTACCCGCAATTGCAACCGCTATGATGATTCCACAGTAGAACCACATATCCGCTCCCCTCAAGAGCCCGATGCTGGTTCGCAATCCGGTAAAAGCGAAATAAAGAGGAAGCAACAGGACCACCGTCAGGGTCTCCAGCCTTTCTCTGATAGCCCGGACGAATAGCTGATTCTTTGGCATGATTACGCCCATCAGAAACGCACCGAAAAGCGCGTGAATACCCAGTCGCTCTGTGATCCAGGCAGACGCGAGCATAAGCACGAGGATGACTGCCATTAGATCCTGAGTCATCGCCACGCGTGCGCGATAAAGTGTTTCGAGTCGAGATAGCGCCGGCCGTGTTCCGAACAACATGATGCCGAAATAAACGGCCGTGCCGGCCAATGTCAGCCAGAGAGGGAGCGCGATGCTCGATGCCCGCACCAGCAGGACCACTCCGGCCAGAATGCACCAGGCAGTGACATCGTCCACCGCCGCACAGGCGATGGTGATAGTACCGACCCGGCTGCGAGTTAGATTCCGTTCCGTCAGGATGCGCGCCAGAACGGGAAAGGCGGTGATGCTCATTGCCGTCCCTACAAACAAAGCGAAATGCGTGAAAGCCACTCTGTCATCAGACAATCTGGGATAAAGGTAGAGGGCCAGGACGGTGCCCATGAAGAAGGGCATGATAATACTGGCATGACTGGTGAGAACCGCCGCGTGCTTTTGTTCGCGCAAGATCCGAGGCTCCAACTCCAGTCCAACCAGGAACATGAATAACAGTAGTCCAATCTGACTAAGTGAATTCAGAAACTCCAGACTTGCCGACGGAAACAGCGCTGCTGAGATTCCTGGCACGGCCCAGCCCAACAGCGAGGGTCCGAGCAAAATGCCCGCGACCATCTCGCCCATTACCTGCGGTTGGCCAAGTCTGCGGAAAAGCCAACCGACTATCCGAGCGGCAAGAACAATCACGCTGATTTGAGCGAGGAGAATCGCAAGGTTGGGCATCAGTGGCCTCCAGTCGGTTTGCGTCCTTCGCCGTGACGTAGCGCGGTTAATGGGACCTCAGTTTGCACCGGGCCGCAGTTAAAGCTAAGCACTCCGAGCAATCGGTTCGGTGCGGTCTGACGATCAACCGTCCCGTGAAAATAGATGGCGGTTGGCACAGAGCCTGAGGTGCTCGCTTGGTCCGCGCCTTCGGGGATGAAGCTGGCGTAGATCATTAAGTCCTGGACATTACCTGTCAGGGTTGTCTTCCGAATGTTGTCGAAAGTGAGGAACACGTGTGGGCCAGACTGCGTGATGCTCAATGTCGTAAGGCCAGGATGGATTCGCGGATCGCGAACCGATGAACAAGGCAGACTCTCGAGATCTAACTGGGTACTCCACGTTCCGGACAGAGAGATTGGCGCCGACAATTTCTGGCCAGCCCGCAGCAGTCCAAAGATGCCGAGGATAGGCAAGCCAACGAGGATCAGATACAGGAGAATTGGCTTCATCGTTCCTCTCCGGTTTGTCCTGGCGGCGGTTGGTCTTGAATTGCGGGAAATCGTGGGCTCGTCAAGATGTCGTTAATCTGAGATTGGTGGCGCTGCTCGTGCAACGCGAGAAAGCGCAGCAGACCTGGCACGTCATTGTTTCCTAGTAACGGATGTTGGATTAACATCTCGCTGTAATCCAGGTGAGCGTTGGATTCCAAGAGCGCCTCAGTCTCTTTCAGGGAAGAGATCAAGTCATTACGCAAATCGTCCGCGGGTCGATATCGACGAGGTGCGGTAAGCTCCGGATTCTGCGCCGGAACCAGCCGGTAACGCGTCATGAAATCTCGCGCTCTGCTAGGAAGAAACATATTCAGCAACTTGAACGGAACTTCGAGTGCGGGTAGCATGCGCTTCGGAATGTTGCCGATTGAGACATCAACGTCGGCAAAACTCAAGCTCAGCACGGGTCGCTTACCTGCTTTCTTCATTCCGATCACTTCTGCAATATAAGAGAGATTGAGCCTTTGGCCGAGGATCAGGTGGTCCAACACCTCTCCGGCAGACCATTTTCCTGATGCATCCGCATAATCCAACTGTGACTGCGTTAAGTTGCTGACCAGTGCCAGCGTGCAAGCTCGCACCGAGCGAAACACTTCCAAGCTATGTTCGTAAGTGACCAAATCCGTCTCGCTAAGGCCTCGGCTTTTCGCTATCCGAAAAGCAATCTTGTTCGTCCAGGTTATTCAATTTATCCAGATCGGCTCGATAAATCTTCCTACATCTCGAAACCGGCCAGTAAACCTCGACTCCCTCAATGCGCGACGCATTCATCAGGCCGATGTGCGCCAAGTAAGGCGCGCTGCCGAACCCAGTCTTGTTATCCATCTGGTAGTACCTCGTGATCTCTTCATGCTGTTGATTCTCAGCCATCACTTTCACTCTTGCGCCCACGCCAAAATAGTTGGTTCGCCGGCCCCTCAGCCGAATCTCGATCCAGTGGTTTCCCGTCTTGCTATTGTTGACGAAGAATTGATTGGGCCACTTGTCCGCAGGCCACATTCCCCCGAGGCTCGAATAGATGTCCTCGTCCCCATCGTTGTCAAAATCGAAAAAGACGATGCCGTGCCCTTTTTGAATCGTCCCGAAGCCCTGAAGCATCGAGATATTGGTCAAGGCATCCGCGCACTTTGTCCCGGAAGTCTTGCCGAGGTACATCAGATTGGGCAGAACAAACCAACTTTCAGGTGTTCCTTTGCCCATATAAAAGTCGTAGCAGCCGTCGTTATTGATATCGCCGAAAGAAGAGCCCATCGTGCTTATCCGCAGGTCAAAAAGATCCGCGCGTTCAGTGAACTTGCCATCGGCTGTTTGAATGAAGATGCGAGTCTGCCCCGAACGAAAATTGTCGAGGTGCTCACCAAAGACCGCTTGCTCCGTACTGGTTTTCGCGTCGGCAAAGCCGGCCCAGAATAAGTCCAACCTCCCGTCGTGGTTGAAATCGAGGAATGACGCAACAAAGCCACCTTCGTCACCGGGGATGAGATTAGTACGCTCAAAACGCCTGCCCGAGATGTTCCGCAGAAGCACACTGGTATTTCGCAAAGGGCTGGAGAGGAAAAGATCCGGATAACCATCATTATCATAATCGCCGAAAGTCGCCCCAATGAAGTAGGAATCTTCGACCGTGTCCTGCAAGCCGAATTCCTGGGTTCGGTCGACGAAGTGACCGTTTTCGTTGATGAAGAGTGTCGAGTCCATTCGGGGTTTTGCCATCAGGTTTCTTACGAACGGCATTTTGAAGCCCCACTGCGCTAGAAACAGATCGAGGTCGCCATCATTGTCGACGTCGCTCCACGCGGCGACCCAAGTCGCGGCAATATGGTCAGCGGGTTTAGCGTCGAGCAAGCCACTCACATCAGTGACATCAGTGAAAGTGCCATCGCGGTTATTTCTAAAAAGGGCGTAGTTTCCGAAAGGACGGGCGAAGAAGAGATCCGGCCAGCCATCGTTGTCATAGTCCGCCGATGTAATCACGAACGGTTGTTTGATGCCGCCGAGGCCCGCTGCTTCCGTGCGATCGATGAACTTCCGTCCGTCGTCGTTTTTGTAGAATTTTACCGAATCGAAATTCCCGCCGGTGACAATGTCGAGATAACCGTCGTGGTCGAAGTCTTCGACGGCCACGCCCTTGCCCGAATTGAACGTGTCGACGCCCATCTCATGCGCCCGATCGTCGAACGATATTGATGCAAACTCGGCTTCGGTCTGCTTCTTTCGCTCCCCGTAGAAGGTGTCGATAAACTTTGTGTTGATGAGATATTTGGGCGGGACTTCCTGCGGAAATCCATTGACCGTCATGTAATTGAAATTCAAAAGCCACTGGTAAAGCCGGTTCTGATGATCATAACGATCGAGCAATTTTTCAAAAAGCTTGGCTGCGGCTCGGGCGCTTTCGGTCCGGGTGTGAAATTGCGTGATAGGCAAAGCACAAAATTGCTGCATGCTGTCCATCTGGTTCTCATGGACATGCGCGAGAATGTGGTTCTGCTGCAGTTGTTGAGTACCGCGGTCGAGTTTCGCCAGGCAATTTTGAGCTTCGGCTTGACGCATGTAACTCATCGCCAGCCAGAACAACTTATCTTCGGACTCGCCGCTCTGATTGATGTCCAGCTCAATTAGCGAGACGGCGGTGCCAAAATCTCCTCGATGGTAGGCGAGTTTGCCACGTTCATAGGCACTCATCGCACTCTCGTCGACATTATCAAAGCTGTAGAAGCCAGTCGAGTCGTTGAACTTGAGGAGCTGCATGTATTCGAGCCAGTAGCTGAGACAGAACCACAGATTCTTGTTTTCACCTATTGAAGCGTATCGGGTCTGGTTATAAAGCCCGGCGGTAAAACCCCGGTATTGGTAACGGAAATAAAGTCCCGCACCCAGTACGGTAGCCAGCAGTATGAGGCCGACCCGTCTCCAGGTCAGATACCTGACCGTGCTGCGTGTTCGCCGGGCGATGGTGGGAATTGAGTTGCTGCTAATTGCCATGGCGAGACTCCTTTGCTGGATGAGATCTCAATCCGACTAAACCTGTTTCTCAGTCACCAAATCTGCTCGCGGCCCATCTTGACGATGAGATTCCAGGCATAGGAACCGCCGCCGGCTCATCGGTGTCTGAAGGACTGCGATCCGTACGCTAATCCCCAACAGTAAGACCTCTACCGCTCCCGCGGATTGAACGAAGCATGAAAACCGAGCGCGATCGGTTCGGTCAGTGGAAGCACAGCTATCGGTCCAGCCGCCACCTTGAAGGCATCGAAGATCGCAAAGGAGCTCGACGCCCGTTCTGCATCAAAGATTTGACAGATCACGACTCCCGCCGTTTCACATCCCGGATCAGCGATGAGGACGGGTTCCGCCCCCAGATAATGCATTGCCGGGGCTTGATAGACATCGCACGCTTTTGCACACGTCCAATTCGCGTGCACGAGTTGGTCGAAGAATTTGCGCCCGCGTCGCCCGGTCGCCGAGATGCCCAGCATCCAGAAGTCTCGGTACGGCTTTGTAAGTTGACGCGGAGCAACCGAGGGGAAGTCCGGCGCCAGCAGATAATCAATCTCGGCGGTGTTCGCCAACTCACGATCATCAACGTCAATTACAAATCGGACAGGTTGGCCTTCGCACACATCCGTGAACAAGTCCGGCACCACCTGGTACTGGTCATAGATCGGATGCTCGAGTTCCAATACGTCAGCGATGAGCCGGTTCGCTTCTTCAAAACAGTTGATAAGATGTAAGCAATAGCGATGGCCAATAGGAATTGTCGTCACTTGCTCACCAGTAGCACGCGAGACGATCAATAAGCGGCTGCCGCGCTCGGGCTCCCAGGTGAGCGCCTCCATCAACGTCCGGTCATCGCGCCCCAGTGATTCGATATTCAGAACATAAGGGCTGAGATAAAAAACGACGTAGTTCCAGCTCAGACTAAAGTCATGAATCGAGCAAGCGTAAGGAAGTGGAAGACGCTTACGATAAATCAGTTCACCACCAGCGCCGAAGCGATAGAGATTTAGGTGCGGGTTGACGGCGGAGTAGGCTATGCCAAAGTTGAACATTTCGCCGGTGACCGCATCGAACTTCGGATGGGCCGCGAAAGGACTGATATCGTTGAGCGCGCCGCCGAAGTCATACTCACCGCGCGTTTCGAGCGTGACCGGATCCAATTCCCAGGGCAAACCTTGCTCGCCGAAAGCCAGGACAGAATTCTGATAGGGATAAACGGTGACATTAACCGGTGACTCAAGCGCGATTCCTCGCTTCAGTCGATCGTTTTTGAAACCTGTCCCAAACGTGCGAAAGACCGGACGGCCTGCCTCTTCTTCGGCGACGAATTTCCTGCCTCTTACAAAGCGGTTGGTGAATCGCACGCTGCCATTCTCGAAGCGAAGGGCGTACACCATGCCGTCACCGTCGAGCCAATGACGATAATTGAGGCCGCCGCGCGAGAATCGCGCCGGACCGTTCAGGTAGTACGTCCCGCGCACAAACTCTGGAACTTCACCGTCGATGTCCTCGACAACGTACGACTGTTCGCACGGCGTGAGCGAGAAGGCGCGTTCGATCAGTGGCGCGTAGTCTTCCATCAGTCGCCTCCCACCGCTACGAGTAGTTCCGCGTCATCTTCGACGGCGCACGCGCTCTGCCCCTCGACGAGGCGCCGCAGAACGTGCGGATCAAATGTCCACGGGTACTCGTCCGCCGAACTCCCGCACGCCAGATAGCTGTCGCGTATTTCTTCAGGGTCGAAGTGCAGGCGGTTAATGTCGAGGCCTTCGATGAACCAGCGGTTGGTTAGCACGCGGACGTCGCCGAGCACCGACGCGCAGATTTGCGCCGCCGTGAACCGCGCCAGCTCCTTGAGATTGGCGAGTTGCTCGTCGAGAACCCGGCGCGACTCTTCAACCGAGACACCGACGCGGTAGAAGGTTCTCTCGGCGTCGGCGAGCGGCTTGATGTCCGTGAAGTCGAAGTGGACCACCTCGCGCGGCGGTGTACGCCTATCCTTCTTCCACTGGAAAAAGTCGCTGATGAAAGATTGGAGGCTCCGGTTGATGCGGCCGAGCTGCAAGAAGCGGCTGATGAAGGCGGCGAGAAAGCGCCGGTCGGTGAACAGGTCGTTGATAAAGGGGAACACGTAGTAAGAGAAGTAAATGGCCAACTCCCATGAGTACTTCAGGCTGAATGCCTCCTGGTCGCCCAGCGCGTCATAGCTGATGGCGTAGGTCGGGACGTAAGCCTCGTAGACCGCCTCCATCATTTGCTCGTAGAGGCGGCACTTCTCGGCCAGCACCGCGTCGTCTTCGGTTTGGACCGCGTCGGTGATGAAAGTGTTGTAGAGCGAAATAAGATCACCGCCGGGGCTGTAGAGCGGATCAGTGAAGCGCCCGGCCTCGCCCGCGATCGCCCAGCGCGCGGCGCTGATGGTTTGCCGGCAGTCGTGTGCAAAGTCCTTGAGCGCCGTGTGGTGGAGCACGCGGCGGTAGGGCAGATCGCGCGCGAAGAGTGGAAACTCTTCGCACACCCATTCGATTAACTTCTCAATTGTGTCGATGCGCTCACGCGGGATGAGCCGGTTGTCGTAGACCAGACCGAGGCTGGTTTTGCCGTGGAGTGGGATGGTCCAGAACCAAAGGCCCTCGGCACAGAAGTGGTTCGTCGCCTGCCAGGCGGGGGTGTGTCCGAGCGCGGCGCGGTCGGGCCGGGTGCGAATCTGTTGCGGCGAAAGGTTGGTCAGCTTCTCGATGTCGACAAGCCCATCGACCCAGAAGAAGTGCGCCCCGTGGCGAATCTTGCCCTCGTGCGCGAGTCCCAGCCGGCGAGCAAGAAACCTTCCGCGCCCTGACGTATCCACAACCCACCGCGTACTGCCCGAAGACTCTTGCCCCGCCGCCTTGAAAGAGAACGAGTGCGGGCCGCCCGTTTCGGCGAGCCTTACGTCGAGGTCGGTGCAGCCTGGGTAGAACTCGAAGTTTGGGTTCTCGAGGTTGACACGGAGCATCTCGCCCTCGAACTTGTTGCGGTCGAGTTGGTACGTGTTGATGTTCGAGAGTTTGCGGATGTATGACTGGCTGTAGTGCTCGTAGCAATCGTTTGCCTGCCCCGGCGTTTTCCAGTAGAAACGCAGATTGTATTTCAGGTAGTGCTCTTGCAGTAGGTGTTCTTCAAGATCGAGTACCCTCGCATAGTAGTAGGCGGAGAGCTGCACGGTCGCCTCGCCGACCTTCTGCTTCGGCGGCGGGAACTCGGTCCGCTTGTCCACGAGCAGGATTCGCTTGTCGGTGTAGAGCAGGAGCTGGCGCGCGAGCGCCAATCCGGCCAGCCCGGCGCCAATTATCAACACGTCGTAATGATGCTTTGTTGGCATCTAATTAGGCTTCCTGGTATCTGGCAGCAGGCATGTCTCCGCAACGGTTGTTCGCTCCGGTGGCTCACGATATGAATTGCCTCTGGTCACCGTACACGACTTTCATGAACTCATTTTCCCTGGTCACCAACTCAGCCAGAGCATCGCTGTCAAGCCAATCAGGAATCTGGGTCACGAGCGAATTCACAAAAACACGAAGGCAGGGGAAACACCTCCACCCGAACGCGCGTTGAATTCCTCTGATGACCTTTCTTACGGAAGCAGCTTGAAGTGAGCCAGGCCAAGTCCCCCTCCAGGGCCGGGACTGCTCAATACACCCTGAAGCTCCGTCGCCACTTTGCGAGAGCCGGACGATTTGGCTTCAAGTATCACCAGGTCTATGCCTGATTGTGTTGTTCCACCGCCAGGTTCGCCGAATGTTACTGTGGCAGTGCCGGTCCCGTCCGGATTGATTGTATAAGTTCCATAAATGGGAGAGGTGACAATAGCGCCACTCACATTCAGCTTCTGCGTGCCCTTGAAATTTCCTCTTCCATCGAAAGTTGCCAGTGACAACCCGATTGCAACGTTAGCCCCGACAACGACTGAAAAGCCATACGTTCCCTTAAAGCTGGAGTTTGAGTACTTCATTTCAGGACCTCCTTCTCTTCTTCATTGTTTACGTTCACTTGGGAGACTGCGAATTAGGCCACTTCGATTTGATTTATTCTGTTGTCGCTCTTCCTGCGCTGGCGGTGAAACGCCTGAAAGCCTAATAAACACCGCGCGACAAATCCGGTCGGCTTTTCAATTTCCAATTTCATAAAATCTCCCGTGCAGCTAGGAGTTAGTTAGCTCAGCCTCATCTGATTTGCGGAGTTGGGTTGTCAATATGCTCTGAGTACATCACGAATTTGAACGGAATAATTAGCTGCCACTTTTCTTTCAGCTTGAGAAATGCTTCCTGCCTGACTTGCTTCAACCGATCACTGTTTGGGTATTGGCTAAGGGCCCAGTCAGCCACCTGTCCTGCAAGCTCGTGGTCGCCCCCTTGGATCATCCTTTCGATTGCCACCGCGATGTCTTCTTGTGACAGCCTCAAGTAGTGCGAGAATGCCGCGCCGATATTCGCCGCGGTGAGGTAATCAACCCCCTGCAACTGAGGTCCCCAATAGCCGACAGTCTGCACGTACACTCGGTCAATGAACGTCTCTCGCCAGATGAGATACGGCAACTGCACGAGAGCTTCTGAAGGCTTTAGGATATCGGGAGGAAACAAATTCATCAGCTGAATCTCTGCTCGATCCTTGTAAGCAAAGATATGCTTCAATGTTTCATCCCTGAGCCACTTCAGGTGCGGCCTCAGCTTCAAGAGAATCTCGACGGTGCCGACAAACTTGGTTAATGCCTCGTGTCCATACAGAAGGTATGCCGGCTGCGGATCGAGATGAGCGATCATGTCCATGGTTTCGAGAAGCGAATCAACATTGCCTTCAACCGTGTAAGGTGTTCCAACCCACGGCACAATGAAATCACCTCCGTACAGAACACGATGATCGGGTAAATAGATCAGCATTCCATCCGGCGTTTCGCCGCCCCCGTAAGGAGGCAGGATGAGCCGGACCCGTGTGCCTCCCACGACTAATTCCGTATCGTCTTTGACCAGGTTGGCCGGCTCGTAAGTAGCCACATTCTCCGAGGTGAAAGTTACTCCGAGATACCACTTGAATGGAGGAGGCTGATGCTTGGCCATTTCCTTCTCCTCAAGGTAGTTATAGCGGGAGTAGAACTCTACGTTCGAATTCAATCGCTCGAAGAATTTATGGCCGCCGATGTGGTCCCAATGAACGTGGGTCACAAAAACCTTTGTCAATTTTGGCAGCCCTGAAAATCCCGGCTCCTGGCCGTACTTCTCCGTGTAGTATTCCTCGAGGAATTTGTAAGCCGCCTCTGCCGTATCCTCTCGGCTTCCCATATCAACTGCCATCATTTCCGTTCCGTCATCCGAGATGATGAAGTTGAACTCAGACATGTCAAAGCCGGATACAGTGAAGACCTTTCGTGGAATGCTTTCAGTGATGTGCTTGATGCTGATTCTCAAACCAGCAGAATCGGTCGCGTAGAAGGTGGCCAGAAGGATTTTCTTGTCAAAACTCTGGTGTCTGCTTAATTCCAGATATTTTTCCGCTAGATCGTTCTGACCGACATCTCGATAGATGACTGCAAGGTTGTAATAGACTTCTCTCAAGAATTGGAAAGCCGCAGACTTTCTCTCAATGGTCTCGGTGATGGTTCTTTCACACCAGGTAAGATCTTCGAGAGCGGCTTGTCGATTGCCAAACGGCCACGGTAGTCCAGTTTGCAGTAAACCTGAAACCCATCGAGCTATAAGCTTCTCTACATTCGGCGTGAAGTCCGGTTCGTTCCTTGTTAATTCCTTAGCTTCATTCACGTCAGACAGTGTGCGCCGAATCAAATCAAGCTGAGTTGTGAGTTGTAACAGCGACAACTGTTGCGCACGGCCGGCCCGCAACAAGGCCAGACAACTTAGATAGACTGACTTTTCGCTTGGCTGTAATTGAGGACTGTACCTACTGAGGTAATATTCAAAGCGCTCGATGCCTTCGACCTGTCTATTCAAATTGGAATACAGCATTGCCATTACAATAAGAATGGTCGAGCTGGTAGCTGGCCCTGCCTCCATTAGTGCGTTTAGATAGTCGAGTTCAGGACTGCTCTGACAGCCCTCGCCTGGGTTATCACCGATTCCGGTAGTCTGCTTTAGGCCATCTGTGAGTGGCTTCATAGTGAGCAGATCAAACATCAGATCGACAGTCCTTCGTTGGGCCTCGTCACCAACTCTAATCGTTGTCTGGAATGCATTCCCAATCTGCTGCCGAGCCGCGGAACTCACCGAGCTGAACCCACCTTGTCCGTCCAATACTCCCGCAACCGGAATCGTGATGGCCTTGGTAAGTTGCTCAGCGCCCTGCATTGATAATCGCCAGGAATAACTGGTTACCGACTTCACAAAATCACGCAGTGCGCTCATTTGCCTGGTACCTCCCTCATTACTTACCCACGCTCTTTCAGAGAACGCATCCACTCTCGTCACAACTATGATTAATCGTGTCCTGGAATCCCCGGTTGATAAGATCAAAGATTCTGTCACGGTTGAAATTCAACATTCCCAATAACCCGCCCAGCGTGTCACTGGGTTGATACTTATGAATCACCAGCTTTTTGTATTTTTTCTTACTGGCAACGGCAGCGAGCTTTCCGGCTGCCAGAATAAAAGGTTGCAGGTCTGCTTCAGAAAGAGCATCACCTCTGGCTGCTCTTTCAAGTACGTCAATACCCTGGTTGATTTGGCGGGCTGTCTCGATATCGTTGTTCACCGCCGATGCGAACCCGATTGTCATGTACCTGCTAAAAGTATCGACGGCATCCCGCACCGGCAGCAGGGGGATGGATTTAACATTGGGGTCCAAATAGACCATGTGCAATATGTCGGCGCCGGCCTCTATGGCAGGGGCTAATGGTGTGTTCATGACCACGCCGCCATCGGCGTAGTACTCGCCGTCTACCTCGACTTGGGGAAATATTCCCGGGATCGCGGTAGAAGCCATGATGGCTTTAGGACCTATCTCATCAGTCAGATCTGCTTTCTCAAATATCTCCAGCTCGCCAGTCCTCCAGTTGGTGAGTGCGATCCTTAGCATCTTTTCCGATCGGCGGAGTCTCTCAAAGTTGATCGTGTCTTTGATCAACCGGTATTCCGGGTCGTTGGAAATAAAGGTACTCAGGTCAACCAGCTTCAGCAGGCGCTCTTCGACTCCCCCCGGAGATATGAAGAAGGTAAGTCCTCTTCGGTAAAAATCTCTCGCGAGGTAATAAATGTCGCCGGCGAGTTTTGTGTAAGGTTCAACTGGGTGCGTGGCAACATACCTGGGGCTGAGCAAATCGAGGGGGTTAGCGCGATAACGCAATACATGATTGTGACCCGTGTTATCGTCGCGTGGAATCATGTTGAGCCAGATGTCTTGAAGGCGATCCAATGCTGCCTTGGGCCCATCCTCTAGCCCAGTGATCAGCAAAGCCGCATTGTAAGCGCCAATAGACGTGCCGGTAACAATGTCGGGATCTAGAGGTAGGTTGTCTGTTACCGGAGCCTCCCCACAGAGCAGCGCCTTGAGTACACCAACCTCGTACGCCCCATTGGCTCCGCCACCTGACAGAATCATTGCGTGGGCGCAGCCGCTCTTATCCGTCATGAGCTTATCCCCTTGATAATGTTTTCGGGTATGTCGTCGCGTTCGAACCAGTTCTGTACCCGTCGCCAAGTCATAAGCGCGCCGACAACCAGCCGATAGTGCTCCATGTAGTGCGTCAACAACATTGGGTTAATCTCAAGCGTCTGCAGCGACGAGCACAATTGCTCCGAAGCCAGATTGGCGGTCAGAAGATCCGCAATCCACATGTAGGCCCCCACGGGATCGACCTTGTTGATGACGGGAGAGAATCTTTCAAGAATGTTCCTCACCGGCCCGAATATCCGAGAGGTCAGTCCGAAGGACATAAAATCCGCAAGTCCAAAACTCAGTTTGACTGGGTTTATGTCAATGCTGAGGACTTGCTCCGGGCGATTGGCGACAAAAACCATCCGCGAGTGAGTTTGGCCCGATTTCGAGACCTCAAAGTCTATAAGCTGAAACCCCGCGGTAAAATATCCAGGCCCGTATGCGAAAAAGCTCTGGTGGGGCGCAGGCTTGAGGAGTGCGTAACCGATGCCATATTGACCAAGCAGATCAGGATTTGGGTTGTCCCGGTTCGTGATGAAATCCTGGCTAACGGCCAGATAGGTTTCCTCATTGAGCGGAACGTTGATCGTAAATGCGTTTGGTCCGAAGGGGCTGAAGGAAATATTGAAATCGAATACGCGGGTCTTGAGGACAATCCATTCGTACTTCTGGCCTACCTCTCGCAGGTCAATGATTCGATACTCGTCTTTCTTTGGAAATTTGCCGATGAGACCCGAACCCCTCAGCTTGTAATAGATCTGAGAATAGCCAAAGCCGCCGCGCGCATCCGTACTCTCTGGACACAGGCTGAATGGTTGTATGAAGGGCCGAACATCGCCGTGCTTTATTGCCCCTTCCCCAACGTAAAAATCCGGCAACTGAAATGAGGACACGCGCAGAAAGTAGTGCAGGATGAATTGACGAAACTCATCCCGCAGGGCTTCGGGCGCCGCTTGTTTCGGGTTGTCAAAAGGCATCTCTTGAAGCACGCCCATTACCGGAAATGTTTTCCCATTGAGCGAAGCCGCATCGATGAAGCCAATGCCTCGATCAGCCTTGTTGTGCGTGCGTACCAATTCGAACTGTTTGTCGTAGCTGTTAGTCGCCTCGACCTTTTCCCACCACTGCCTGAGCTTCAGCCCATCGGCGAGTGCTCTTTCGACGTCTTGAATTACAATCAGATCCTGATCGGTCAGACCCGCTACACAATCCTGGTCCATCTGGCCCCTTAGGGCTGCCTGATTCTTTATGCCTGTCTCGCTGACCATCGCCCTCCTTCGATCACGACCGAAGACTGTTCACGGTGGTTTGGAACTTTCCGTCAGAGTCTTCTATGCGCAGCACGTACAAGCGCGAGAGCGCGCGCGGGAAGAGGCTCAGAACGCCATTGATCGACATCATTCCGGAGGCATTTGCGAACTGGCCCGTGCCACTGGTGAACGGCCCGAAGCCAGTGAGCCGCAAGATTGGCTTCGGCGCTTCGCTTAGTTCAGTTGCGAAGGCCCTGCCTTCAACCATGTTGGCATTAAGAGTGCCGATCACCCTTCCCTGGGGGTCAAAAAATGTGAACGCTCCGTTAATATCTTGCACGGGGGACACGGGCGCAGGGTTTGCCGGATCGGTATAGAAATAGAGAGTGCTGCTGCGCGTTCCGACGATTGCCCCTTGCGTGGTTTGGCTACGCAAGTCTACTGGGGTCGTAAGATCGAACAGAACGTTGGCCAGCCTAAGGCGCTCGTATATATTGGCGCTCACTACTCGCCCGTCGGGCGAGCGATTCAACGTGATGGGACGTTCAGGGTCAGGCTCTCCAATAAAAACTAGAAAAGCCGCGCTGGGGTCGGGGTCGGGAATCGGCTGAATAGGCGTGAAAGGCGGCGGTGCGTGCGCCTGCAATGTTCCTTTGGGATCGATGATCCGCACCATCAAATTTAGCGCAAGTCCGTGTGGAGGCTCAATGTAGCCGTTGATCACAAAAGCCCCGGTAAGACCTTCGAACCTGCCTTTGCCCTCGATAATCTCAATTGCCGCTCCTACACGCAGTTGATTCTTGCCCCGCACGCTTACAGGAAAAGTCCGCGCAGTCCCAAAGGCTTTGAAGCCACTTTTCAGGCTGTCCTTGAAAACCAATTGTCCTTCAAGCATAGCGACTCGTTGTGAAATGAACGGAATCAGCAAGGTCGTTGGCGGACACTTGCCGGGAGCAGCTTCGAAGTTCCACGGTATTGGCGTAAAGCGTATGTGAACATCGGCGACCGGTTCTCCAATTGTCTTAGAAGTTCGAAAACCGTTCGCAGCTGTGGGCGTCTGGTTAGTGAATTCAAAGCGGTGTAGTTCCTCGTTAACATAAACGGCGGTCATGAGAAAACTGAGTCCCGGTATCAAAAGAACGGGCTCGTTCGGGTTTGCCGGGTTGGGAGCATTAAAGATGGAAAAGTAGGCGGCGCTTTCCAGGAGAGTCTGCACTTCCTTGCTTCGGTAAGTTTCCACGTCTACGCCGGGAGGGTACATTGCGCGTCCCGCCAGCCGAGGCCCTGATCCCGCAATTACCCCGGCGCGGGCTTGCCCGGGCTCATATTGCATTCTGTTACTCATTCTGAGACCTCCACTGCGTGCCTCTAACCAAACAAAGACACTTATCAATTCGCTCAAGACTACGTAAGCGAAGCCGCGCGGAGTTTCGCTCACAGTGCTTTAGCGCAGCCATTTATGGCCCGCTGACCGGATCTGCCGAGCGACGGCTAGTTAGACAATTTAGCGAGCCGAGTATTCGACCTGAATTTCTTTAATGCGTTGCGTTAGCCCCTTTTTCCACGGCTGACCTCTTCGCCTCCGCTTGGACCGGCGGTAGCCATCGGCGATGGGGCGGCAACTGTCGGAGCCGGCCTTCGCGCGAGTTCGTCCCGAATCTCTTCGAGAACTCTGATCTGGCTGGCTTCATAATTGGCTTCCTCCCTGGGGAAGCGATCCAGCACCTGATAAAAGACTCGGAGGTATTGCTTATCGTCCTCAGGCAACCTGTCGATGTGCTTTGCGGTATTGCCGGAAGGATAACTTTTATTCCTCCACTTTTCGGGTACCGGAGTTTCATTGAGCCGCTGGATGAACTCTGCAATTTTCCAGGCGGTGAAGCCTGTTTCATCTATGTCAGCCGACACAAGGTCCTCCTGCTCAGGAAAAGCATGTTCGTGGTCACGCTTGATGAACAGTATTTTGTACCGCACGAGTTTCAGCTCATCACCACTCAAGTCTTTGTCGTCTATCTCACTCATTTTGGTCTCCTCCTTTGGAGTTGTTTGGGCGCTATTTCCAATAGCAAGTTCAGCGATGGAAATAGTTTTGCCATTCTTAGGATCGCTCTCGCTTTCCGGTTTATCGCCGGAAGTTGCAGCGTCCCCCCCTATCATTACATCTATGCCCTGATCGCCGATCTTTTGCAGGCCTTGCATTGTTCTTACGAACATCTCCATGCTGTAAATGAAGGCCGTCAGCGGTAGCTTCAACGTCTCAAGCAAAATACGCATCATATTCGCTGCATAACCTCAAGTCTCAGTGCCGCCCAGCCGAGCTAAATCGAATTCCCTTATCAAATGCTCTGCATCCGAAATCAAGCGCGATCTCATTGTGTTCATCGCGCACGGCTCGCAACCCGCATGAGCATCGCTCCGATTAAGACGCATAGCGTTGCTCCAATCCTTTCGGCCCAAGCTCCGGCGCCACTATTCATCGCGAGGTAATGGGCCAGCAGAACGACTGTCACAAGCATCAGGGATAAAGCGAACGAAACAGCCAGCGTATCTTTCTGTTTGCTACGGGCGCCTCCTTCCATAATGCGCAGCTTCAGCCGCGCATTGCCGTCTGAGGCGAGCGTCAGCACGTCGTCAAGCTTTCTGGGCAACTCCATCATCATGGTGGCGTATTTCTGCAGGTCATTACTCAGCGGGCGCACGCCTATCATCTGCTGAAACTGTCCCAGCATTTCTATGAGGCGCACTTCTTTTAATCCCTGCAAGAGCGAATCGTGTCCAGGGGCAAGCTGCTCCGCGGCTGCGGCAATCAGGAACAAGCCTCTATAAAAGGAGAGCAGTTGGTCTGAAGGACGACCGCCGCTCTCACTCGCAAGCCGCCACTGTATGAACAGGTTTTCAGCAAGACTGTCATTTGTACTGTTATCTTTCCAGCCCCCATCCCGGAAAGGGACGACCTGTCTGAACTTGTGTTCTAATTCGTCGTGATTGATCTGCGGCTTACCTTCCTTCATCTCGTTGAGCAAACACGAGCACGCTCTGTCAGGATCTGCGGACTCGGCAGCAAGCAGATAATTCCAGAGGTTGGTTTTGGCTTCTGAGGAAAAGCTGGCAAAGCCTACCGACGTGAATGCGATCCGTTTTTCAGAAAGGACAAGGATGTCTTCCGGACGTGGCTCGACTGGGAACACATTGCCAAGGAGAGCCTGCCTCAACCAGACACGACACAAACGAGAGGCGAGATCTTTACAGTCGATATCAGACAGCCTGGATCTCGGGCTCGGCCAGGGTTCCCGTTTCGTGACGAATGAGATCAGATCGGCCAGACTTGAACCGATTAAAAATTCAGCTGTAAGGACCTTTGATGAACAGAAGCGCCTCTGCACCGTAGGCGCTGCCAACATGTCAAAGTCTTTCGAGTCGCAGGCAAGGGCGTCCATTGCATCTGCTTCGTACGAAAAGTCCATCTGCCGTCTCAGCGCATCGCGGAAATCAGCAATCGCTTGCTTAATCGGGAAGCCGGCCCACTTAGCAAACGCACTTTCCAGGAGAATAAGCAATTCGACGTCGCCCAGCAGATGCGCTTCCAGTTCGGGATGCAAAATCCTGACTGTGACTGCCATTCCGTTTCTGAGCCTTGCGCGGTGCGCCTGATACAAAAATCGAGACTCGAAGGGTTCTTCCTGGAATGTGAGGTAAGCTTCAGCGGGCGAGCAACCGAACTCGCGGGAAACTAATGTTCGAATGGCGGCAATAGGCGACGGGTCCGCGCGGTCGGGTATAGCCGCAAGTTCAAGGCAGTCTTTCGCCGATAAAAGATCG
>DATHHW010000094.1:0-41752 GCA_035317005.1 Pyrinomonadaceae bacterium | reverse complement strand
CCGACCGGCCGAATGCAGTTACGGTCATCGACTTCCGGAGTCACCGGTGTGAGGCCTCGACCATCACGCTCCCCGGTACCTCCCGAAGTGCCATTACAGTAGGCGGATTTATCTCGCGACCTTCACTGGGCGAGGACAACCGTGAAGTGAGAGGAGATTTTGCGCCCGGCTCAAGCACGGGTCCCACACGCGACGGCCGAGTTAAACCCGACCTGACGGCACCTGGCACCCTCATCATGGCGCCTAGGATGAGCAAAAATGGCCACCCCACTCGTTACGATCTCATGAGCGGAACAAGTATGGCTGCGCCACACGTGACGGGCGTCGCTGCGTTGTTGTGGTCACTTTGGCCCGGGCTGGCGGCGGGACAGATACGCGACGCGCTTTTATCCACGGCGAGAAATGATGCATTCACGGGTGTGACGCCAAACACGAGCTGGGGACAGGGGAAGTTGGACGCCAGGGCGGCGTACGAGGCTTTATCTATCTTGACTGAAAAAGGAGAAGCGAGGATGTCATCAACACGAGTCTTAGAGTTCGAAACCAGTTTTCGGGATAACCGTTATGGTGAGCCCGCAGGGATGAGGATCAGAATCGAACTGGGCAGCGATGCTGATCTCACGATCACCGGAACCTCCACCGGAGCTTATGATGGGGAGTCTTACATGGGCACCTTGATGCTCAGAAAGGCGATAAACGGATATGAAGGGGGAGATGAGTGCTGGGTTAACGGCGTGTGGGTGAGTCCGTGCCCGAGCGGCGAACCGGAAGGCGACGAACCTCCGGCCGGCGAGCGTAACACAACGCTGGATGAATGATCCGCCAGTCTTCGCGAGACGGTGGCGCGACGGGAATCTTCCCGCCGTGCCGCCTGACTGCATGACGCCAGTATGGAATCACTCGAAGAGCTTGACGAGCACGGGCACGTAGGCTTTGGTCATACGTACGCAAGCGAGCTGTTTCCCGTCAGGTGACCACGCGAAAGAAACCATGTTGGCGTCCTTGAAATATGTCAGTTGCTGGGGCGCCCCGCCTTCGAGCGGTTGCAACCAAACGTTTGAGGCGCCATCGGCGCGGCTGACGTAGGCGAGCCCCGAACCATTGGTCGTCCAGCGCAGCCTGTTGTCGGGCGTCAGTCGAAGGCCGTTAAACGGCGCGGTCGATTCCGGCAGTTCGAAACGCCTGACGAGGGCGAGGGAGATGAGGTCGTATACCTCAATGTGCCAGGTCTGACTCTCAGCTTGATCATTGGTGAAGAATGCGAGCAGGCGACCATCGGGGGAGAGTGCAGGGCAGAGCGCGCTCTTATTGAATAACTTGATCGCAGCTCCGCCGTCGATTGAAACTTTCTTGATGCTGCTTCCAGCGCGGTAAATCACCCACCTGCCGTCCGGCATAACCGACGGCACGTCCTCGTATGCGCCGTTGGTGAGCTGCTTCGGCTGCGTCCCATCGGCACTCATGCGCCAGATGTTCATCGCGCCGGCGCGTGTGGAAACGAACACTACGTAACGCCCATCGCTCGACAGCGCGGGCTTGAAATTGTCCGCCTCAAAAGTCAACTGCCTTAACGACGCGCCTGGCTCTTGCACCCACAGATTTGTATGAGTGCCGTCGTTTATGGTGTAAAGAAACCTTTCCGCCCCACCCCAGAGGATTTCCGAAACGCCTTTCCGCTGGGTCACTCCCGTAACGTCGGGTTGCGCTCCCCCTGTCGCAGAGACTTGCCAAATGCTGGAATCGTCCTCGATGTTTAGTGTGAGAAAGAGACTCGAATCGCGCGCACCGCTGATGAGAGTGTAGTTGTGCGGGTCGTTCGTGATTTTGCGAACCTCTCCGCTTGGATAGGCGAGTAGATGGAGTTGCCACGGCGTCCCTGGTGCTGCGGCTGCCGATACCACGAGCCCGCTCCCGTCAGCCAGCCACGCCACGCGCGAGATGTCATACCATGATTCGGCGTTGAGGCGGCGGGCAGCACCCGACTCGACGTCGATCACTTCAAGATTCATCTCCTGTTGAGGGACCAACCTGAGGGTCGGGCAGATCAGCACCTTTGCATCAGGCGACCATACGGGGCCGGCCCGTTTCATGTCGGACATAAAGGTGTCAGCGTCGGCCCGGGTGCGCCGTGCCAGAATGCGCTCCGATGAGCCATCAGTCTGCGCGACGGTGAGTTCGGGTGTATCCAACGCGCGGTTGGTGCGGACGAAGGCCAGCCACGCGCCGTCAGCCGAGAAGGTAACGCTGGTGTTAACGTCATCGAGAATCTTGCGCTGGCCGCCGCCCAGCTTGGACACGCGGTAGAGGGTACCAGTCTCAGCCTGATTCTCCAGGTAATAAAGGTAAGTACCGTCGGGCGAGAAAGAGAGGCCGCTGTAATTGGCCGCCGAGGGCTGCACGACCTGCAGGTCGCTTGCCGTAGCGATCTCGGTGATGCGGATTGTGGATTTGCCGTCTTGGGCGACGACCCGGGCGACGTACTTTCCGTCAGGTGAGAGCGTGATGTCGCTTATTTCTCCGGACAAGTTCAGGCGCTGGAACTTTAAGTTGAGGATTTTGCCGAGCATAGGTACCCGACGTTGCCGAACGAGGCCGGCGTAAAAGTAAACGCCGGCGACCGCCAACAAGAGTAAGACGAGCCAGTAGATTGGACGCCACCTGCGCTTGAGCTTCGAGGCGCTGGTGCTGATGAGCGATACTAGTTTAAAACCGGACATTCGCCCCAACGCGCCATAAGGACGGCTGGATTCGGCGTTCGGGGCCGCTCGCGGCTCGAGCGACGAGTCGGTTCCGTTGCGGAATGCGTAGGATGATGCGGCGCCGTAAGAAGCACTCGACGAGGGCGACCCTTCAATAAGGTGACGAACGCTAAGCAAGTTGTCCACCATCTCACGAGCGGATAGGAACCTTTCCTCCGTGCGCTTTCGCAGCGCCTTCGCCACGATTTCTTCAAGTGCTGTGGGCAGTCCCTCTCTCAGGCGCCCTATCGGCTCGGGCTCACACTCAAGTATTGAGACGATCACTTCGCGGGATTCGCGCCCTGGGAACGGGCGACGGCCGGCCAACATTTCGTAGAGCACTACGCCAAGACTCCACAGGTCGGCGCGCTCGTCTGTGGGCTGGCGCCGCACTTGTTCGGGCGACATGTAGTCTGACGTGCCCATCAAAAGTTCGGGCTCGGTGTGTAGGGAGGGGAGCGGTCTGGCTTCCGGGATGCCGGCGTAAAGCCTGTCCGCGACAAGCTTGGCGAGGCCGAAGTCGAGGACTTTCACGTATCCATCGCCGCGCAGCACGACGTTCTCAGGCTTGATGTCCCGGTGGAAGACACCGGCTTCGTGTGCGGCCATCAGCGCAATCGCGATTTGGATTCCGATGTCGAGGGCGTCGCAGACTTCCAGCGGTCCCCGCTGTAATGTCTGACGCAGCGTTCTCCCTTGTACGTACTCCATCGCGATGTAATGTCGCCCCTGCGCCTCACCGATCTCGTAGATGTGTGCGACGTTAGGGTGAGAGATGGCCGAGGTGGCATGAGCCTCCAGCTCGAAGCGGCGGACGCGCTCGGCGTCGTCGACAATGGCGGCCGGCAGCAGCTTCAAAGCGACGCGGCGGTTCAGACGCGAGTCGTGGGCGAGGTATACCTCCCCCATGCCGCCGCGGCCGAGCAGTTCGAGGAGCTGGTAGGGGCCGACGGCTTGGCCCTTTAGAGACTCGTGCTCCGCGCTCATCAGCATCAGCCCCACACTCATCAACGGCGCTTCCATGAAACTGTCTGTGCGATCCGACGAGGAGAGCAACGAGAGTACCTCGCGACGCAACTCGTCGTCGCCAGGGCAGGCGGCGGCGAGGAAGCTCTCGCGCTCCCCCGCATAGATTTCGAGGGCCGCATTGTAGAGCGCCTCTATCTGTTTCCATTGCTCAGAGTCCATGAGCGAATAGTGAAGGGGCGCCGCCGCGAATGAAGTCAGGAGCGTAGGGGGTGACCGACGAATAGAGCGCCCCTTATCCAGATCGCGACGGATGCGCCTAAAAACTATCAGCGGCGCGCCTAACCGCCGCGCACCTTCCTACGGAGCCAGGACTTCGCCAGACCCCAGTGCCTGATCACGGTCACCTCGGCAATTTTCAGGACCTCGGCCGTCTCTTTGACGCTTAGCCCGCCGAAATGCCGCAACTCGACGATGCGAGCCTTCAATGGGTCGATCACTGCCAACTGGTCGAGAGCTTCACTGAGAGCTAGTAACTCGGCGGACTTCGTCGGCGTCAGGATGGCCGCTTCATCGAGCGGTAGGTCGGCCGTCCCGCCACCCCTCTTGCCGCGCAGGTTGCGGCGCGCGTAGTCGATGAGTATGCGGCGCATGATCGTTGCGGCGATGGAGAAGAAGTGGGCGCGGTTGTGCCAGTGTGCATGAGTCTGATCGACCAGCTTCAGGTAGACCTCATTGACAAGCGCGGTGGTCTGGAGCGTATGCCCAGGCCCTTCACGACGCATTTGGTACTTGGCCAGGCGGCGCAATTCGCCTTCGACAAGCGGGATCAGCCGGTCGAGGGCGGAAGGGTCGCCGTCGTTCCAAGCGATGAGGAGATCGGTCACGGTCTCGGTGTGCATACGTAACGCTTTCAACCTACTGAGAGTGGGGTAAGTGCCTGATCGGGACGAAGCCCCGTCCTCCATGCGGGCCAGACCTCCAGCTACTCGGCGATAAAATTCTGATTGAAGGTGATAGCCAATTGCCTGTTTCAGCGCGATTGAATGTGAGCGGGGAACCACAGCCGAGAAACAGCCGCTCAACCAAATGCCACTTAACGAAGTCCGACAAACAGGCTCACCTACGCGCGCAGTCCGACGAGCGTGCATTTTATGTCCCCCACGCGTCGCGTGCAACAGTCATTCTCGATCGTTACGGGCAGTCTTGTCCTCCGCCGGGCTGGGAATCCCTCACCCCAGAGGCGTGCCGAAACCAACGACCTCACCATCGTTGGTTTTGGCCCCGCCCCAGAATCGTTTCGAGAGACAGCGGGGTTCGGGAGCGAGGCGACGATGAACATTCTGGATGCGGTTCAGCAAACGACACGGCGCGCGGGCGGGGGCCACACCCGCCAGCGCGGCACGGAGGCGTTCGAGCAGTCCACTAGAGACTGGCGCACTGTCGAGCGGCCGGAGCGCGTGCTGAGTCGCTTGAAACAACTAGAGCTGCAAACGGAGGCGGTGACGCTGGCCCGAAGCATATCTGGTGACAACGGGGTGATCGACTTCAACCCTCTCGAACGGATCATCGGGCAGAACCAGCTCATGAGCAGCTTTTTCCTCTCGCTCGGAGCCGAACGCGCCCGCGCTGTCGGGCGCATTGTGACGCAGACCGGCGTCGGCGTCGGCACAGGCTTCCTCATCTCCTCGCGGCTGTTGATGACGAACAACCACGTGATCGAGAACGACAGAATCGCGGCGCTCAGCCGCATTGAGTTCGACTATGTCCGTCGCTTCGATGAGGGATTCGGCGCCACACAACTTTTCCGTTTGCTCCCCGGCGAGTTCTTCCTCACCTCCGTCACCCGCGACGATCTGAACCTTGACTACACCATCGTCGCCGTCGAGCCCGTCAACTCGCAGGGTAAAGAACTCGCCAGTCGTGGATCTATCCCGCTGGTTTCAGCTGTGGGAGATTTGACGGTGTTGGAGTGGGCCAACATCATCCAGCACCCGGGCGGCGACCCGCAGCAAGTCGCGTTGCGCGACAACAAGGTGATTAAGTCGCTGGAACACTTCATCCATTACGAGGCAGATACGGAGCCCGGATCCTCCGGCTCGCCAGTCTTCAACGACCAGTGGCAACTCGCAGCGCTCCACCATAGCGGAGTGCCCGACGAGGAGCGGCCGGGCGTGTATCGCCTCCGGAACGGCGACGAATGGGACACACAAGTTCCTCTTCCCTACGAGGAGCAACTTCGGATGTGGGCGAAGGTCAACTGGATCTCTAACGAAGGCGTGCGCATCAACAGCATCATCGCGGACGCTGAATCGCGGCTCGGCGAGGACACAGCCCGCCGCGCTCTCTTCAACGAGGCCCTTCGGGAAAATGACTCGCCTTTATTAGAAAGAGCAAATGGCATCCGTCAAAGTGGATCCGACCAGCCCGCGAGCGCGGCGGCTACCATCACGAAACTTAATGAACGTTACGAACTTGAAAAGGAACTGGGCAGAGGTGCATTCGGCGTTGCCTACCTTGCGCGCGACACCCGCTTCTACTCCCGTCTTGTCGTCATCAAGATTCTGCTCGAAACGGAGGGACGAGCCTTCTGCGATGCCTCGTCCGGTGCGGTCGAACGAGAGATCAGGGCCCTCGCCAAGATCGATCATCCCCACGTGGTCCACGTCTACGAGTCTGGACGGACGCCAGAAGGAAAACCTTTCATCGTTATGCAGTACGTTAAGGGCAAGACTCTGCGTGACGCAATGGGTGGGCAGCCGATGGAACTGGAACGCGCCGCGCGCATCGTCAACCAACTCGGGTCCGCGCTAAGTGCCGTGCATAGTGAAGGCGTCGTCCACCGTGACGTTAAACCCGAGAACGTCATCGTCCAGCCCTCTTACGGTGAGTTTGCCATCTTGATTGATTTTGGCGTCGCTAAGTTAGAAGCCTCGCAAGCGGGAGGATCCGATCGGGAAACTTGGGCGGGAACACCTATCTACATGGCGCCGGAGCAACTGCAGGGACATCCCATCGCAGCAAGCGACGTGTGGGCGCTCGGCGTCGTCACCTACGAGTTGGTGACCGGGCGAAAGCCCTTTTCAGCGGCCGCCGATATACCCATGCTGAAGGACGCGCAGGCCGCGCCCGTCACCGAGCCGAGGGCTTTGTGTCCTGAATTGTCGAAAGCCGCACAGGCGGTAGTCCTCAAAGCACTCAGCTACGACCCGGCCCATCGTTACACGCACGCCCATGAAATAGGCGAAGCATTTCTGCAGGCTGTCCTCAAAGGCGACCCTCCAGATCCCGATCCCGACACCGACCCTGCGCCGTCAGATTTGGAGTCGCTGACGGAACTGCTCCGGAGCTGTCAGGAGTTGTTCTCGGCTCTCGACGAGTTTCGCAACCCGGAAAGTCTGCGCGCCTTTTTCTCTATATCGGAACTGAGAACCGGCCAAAAATGTGTCAACCGGGCCGTTGGCCTTGAATTCGACCAGTTGCTCAACTGTCTCTACAACGCAGGTGGCTACCGCGGGCAGGCGCTGGTCGACGTTTTGTCAGTGCTCGCCTCGCGCTACGGGGACGATTTTAAGGGGCGGCATTGCGAGCAATTAAGGGACAACCTGAAGCGACTGCTGGAACCTGCTCACGCGGCAGATAGATAGGCTCGGCCGCACGCATCAGCAATAGCGACCTAACCCATTCTCGAGAGTTGACGATGGATTTCAACATTGGAGCCACAGAAATTCCCGACGAGCTGCGCAACCAATGCAGGGACCTATTCAACCAGTTTGAGGAGTTGAGTAACCCTGACAGGCTCCGGCATTTTGTCAGCATAGTAGTGGAATTAACCCTGGTAACGAGGTGCGTCCCCAAGTCGGGGGAGCTCGTGTACGACGAACTCATCGCCAAGCTGTTGGTGACGAGGCGGAGCCCACTTAACCCAGCACTGTTCGACCTGCTGGACGCGCTCGCGCGCCGTTACAAGGGCGAAAACAGGGCGGATACATGCAATCAACTGAAGGAGAAGATTCGAGAGGTACTCCTGAATAGCGAGAAGCCGGAAAAAGATTATCAACAACAATTGGTCGCGATTAGTAGCCAGACCAACGCGGGTGGAGGAGAAGAGGAGGCGACGCGGTGGATCGATGAGGCGGGCGACGATTTGGATGAGCGGGCGCTACGTATCACGCTGGCTGTTTTTCATGGGACCACCTTCGAGACGATCGAGCGGGCGAAGGACGAGTTGCTGGAGACGTTCCAGGAACTCGTGCCGCCACCCCCGCCTCCCGCCCCAGATGCGCCTGCACCTACGCCTCCCGCGCCACACGTCCCGCTGATGCAGCGGTTAAAGAGGGCCGGCGCTTACGAAACAGAAGGCGAGGCACCGGACTGGAAAAAAGTCGTCGTACTGAAGAAGCCGGAGCTGGCCGGCGAGGCACTCGTCCACATCTGGCAGATCTATCGCGAGACTAAGTGGCGTCAGAAGCTGATCGAGTGGCTAACAAATTGTGTCAGCAGACGTGCCGCCGATGCCCGAACCCGCGCCGCGGTCGCGGCAGGTATCCTCGCGATCAAAGACTATCGCTTCGTGCGCGAGAACCTGTTGGACCTCTGGGTGGAAAGTGACGACGGCAAATTTAGGACGGCGATAGGGATGGCCCTCGGCGTCCTTGTCCGCGAAGGGGCCTGGGAGGCGGAGGTGCAGAACTTGCTGCGGACGTGGTCTGACTCACCTGACCAGGCGAAACGATGGGCGGCACTGCGCGCTTACATCTACGTGGGCGCTTATTGCAAGCCGGTCAGCGAAGTAATCGCGCGCTGGCGCGCTATCGCCGACTCTGAATACGCCGCCGTCCTGATCCAGGTCTCCGAGGAGAAGGCGCTGAAACTGAACAACCCAATGCACATGAGTCTGATGGATGCGATGGTGCGCTTCTTCGTGAGCGTTGCGCAACTGTCGGAGGAAAAGAAGCGCCCGCTTTTCGCCGGTATCCTCGACGGCTTGAAGAAATGGGTGGCCGATGCCAAAGCCGATGCCGGGCTCGGACTCTTCATGTTCACCACTTTGGGACGGCTGGTTGTCGGCGGGGATGGCGAGTCGGACGCCGCGCCGGTGTTGCTGCAACTAGTCTCGGATGAGTTGACCGAAGACGGGGCCGGTTATCGCTCACACCTCGCGGGGATATTCGAGCTAATAATGCGCAATGGGGTCACGATCAAGGAAGCCAGGGACTTGTTGTGTGACTGGCTGGGCTGGGTGGATGGGCTCAAGGAGAATTCTCCGTCGTACGAGTCACGCATCCGTAGGCTCTTCGAGGAGATCATCGCCGCTGACACGAGCGGCAGAATGCGTGGCAAGTTGAGGGTCTGCCTTCGCGACTGTGGCAGGAAACAGGTAGTGGAACGAATTCTTTCCGAGCTCTAGCGCGCGCAGCCTGGCCTAGTGCTAAGTCAGCCAACAAGTCTTGCAAAAGGCACAAGCGTCAATAGCAAAAGGAGTAGAAAGCATCGATGTCGCAAACACCCCCATTCCAGAGCGAGTCACTCGCAATAGTTATTGACACCAGCTCAAGTGCTTCATCGGCGCTCATGGAAGCCCGGGAAGCGGCGCAGAGGATATGTCTCATGATCGGATCGGAGCAACTCAAACTCTTCATGCTCGGCAGTTCAACACCGATCTCGCAGACGATTTTGAAGCAAGTCATGACGCTTGGTGTCAATCCCCAGACTCAACCGTGCAGTCTAATTGCGCCTATCATGGGGCCATTAACCGTCGAAGAGCAGAAGCACTCGGTAATAATAATTGGCAGTGGTGAAATCTTCGATCTGGACGACTGGACCGATAATCCGCAAGTCGATGGCTGGTTGCTTATATGTACCGGTGACGAATCGCTGCAGGCATCGTGGGGTAGGGTTGCCGAAGTTAAGTTGGACCAAATCCCATGGGATGACATCGACACTCTCCTAAGCTATTTCAGCCGCTCTGCCCAGCCACCGGCCAGCTCAAATCACAAGTCTGACGGCGCTGATCAGTATCAATGGCAAGTTGATGCGTCCGGCTATCCGCTCATTCTCGTTGAACCGCTCGGCGTCTACGTCCATCTCTTTCCAGTAACCAAATCACAGTTTGAAAAGTTTATTGCCTCGGGTCGTAAGCCCGGTTTCGGCGACGAGTGGTACAAGGAACTCCTCGAACTGAATCCGCGCGTTTCATATCGTAGCACGGACGTCTCGTCACCCGATGGGTTATTCATGACCGGGGTCACGACGGGTGAAGTGTCGGACTTCAGCCGCTGGCTGGGTCGGGACTATGGCTTGCTGACCGCAGACGATTGGGCGACTTGCTCGAACTGGTTCGCCACGCAGGACGCCGTCTCATTATCAGATGAACTCAGGAAGCGTCTGTCGCCGGATGCCGCGGCGATTTGGGACCTCGTAGAAACGGAGTGGTTGGATGCGCAGTCGACTTTGCAGGACTTGTCACTGATGAAACAGGGAATCCTTGAATGGGTCATCGAACGGCCAGGGCGCTACTGCGGCGTCGGAGAACCGGCCTCGTCAAAGCTCCAGCGAAAGGCGAGTGATCCGGTGCGCCCGTTGGGACGCTTGAAGAATCTGGGTTTTAGATTGGGCGTGAGGTTGGGATGATGCAGCTAAACGCAGCGCAACACGTTTCGGGCGTGCTTACGAGCAAGCAGTCACGCACTGGCCAGGCCGGCTATCAAACACTTTTCTGCACACGTGACCTGCTCGCGCCAGACGAAATCCGCATCATTGAGCGTCAGGCGCAGCTTAGTTTTGGCGGAGACCGCCAAACAAAATGGCAGTCCTATAGATTGAGCTCAAACCGGCATGTCATTTCGCGCCTCACTCCTATAGCAGAACCGGACGAATTTGGACGGCGAGGACGCTTCTTCGCTCACAGTCTCATCTTTGACGCCGCAAACGCAGTCCAGGTCGACGAGACGCTTTTCGACTTGTTGCAGCCGGCGAGGTTTTTTGTGTCCCTCGATAAAGTTCTCGCGTCCGACGCGATGCGTAGTGGCCACATTCCGGCACTGGCGATTGATTGCAAAATGAAGTCTGCCAGGGAAGGTCAGAAATCTCTGCGAGATTGGAGTGGCGAACAGCTAGATCGGATTTATCTGTTGATGCGCAATCCGCAACAGTTGCTTGACGAGCAACAGCACGTAACTTTGGTGGGAAACGAGAGTGAGATCCTCGCGGCGTTGAGAGTTGCATTCCTCCTGGCCGCGCCGGGCGCGCGAAAATTTTGTTCGTTCGATTCGAGGGGTCCGGCCTGCCTTGACCAATCTGATGTCGTGTTTTGGGGGCACGGAGCTCCAGCCGCCGAGACGGCTGATTATCTTATCGACTGCGAAAAGCGGGAAGTCCGGATCCGCGCGGGATCCCCCGCGCTTGCCGACGGTTTTTCGTTGGAGAAGGCACCAGTTCTGGGTCGAGCAATACTCGAACGACTCAAATTGCCGTCGGAAACAATGCTTGCATCTCTGCTGAATCGCAGGTATGCAGCCTTTATCGCCGAACCAATCTATCAAGCGTTGTTGCATGAGAGTCACTTAACACTCTCGGGCGACGAGCTGGAATTCCTTGGCCAATTTCAGCAGGCCCACACCGGTCTGGCCTTATTACTTTCATTGAAGACGGGAAACGAATCCCAAAGACTGCAGACTTTAGCCGCGATGGATTTGGACTCATATGTGCAGCGGCTTAAAGAGCTGCGCTCCACTCCCAGCTTCCAGCCATGGCAGGGACTGTCTCCGGTTTTCATGTCTACTTGGCGTGATCTGTTTCGCGGTAAGTACGGCATTGAAGACCTCGAGGCCGCCATCGCGGCGGTCGCAGAACACGGCGACAACCAAGATCAGGAACACGTCGAAAATATTCATGAGTATCTCGACTCAGAAGAAAGGAAGTCTCTTTCGGCATGGCTTAAATCAAAGCCGTATAAGTTCCGTCGCCTGCAGGCTGGGCTGGATAGACCTGTTCGCAGTCGCACAGAGAGTAGGCATTGGTTTTGGAGTCACATGCTGTGGTTCCGTCGCTGGTAGGAACAACCGGAAAAGCCCCGGTCATGATCGGCGAATTGTAGGTACAGGAGAATCTCGTCAATGATCTGTCCATATTGCGTCGAAGAAATTCCGGCTCAGTCTACAAAGCATGAGACTTGCAAGAGGCTCAAGAACAAGGATTTTCCACCTTACTATTTTGATCTTCATTCTGACGAGTATGCCCGGGATCCGGTGATCCTTAGCGTGGTGGGTTTTGGTGGGCATGGGAAGACAGTATTTCTCTGTGCCCTATTTCATTATCTTGATAACGATCTGATTAGTCTGTGGCCCAAGTTCTATAACCGACGACTGGATCAAGATTCGCTTACAACACTACAGACGCATCTTGATAAATTGACTGCCGGTATTTTACCGGAGCGCACTGACACGATTTTTCCACGGCCGGGAATTTTTCGTCCAACGCACATGCCCAAAGCTAACGGTGCCGGCAAGATGCCTGTCTTGGACGACACAACCATCCTTATCTATGACCCTCCCGGCGAGGCGTTCAAAACCGAAAGTGAAATTCTAGAACTTGCCGGTTTCGTAAAGCGAAGCGATTGTCTGCTCTTCTTGATTGATATTGTTGGGCTGGGAGGCTCGGTAGCGAGTAAGATGGGGCAACTTCTTGACACCTATCTGCTCAGCATGAGGCGCATGGGAATCCAGCAGCGTTCCCAGCACCTGATCGTCGTGTACACAAAATCCGACGATTTGAAAGTTTCAGTGCCGGAGTTCAAAGGCTTCCTTGAGAGTCATCCTGATCTTAATGACTATTTAAACGAGCAGCTGCCGCTGAGTCTTACCAATCCTGATGAACATCTCAAGCGACTGGAGGGAATATCGAAGTTGCTCGAGGAGTTTACGCGGACAGATCTGAAGGCCGGTCGCTTCATCCACGCAGCTAACGATTGGTTCGCGAGTGTCAATTATACGGTTGTTTCGAGTTTGGGTGCGGCACCTGAGGAGTTCTTGAATGAAGATGGGAAGTCAGACAAGAAGCTTACAGTAAACTTGTCTCCTCGTGGCGTCGTCGATCCGTTGTTGTACGTCCTGGCCAAATCGATCAAGAAACCGAAATCTCCGCCGGTAGTGGTCGAATCTCCACCCGAAACATCGTGGTCGGTCATAGCGCTGTTGGTCGGCGCGGTCCTGCTGGTGATTATTGTTTTGGTGTTGTTTGTAGTGTGGATTTTCGGGCGAGCAACTAACGAGAACAACACCTCAAACACACCCGTCAACCTCACAGCGCCTAAGAGAAATCAGGCCAGCCCACCAAAGGCCCAACCCTTAGCACCCCCGGGAATGGTCTATGTGCGTGGCGGCAATTTCATGATGGGAACTAATAACGGTGACGTCTATGAGGAACCAGCTCATACGATCACGGTCAAGCCATTCTTTATTGACGTCTACGAAGTCAGTTGCGCGGAGTATGAACGCTTCGTCAAATCGGCACCTCACCAGGCACCGAAGGACTGGCTGAACGACAGGTGCCCGTCAGGCACGACACAACATCCGGTTTGCAATGTTACCTGGGACGACGCGACAGCCTACGCAGCGTGGGCGGGCAAACGCCTGCCGACTGAAGAGGAGTGGGAATTCGCCGCACGTGGTTCTGACGCTCGTGTTTATCCGTGGGGCGAGCAGTGGACTGAGGGGATGGCGAACGCCGGCGGAGGTGCATCCCGCGGAATTGCCAATGTGGGTGAATTCAAAGGGGCGTCGCCAGCCGGAGCTTATGACATGGTCGGGAACGTATGGGAATGGACCGCCAGCGATCTCAAACCTTACCCGGGTGGAAAACTTCCGGGCACACCGAGAGGCGAGTTGAAAGTTATTCGCGGCGGTTCATGGAGGGAAGGCCGACAGCAGGCCACCACAACTTATCGGGGCTATCTGTTCGCACGCACCAGCAAGGATTACTCGGCGACTGGATTTCGTTGTGTGAAAGACGTGGTTCCCGGCGATGTCTACTGAATGAGTCTCGACGTTTCGCGCAGGGTTGGAAGCCTTATGCACACCGAAGGAATCGGAAGGAGGGTTAGAGTAAGTGGGATTCTACTCACACTTCTCCTGTTACTTTGTGTATCCGCAAGTGGCTTTCAGGGAAAGGGAGGCCGCGAAGCACCGCCGTCGGCAAAAGGAGGCGGATCCGGCCACGGCGGAAGCCGAGCTCCTAAGCCGAAACCTAAGGCCGGCCTTCTGGTCAATGTCACTCCGCCCGACAGCACCGTCATCCTAAACGGTGAAATTCAGCACTTTGAGAATGGGACTCTTGAGCGCATCGGTCTCGTCCCGGGAACGTACAGGCTCACGGTTCAGCGGGATGGCTACGAACCTCAGTCGCTACAACTCAGTCTTGAGCCCGACGTTAATACGCCTGTCAAGGTTGCTCTCAAACAGCTAACGGGAGTCCTAAATATCGAACCAACCGTTACCGGTTGCCGCATCGATGTGCTCAACGCTGAAACAAATACCTTATTGCGAACTTACTCCGGACAGGCGCGAAACCTGGAACTTCCACCGGGTCAATATCAAATTCGCGTTTCAAAGGAAGGATATAAGGAAATCGCTCGGGAGATTTCACTGAAGGCTGGTTCGACGACTCTGCTCGATCCTTCGATTGAGGAATTACCCAAGGCTCCTGCACCCTCGGTGCGCAATAAAAATGAGCCACCCTTTCGGCCCGACACGAAACCACAAGTGCAGGCTTCTATTAGTGGCAAGTTTATCGTTGTAGTTATCAACGGACGTTCGGCTGACACGTCAGCGGTTGGAGCCATCGATATCAAGCTGACTTCAGGGGACGACGCGAGCGCTTATGTGTCAGGGATGCTTCCCGGATTTTCCTGCCAGGTGGATCTCATAAGATTTGAGAATGTGGCGGAATACTCGTTTGTTGAACCGCCAGGTGTAGCTAATCAGTGGGCCCGTGTAGTTGTTCGCGTTCGCCCCAAGTCCTCTAATCGTCCGGTACATTTTGCCATCAACTGGAAAACCCTGGGCAGTGTTCGCGCTGCACACACACCAATCTATTACCCAGGCAAACCACTATTTGCCTTTCCGAAGCTGGGCGAAGGAAAAGTTGTAGATGTTTCAGAACGATCGCTCGCTTATGCGGCTGTCGGTCTCTGGCCAAAACCCTCATACAAGGAGGCACTATGCGGTACATGTCACCCCTGAGTCTTGCTCTCACATTTTTCCTTTTGATTCTCTTGCCGGTCGAGGTGCGCAGCAATTCTGATGGCGAGTTACTCGTCGATAAGAACGTGACGTTTGCGCTGGAGCTTCTTTCGCCGTTAAGCACCGAAGTTAGTAAGAGGGGCGATAAATTTGAATGCAAAGTGCTGAGCCCGGCGCAGCTCGGCGGAAGCATTGTGAGCGGCCATATCCGCAACGTGAAGAATTCGGGAAAAGGCAAGGGAAAGTCGGAAATGGATCTGGCTTTCGACACCATCACGTTGACCGACGGCCGTGTAGGTGGATTCAACGCTTCGGTTCTGGAAGTAAACGACGTGGTCCATGCCGGCAATGACGGAGTGGCCGATAACGAAGGAACGGTAAAAGGAAAATCCAAAGTCAAGGTTGGTGTAAAGCGCGCAGTGGCTGGAGCGCTGATTGGCGCCGGCATAGGCGCAGTCCTTGCCGGAGGAAAAGGCGCGGTTGCCGGTGCCATGATTGGTGCCGGTGTTGGTGTGACTAGTACGCTCATCGCCGAAGGACCCAACCTGGAATTCAAAACTGGCTCACAATTCACTGTAAAAACAGATTCACCATCACATCGAAAGAATAGCAACTCAAAGCAGTGACGTAACCAGGTTAGCCAAACGTTTCTCATTCTTTCGGTAGAGGAGGGCTCGCTGTGATTTGTCCGTACTGTCTCGATGATGTTTCCGCAAAATCTCTGGAGCACAAAGACTGTAAGATCGTAAGCGGCAAGGAATTTCCGCCGGCATATGTCCGGCTTCACGAGGGTGCAGATGCTGATGATCCTGTGGTGTTCAGCGTCGTCGGTTCAGTGGGACATGGCAAAACAGTTTTCCTGTGCGCCTTGTTTGATTTTCTGGATAACCACTTAACCGATATCTGGCCGGGGTTTTTTAGTCACGTCCTCGATCAGGATTCGCTAAGCCGCCTCAACGAGAATCGCAACCTACTACGCAAAGGCGAACTACCACCGGCAACGCAACAAAGCTTTCCGCGTCCCGGAATTTTTAGACTTACAAAGATGCCCCAATCGGTTGAGAGTGGCTTACCCTGGCTCAAGGACACCACGGTGCTCATTTACGACCCGCCAGGCGAAGCGTTTTCAACTGATAAAAACATCTCGAAGCTGGCGAGTTTTGTGAGACGCGGAAGCAGTGTGCTTTTTCTGATCGATATTGCCAGCTTGGGCGACTCAATCCCCGATAAGATGGCGGAACTGCTCGATACTTACTTGCTGGGGATGGAGCACCTTGGGTTAGAGCGAAAGTCGCAGCACCTGATCGTGGTGTACACAAAATCGGATGCCTTGAACGTCTCAGTGCCGGAGTTTAGATCCTTCCTTGAGAAGCATCCCGGGCTAAGAGACTATTTGAGTGACCAACGACCCTGCAGTCTTATTGATCCTCATCGACATCTCGAAGATCTGCGAGACATCTCGAGTTTGCTCCATGAGTTTACGAAGACGGAGCTGCGAGCGGTGAAATTCACTAACGCGGCTGAACATTGGTTTGACAGTGTGAGCTTTACTGCGGTTTCAAGCCTGGGCGCAGCGCCTGAAGACCACCAAGGCGAAAAGAAGATGAGCGTAAAGATGTCACCTCGAGGTGTAGTCGATCCCTTGCTTTATGTTTTGGCCAAATCAATCAAGCGTAAGAAGGAAACCACGCCGTGGTGGCGCCACATAAAAACCAAAGCCGGAATGGTCATGGGAGTGGCGATTTTAATCGCCCTTGCCACGACCGTTTATTTCTACGGATTCTACAACCGAGATTTTCGCCGGGCAGTGGCGTGCCAGGAAGAAAAGAACTTCAAGTGCGCAATTGCTAACTATAGCCAAGCAATCAGGGGCAGCCCCGATTATGCTGCTGCCTACAGCGGGCGCGGCTGGGCACACCTCGAGTTGGGCCATGCTGAAGATGCTTTGGACGATTGTGGTCGAGCGCTCCAACTGCAGCCAGAAAACGCTGAGTCTTTAACTTGCCGTGGCAGGGGAAATTCTTTGAAACATGCATATGACCAAGCTTTCAGCGATTGCGACCGGGCCGTGACTCTTCAGCCCACCTATGCACCGGCATTCCAGTGCCGCGGCTTTGTCTACTGGTACCAGGGGAATAACCAACGTGCGATCGAGGATTACGCTAAAGCGATTGAGCAGGATGTAGCGTTTTCGAGGGCCTATCTAAATCGTGCGGTTGCTTACTCGGAAATCAACAATTCGGCACTTGCTCTCGGAGATCGGAAAAAGGCCTCGGAGCTAGAACCCCAGCGGGTGCAGGATTTCATTCATGAACATGTTCTTGCCTATTGTAATCGTGGCCGTGAACAATCAAAAGGCGGAGAATACACAAAGGCGATCAAAGACTTTGACAAGGCCCTTCAACTCAACCCTGAATGGATGGAGGCATACGCGAATCGAGGCGAAGCAAATATGGCCCTTGGACGGTATGATCAGAGCGATAGAGATTATACGGAAGTCATAATGAGGGACGGTGAGAATGTCGCGGCTTTCCTTAACCGCGGCGATGCGCGTCACGCTATGTCGCGCTATCAAGGGGCCGTCGAAGATTTTACAGAGGTCCTTAAGCGCAACCCAGAAATAAATCAGGCATACTTGAAACGATCATCTACATATTTACGCCAAAACGAATTCGAAAAAGCGATCACTGATTGCGATACCGTAATCAATAAAAAGCCTCCGGGCGATCTCAAAGCAGCCTATTTCCAGGAGGGGCAGATATACCTAAAAAAAGGTGAATATCGGGGTGGAAACTTGGGTGACTATGAAATGGCGGCGCAAATGTATAAGAAGGCTGCTGATCAAGACCCCGACGATGGCGAGGCTCTTTATTGGGCTGCCGTCGCTAAGGCCCGGAAGATTCAATGGGACGTTGCTACCAACTACTATGAGCTTGCCGTCGAAAAGGATGAGAGCCTGGGATCGCGCACCGACTCCGCTCTCAGCGATGCTTTTTACAAGCGGGGGGCCGAGTGTGAATGGCAAAGTAAGAATGAGTCATATAGCGATGACTGGCCCGAACTTCGGAGGTGCGTCGTCAGCAACTATCAGACGGCATTGAAACTCGATCCACACAATAGAAGAGCCCGAGCGGCATTCAACAATTTTCAGCCGTGATCTCCCCGCCGCTGCCGCATGCTCCTGCCAAGCCCCTTTGATTTAGCTCCACTAAAATTGCCAGCGAAGGAAATTGAGGTTTTTACGCTGTGTTGTATGTCCCTGCATTGAGAAAGTGTTAGGCGACCGACGAAAAAAACAGGATGAAGAAGCGAAACTTTGTGACTTCGTTGTGACTCTGGAATTCTCGGACGTCGGTAAACTGTGTCTGGACATCAACTTAGCCGGATGGTAGAATTCCCCCCTTCGGCACCAAAATAAACATGCAAGTGCTCTAAATAACAAGGTTATGGGTGAGGCGGGCCTAGCCTGTCACAACTAAGGCACAAAGTTTTTGGACTTGGATGGGTGTTTAGTTGTTTTCAGCACAAAGGGATGCCCAGCTTACTCCCTCTATCTAAACTGGTTGTGCGCCCTTAGATCTCACCTGTGTACCGATTGTGCACCTCTTGGTGGAACTCGTTTTTTTGACGGATGAGATGCGGTTTCTAACCGTGCTTTATTGACTGCTGTTCAGTAGGTGTAATATCGTTTGCTCGCGCTTTCTTGCGGCTGGTCCTCAGAGCCTGCGAACTCCGCTTCCTCGGATTAACCAGCCGGAAATCTAATGCGTCATCACCACTGGTCGTTATGGTATGTGAGCGCTCAGTGCCTCGGTTCGCCACCGGCCAGTGACCTGTCAACAATCGCAAGTCCAGTGAGGGCTAACAAGTGGTCGCGTATTCAGTCAGGATACCGACTTGAACGGCACCATTCAGGTCCGCTTCCCGTTACATGACTTGTTGAGGCCGCAAGGACAAGGAGGAAAAGAGATGCTTCCTGATACCGACTTCGCTCGCAGCTATCTGCGTGGCAATTCATCTGTACTCGTGGCCGGGCGGAAATTACAAAAGAAGCTGGGAATGGACTTTGAGACGCTCGATCTTGCCATTAGCGAATTAGAAGGAGCAGCGGAGAGCCAAGACGCGCAAGCTTCGAGTTACCGCGCTTTTATGTTCTCTGGGTTCGAAGGAACCAATGAAACTCAGAAGGAAACACGACAAGAAATAACGGGAAATATACTAACGACCATAGTAGCCGACTTACAGGTTGGCAGCGTGTTGGTCGCCGCGGGGCAAGCGGTGGGCGAGACCCGCAGTGGCGATGCCGCTGTACAGGAGGGACATCAGCTACTTGAGGAGGCCTTGAAATCGTTACAGGAGACAACCCCCGCTGTTGAACGCGGCCTTTCCGTCGCAATCTCGGAACGCGACGCCGCGGCGTTAACCGGGCAGCAGAGCGTGCACGCGCCTCAAAGCCGTTCAGCGATCAAAGTGTTTCGGGCAAACTCCGAACAAACAATGAGTATTCTGGTAAGCGAATTCCGCGAGGTCGCTATCAGTGTGCTCACGGCCCTGAAGAAGCCTCTGGAAAAAATAAACATAATGGAGGTGCTCGAAAAAATCGGTGGGCCTCTGGAAACTATCGGAGGGATCATAGGCCGGCTGATTAAGAAAGGCATGGAGAAAATCCAGTCAGCACTTGACGCGCTGGTAAACCTGATCGGCAACGACGCCTTAAAGAAAATAAACGATCGCGTCAAGGAACTGTGGCAGGAGATTGGACAAAAGAAGATTAAGGATTGGACGGACGAGGTTCTGGGCGATTTTATTGGTGTCGGCGCGACCCGAAAGACCATCGAGGATGTGTTGGGCAGCAAATTGAACGAACAGGCATTGCCGCAAGCCAGCGATGATGTTTCGAGATTGACGCAGCCGTACAGGGAGAGCACAGCAATGGCAAAAACGGCGGTGGGGGCCATCAGCTTGGTCAGCGGAACTTTGTTCTGGTTTCCGTTTGCGGGTCAGAAAGTGGCATTCTTCGCAGCCCTTGCTTATCTAATAATCCTTTCAGGGGTGCTGTTGATAGCTATGGATTATTGCGATTCGGGTCGCATTCTGGGGCGGGTGCGCGGCGTGGGCGAGATTGCGAACGGACTACGCGTCTGACAGAGATTCACCGTCCCTATTAACCATCGGCAAGGACTGGCCCGCTCAAATTCGAGGTCAAGCATGGACGAAGGCTTTCTCATCGCAGGGCACATAGACGCTCTCATCCAGCAACTAAAGTGGGCGGAGGCAATGTTGCTCAATGCCGACATTGAGTCGCGGATCAAAGGTGCCGCCACTTCCGGATTTGCCGTTCTTTTTGAGCGAAGGCGCGTTGAATTGACGAAGATGCGAGTTGACGTCGTGCAGGAGGGCGCGTCAGTCAACGCATGGAAGCAGTTATATTCCAAGGGCCGCCTCTGTAGTGAACTGTTTAGTGAGGAACTGGGGTTTCTGGGAAGCGCGTTGGTGCGTGGCCAGCAGGCTGGAGTCGATGACATTTGCGAGGTCGCGGATGCTTTTTTATATGAGTTGAATCGAAAACTTCCCCGCACGATTGGGTGGGGCGGCGTCACGTTGCTTGCCGAGGGGAATTTCTATACCGAGACGACCGGACTCATACGTCTTCCATTCCCCGATTACGGAATCTGGAACCTACCCATCAGCGCGCATGAACTGGGACACTTCGTCGGGCCGCGAATAACCGACGGGATTGGCGGTTTTCCTTTTCAGATCCTGCTTCAAGAAAGGGAGCGCGAACACCTGGCCAAGAAGCTTCCTGCCGAAGAATCAGCGAAGCAACTGTCACGGCAGGTGTCTCACCTCAAAGAACTGCTGTCTGATCTTTTTGGCGTCTATACCCTGGGCCCTGCGTACGCCTGTTCCTGCATTCTATTGCGATTCAATCCGGCCGATGTAGCGGCGTGCAAAGACAGTGATACGCATCCGAGCCATGCCAAGCGCGTCTTTTTTATTCTTGAAGCGCTGGGTCAAATGAGCGAGCCAGAATCAGGCCAGCCCTACGGCAGAATCAAAGCTCGGCTCGAATCATTGTGGGCGACGATTCTGAAGACTGCTGGAAACGGGGACTGTCTCGAAATGAACGATCAGCCCCTTTCTCATCTCTTGTTTGAGCTCTACACGATAATCAATAAGCACCTCTCGTCAGGCAGGTGGGGAGGATGGAAGCGGGCCAATAAGCTGCGGCATGTCTTCTTGTCCGAGGCGAAGGCGGCGAACCTGTTAGCGCCGGACCACACGATTGCTGACGTGCTCAACGCTGCCTGGCTGTGGCGACTCGGACTGGACGAGGAGAGCCCCCAACTCGTCCACAAGGGACATCGAAGAGCTGTCGAAATGTGCCGTGAAATAATGTTGCGAAGCGAGCAGGACACTCGGGAAGTCTCAAATCATTAACGCCGGCGCTGGGCTTTCGCTGAGTTGCGGAAACAGGCGTCATCTGGAGCAGGAGCGACAAGTCATGGATGATTTTCTCCTTAGGATACGGTTCGAGGCGCTAAAGAATACGCTCGTCCAGCTGCGATGCATATTCGAATCAGTCCGAAATCGCCGGAATGATGTCGACCAGCTCAGCCAGACTATTGACCGAGCCTGGGATCGACTGGGCGACGTGAGCCAAAACGTCGGCTCGCTCTTAAGGGCCGCAAACGAGCCGGAGGAAACCTCTAAAGTACACCCTGACCTGAAAAAGTTCATATTCCTGATTGATGGATATAAGAACGATCTGGATCAAGCGCTTGCGGAGGCCAAGAGCAAAGTAGCGACAATCAAGCATCGCCGGGTTCCGATTGAGAAGGTCGAAGAGAGACTTCGGGAATCCCTCCATGAGGAGATCGACAGTTGGCTCGGAAATATTGACCGTAACTTGAAAGCGCTGAAAACCCGTCAGGAGAACGACCACCAGCTCGTGGAAACCGCCTGGAAGGAATACGCAGAGATTGTGTCCGAACAGGAGAGGCTCTTTTCCTTCTCCGAATATGTCGATCTTTTAGGGGGACTGGCCCTGCGGGATGCGGGCCTTGATGGAGAGATTTGCCGGCTCGCTGATGAATTGATTACCAGTTGCGGTTTATTTGGAACGAGTAATTGGAACGCCCTTACCATTCCAGCAAATCAGGAGGCGGTGACTCTGGCTCGCAGCATTCGCATGGGATTTCCAGAATGGACGCTCTGGGCCGTGCCGCTTACCGCTCACGAACTTGGCCAGTTGGCGATCAGCAACGGCAGGAAAGAGTTAGTTCGACGCGACAGCAATACCAGATGGGAGAAATATATCTTTAAGCACATTCCGAAGAAAGGTGACAGCTCAAATGAAGAACGAAACAGAATGCGAATCTATCTGGCCGACGCATTCGCCACCTATGCGATGGGTCCCGCGTATGCGTGCTCTGCCATTCTGTTGCGTTTCGATCTGAGGATGAAGACTACACGCGGCAAAGCAAAGAAAGCGGAGTACCCCTCTCAAGCTGAGCGCGGATACATCATTCTCGATATGCTGTCAAAGATGATCGCGAAGGACAAATTCGATAAGCCATTCTACGAGCCAACGGTTCGTCAAGTTCAGGCGGCATGGGACATGGTGCTGGCAAGGATCCAGCCGCCGGGTTCACTATCCAGCGCGCAACGAAGCCGCCTGGAGAGTTACAACGAATACATGCTCGATGATCTCTCCGGAACTCATCCGGGAGCACTCTATCTGGGTGACAAATTAGAAAGTACTTGTCGCGCCCTGAAAGGTTTTCTTGATGGTGAGAAACCGTTGCCGTTCCTGGAGGGGGAAGGGGAGGGTCGTGACGTGCTCAATGCCGCGTGGATGTGCCGCATCGAAGGCGAGTACGACGTGCGCGAGATTGAAATCAAGGCCCAGGAGCTTTGGGATCTGATAACCGCAGAGAAACGAAAAGCCACGGAGCCGTTAGTTAGACAAGAGACTACTCCGGCGTGGCGCCGCCCAAACTTGAGCCCAGCCATTCCGGGAGACAAAGTATATGGCCGAAAATGAAGCGATGAGACCCCAACACGGGGCTGAGCTGAAAGAGGTTACGGCCAAAGATGAACTTGGAGGCTATTGGCTGCCGTCTGCTGTCGGTCTGGGGAAGGAGGCATTGCCTCTCTACCATGCTGAGCTGACTCGAGCAATTAGCGCTTATAACCTACGTCGCCTGGATGAAGCGGAGCTAATCCTAAGAAAACTTCTGGACGAACTAGGGCCGCTAATGACTGCGTACACTAACAAAGGTGACGCGGCGTCCAAAGATGAGGCGGCGGCCTTCCATTTGTTGTATGCCCAGGTGCTGACGGCCCAGGGCCGCACCTGTGAGAGCCGAGAACAGGAGAACCCTCAAGCTAGAAGAATGTATAGAGCAGCCGAAACCGAGTTCGCTGTGTGGATAGATCGTTATTCGAACCCGAGCGCCCAGGTATATTGTGATTACGGTGTTTCTCTTTTCAAGCTTGGCAGCAGGGAAAGGAAAAGAGCGATCCAAGCGCTCGAAACGGCTCGCGACAAAAACGCGCTCAATGCCGAACCGTACCGTTATCTTGGAATTTGCTATTGCCAGGGAAATGAGCCCGACAAGGCTAAGGAATGTTTCGAAAAGGCGCTCGCGCAGGAGACTGGAGATTTCCTGACGCGTAAAGCCCTGGCCGAATGTCTTGAGTCGCAGGGGAAAATCGATGAAGCGCTAGCAGAATACAACCATGTGGCCCTGTCCCTCACAACCTCTCGCATGTTCGATCACGCGAAAGCCGTTACCAGTCACATGCTGGCCCTCGCGCCGAAGAATCAGACCGCATTGGTGCGAGCGGGCGAAACCCTGCTCAACGCAGGCCTTGCCGCTGAAGCGCTGGAAATGCTCGAAGACGCTCTTGAGCACCAGCCAAAAAACGCTGTCGGGATCTGGCTCAGAGGGCTCGCTCTCTACAACCTGGAAAGATATCAGGAGGCTGCGAGGCAGTTTCAACGCGCCTTGAAACTGGATCCTACTCTTTATAAGGCGCGGATAAAACGGGCGTCGGCGTTACGTCACCTAAAAAAGTTTCCCGCAGCACTGGAAGCGCTCGACGAAGCTTTGGCCGAGCGCCCAGGTGACTCGGAAGCAATAACGGAAAAAGTAAACGTATTAAGCGCTCTGGATCGCGATTCCGAAGCACTTGCCATTCTGAACGCGGCGCTGGAGGCGAATACGACAGACGTCCGGTTGCTCAGCAGCAAGGGACAGTTGTTGATCGAACTGCGAGAATATGCGAAAGCGAAACCGGTGTTGAAAAAAGCCATCAAGGAGAATCCTAATGATCCAAAGTTGCACGCAGCCCTGGGCCAGGCCTTGTCCATGCTCCACAAACATGAAGAGGCCTTGACCGAGTTGAATCAAGCTCTGGCTATCCAACCCGGTTACGGTCCCGCACTCATGTTTAAAGGTGAGACGCTGCGCGCCAAGGGCGAGAGTCTGAGCGCCAAAGGGGACACGCTGCTCGCCAAAGAAAACAATCAAGAAGCCTTGCAGGTATTAAATCAGGCCGTTGCCTTTCTTTTGGAGGATCGTGAGCGCGCCTGGGCTCTGGGCACCAAAGGCCAAGTGCTGCGTGCCCTTGACCTGAACGACGAGGCCGTGGAGTCGCTTAAAGAGAGTGTGTTGCTGGATGAATCGCTGGCATGGGCGTATGGGGAGTTGATCGCCGCTCTTTACGATCTTTCCCGTCTCCAAGAAACGCTGGATACATTGGATCGAGCGGTGAAGTTGCACAAGTTTTCCAATTGGTTTGGTTTTCAGGGGCAAGTATTAAACGAGATCGCAGAATTTGAGTTGGCGGTCAAGGCCCTTGATAAGGCAGTCGCGCTTGATTCTGATTCCGCGCAAATCTATGGGGCCAAGGGATGGGCGCTGGAAAACCTTCGCGACGGCGAGAATGCCCTGGTGGCCTACAACCGGGCCGAGGAGCTTGAGCCAAAGAACTTATTTTGGCAAATCGGGGTTGCGAATTGCCAGTATCTTAAAGGCGAAAGGGAACAAGCCTCGGCCAAGTATGCTGGAGTGCTAGAGGAAGCAAAATTGCGTGTCGATACAACACCTCATTTGGAGACCGTCGGTGTTACAGCGTGGTGCGAATATCGCCTGAACAATTTCACGGAGGCTATTAAACTCTTTACTGAGTTGCTGTCGATTACGCCCGATGTAATCCCTCACGTGTTCAATCTAGCACTCGTCCTGATTTGCAAGGAGAGTACCGATGGGGCTTTGCGTGAGTACAAGAGGGCGTTGAGACTAGCCGACGGGAAAACACCTTTAGCCCGGCGTGGGTTGATTTACGTAGCCCTTGATGATTTGGAATTGGCGATTGAATCGCAGTCGGGTTTGGCCGAGAGGGCAGAAGTTAAAGAAGCCCACTTTTTGCTGGATAAGACTCTTGGTGAGCTGCCAAGGTACAAGTCAGCGGCCGCTTGAGGTCATCAGCCAAACCTTTGTTCGCTTCTTCTGTTAGGCCAGTTAGATCTCATCATTTGGTCAGGTAACTTAGGATGAGAACGATTGACTCACTGTTGCCTGGTCTGTGTGCCTCGTGTGTGCCAACTCAGCGCATTCAGTAAATTCTATTCGGTCAAAAACTTTCAAGCGCTCAAATAGACGCTGCGAAACGCGTTCTAATTAACTCAGATCACCTATCAATTGTATTTTCAACATAAAGGTATGCCCAGCTTACTCCCTGTAGCTAAACTGGTTGTGCGGCCTTAGATTCCACTTGTGTGCCCATTATGCTCAGAACTCAAAATGGTTGAGCTCAAAATCCAATTCTTGATCGGGGTATTTGGCAGCCGAATAGCCTGTAGCGACTCGAGTCGCCTGAGCCTATCGTTGTCGTTGGGAAGTAGTCGTGGCCGTCAAAGGTTAGACTAGGGTGTTTTCTGGAGTCGATGGGAAAATCGGCCTCTAAGTATCTTGCGAAGGCTCTCTCCGATCTCTACAGGCTCGCAAAAGAAGCGCATTTCAACAATTCTGGCCTTCTGTTCGTCGAAGGCTGCGAACCGGATCAGAGCCTCATCGAGCGCGATCAACTCTTCCGATTTTTCCGGAATAATGACAGCTACATCTTCCAGGTTTACGTGAACCGCGTCGCCGCCGCGCTTTGCGCGACGGTGCGCGCGAGCATGATCCACGAGGATTCGTCGCATCAGTTGCGAAGCCAGTGCGAAGAAGTGCGCGCGGTTTTGCCACCGGACGTGCTTCTGATCTACCAGCTTCAAATAGGCTTCGTTTACAAGCGCAGTCGTTTGCAATGTATGGCCGCGGGGTACGTCTCAACTGCATGGTTCAAGGCTGCTCGGATGGTGTTAAGTCCTCTTTTTTGATCGGCGACTTCTTTATAGGTTTCTTATTCAGTCTGCCGCGTTCGGTTTCGGCCGCAACCCAAAAGACAAGATCATCTTTTGTAATTGAACTGACGCGGAGATTGGAACCCCTAAACTCACCCCATCGTTCAAGGGTACGAAGGTGACCAGGCACGTCACGCCAGTAGGTGGTGTCGTCAGTTTTATTCGCTAATAAGTTTGCTTTGGCTAGCCTTAAGTAGCTCTCAATCGCTTGTTTGATTGTAGTGTGGGCTGTCTTTTCTGGAGGGTTCACTCCGTAGCGTGTTTTCCAGCCAGTTGTTCTGAGAGCGGCCAGGGCTTGCGTGGCCTCGGCTTTCGTGGCGAAAGTAAAGTCCCGATAGCGCTTTCGCACTCCGTCTGGTTGGCGGATCCAAACGTCGTATCCCCAGTGTTCCAGGCCGCTGCGCTTTTCTTTTCTGACCTGGGCCGAGCCTTTGGGTCGCTTCTTACTCTTACTTGTTCTCATGTTTGCCCAGAATTATTTGCCGCATTATTTCTTGAGGATGTTGTTAAGTTAAGCTGTCAACGTCTCGTCGCCCACGCGATTCATCGCCTGCAGAAGTCCGGGATTCTTGCGTGTCGCGGTCTCGGGATCTCTTTCCAAAGCCTCAACCTCGGCGCGAAGAAAACGAACTGCTCTTCCGAATCGAATAGGCGTGAGTGCGTGAGAGCCGCATTTCCTTGAGTAGATAGCGCTGGGTGAGACGCTCCACCGAGCAGCGAGTTCAGAGACAGAAATGTATCGTTGTTCGAAGCCTTTCGATTTCTTGGCGCGACTGGATGGCATAAACCTTTCTCCTATCTGCATTGGCGTTTAGCTGATTCTTCCTCTAAGCATGCGACTCGGGCTCAGCAGGACACACCAGTGCCTCAAGACTGCGTGACCCTTTTTCGATTTGAACGTCAAAATGTGAATGCCGATAGTTAGCAGTCGCCCCGCCTGGTCCACCTGTTATGCCAATTCGAATAGATCCCTCGTCGTTCGTTTGACCGGGACGAACAGCGAAGTTCTGCACATGAAAGACGGCAAGTGTTACGTCGTTCTGATTGCCTAGTGTGTCGTAGTGGAAGAGAGCGACGGAGTCACTCCCACTCGGTCGCTGAATCAGACTGAAGCCATTCGGAATATATATCGTGGTGTCCTTAAGTCCTGGTGCGCCGAGATTGTAAAGGTGCATCGAGTCGCCAAGTAAGTGTCCCCATCCGCTTGGCTTATCGCCAATTGTGCGACTCTTTATTTACGGAGCAGGAGCAGCGCCGGCCTGCACAGTATGCCGGCGACTCGGTGCGGGTTCGTTTTTTTTGGTGATGCCTGTATCCTCATCGAAACCAAAGACAAAACCATCCTAATTGATCCACTGGTCAGCTATGAGATTTCCGAGGGCATCAGCAGATATACCTATCACGATTTACCTGACACACTCGACTACATTCTGATCACGCACGATCATCAGGACCACTGCTTCTTTGAGACGCTGTTACAGTGCGCCACAAAGTCAGGCACATCATCGTGCCGAAGAACAACGGCGGCGGGCTAGCCGATCCTTCGCTCAAACTGATGTTGCAGAACATGGGTTTCTCCCAGGTGGAAGAAATTGACGAACTTGAGACCATCACGGTCGAAGGTGGAAGCATCACCGGTCTTCCTTTTCTTGGCGAGCACGCCGACTTGAATATTAGAAGTAAGCTGAGTCATCATTGAATTGAACGGCAAGTCGGTGCTGTGTGCCGCCGACTCGAACAACCTCGAACCAAAACTTTATGAACATGTACACAATCGGATCGGAGATGTGGATGTCGTGTTCCTGGGAATGGAGTGCGAGGGAGGGCTGTTATCGTGGCTCTATGGCCCTTTGATGCCCAAACCTCTGGCCAGAAAGTTCGATCAATCGAGAAGATTGAATGGCTCGGATTACGGCAGGGGTATTGAGATCATCAAGCGTTTGAATCCCGAGCAAGTGTACGTCTATGCAATGGGGCAAGAGCCCTGGCTTACTTTTCTCACGTCGATCCAGTACACAGATCACTCACGTCCAATTATTGAGGCAAACAAATTGGTGGAAGATTGCAGAAGCCTCCACATCAAGTCGGAAAGACTCTACGGTCAAAAAGAGATCTATTTATGATTGTTCTTTTGTTTTTGTGTGCGGGCTGAGCGGAAGGAATCCGTGGTTGGCATCTAAGTCTCTTATTCTTAGTTTCAGCGTCAGGCGGTTAGTTTTATGGACGAGCAAGTGTTTGGTCAGTGGGATTCCGCCGCACCCGATTTTGAACTGCGCACACCGGCGGCAGTTCTTCGTGCGAGAGCTGTGCAGCAGGGTAGTACGCTAGCCTATACGTTCCTGTTTGATGGCGAGACGGAGGCTGCCCACCTGACTTACGCGGAGCTCGACCGGCGGGCACGAACGATCGGAGCGGCTTTGCGCTCTTTCGGAGAAAGGGGCCAACGAGCGCTCCTCCTCTATCCTCCCGGACTCGAGTACATCGCCGCCCTGTTCGGCTGCTTTTACGCCGGGGTGATCGCCATTCCTCTGTACCCGCCGCATCTCAACCGGCACCTCCTTAGAGTCCAATCGATCCTCAAAGATGCACAGGCGACTGTTGCGCTCACTGACGCGCGGAGTTTGGCAAGATTGCAGTCGCTTCTCAGTCAGCTCCCCGAACTTAGCAGCATTCAATGGTTAGCCACCGACATGCTCTCCCGTGAAATTGAAGATGAATGGAATGAAGACGAGCCGGACGGCGACAGCGTAGCCATGCTTCAGTATACGTCCGGCTCAACCGGCCAGCCTCGCGGGGTCATGCTCAGTCACCGCAACTTAGCTCATAACTCTGCGCTCCTCGCCCGCGCGTTTGATTACACGTCCAACAGTCAGTGTGTGTCATGGTTGCCGATGTACCACGACATGGGGTTGATTGGTGGCGTGATTCAGCCTCTCTACGGAGGATTCCCGTGCGTTTTGATGTCACCCGCTTCTTTCTTGCAACGGCCCTTTCGGTGGCTCAAAGCCATTTCGAGCTACCGGGCCACCATCAGCGGCGGGCCCAATTTCGCGTTTGATTTGTGCGTGCGAAGGATCGCTTCCGAGCAGCGCGCCAGTCTTGACTTGAGTAGCTGGAGCATCGCTTTCAATGGGGCAGAGCCCGTTCGTCAAGAAACCCTGCAACGGTTCGCTGAGAATTTTGAACCATGCGGATTTCGTTCCCAGGCTTTCTACCCATGTTACGGCCTTGCGGAAGCCACGCTGCTCGTTTCCGGCCGACATAGATCCCATCCCCCGGTCGTCAAGAAAGTGGATGCCAGATTGCTCGAAAGCGGGCGCGCAGTTGATGCTGTCGCAGGCGGCGAGAGGGAAAGACTACTTGTAGGCAGTGGTCACACGCTGGCGGATGAAAGAGTCATCGTCGTTAATCCTGATATTCTGACTGAGTGTGGCCAGGATGAGGTGGGAGAGGTCTGGATTTCGAGCCGCAGCGTCGCGTTAGGTTACTGGAATCGTCCAGACGAGACGGCACACACGTTCCGCGCGCATCTTTCCACAGGGCACGGACCGTTCCTGCGCACGGGCGACCTGGGTTTCATAAAAGACGGTGAGCTGTTCATTACAGGCCGCCTCAAAGATCTGATCATTATTCGCGGGCGTAATCACTATCCGCAGGACATCGAGTTTTCGGTGGAACGTAGTGATACCGGCTTACGACCTGCTGCCGGAGCGGCATTTTCTATTGAAATCGATGGCGAAGAAAGATTGGTTATCGTTCACGAAGTTGAGCGGCGCTCACAAGCCGACTTAAGTAAGATTATCAATCGTATTCGGGAGGTCGTGACAGAAAACCATGAGCTTCAAACTTATGCTGTGATGCTGATCGGTGCGGGAAGGATTCCGAAGACTTCCAGCGGTAAGATTCAGCGTCACGCTTGCCGGGCTGAATTCCTGTCAAACAATCTCGATGCCTTGGCGGAATGGCGAGACACGCTGACACAAGAGGTTGAAACCCCATCTCTAATCTCCGAACCAGCTTCATGGGGCAGAGAAGACATCGAAGCATACCTCGTATCAAAGATCGCGGCGCGACTGGCCATCGACGATGTCGGGATAGATGAGCACCAGAGTGTTGCCTACTATGGGCTCGATTCTCTTGGAGCCATCGAGTTAAGCCATCGGATCGAATCCGACCTGGGAGTTGTCTTACCGGTCTCGAGGTTGTTGGACGGGCGCCGGATCACCGAGTTGGCGGCCGATCTGCACGATCAGCTACGAGGGGGGCAAAATGAAAGTGATGCCCTTTTGGCCGCGGCGCGGAAAGAGAACTACAGTTACCCTTTATCTCATGGTCAACACGCCCTCTGGTTTTTGCAGCAAACGGCACCGGAAAGCGCAGCCTACAACATCGCGAGTGCGCTACGCATTCGCGGAGATTTGAATCGCCAGGTGCTGCGGCAGGTTTTCCGGCGGCTTCTTGATCGTCACCAGTCACTCAGAACCAGCTTTGCTGCGATAAACGGAGAGCCGTTGCAGACGGTTCACCGTCAGATGGATCTCGACTTCATCGAAGAGGACGCATCAAGTTGGAGCGAAGAACTCCTGTCGCAAAGACTGGACGAAGAGGCCCATCGACCGTTCAATCTGGAGAGCGATCCGCTCCTGCGAATCAGGTTGTTTACAAGGATCGGAGGTGAGCAGATCCTGCTGTTGGTGGCCCATCATATCGCGCTCGACTTTTGGTCGCTGGGAATTCTGCTGCGCGATTTGGAGCGGTTGTATGTAGCAGAAAAGGCGGGGAACGGGAGGTTTTTCGATCTTTCCCAATTGCAGTACGCCGACTACGTAAGATGGCAGAGAGAAAAACTTTCGGGCCCCGAAGGCGAGCGGCTATGGTCCTACTGGCAGAAACAATTGGCAGGCGATCTGCCCGCGCTTAATCTTCCTGTTGTCCGACGCCAGTCACCAATTAACAGCCAGCGCGGTGCGTCGCTGCGATTCAAGTTGAGCGTCGAGTTGAGACAGCGGCTCAAAAGTCTGGCCCGACAACAAGGCGCGACGCTGTACATGCTCCTCCTGGCTGCCTACCAGGTTTTGCTTCATCGCTACACTAATCAAGACGCCATTGTGGTCGGCACTTCAGCGGCCTGCCGTGGCAGAGCTGAGTTGGCCGGGATCGTTGGCTATTTCGTCAATCCATTGGTGCTGCGGGTAAATGTCGCAGGCGACGAATCATTCGTTTCGTTTCTGGATCGTGTTCGCGGAACGGTGTTGGAAGCCTTCGATCATCAGGATTACCCTTTTCCGTTGTTGGTCGAGCGGTTACAACCGAACCGCGACGCCTCACGCACGCCGATCTTTCAAGTCATGTTTGTCTTTCATAAGGCTCAGCGACCCGAAGAAGATTGCTTGTCACTGTTGGCTCTGGGCGAACCTGCGGCACCGATAAAATTAGAAGAGCTCGAGGTAGAGTCAATCTCCCTTGAGCAACATACCGCACAGTTTGATTTAACTCTGGCGATGACCGAGACGGAGAACGGACTGAGTGGAGTATTCCAATTCAGCACAGAGGTCTTCGATGCAGAGACAATCACGCGGATGTCCAAACACTACCGTGTGCTGCTCGAGGGCATTGTGGCTAACCCGGAGAGACGCCTCTCAGAGTTGCCGCTACTGACAGTCGCGGAGCAACAGCAGATCCTCTATGAGTGGAACGAGACGAGGCAACCGTATCCATCGGAGCAATGCCTTCATCAGTTGTTCGAGCAGCAGTGCGAGAGGACACCGGAAAGCCTGGCACTCGTCAGCGGGACGACAAAGTTAACTTATGAAGAATTGAATGCTCGCGCGAATCAAGTGGCGCAGCACCTTCTAACATTCGGAGTGCGTGCAGAGACCCTCGTCGGGATCCTGATGGAACATTCCGTCGAGATGGTGGTCTCGCTGCTGGGCGTGCTCAAAGCGGGAGCAGCGTATGTTCCACTGGATCCTGAGTCTCCACCAGACAGATTGTCTTTGATGATTGAGGGCGCAGGCTTCACGGTGTTGATGACGCAGCGTCGCTTGGCCGGCAGGCTTTCCGAATCCGGAAAGACACGTATCATCTGCGTTGATGAGGAGTGGGCGCAAATCGCGGCGCAAAACAGAAATAGAGTTGAAAGTAATGTCAATCCGGACAATCTGGCTTACGTGATCCATACCTCGGGTTCGACGGGGCGACCGAAAGGCGTAATGATTTCCCATCGGAGTGTGGTCAATTATCTTCATTGGTGTCTGGACTTTTATAACGTCGCAGGCGGGAGCGGCGCCCCGGTGCATTCGGCGATCGGATTCGACCTGACCGTCACCAGCTTATTTGCGCCGCTGCTGGCCGGGCGAAACATCGTGTTGAGCGATGCGCCAGGCGTTGAAGCCCTGACTTCGATCCTGGATTGGAAAAGCGGCTATAGCTTCGTAAAGCTCACTCCGTCGCATCTTGAGGTGCTCAATCTTGCTGTTGATACAAGACGCGCAGCGGGGCTCACGAACGTTTTGATTCTCGGCGGCGAAGCTTTGCACAGCGAAAGACTTAAACCCTGGCTCAGGCATTCACCGGCGACAAGGATCATTAATGAGTACGGCCCAACGGAAACCACCGTGGGATGTTGTGTGTACGAAGTAACTCGCGACTCGACACTCCATGGCCCCGTGCCAATCGGCCGCCCCCAAGCCAACACTCAGGCATACATTTTGGATGAACATCAGAGCCCGGTCCCGGTTGGAATAGCAGGGGAACTGTATGTTGGCGGGCTCGGATTAGCGCGCGGTTACCTAGGCAGTCCGGATCTTACCGCCGAGAGATTCGTTCCCCACCCTTTTAGTCTGGAACCGGGAGCCCGCTTGTATAGAACGGGTGACCGCGTTCGCTACCGGCCCGATGGAAATATGGAGTTTCTCGGCAGGTTCGATGAGCAGGTCAAACTCAGAGGTTACCGCGTTGAGCCCGGTGAGATCGAGACTGTCCTCAGAGAGCACGGGGAGATTCGTGAGGCCGTGGTCATCGCGGACGAGACGGCGTCCGGCGCAAAACTCCGCGCTTACTTCATTCCGGCTGCAAAAGCGCCCACGGCCGCAGATTTAAGTAGCTACTTGAAGGCGAAGTTGCCCCCATACATGGTGCCAACGGTTTTGGTGAAGGTGGACCAGCTACCATTAACGCCCAACGGCAAAGTGGATCGAAAAGCACTGCGTCTCGTGGAGTCAGAGGCATCCGGGCTGCGGCCGGGTTTTACTGCACCGCGCACAGAGACGGAGAGGGCACTGGCAGAAATATGGTCAGGTGTCCTGGACATACAGGAGGTAGGCGTAAATGATAACTTTTTTGAGCTAGGTGGACACTCCCTCATTGCCACGCAGATCGTTTCGCGGATACGCGATGATTTCGCTGTCGACCTTCCGCTACCTCGATTTTTGAGGTCGCCGACTGTCGCGGAACTTGCTGAAGCGATTGATGAGCTTAAGACCAGCGGTAAATCCACTCAAAAGTCAAAGATTGCTCCCGCCGCTCGCGGCAATTATCGGACAACGTTGTTCGAACAAGGAGCAACAACGCTCTCTGGAGGCGCTCAGGAGAATCTTGCCGACCGCAATTCTCCGCCGGCAGATAAGGTTTAGAACATCCGTAGCAGGCTTGCTGCGAACCTGAAAGGAGAGTTAGTGCAGAAAAGTACGCAGGCTACAAATATGACAGAAGCTGCCGGACTCGGGCAGGGCCGACGTAAAGCTGCCGAGCTGGACGAACTGGTGGCAAGCATTGTGGAAATCGGATTCTGCCGGTCTCCCAGTTTCTCTCCTGAAGGAGAACGGGTGGCCTTCGTCTCTGACGAGAGCGGCGTGCCCCAATTGTGGATTGTTCCGACCGAGGGGGGAACGCCCGCTCGCATGACCAATCTTGAAGACCCGATCGAGCGAGTGCTGTGGTCGCCGACCGGGGAGTGGCTCGCGCTCACAGTCGCACCACGCGGTGGGATGAACAAGCAACTCTACGTGATGCGCCCGGACGGTACAGCTTTGCGCCGTCTCACTGACGGGAAGTCGGAAAACAACTTTATGGGGGTCTGGACGCCTGATGGCCGTGCGTTAACCATGTCGTCCAACCGCCGTATGTTTTCCACGGGAGATGCATATCTGGTTGACGTAGCTTCCGGTAAGCAACAGCGTGTGACTAAAAGCCCTGGGTTGGGAGGCTTCATCGATGTGACTCGCGACGGAAGATACGCGCTGCTTTATCGCCTCATCCATCGCGGAAACGACAACCTCTTCCTCGTTGATCTGGCGCGCAAACGAGAAGTCTTGCTCACACCGCACGACGGGCCGGGAAGCTTCAACGGCAAGTTCTCAGCCGACGGCCGGGTGGTTTACCTCCAGTCCAATAAAGATCGCGACCGGATGGCGTTCGCCAAAGTAGAACTTGGAGAGGACAATCAACCCGGCGAGATCAAACTGCTGGCCGAGCGGCCCGATGCGGTGCTGGAACATTTCGACCTCAACCATCAGGGAACTCTGGCCGCGCTTGTCTGGAACGTTGCCGGCCGCAGCGAACTGGAACTCTTCGACCTCGTGACAAACAACCTCAAAGCTGCGCCTGCGACGCTTCCGGCGGAAGTCGTCAGCGGACTATCTTTTTCAAAAGACGGGAAACAACTTGTCATGTCCGCGCAGGGAGCCGCCGCCCCTTCCGCCATCTGGGTGCTCAACCTGCTGACAGGAGAATACAAACAACTGACTAGGACAGCGCACCACGAAATCGATCTGGATAAGCTGATCCATCCGCAACTCGTGCGCTTTGTCGCGCACGATGGCATAGACCTGAGCGGCTGGCTCTATCGTCCGCGCGATCACACGGGGCCTGGTCCAATTGTGCTGAGCTTTCATGGCGGGCCCGAGGCGCAGGAGAGACCGGACTTCAACGCCACCTATCAATCTTTGCTGACGAAGGGCATTTCTGTATTCGCGCCTAACATTCGGGGCTCGGCAGGATTTGGGAAAACATTTGTCAACCTCGACAACGGACCCCTGCGTGTCAACGCTGTTAGGGATACTAAGACGTGCGCTGATTACGTAGTCGAACAAGGCATCGCCGACCCGCGGCGCATCGGGATCATGGGAGCCTCGTACGGAGGCTACCTGGTTCTGGCAGGTTTGACTGAGTTTCCCGAACAGTTTGCGGCTGGAGCTGATATTTCCGGCATTGTGAACTTCGAAACATTCCTGGCTAATACCCAGCCATGGATGGCGATGATTTCCAAAATCAAGTATGGTAATCCGAAGACGGACTTGGAAATGCTGCGCCGGCTCTCCCCGATTCACAGGATTGGACAGCTCAACGCTCCGACCATTATCTTGCACGGCGCTAACGACACTAACGTTCCGGTGAGCGAAGCCGAGCAGGTGGTGGAAAGCCTTAAAAGGCGCGGCGTGCCTTTCGAGTACCTTATCTTCTCAGACGAAGGACATGGACTTGCGAAGACATCAAACCGGGTTCGCGCGACCATCGCCATCGTCAACTGGTTCAACCAGCACTTGAAAGGGACGTAAGAGAATCGTCGTCGCGCCGACCGCCCAGGCGCCATCAAGCACAGCCGAGTTGGATTTTTCTGGTGTTTGGGAGAGTACAATGGCCCAGGATGTTTTCCTCTTTCCACTTTCCTTCGCTCAACAGCAATTATGGCTTCTCGATCAGCTCGTCCCGGGTAGTCCTGTTTACAATCTCCCGGGCTCCATTCATTTCAAGGGGGAATTGGACGTCAACGCGCTTGAGCGAAGCCTCAATGAAATTGTGCGCCGGCATGAGATATTGCGCACGAGTTTTCGGACCGTTGACGGACAGCCAAAACAAATAGTTTCGCCCTCGCGGCCTCTGACACTTCCCGTCACGAACCTTCAGGACCTTCCGGCGAACGAACGCGAAATTGAGGCTCAACGCCTCTCAGTTGAGGAGGGCGGGCGATCCTTCAACCTCGCCTATGACGCGCTCTTGCGTGTTCGACTGCTGCGGTTAGCCGAAGACGAACATGTCCTTCTCGTAACCAGCCATCATATCGTGTCCGACGGGTGGTCGCTCGGCGTTTTCCTGCGCGAACTGGTCGCCTTATACGAGGCATTCATAAGAGGTACACCTTCGCCACTGCCCGAGTTGGCGATTCAGTACGGAGACTTTGCCGTCTGGCAGCGCGACTCGCTGCGAGACGAGTTGCTGGAATCCCATCTGGATTATTGGAAGCAGCAGTTGGCAGGCGACCGTCCGTTACTGGAACTTCCTTTCGATCACTCCAGACCGGCGATGCAGACACCCAACGGTGCGAGGCAAAAGCTTTCGCTGGACAAGCCGTTGACAACAGCTCTGAAGGCCCTGAGCAACGAGGAAGGCACCACGCTGTTTACGGTGCTGCTAACCGCCTTCAAGATTTTGCTTCGTCGTTATGCGGGAGAAACAGACATCATCGTCGGCACTCCAATATCCGGACGCAATCAAACGGAGACCGAAAACTTGATCGGACTCTTCGTGAACACTCTTGTGCTGCGAACGGACTTGAGCGGTGATCCCGATTTCCGAGAAACCCTGCGCCGGGTCAAGGAAGTGTCGTTAGCCGCTTACGAACATCAAGAAGTCCCGTTTGAAAAGCTGGTTGAAGAATTGCAACCTGAACGTGATCTCAGTCGCATGCCGCTGTTTCAGGTGATGTTTGCCTTTCAAAACGTCCCGGTGCCTTCTCTTGAACTGCCCGGAGTCTCTCTGAAACTGCTCGATGTAGATATCAGTACAGCCAAGTTCGACCTGACTCTCAACCTCATCGAAAGTATCGACGGTCTCAACGGCTATTTCGAATACAACTCCGATCTCTTCGAGGCTTCTACCATCGCTGCTCTTTCTGAACACTTTCAGACGCTGTTGCATTCGATCGTCGCTAACCCACAACAGTCCGTTGTCGATCTGCCGCTGCTCACCGAACCCGAGCAGCATCAACTTCTCTATGAATGGAACGACACGGGTAAACAATATCCCTCTTTATGTATCCACGAACTTTTCGAACAACAGGTCGAGCGCACGCCCGAGGCGGTCGCGGTCATCTTCGAGGACGAGGAACTCAGCTATCGAGAATTGAACAGCAGAGCCATCAGCCTGGCTCGCCGTCTACGGCAACTTGGTGTGGGGCCGGAAGTCCTGGTCGGGATTCTGATGGAGCGCTCGATTGAGATAGTGGTGGGTTTGCTGGGCGTGCTCAAGTCAGGTGGGGCATACGTACCTTTGGATCCGGAATATCCAATGGAACGGCTCTCGTTCATGCTCGCCGACTCTCAAGTCTCGGTCGTTCTTACTCAGTCTCATCTTGTAGAGCGATTGCCCGCGCACGATGTGCGCGTGGTGTGTATGGACAGCGACGAGGGAGCAGTGCTTGAAGGAAATACGCTCCTCGATGCTCAGGTGTCGCCTCAAAACCTGGCTTACATCATCTACACATCCGGATCGACGGGACAGCCGAAAGGAATGATGCTGCCCCACAGCGGTGTGGTCAATTGTCTTTTGTGGATGCAGGACACTTTCCAACTGTCGAGTGATGATCGCGTAATGCTGAAGGCATCGCTTAGCTTTGACGCTTCGGTGTGGGAGCTATTCTGGCCTTTGGCAGTGGGAGCGTGCGTGGTCGTCGCCCGCCCGGGAGGACAGCAAGACGGCGCTTACCTGATTGACGAAGTAATTAGACACGACATCAGTACCATTCACTTTGTACCATCGATGCTTCCTCTCTTTCTGGAACGGAGAGAGTTAGGCGAAGCGTCTTGTTTGAAACGCGTGATTTGTGGCGGAGAAGCGCTTTCGGTGTCATCGCTTGAGCAGTTCTTCACCCGATCTACGGCGGCGCTGCACAACTTCTATGGGCCGACTGAAACTACTATTGGATCAACTGACTGGAACTGTGAGCGCGGATTTGAGCGCCCCACTGTTCCCATCGGGCGGCCCATTTCTAATACCGAGACTTACATCCTGGACAACAGCCTGCAGGCAATGCCGGTTGGCGTGACGGGCGAATTATACATTGGCGGAGCGGGAGTCGGTCGGGGCTACTTTTCGCGTCCCGAGCTGACTGCCGAGAGTTTTATTCCCCATCCCGTCAGCGGCGAGGCGGGAGCGAGGTTGTACCGCACTGGAGACCTGGCGCGTTATCTGCCTGACGCCAATATTGAGTTTCTGGGGCGGCGAGACGAGCAGGTAAAGATACGGGGTTTCCGCATCGAGTTGGGCGAGATCGAAGCCGTGCTCAGACGACACCCCTTAGTGGAAGAATGCGTGACTCTGGCAAGCGAGGATGCTGCGGGAGAGAAGAGGCTTGTTGCCTACATAGTGCCGCGGGCAGATTCGGCGCCAACGGTCACTGAATTGCGCCGGTATCTTCAAGAGAGGCTTCCGGACTACATGATCCCGCGCAACTTTATCACGCTGGCAGAGTTGCCGTTGACGCCGAGCGGCAAACTAGACCGCCGCGCTCTGCCAGACATAGATAAGACTCGTCCAGAGTTAGCGCAAGGGTATGTAGCGCCGAGCACGGTGACGGAGGAGTTGCTGTGCGGCATTTGGTGCGACGTGTTGAAGCTGGAGCGCATCGGCATTCACGACAACTTCTTCGATTTGGGGGGCCATTCGTTGTTGGCCACGCAGGTGATGGCGCAACTTCAGGAAGTGTTCGGAATAGAAGTGGCGCTGCGGCGTCTGTTCGAGTTTCCCACCATCGCGGGCCTCGCTGCCACCATAGAAACGGAAAGGGGGATGGGCGAGAGTCTGAGAGCTCTTCCCATCAAGCGCCTGCCACGAAGCGACAAGTTGCCTTTGTCTTTCGCTCAACAACGTCTGTGGTTTCTTTCGCAACTCGCGCCCGACAGTCCTTTCTACAATATGACGGCCGCCGTTCGCCTCTCGGGCCGATTGAATGACACGGCGCTCGAACGCGCGCTGAACGAAGTTTTCAGAAGACACGAAGCTCTGAGGACCAACTTTGTCGTGGTCAATCGTCAGCCCAGACAGGTAATTGCCGAGCCCTACGCCCTGGAGTTGCCGGTGCTGGACTTGAGCGGCTTATCGAAAGCGGAGCGAGAAGCTGAAGTCGAGCGACGCGCAGACGCGGAAGCAGCCAAACCATTTGACCTGACTCGAGATCGACTTTTGCGCCTCAACCTGCTGCGGCTTTCGGACCAGGAGCACGTGTTGCTCATTACCCTGCACCACATTATTGGCGACGGCTGGTCAGTCGGGGTCCTGATCAGTGAAGTGGTAGCTCTTTATGGAGCGTTTAGTTCGGGATTCAATTCACCCTTGCCGGAATTGCCGATTCAGTACGCAGATTATGCGGAGTGGCAGAGGGAATGGTTACAGGGCGAAGTCTTAGAAGAGCAACTCCTCTACTGGAAGCGACAACTCGAAGACATCCCACGGATGATGTTGCCGACCGATCGCCCGCGACCTCTCGTACAGACCTTTCGCGGAGCAGTCCACTCAATCTCGTTGCCTGCGGAGTTAACAGCAGCACTCAATGCGTTGAGCCGACGAGCGCAGGCGACGCTGTTCATGACTTTGCTCGCGGCTTTCAAAGTACAACTCCATCGCTATACAGGGCAGTCAGACGTCGTCGTCGGGACCCATATTGCTAACCGTCACCGGGTTGAAGTCAAAGATCTGATCGGCTTTTTCGTGAACACCCTGGTGTTTCGGACGAGTCTTTTTCCAGAGATGACTTTCGTTGAAGTGTTGCGAAGCGTGCGCGATGACGCCCTTGGAGCCTACGCTCATCAGGACCTGCCGTTTGAAAGACTAGTCGAAGAGCTGCAGCCGGAAAGAGACCTCAGCCGCCAACCCTTGTTTCAAATCGCGTTCGTTTTTCAGAACGCACCGCGTCCGGAAATGGAATTACCGGGTCTGAAGCTATCGCTCCTGGACGTTCACAATCACACGGCGAAGTTCGACCTTGGGCTGGAACTATGGGAGAGCGCGGATGGACTAAATGCCCGGTTTGAATATGACACGGACTTGTTCGACGCCGAAACCGTCGCCCGCATGGCCGAGCACTTTCGGGTACTTCTTGAGGGCATCGTCGCAAACCCTGAGCAGCGCATCGCGGAGTTGCCAATGCTCAGCGAGATTGAGCGTCAGCAACTGTTACATGAGTTCAACGATACGACATGCGAGTATCCAACGCTCTGTCTTCACGAACTTTTCGAAGCACAGGTTCGACGTACTCCGGACGCTGTAGCACTCAGGTTTGAGAATGGGGTTCTCAGCTATCGAGAGTTGAACCGCAAGGCCAACCAACTTGCTCGTTACCTGCGATCGATCGGAGTTGGTGCGGAGTCGTTGGTAGGAATCATGGTTGAGCGCTCCGTCCAAATGGCGATCTCCGTGCTGGCGGTGCTCAAGACGGGAGGCGCGTATGTGCCATTGGATGCCGAGTACCCTCGCGAGAGACTCTCGTTCATGCTACGAGACTCGCGGTCCAGGGTGTTGCTGACGCAGGATCATCTGTTAAGTCGGATTGGCGCCCTTGATCCCTTCATTGCTGATCAGGTCCAGGTGGTCCGAGTCGATGAGGATTGGGAGAAGATAAGTGAGCAGAGCGGCGAGAATGTTGATAGTGGAGCAAGTTTGGACAATCTGGCATATGTCATCTACACCTCTGGCTCGACTGGACAGCCCAAGGGGGGGATGTTGCCGCATAGGGGCATTGTCAATTGTCTGCATTGGATGCAGGACACCTACCAACTCGACAACTCGGATATCTTCCTGCTGAAGACCTCGCTCAACTTTGATCCATCAGTCTGGGAATTGCTCTGGCCCCTCACAATCGGCGCCAGCGTGCTGATTGCGCCTGCGCGGTCACAGGATAGCGCGGCCGTGGTTCAGCTAATGGCGGACCATCAGGTAACCACAGCGTACTTCGTGCCTTCACTCCTGACGTTGATTTTGGAAGAGCCGCGGCTGGCCGAATGCGTTGCGCTTAAACAAGTCATTTGCGGAGGCGAGTCGCTGCCGCTGCCGACGCTCCAAAGGTTTTTCGAACTGTCGACAGCCGAATTGCATCACTCCTATGGACCAACCGAGACCTCAATTGCAGTCACGGAGTGGACCTGTGCGGCGGATACAAAACATTTGCGGGCGCCGATTGGAAAGCCGCTCGCGAATACCAGGTTATATGTGCTGGACGAAAATCTTCAACTGGCGCCGCGTGGAGTAGTGGGCGAACTTTATATCGGCGGAGACGCGGTTGGGCGCGGTTATTTCGCGCGGGCGGATTTGACGGCCGAACGGTACGTGCCGGATGCGTATAGCCATGAAAGCGGGGCGCGGCTCTATAGAACCGGAGACCAGGTGAGGTACTTGAACGA
>DATHHW010000093.1:0-10832 GCA_035317005.1 Pyrinomonadaceae bacterium | reverse complement strand
CCTGCATGATTTAGGCGAAGCCGAAGTCAAGCACGGTGTCCGCGTCCACATCTACAACCTGTACAACGATGAGATAGGGAACCCCGAGATCCCATCGAAACTGCGCTCATCGAAATCAAAGCGTCGGTGGGTGTTGCCTGTTCTTGTTCTTGTATCCGTGCTGGTGCTATTGGCAATCGGAGCCTTCGTCCTCTTATCTGGAAACAAGGCGCAAAGGGTGTTGAACTATTCGCTTACTGTACAAAAGATGCGCGATGGAAAGCCCTATGAACCACCGTTCGACTCTTCTGGCCAGGAGATATACGAAAACGGCTACAAGTTTCGGCTAAATGTCTCCAGCCCGCAATCAGGTTATCTATATGTCTTCAATGAAGGTGCGGGAGAGAAAGGTTCTCTCAGTTTCACGATAATCTATCCTACTCCCGCCACCAACAAGGGCTCAGCGAAACTTGATGCAAACCAGTTGATCCAAACTAACTGGAATACGTTTGAGGGTCAGGCCGGCACTGAAGAGTTTTGGATCATTTGGGCGGCATCGCCAGTTAATCAACTTGAGGCCGCCAGGAACGCGGCCTTCAAGAGCGAAGAAGGAGCAGTAGGGGATGCCGCGATGGTTAGGTTGGTGAAAGAGTTTTTGACAAAGCATTCAGATCCGAAACCTGAAACGAACAAAGATAGGATGAGACAGCAAACTGACGTGCGCACGAGTGGCGAACTGCTCGTCACGCTCCTCGAGCTGGAGCATAGGTAACCTTCGTACCTGGCCCACCGAAATTCTCTCTCGTCCGCAATAAGGAGGCTCAACAAATGTCTTCACTCGATTCGACGCGAAAAGTTGTTCGGCATCATCGGATGTTGCGTACCGTTTTAATAGTCTTGTGGACAGCAATGCTGACTGTGTTTCAGCCGATCAGTCTTGCGGTTCTGCCTCAAGGAACGTCACGAAAGATAGTCTCGGATGATTTCACAAAGAATCGGAAGGAGACAGCGTCCGTGGAATCTCGCAGAAAAGCGTCGGCTGGACAGTCTTCAAATAACACCGCCTCACAGCCGAGAGCACGCCGCAACTACAGGCTCTCTTCCCCCTCAACGAGCAGAACCAAGCCACTCTCTCGCTCCACGGCGGTTGCTCAGTTAGGCGTCACACTCTGGAGGCTGCGTCCAGTGAAGGCTAATGACACGGACGCCAGGGTACTCGTTAGGGAGAAGGGAAAGTCGTCTGAGTGGATACCTGAACGTGTGGAGGCCGACACGGTGTTTCGAGAAGGCGATCACGTCAGGTTGAGTATCGAATCCCCAGGTGCCGGATACCTCTACGTTGTCGATCGCGATCTATTTGCCGATGGAACGACGGGAGGAGCTATGTTGATTTATCCGTGGTCTGACAGGCGCGGTGGCGATAATCAAATGGGTCCTGGCAAGCTGGTTGAGATTCCTGCGCAGGAAGACGATCCCAGCTATTTCACAGCCAGACGAAGCAGTTCGGATCAAGTCGGAGAAATATTGACAGTCATTGTTACCACGTCACCACTGGATTTACCGATTTCCGACAAGCCATTTCAGATTTCGAATGTCCAAATGTCTAAGTGGGAAGCGATTTGGGGAGGTCAGAGCGATCGTTTCGAGATGGAAGGCGGCACCGGTGAAGCGTGGACTAAACAAGAACAGCAAGCCGGTGCGCGGAAAGGCACAAGACAATTGACTCGCGACGATCCCGCGCCGCAGACGATCTATCGCCTCCCCACAAAGGACAAAAATGCGTTTCTCATAAATGTGCAACTCCGTTATGCCAGGTAAGCTCAAGAATCGAAGAACCGGCTCCCCGCTCGGCGCTGTGGTAAAAAGTTTCCCCTCACGGGAGGCTGACACCTCGCCGGTTTTGACTCACAACCGTTCGCCTCAACCAAAGGAGATCCCCTCATGTTTACACGCCTACACCAAAGCACTCGCTTATCGCAGTCAATCTCTCGCGGAATTGTTTGCAGCCTTCTGCTGGTCTTGACGCTATCGTTACTAGCCGGCCCGGTCGCCTCGCAAAACGAGAGGGACATGCCCGCACTGGAATTGGGCAAGCCCATCGAACGCGAACTCGCTGGAGGACAGTCGCATTCCTATCGTATCGAGCTGGCGATGAATCAGTTTTTGCACGTCGTTGTCGAGCAGAAGGGCATTGATGTTGTCGTCACACTCTTCGCGCCGGACGGCAAGAAGGTAGCTGAAGTTGACAGCCCGAACGGTACACAGGGGCCGGAGCCTGTGTCATTCATAGCCGAATCTGCTGGAAGTTATCGGCTCGAGGTTCGGTCGTTGGAAGCAAGCGTTAATGCCGGACGTTATGAAGTAAAGATTGCGGAGAGGCGCGTCGCAACACCGCGGGACAGGAGACAAGTCGGTGGCCTGCGAGCTTACGCTCAGGCGGAGAAGTTAAACAGCGGAGAAACCGCTGAGTCCCGTCGCCAGGCAATTGACAAATATCTAGAAGCGCTTCGGTTCTGGCACGCTGATGATAATCGCACAAAAGAAGCCGAGACACTCCACAACATCGGCAGGGCCTACTATTCGTTAGGCGAGCGACAAAAAGCCCTCGACTATTTCAACCAAGCTTTGCCCCTCGCGCGTGCGCTCGGCGACCGTCTCGGGGAAGCCAACAATCTCACAATGTTTGGACTGGTTTACTTCTCACTGGGCGAGAATCAGAAGGCGCTGGATTCTTTCAATTCAGCGTTGGTCCTCTATCAGGCGACCGTTGATCGTGTAGCTGAAGCCAGAACACTTCTTAGCATCGCAACGGTTTATGACTCTCTGGGCGAGACCAGGAGGGCGCTGGGTCTCTACAATCAACTGCTGCCAATCTTTCGTGAATTGGGTATTCGAGCTGGCGAAGCCAGGGTGCTTAACAATGTTGCCGGTATCTATGACTTGCTGGGAGAGAAAGAAAAGGCGCTGGACTTTTACAGGCAGGCGCTGCCGCTCTATCGTGCCGACGACGACCGCAGAGGCGAAGGTACAACGCTTAACAATATCGGCAAAGTCTATTACTCGTTGGGGGAGAAGCAGAAGGCGCTGGATTTTTACAATCAAGCGTTGCCGCTCTCTCGTTCCGTCAATGACCATAGCCTTGAAGGAGTAGTGCTCGTCAACTGTGGCTTGGTCTATGAGTCTCTGGGCGAGAAGCAGAAAGCACTGCAATTCTACAATCAAGCGCTATCGCTGTTTCGTCTCTACGACCGCCGTTATGAAGCTACGACCCTTCAAAGCATCGGGGCAATCTATGATTCACTCGGGGAGAAACAGAAGGCCCTGGACCTAATGGGTAAGGCGCTTCTGCTCCATCGTGTCATAGGTGATCGCGCCGGTGAAGCCAGGACGCTATATAACACCGGTGCGGTTTACGACTCCCTTGGTGAGAAGCAGAAGGCGATGGACTTCTACAATCAAGCGCTGTCACTCTTTGGCGCGGTGGGTGATCGAGCAGGCGAAGCCGCAGTGCTCAATTCCATCGGCGTGGTTAACGAATTTCTGGGTCAGAACAAGAAGGCATTGGACTTCTTCAATCAAGCATTACAGATCAGACGAACAATTGGTGATCGCGCCGCTGAAGCTGAGACGCTCAATAACATTGGTGCTAGCTATGACAGTTCAAAAGAAACGCAGAAGGCGCTGGATTTCTACGGTCAGGCGCTGTCGAGATTTCGGGCCGTCGGCGACCGGCGAGGTGAGGCTACAACTCTCAATAACATTGGCAGAATCTCTGACTATGCAGGTGACAGAATCAAGGCCTTGGCTCTCTTGAATCAAGCCCTGTTGTTATTTCGTGAGATACGTTTCCGTAACGGCGAGGCCAGCACGCTAAGCAACATTGCGTCTGTTGAACGTGGTCTTGGCAATCTTGCTGAAGCTCGTAAACAGACTGAGGCGGCTCTTGATATTATTGAATCGCTGCGCACGGGAATTAGCGACCAGCAATTGCGCGCGTCCTACTTTTCCACGTTCCAGGATTCCTTTGAGATGTATATCGACATCCTGATGCGCTTGCACAAGCAAGAGCCATCAGCAGGTCACGACGCAGCCGCGCTACAAGCCAACGAACGTGCGCGTGCACGTTCATTGCTCGAACTACTGGCTGAGGCGAATGCCGACATTCGGCAGGGCGTTGACCCTAAGCTGGTTGAGAGCGAACATTCATTACAACAGCAACTCAATGCGAGGGCGCAACGACAGTTGCAACTTCTAAACAGCCCGCACTCTAATGAGCAAGCACTGACCATCGCTAGAGAGATTGAGAGTCTGACGACGGATCTGCAACAGGTCGAGGCGCAGATCAGGCAAACCAGCCCGCGCTACGCCGCCTTGACGCAACCGCAGCCGCTCACGCTCAAAGAGATTCAAACGCAGGTGCTCGACGAAGATACATTGCTGCTGGAGTATTCGCTCGGCAAAGACCGCAGCTACCTGTGGGCGGTGACGCCGACATCGATTGCCAGCTTCGAGCTACCCAAGAGGGACGAGGTTGAAACGGTGGCGCGGCAAGTCTATGCCCTACTAACTGACACTAAGCAATGGGACACAAGAACCGCCGCAGGGCAGAGAGAGCTAACAAGAGAGAAAGCGCAAACACGTGGCGCATCGAACGCAGCAGCGCGGCTGAGCCAAATGTTGCTCGGTCCCGTCGCGGCTCAACTCGGAAATAAGCGGTTGCTGGTTGTCGCCGATGGCGCGCTGCCATACATTCCATTCGGCGCATTGCCAACACCGGTACGCAACGCCGGAGGTGGACACGGTAGTACCGGGAGAAAAGGCAGCGGAAAATCATCAACGCGGGAATACCAGCCACTAGTTGTCAAGCATGAAATAGTCAGCCTGCCCTCCGCCTCAACTCTCGCCGTGCTGAGAAAGGAAGTGAAAGATAGAAAGCCTGCCGAGAAGACGTTGGCGATTCTGGCCGATCCGGTTTTTGAGAGCGACGACGATCGAGTCAGGCAAGCGGTGAAAAGGGCAGCGAGCGCGCCGCCTAACAGTCAGTCGGGCGCGAAGAGCCGCGAATTGCCGCTCGGCATGGAACGGGCTGCGACAGAGTCTGGGTTGAAAGGCGCGGAGTTGAAGATTCCGCGCTTGCCGGCGACGCGCGACGAGGCCAGACAGATCCTCTCCCTCGTCCCGCCCGAGCAAAGCAAAGGTTCATTTGATTTCGACGCGAGCCGCCAGACAGCGACGAGCGGTGACCTTTCGCAGTATCGTTACGTACATTTTGCCACGCATGGCTTTCTCGACAGCGTTCACCCCGAGTTATCTGGCATCGTGCTCTCGATGGTTGACGAAAATGGAAATCCGCAGGACGGTTTCTTAAGAGCGCATGAAGTCTTCAATCTCAAGCTGCCCGCCGAGCTCGTCGTCCTGAGTGCGTGTCAGACGGGACTTGGCAAGGAAGTTAAAGGTGAAGGGCTGGTGAGCCTGACGCGAGGCTTTATGTATGCCGGAGCGCCACGCGTCGTCGTTAGTCTCTGGAGTGTGAACGATGAAGCAACTGCTGAGTTGATGGCTCGCTTCTATCGCGGAATGCTGAGGGACAAGCTGCGTCCGGCTGCGGCGTTACGCGTAGCGCAGGTCTCGCTAATGAAAGAGCGAACGTGGAAGTCACCGTTCTATTGGGCGGCTTTCACTATTCAAGGCGAGTGGCGTTGACGAGCCGAAAACACACTGGAACTGACGAACTAAACTCATAGGAGCAGAGAATCCACATGTATCACATCAGATTGCTAACGCTGACGCTGTGTGTGCTGAGCATTTTGTTAGCAGGTGAATGCCAGCCCGTTGGCGCTCAGGTTGATGAAGCAAAAGTGGCTGAGGCTAATCGCCTAACCGATCAAGTGAATCAACTTGAACGAGCAGGGCGCTACGAGGAGGCGATTCCGCTTGCAGAAAGGATTCTCGCCCTCGTTGAAGAAGTCATGGGCCCCAACGCGGTTGAAGTCGCCAGCGCGCTTAACAAGTTGGTTGATCTGCACCGCGGCAAGCGAGATTACGCCGGAGCTGCACAGTTAATATTGCGGTCCCTGGCGATCTATGAGAAGGCCCTGGGCCCCGAGCATTACAATGTCGGTACTACTCTCAACAATCTCGCTCTCGTTTATGTTGACCTGGGTGATTACAAGCGGGCGGAGCCACTCTACCAGCGCTCACTCACGATCTTTGAAAAGGCTTTTGGCCCTGAGCATCTTAACGTCGCTAAAGCACTGAGAAACCTGGCGGACTTCTATCGGAATCAGGGTAAATATCAGAGCGCCCAACCGCTCTATGAGCGTTCTCTCGCGATTGCTGAGAAGCAGTTAGGTCCGGAACACCCGGACGTGGCCACTGTGCTCAGCAACTTGGCTTTGATGTACATGGACAAACATGACTACCAGGGTGCCGAGCCACTGTACCAACGTGCACTAGTGATTCGAGAAAAGGCTCTTGGCCCAGAGCATCTCGACGTGGCGGCTGCACTCAATAATTTGGCTGGACCACTTACGCTCAATGGCAACTTTAAAGGTGCGGAGCAGTTGCTGCAGCGCGCGCTGTCAATTCGCGAGAAGGCGTTGGGTCCGGAAAATCCCGATGTTGCGACCACGCTCAATAATCTCGCTGGGCTATACGACTCCAAAGGCGAATATGCGCGGGCTGAACCGCTCTACCGCCGATCCCTGGCGATTCGTGAGAAAAGTCTCGGCCCGGAGCATCCCAAGGTCGCGAACTCTCTCCATAATTTGGCTACCCTATACGTCAATATGGGCAATTACGTTAGTGCTGAACCGTTATTAGTGCGGGCGTTAACTATTATTGATAAGACTTTGGGAGCCATGCACCCCGACATGGCGGAAACCCTCACGGCCCTTGCCGGCGTCTATCGGGCCAAGGGCGACGATGCTCGGTTTGAGTTCCTGACAACGCAGGCGCTCGCCATTCGTGAAAAGACGTTCGGTTCTGAACATCCCTCCGTTGCCACCGCGCTCAGCAATTTGGCGGTGCTGTACCAGGAGCGCCGCGACCTCGAACGCGCCCAACCGCTCTACGAACGTGCGTTGGCGATTCAGGAGAAAGCGTTTGGCCCAGATCACCCCGAGGTTGCTTCTACACTAAATAATTTGGCAACACTATATCGGTCAAGAGGCGACAATAAACGTGCTGAGGAACTGATTCAACGGGCACTTGCGATTCGAGAGAAAAGACTAGGTGCTAACCACCCTGACGTGGCGCTCACTCTAAACAATCTGGCGGCAATTCAGAAGGTCAAAGGCCAGTATGAACAGGCTGAGACGTCCTACCTCCGATCTTTGGCGATCTGTGACAAGGCCCTTAGTCCGGAACATCCTGATGTCGCGGAGATCCTTAACAATTTAGCTATTCTCTACCAGGCGAGAGGGGACTATGGCCGCGCACTTGTTTCTCTGAAACGAGCGATCGAAATTGAAGAGAAGAATATTAGTCTCAATCTGTCCGCCGGTTCGGGAGAGCGGAAACAAACCTACCTTAACCAATTCTATGGCACCCTGCTCCGCGCGATTTCTCTACAAACGCACGAGCTGCCACAGAACGATGACGCCAGGAGATTAGCCTTAACCGTCATCCTGCCACGCAAAGGGCGTGCGTTTGACAGCATGTCACACCAACTTGCGTCCCTACGCGACCGCGCAGATCCAGATGGTCAGAAACTGCTTGACCAACTGGCGGCAACGCTCTCAGGCCTGGCGAACTTACAGGTCTCAAGCTACAACGGGAAGCTGACCCCTGCCGCCAGGCGCGAAGCAATTAGCACTCTTGAAGCGACCCAGGAAGGACTCGAAGATGCGATCAGTCGCCACAGCGCCGAATTTCGCGCTGTCTCGAAACCGGTTACGCTCGATGCCGTGCGTCAAGCGTTGCCGCCGGACGGAGCGTTGGTGGAGTTATTGGTCTTTCAAGTGTTTGACGCTAAGGCAAAGTCTGACGCTGTAGCCTTCGGCCCGTTACGCTATGTGGCCTACGTCCTGCACCGCGGAGACGACGCACCGCAGTTCGCAGACTTAGGTGAGGCAGCGGCTATTGAAGCCAGCGCAGCTAAGTTTCGCGCCGCGTTGCAAAACGCAAACACGCCGGAGACACAAGTCAAACTACTCGCGCGCGATCTCGATGAACGTGTAATGCGACCGGTGCGTAAGTTGCTTGGGTCCGCGAAACGCATTTTCCTTTCGCCCGATGGTGCGTTGAATCTCGTGCCCTTCGACGCTTTCGTCAATGAAGATGGGCACTACCTGATCGAAAACTATTCCTTCAATTACCTCACTTCGGGTCGTGATTTGTTGCGCTTGCAAGTCGCGGGACAAAGTAGAAATGCTCCGACGATCATCGCGAATCCGCTCTTTGATCTGAAAAGCGGAGGAGTGCCGGCCGCGAACGGGCGTCGCCCGACAGGTTTGCTCGCCGCAGGTGAAAGCGCCAAGGCCAACTCTCGAGTAACAGACTTTGCAAAACTCTATTACCCGCCGTTAGCCGGAACGGCTGACGAGGCAAAATCGATCGCTGCGTTGTTGCCTCAGGCTCGGGCGTGGACACAAAGCGACGCAACCGAAGCGAATCTGAAGTCAGTCAATGGCCCGACTATTTTGCACATTGCCACTCATGGCTTTTTTCTACCAGATCAGCCACAAACAGCGGTTCTCGCGTCGAGACAACTTGAACGCCCTGAGACAGCCTTATTCCTTAATCTGCAACAAGAGAACCCGATGTTACGCTCGGGGTTGATTTTGGCGGGTGTCAACCAACAGCAAAGCGGTGCGGGCGAAGACGGCGTGTTCACGGCACTGGAGGCCGCCAGTATCAATTTATTCGGCACCAGATTGGTTGTCTTGTCGGCGTGCGAGACAGGTTTGGGCGATGTTCAGAATGGAACCGGGGTTTATGGCTTGCGACGAGCTCTGGTTCTCGCGGGCAGCGAAACGCAAGTGATGTCCTTATGGCAAGTTTCAGATACAGCCACGCGAGATCTAATGGTGGCTTATTACACACGATTGCAGGCGGGTGGTGGTCGCATCTAATCGCTGCACGACGTTCAACTCGCAATGCTGAGTGGGACGCCGCTTTTAGCAAGTGGGGAAGCAAAAGTTGAATGGCGACATCCGTACTACTGGGCGGCGTTTATCCCCTCAGGTTCGTGGAAGACGCTGGACGGATCAGAGCCAGGCCAACGAATTGACGACGACTCTCTCGAGCTTTGTTTCCGCGAGCGCAGATAGGTGTTCTTGGCTTCCTTATCACGCTTGCGCTTATATGATACCAACTGGAAAGAGTTGCCGTTTTTCCAATATTGTCTCCCTCTGCAGGTAAAAGATGTTGCCACGCGCGATCTAATATCATTCGGTATTGCCGGTAGGTGGACGGAGTTTTCGAATGCTCCTCATAAAGGAAAGAATACTTAAACAATTCTTTCGTTTTCTGGCTTGTCGAAGCCAGGAGAAACGACGCGGGCCAATCAACAGTAAAAGACTGGCCCAGCTTGCTTATGAAAAAGGGATGTACATTGTTACTTCGATTCAGAGTTATCGGGCTGCACAGGAGGTCGTGCGACTCGGTCACGGATTTTCTGACCTGCGCGTTGGTTGAGGAGGGATTCAAGACCAATGCCGCCGACCGCGATCCCAAAGATGGACAAGTTCTCCTGCGAGAATGGCTGGATTCTGCCACTCAGCGCGTCCCGTAAATGCGGCAGGATGAACTCGACGAACAGAAGAATCGAGGCCGACAGTTCGACCGAATAAATTTTTCCGGGACCGATTCGGGAAACGATCACAATCTTCAGCGGCCTAGAGTTTTCTGTCGGCGAGAGACAGAACCACATCCTCTCGTCGTTGCGAGACCATAACAGTCCTAATCTCATCAGACCGTAACGGATCTCATGAAAGAGCGATCGTCGCACACGTTCATTTGGTTTGAGCTTCCGGCGTTGCTGACGCTGGTTGCATTAGTTTCGATTTGGGTTCTTACGCCGCAGTCAATGGCTCAGTCCCTGCAAGACAACCGTCAACTGAAACGAGATCATACTCAACAGGTGGGCAGGGCCTCCCAACGTCGCGTCGCGCTGGTCGTGCGCAAAGGTGTTTACTTGGCCGTAGCCGCGCAGGCACAAAAGGCGCAGTTAGCCGAAGCCAATCGGCTTAACCGACAAGTCATCCAACTCTATCAGGCGGGCCACTTTGCCGAAGCAGTTCCTCTGGCCCAACGTGTCTTGGCGATAAGGGAGATAGTTCTGGGGCCGGAGCATCCCGACGTGGCGACTGCGCTCATCAGTCTGGCGGCGTTGCACCGCGCCCAAGGCGATTACGGACGCGCCGCGCCCCTCTTCCAGCGCGCCTTGGCGATTTATGAGAAAGCCCTCGGGCCGGAGCATCCCTACGTGGCGACTGCGCTCAACAATCTGGCGGAGTTGTACCGCGCCCAAGGTGATTACGGACGCGCCGCACCTCTTTACCAGCGCTCATTGGCGATACGGGAGAAAGCCTTGGGGCCGGAGCATCCTTACGTGGCGACTGCGCTCAACAATCTGGCATTGCTGTACAAAGACCAAGGCGATTACGGACGCGCCGCGCCTCTCTACCAGCGCTCATTGGCGATACGAGAGAAAGCTCTGGGGCCGGAGCATCCCGACGTGGCGCAATCACTCAACAATCTGGCGGAGTTGTACCGCGCCCAAGGCGATTACGGACGCGCCACACCTCTTTGCCAGCGCTCATTGGCGATTCGTGAGAAAGCTCTGGGGCCGCAGCATCCCTCTGTGGCGACTGTACTCAACAATCTGGCGTTGCTGTACCGCGCCCAAG
>DATHHW010000092.1:0-6314 GCA_035317005.1 Pyrinomonadaceae bacterium | reverse complement strand
GGCATGCCTGAGACTGGCGCAGGAGAAGGCTGATAAGAATCCATCGGATTGTCTTGCGGCCGACGCCTTTACGCCACTTAGTATCGTGCTCGCATACATGCTGCCACCGCGACTGGCACGCGGATGTGGAAGATGCGACTGGTTTCTCGTCCATAAGACCCGCCTCATGCGCCATGATTGTTGCACGCCAGGTTTTTTGCCGGCGTGGAGTGATCGTTGCGATCAGCGTCTCTTGTCCGATGCTGTCGCCGTCGCCGCGCGAGGTCATCGCGTGGCGGTATCTGACGCGCAAGCAAAGCGCATCTGGATCTGGGAGGGCGACGGTCAACGACTGATTGGATCAATAAATACTGAACGACTAACCGCAGATCTGGAATGCGATCGATACGATTCAGATCGGCGACTGGTTCGTCCTCGTCCGATGGCTTTCACAACCTGGGGCGAGTTGTTGGTCGCCGACCTTGATACAAACTCTATTTGGCGCTTCGGTTCGATCGGCGAAGTTCGAGGAAAGCTGAAACTCGCACTGCCGAGCGCAGCCGATCGGGGAAGTATCAAGTACCTCGCCGTTAGCGATGATTGCTCAATCTGGGTCGTTACCGGTTACGACAACCGTTCGTTGGAGCTTTGGCAGGCAAGCCGCGAAGACAGTCAATTCAAACAGGCTTCGATCAAAAAACTTCAGGAATCTTTCAAACCTACGGGACTGAAAGCCGCTGACGACGAGATTGGGTTCTGCATCGACCAGTGCGGTCCTGAAGGGTTGCCGGTCACTCGATGCTTCGGCTGGGATGGAGAACCTACAGAAAAACCGATTGCGCCTCCCGGACTGCCCAGACTTAACCAACAAGGGCAATTGCTAACCCGCGCGCTTGATAGCGGTATTCCGCGCTGCCGCTGGCATCGTGTACGACTGGATGCTGAGGTACCGTCGGGAACCAATTTGGAGATCGCCTTGGCTACCAGTGAGCCGGATAGCAGCGGGGCCGAGCCGCCGCCGCAGGGTAACAGTCAGCACGAGTCGGGCTGGGAGGATTTCAAGCCGGGCGTGCCCCATCATCTCGATTGGCAAGTGGCGCCCTTTGGGGTCCTCGATTTCCTGATCGATCAGCCGCCCGGTCGTCTCCTTTATGTCCGCCTAAGACTGAAGGGTAATGGCAACGCCTCACCGGTTGTGCGACGCGTGCGACTCGATTTTCCTCGCGTCAGCAGTTTGGAAAACTTGCCGTCGGTATATCGAGACAATCCTGAAGCCGAGGATTTTACCGAAAGATTTCTAACGCTCTTTGATGCGTCATTGAGTGATTTGGACCGCGCCATCGAACGTGCCCCGGCCCTGCTTGATCCCGAAGGCGTCCCGGCCGAAGTCCTGCCGTGGCTCGGCAGTTTTCTCGATCTCGTTTTCGATCCGGCCTGGAAACCGGAGCTTCGTCGTCGGATTCTGCGCGCGCTGCCCGATCTCTATCGTCGTCGCGGCACCATCAGCGGGCTCTCTGACACAATCAAAATTATCTTCGACGTTACGCCGGCGATTCAGGAACTGGCTACTGAACGGGCTTGGGGCAGTGTCGCGCGACGCGAAGGACCGGCACACCCAAATACCGCGCGCCTGGGATCGGTGCGTTTATTCGGTAAGTCGCGCGCGCGCTTCCGGCTCAACACTTCAGCGCTGGGCCGGGCGCCGCTAAAGAGTTACGGCAATCCCGATCTCGATCCTTTATTGGCGCAGGCGTTTCGTCTGCGTGTGCTGGTTCCGCCGCTGGCGGTTACCTCTGCCAACGCGCGACGCAGCCTCGAGCAACTGGTGGTCAGCCAGAAACCGGCCCACACAACCGCCACCGTTCGCTTTGGCGGCGATGGTTTCCTACTGGGTGACAAATCTGCTGTGGGGGTGGACACAATTTTCGGCGCGCTGCCCCCACCCGTGGTGGGGAAATCCGGCAACGTACGTTTGGGGCACATGAGCGTGCTCCGCCGGGGAAGACGCGGCCCGGCCAGCGGTATACGGCTGGGAGAGACAAGCGTCGTGGGCGTACAAACAATTGCCGCCTGAGGTCGGCAAAGAAAACTCACGCCTCGGTTGGAAGGCGCTCAAACGAGAGCGGTACGACCTCTTGGTTGTCGCCGATACTGGCGCCGTCAGTTCACGGCAAAGCAAGGCAAACTTACATTCAACAGTCTGATCTTTCAGGAGCAAATATGATTACCGAAAACAGAATGCAACCGCCGCGCGAGGACGTCATTGATCAAAACAGGAGCGCCTGTGATTCCATGCCCGACTTCACTCGGTTGAGATATTTCCATGGGCAAATGCTCGGGGCTAACGACTTTCAAAACGAACAAGACTACTTTCGGGAGAAGCTCAAACTCCTCAATCGATGTCTCCAGGGCTATGGAACAGTCTGTGGTTTGAAGGTCATCGCCATTACGGACGATCCCGACTGTAAGCCCCTTAAATATGACGCTGAGGTCCAGGATACGCAGGAAGCTCGCGAGGGGGATCAGCAGGCGGCCGAATCGAGGCCATTCAACGTCGAATCGGGGTCCATCGTCGAATCGGGGTCCATCGCGGATTCGCGATATCGTCGCCAGCCACTGTGCGTGGAAATCGAATGCGGGCTCGCCCTCGACTGTGAAGGAAACGAGCTCGTCGTGCGGTACCCGTTGCGCGTTGATCTGAGGCGCGAACTTAGCGATGGCGAAAATTTGGAGATTGACAAATGGTTGCAGAACGCAGTTGAAGAAGTGGCCGGTCCCAGGTTGTATCTGAGTATCTGCTTTTGCGTGCAGCCGATCGATCCAGTGCGCCCGGTGCTGCCGGATGCCTGTAGCGCGGTCTCGGAATGCGTCTATAGCAAGCTCCGCGACTCAGTAAAGGTAAAGGTCACGACACAGGAGCCAAACCGGAATCATTGCCGTGATAATTGTTGTGACAAGTGTGGAGACCGGTGCCTTTTGCTGGCGGCCATCGAGGTTAAGAGAGAGCATCTGGTTATCCACAACGACGTCCGCCGTTGGATCACCGTCTACGAGCCGGTAACGATCACCGGGATCAACTGGTATCACGGCGCCGGCTACACCATCAATGAAGCCAAGGGCCTTCTGCGACAGGACGGGCTGCTGATCGAATTCTCACGTCCGGTTCTTACTGAGACTATCACCGACGGCGTGGTTGACGCCTGGGTTATGGAAGGAGGCAGTGGCCGCTCCGGAAATATCTACAACATGGCATTGAAGATCATCCTTCCGGCCGATAGCACTGGAACGATCGCTCCAACGACAACGTCTCTCAGGGTCAAACGGACATCGGCCGAGACTTTGCAGGACGGGGACCGCGTGCTGCTGATCGTGCGCACCGATTTCATTCTTGATGAATGCTGTCGCCCAGTGGATGGCAATCACGTCGGGGGCCGAGTGCCTTATGTCGGCGCGTCCGTTAACTATGGCGGCAATGGTGGTAGCGCGAAAAATAGACTGCGCAACGGCAACGAAATCGAGCAGCACAGTTGTCTGACGCCTCCGCGCCGGTACGGCCCCTGGGTGTCAGGGAATAATTCAGCCGGCGGCACTTTTGAAAGCTGGTTCTACATCAGGGATCCAGATTCCGACGACGAGAGACCTAAGGCAGAGTGATCATGTACTCGTTCTGGATTTGGAAATTGAAACTTTTCAAGAATGTGCGCGCCGGCGCCGCGCGAAAGTTTCGTGTGACAGTCAGTTCTGTAATAAAGGAGATCATATGATTGCCAACCCCAGTTATAAGGCTACCGGTTGTGGCTGCGGCGGTAGCGGAACGCCCTCTGCCGGACCATGCGGTTGCGGCGGCACAGACTGTCCCGCTTGTCAGGGTCAGGGGATTGTCCGTCCGCGATTCTTCGCAGGACAGCTCTTGACTGAAGACGACCTGCAACTGTTAACCGACTACGTCGGTCACAAGAATCGCTTGCACAATCGCCGCTTGTTCGGCGCCGGAGTTGTTTGCGGCCTCGAAGTCAGCTGCCATCCGTGCGGCAAGGGCCAGGTGATCGTGCATCCGGGCTATGCCCTCGACTGTTGCGGCAATGATCTAATGCTTGCCTGCGCCCAAGCTCTCGACATCCCTGCGATGATCCGCAATCTGCGACGGGATCAGTTGGGCGGCTACGACTGCGGCGATCCGTGTCCGGATCCTGAGGAGCTTGCCGCGACTAATCCGCAAGTTGGCGAACGGACGAACGGTCAACAGGACGCGGTCCTGCAGCCCGCCAAACCTAACATGCGCTATTGCCTTTACCTCCGTTATTGCGAGCAGTCATCCGATCCGGTGATGCCCTATTCCACCGGCGACGAATGCGGCAGCGTTGCCTGCGAACCAACACGCGTGCGCGAGGGTGTAAAGTGTGAGTTGCGCTGCCGGCCCGCTGACGCCGCCGCCAACCCGTTGATTCAGCGTCTCTGCGCCTGTGTGGGAGATGTCCGTCGCTTTCTTAACGTTCTCAATGCTTTGGGAACACTGGGCAGCCATACCGCAGTGGCCCAGGCCGCCCTGGCAAAGGATCCGGCGGCCTTTCAGTTCGAAACGGTCTCGTTCATGGAACAGGCAGACCGTGAGTTGGAACAACAGATCAAAAACTTCCGCGAGAACCCCTCGAAATCAATTCCGACTGAACTAATCCTGGCCGTCCGCGACACAGCATTTTTGGTGAATCGTTTCGAGGTTCTGGCTCCAGCGGATAAGGCAAAGTTCCTCCAGACAAACCGAGAGTTGGGTGGGATTCTGGAGCGCACAAAAGCTGCTATCAACCAAGCCATCGAAGTAACGAGCAAGGAAGCCGTTCCTAATTTCAACGCGATTCGCGATTGGCTCATTGAACGACTTAGCCAGTCGCCTTTTCTGAGCGATTGCACCTTGCGCGAAAGAGTTTACGCAGTGCCTCTGCCCATGGTGACTCAAGCGAGCGAGGACAGGGCGCGGATAGTCGTTGCCGAGAACCGCCCGTTGATCGAAGCTTTCATTAACTACTTGCGCGACTGTGTCTGCCGCGTGGTGAATCCGGCCTGTGTGCCTTGCGACGATGCGGGTGTGGTCCTGGCGTGCCTGGAAGTCGGGGATTGCGAGGTAGTGAAAGTCTGCAATCTGGAGCGCACCTTCGTAATCTCGCCCGCCGCGGTGCGTTACTGGCTGCCGCCGCTGCAATTACTGGGCAATTTGTTCGAACGATTCTGCTGTGATTCGCTCGATCCGCTTTTTACCGAGGACCCAAACAGGTTGCTCGGCAATCTGCTAAATGAAGAGATCAAACGAATGCTGTTTGATTCGCGTTGCACCGGCGAAGGAAATTTGATCGGAACACTCATTGACCAACTGTTTCAGCGCAAAGAGTCACCGCGACCAAGGGTCATGGGGACGGTCGATGCAAGCCCAGTCAATGAGCAGACAGCGACAACTGATGAAAAGGAGAAGGCCGCGGAGCCAATCGAAGCCGCGGCGCAAGTGACAACCACGGCGGCTCCGGCGCCGGCCAAGGCGGAAACGGAACCGGCTGAAACCAACGGGAATGACCAACTCAAGAACGGGGAAAAACCGGCATCCAAAAAGAGCGGCCTTCCCAAGACCAAGACGAAGCAGCCTGCGAAGAATTCAGCAGGAGGTGAAAAGTGAGCACCGCAATTGAGCGACCGCTCTTCTTCGAGAACCAGATTCTTGGCGCGGCGGATCTGACGGCGACCGTCGAACATAGTCGCGGTCTACAGGCGCGCCACGAACGCTACTTGCACCTCTGGGGAATCGCTTACGGGCTTGAACTAAGCGGAGAAGACGATGAAGAGGACGGCGAGAAGTTCAAACGGATCACGCTCTCAGCAGGCGTGGCGATCGACGGAAACGGCCGCGAGATCGTCGTGCCGCAGTCTGAGCCGTTGAGCGAAAACAAATTTTCGCAGTTGCAACTGACTGCCGGTCTCAAGCTGGAGGAGGTCTGGTTTCCGGTCTTTCTGGTCGGACGAGATCAAGCGGCTCAACAACAGCCAATGAGCACGGGCGCCTGCGAAAGTTCCGCGGTGGTGCGCAAGGTCGAAGGATATGAAGTGACATTTGATAGACCGGGCAAAGCGCGCAAGCTTGGGGAACAGCCCGCCGGCGGAGTTTCGGACGGGCCCGGCAACGATGGCTGGAAGATTCTATTGGGTTTCGTGCAGTCGAATACCGCCGGGGATAAGTTTACCGCCTTTAAGTATGAGGTTGACGGGATTGGCCGCAAGTATGCCGGCGTGCAGGCAGACGAGATCGCGGCCCGCAGCGGATCTTTGCAACTACGCACTCGGACTGCGCCGCA
>DATHHW010000091.1:0-16455 GCA_035317005.1 Pyrinomonadaceae bacterium | reverse complement strand
GTCATCTTGCGCCGCTTGCAGGTTTGCGATTGTCACCGGCGGCGTCGGAAAAGCCGCGTTGCCGGTAATTGCGCCGATGACGCCTTGTGCGAAATTGTCGAGTTCGAAGTCGCCCAATTTGCCAAAACTCAGGGAAACTTTAGTAGCCATGTTCTTTGTCCTCCTTGAGGGTTTCTGGTTGAAGAGAATGGTAGAGCTATTAAGTAAAGCGCATTTGGCCGAGGTTTTTCCTCATGAAATCGAAAAAAAGAAGGGTGAGAAGGTGGCTTTATTAACTTTCCGCGCCTTTTCCCTAATTAGCGGTGCGCCTTTCCTAATTGACGGCGTCGCTGCGACGGTTAGCTAAGACCATTTTGAAAGTTAGCGAAGCGACTCAGAAAATTAACGTCGTCGCGTAGTCAGTTAGCGTCATCGCGTAGTCAGTTAGCGACGTGGCTTCGCCGGTTTTCCTGGCGACACAGAAAAGCGTCGGCGTGGTCCGGAAAACCGTCGATGTGGCGTAGAAAGGTTTCGGCGTCGCGCGGAAAACCTTCTCGGGGACCGAGAAAGGTTTACTTGTGGCTTGGAAAGTTGGCGAAATGGAGTTGCGCGTCGCGATTTCGGGATAGGCGGTGAGGCCCGAAGGACCGGAGATGAGATAGCTACGACGTTAGGTCGTGGTAAGGATGTTTTCAAATTGTGGGTGAGGTCCGAAGCACCGGCACGTTCATTTCGGCGCTTCGGGCCTTGATTGTTTTGTGCTTGGCTCACAACGTGTCTGAACTTGAATTTGTCCAATCCATCGAAAGATGGGAATACGTAGCTTTTAAGGTCGTCCAGGCCGTTCTATTCTGTGGGGGCCTCTGGCAAGTTATTGATTGGAAATTCCGTATAAAAGAAACGGTCCTCGGAGCAGGAAGGAAGCTGTTGCAACCTGAAAACTCGTCGATGGATAAAGAGCCTCACCACAATCCCCTTCAATGAATCACTCCCTGAGCTAAAGATTGAAGAGTAGCTGGTCATACAGCTACATGGACTCAATACAGTAGCGCTATTCCGAGGCGCGGCGGGATTGCTCACGACGCTAAGATCGGTGGAGTTGTTGTTGGTATCCTTGCAACTGGCGCTTCTCTTTGCTGACTTAGTCGCGCTCAACGCCGCCGTCGCGGTTGTTTCCGCACAGTTGGCGTTACCGTACCCAACCAAATCTGCCACAGTGGCGCCGGTTGGGCAACCGTTTGTTGTGCCAGCTACGATGACGCCCACGACCAGAGCCACCTTGCCGTCGGTCGCCGACATATTGATCCCGGTATTGGTCGCATCAGCCGCCGGCAGCGCCGCGCCGGTCGTCGGACTTGCTGGAGCCAGCTTGATCAGGAAAAATTGCCCCGGCGCAACCGTGCCCGACGTGAGACTAATAGTGTTGCCGCTGGAAAACGATCCCGCTGCCGAGGCGTATTGAACCGAGTAATTAGTGGTAGCGAAATCAACCGTTGTCGCTCCTCGATTAAATATTTCGACAAAGTCATTCTGGAAAGTGGCTCCTGAGTTATTACCGCCGCCGTAGATTTGGGTAATGATCAGTTTCGTTCCGTCGTCATCCGTGATGCCGCCGGTTCCCTGGCCGGCAGCAGGAGAAATCGTGGCGTTAGTCGAGTTAGATAGATTGACAAAGAACGTCTCACAGATCGCTTCATTCGCAGTATCGCCCTTAACCTGGACAGTTATCGGTTTGCTCGTCTCGCCAGGGTTGAAAGTCAAAGTACCGTTAGTGACTACGTAATCAGTTCCAGCCGTTGCCGTGGCCGGACTAGCGGAAGACGTTGCGTAATCGACCGTGACAGTTTGAGTGCTTGATGGCGACAGGGTCACGGTAAACGCCGCGGGCGTTGTGCCGCTGTTTCCCTCAGTTACTGCAACACTGTCGATGCCCAACGTCGGACTGTCATCATTTTGGATTGTTCCTTTACCTTGCCCATTACTGACGGCCGCTCCACTCGCATTAGTAACGTTCACAAAGAACGTTTCATCAGGCTCGATGTTCGTGTCGCCATTGACAGTAACATCAAAAGCGAAGGTGGTACTGCCCGCGGGAATCGTCTGCGCTAATAGACTCTTCGTCACATAGTCATTGTCCGCAATAGAGGCCGTCCCATCCTGGGTCGCGATATCGAAAGTAACTCCGCCGGTGAGCGCCGGAGCCGACAGCGTGACCATGAAATGGAATGTAGTGCTGCCGCTGTTTCCTTCGTTCTGAGAAACATCGTTGATGGTCAGCGTCGGAGGTACATCGTCGTCAGTAATTATGCCCTGACCCTGGCTGTCCAGGATCGCTGCGTTCGTGGGGTTGCTGAGATTAACGAAGAAGGTTTCGTCCGGTTCGTCAAGGGTGTCGCCATTAACCAGTACAGGGATGGTCTTAGACACTTCGCCGGGGTTGAAAGTCAGCGTGGTAGTCGGGATTGCCTGATAATCAGCAGGCGACGAGGCGGTGCCGTTCGCGGTAGCGTAGTCAACAGTGACGGTCGCGGCGCTCGCGGCGATCAATGACACGGTGAAGTTGGCCGAGACCGCTCCGTTGTCTCCTTCCGTTACTGTGACATCGCCGATCGCTATGTCCGCGGTCTGTCCACTGCAAATGTTCGCTGAGCTGCCGCTGTTGCGCGGCGCTGGAGGGTGAACGAAGAAATCGCCCGCATTGTTATTGTTATCAACACAGCCGCCGCCTCTTCTAACGTCTGCGGTGGCGTTGCCTGGAGCGGGCGCGGTCGAGCCCTCGAAACAGTTGGCAGTTGTGCCATAACCGACAAGGTCGAGAATGCGACTGCCGGTCGGGCACGAACCCGTGAGCGGGGTGGTGTTGGAGACGATAGCAACTTTCCCGCTGCCCGAGGTCAACGCAATCGTCCCGGTCGCGTCCGGCGTGGGCAGATTCATGCTCCCTCCCGCGCCCTGGTCCTCCTGCACCAGGAAGTAATGGCCGGGCGAAAGCAGGCACGGTCCGCTCGAGCAGAGTGGCGTCATGGACCATGTCGTGCCCGTTGCTGAAGCGTACTGCACCGACCAACCGGTTAGATCAATGGTAGTGGCGCCGCGGTTGAATACCTCGATGAAATCATTTCGGAAAGTCGCGCCAGAGTTACCGCCGCCGCCATAGATCTGGCTGATTACTATCAGAGGTATGTCGTCGTTCTGAATTGTACCGAGAGCCTGGGTGTCGCCGATCACTGCTCCGCCCGTAACGTTGGCCAGGTTAACAAAGAACGTCTCATCCGGTTCGACGAAGGTGTCGCCATTGATAGTCACGCTGATCGGCATGCTCGTATCGCCCGGATTGAACGTCAGCGTACCGCTCGCAGACTGATAATCGGTACCGGAGGTGGCCGTCAAATTCGCGGTGGCGAAATCAACTATCACGGTCTGGTTGCTTGAAGGCGTCAACGTAACGATGAAAGTAGCGGTTGAGGTGCCGCTGTTACCTTCAGTGATGTTGAGATCATTGATGGCGAGGGTCGGCGTGAGCGGGGCCGCATCGTCGTTGATGATCGTGCCCTGGCCCTGAGCATCTGAGATGGTCCCGTTCGTTGGTGTAGTCAGATCAACAAAGAATGTTTCGTTCGGTTCGAACGTGGCGTCGCCATTCACGAGCACAGTGACAGCCCTGTTGATATCGCCCGGATCAAAAGTGAGCGTGCCGCTCGTGGCCTGATAATCACTGTCGGCAGCAGCCGTGCCATCGGCAGTCGCATAGTTCACCGTCACCGTCCGCCCGCTGGCGTTGGAAAGTGTGACGGTAAAAGTCGCCGTCGTTGTCCCTGTGTCGCCTTCGACGACTGAAACGTCATTGATTGAAAGCGAAGGCGCCGGATCGTTATCTGAAATGGTTGCTTGTCCCTGGTTGTCTGCCAGCACGCCGTTTGTCGCGCTCGATAGATCGACGAAGAACGTTTCGCTGGGCTCGTCCAGGGTGTCGCCATTGACCGCGACCGTGATTGTCTTTGTCGTGTCGCCCGGGTTAAAGGTGAGGAGCCCGTTTGTTGATTGATAATCAGCCGGCGCAGTCGCTGTCCCATCTGCCGTGGCGTAGTTCACAGTCACGGACTGGCTGCTTGAGGTGGAAAGCGTAACGGTAAAGATCGCTTTAACGGATCCCGAGTTTCCCTCCGTGACCGTTAGGTCGTTGATTGTGATTTCCGGCTGGCAGTCGCCAACTGGGGAACTGCTATTGCGCGGTCTCGGCGCAGCGGACAGGAAGTCGGCCGCATTATCATTCGTGTCGACACAGCCGCCGGCCTTGCGCAAGTCTCCGGTTGTGTTCGACGGGGCACTTGCGGGACCGGTCCCTTCATAGCAATGCCCGGCATTCGATGCGCTATTGCCGTAGCCGACGAAGTCAGCGATCGCGGCGTTGCTCGGGCTAAAAGGAATCACGCCATCATCTCCGGGGCAGGTTGCACCGGCAAGGGCCGCCGTGCCGGCTACCAGCGCCACTTTGCCTGCGGTGCTGGAGAGGTTGATAGTCCCGGTCACGTCGGGCGTAGGCAAAGCCACACCGTTCGTTGTGCCGCCGGCTTCCTGAACCAGGAAGTATCGGCCCGCAGCAATCGTGCCGGTAGTCAGATTCGTTTTATTAGTACCGAAATTAGAACCGACGCTGGCGTACTGGATCGAGTAAGGCGTGATCGAGAAGTCGACCGTTGTGGCGCCGTCGTTGTAGATTTCTACAAAGTCATTGCGGAAGGCTGCGCCGGAATTATCGCCGCCGCCGTACACCTGACTAATGACGAGAGCGGCGGTGTCATCATTTTCAATTGTGCCCAAGCCCGAACCATCCGTGACGCCGGCGTTCGACGCATTGGTTATGTTGACACTGAAGGTTTCGTTTGGCTCAACCAGCGTGTCACCGTTAACGGTCACGTCAAACGTGTAACTTGTTTGGCCCTCGGGAATCGTCTGGCCCGTGAGGCTTCGCGCGACATAGTCGCCGCTCATCGCCGTAGCAGTTCCGTCGGCCGTGGCGATGTCGAAACTAATGCCGCCTGTCGGAGCAGCTAAGGTTGAAGTGACGGTAAAGGTGCAGGTAGTCGTACCGCGGTCCCCTTCGTTGGCCGAGACATCGCTAACGCTGAGCAAAGGACTGTCGTCGTTAACAATCGTCCCTACGCCTTGCCCATCACCGATACTCGCGCCCGAAACATTCGTCACATTCACCAGGAAGGTTTCGTTCGGCTCAATGGTCACATCGCCATTGACGATTACGTCGAAGCTGTATGTCGACTGACCGGCGGTGATCGTTTGTCCGATCAGACTGCGCGCGAGATAGTCGTTGTTGGCGTTGGTGGCCGTGCCATCCTGCGTTCCAATATTGAAGGTGATGCCTCCGGATGGAGCCGGCGACGAAAGGGTGACCGTGAAAGTGAAAGTAGTTGGGCCAGCGTTGCCCTCATTCACGCTGACATCATTAATCGTCAAAGATGGACCGGTTATCGTCAGCGTTGACTGAGTGCTGTGGGCCGTCGAGGTTCCGTCGGTGCTTGAGGCCGTGATATGTACGGTCCCGGGATTGTGCGCGGAGACAATTGCCGTAGCGATGCCCGTGTCCGGGTTGATCGCGACGGAATCAACCGTCGCGGTGCTGGTGTCATCCGAAGCAAACGTAATTGCCACTCCAGACATTGCCCGGCCAAACTGATCGAAAACCTGCGCTGTGAACGCCGTGATTTGTCCGACACTGACGCTGGTAGATGGCGGGGAAATCGCGACCGTAGCCGGATGGCCGGGACAGTTTCCAAACGGCGTCCCATCAATCTTCAAACCCGATGAGAACTTTCTCGATCCCGCGATGGTCGAGTGCAGCACGAAGCTACCATTGATGTCGGGTGAACGAGTGAGCGATTGGGCATTGCCTCCGTTCAAACCGGTGGCCCCGCCGTAAGCAAACTGCGTGATCAGGTTACCTGAGCCATCGCGCACCAGAATAGTCAGTCCACTATTTGTCAGTGATAAGCCGCCCGATGAAGCCTTCACTGCCTGGGCACAACCAAACGATGGATCGCTTGAGATGAACGTGCCGCCACCGAAGACCAACATCGCCTCGTGTGCCGGCAGCAACGTGCTCGCGGCAAATGTATGCCGCACAGTCTCGGTCGATCCGGTAGTCGAATGCGTCCGCAAGCTCCAGCCCGAGACGTCGATGGCCGAACCCGTCGAATTGACTAACTCGATAAACTCATCCTGGGCAGAGTCGCGCGTGCCGTCGTGATTAGCGTCGCCGTCAGCTCCGTTGGGTGGATCGGCGAGGACTTCGTTTACGACCAGCGTTGGAGGAGTAACATTCAAGGTTGCCGTTCCATTGACGCTTTGCGAAGTAGCTTTGATCCTCGACTGGCCCTGAGCGACTCCTGTCGCTAGGCCCGTCTGGTCAATAGTTGCGGCGCCCGTATTTGCTGACTCCCAAGTGAATGTCAACCCGGCGATCTCGTTTCCGAACTGATCGATTCCATGGGCAGTAAACTGTTGTGCTCCAGTTTCCGGAATTGTCGAGGACTGGGGTGTGACGTCTATGCGAGTGAGCTCGCGCGGAACTTCGCGCACGGTCAACGCCGCCGGCGCCGACTGAATACCATGAGCGGACGCCTTGATGTCGGCCGCACCGGCCTTGGAACCGGTTGCCAATCCATTCTGATCGATCGTTGCCACTCCGGGATTACTCGACTGCCAGGAGAAGATGACGCCGGGAACTTCGTTGCCGCTCGCATTGATTGCCCGCGCCGTGAACTGCTGTTTTGCCCCGGCCTCGATTACGGCCGACTGAGGCTTAACCTCGATTTGGACGAATGAATTGCATGAAGCGAACGCCGAACCGTTTACCCGGGTTCCCGGACTGAAGCTGCTCACGTTGCCGCTCGCCGCCTGATGCAAGACAAAATTCCCGGTGATGTCGGGCGACCGCGTCATTGATTGATTCACATCGCCATTCAATCCTGTCGCGCCACCCCAGGCGAGGGAATTAACGATGGCGCTCGCTGAATCGCGCAGAGTGATCACGCCGCCGCCATTCGTCAGCGAAAGAGATCCAGACGTTGCCTTGACCACTTGTGAATTACCAAAGACGGAATTCATCGGATCGAATTTCCCGCCGCCAAAGACTACGACAGCCGCACAAGCAGGCAGGATTGTGCCTCCGGCAAATGTGTGTCGCAGAGTGTCGGTTGTCGTGCTCGAGCTGCGCGAGAGTAAGTGGTAACCGCCGACGTCGATGTCATGAGTGGTGGTGTTAATCAACTCAATGAATTCGTCGTCGCTTGAATCGCGCACGCCGTCGTGGTTCGCGTCGCCGGTAATTCCGTCCGGCGGATCGGCCAGCGCTTCGTTAATGAGAATGTCGCGGGCCGAGTCTCCTGTAAACATTACCGAGACGGGATTGGCGCCGCGGCCATCACACTGAAGAGACAGATCGACGGCTCCGGCGCCGCGGAGATCGCGCGGTACCACGACATGGACTTCATCGAGACCCGGCATGTCAGGGGATGCAATTACAGTTTCGACGTTGACGACTCGGCCGCCAACGACGACGGAATTTTGCAATGCACTGCGCGCGCCGGTCGCAAATATAGTCAGACGCAAATCGCCTTTGCTCGGATCGAACGGTCCTTCCTGCAACGTATCACTGTTTAGAATCACGCCGGGACCCAATCCGTCGCCGCTCGTAGTAAACACTCCGGGTGCTGAGAGCAAAGTCGGCACGTTTCCGCGCGAAGAGAAGTTCTCAGGATTCGTGACTACGACCTCCGCAGCGCCGATTTCAGTTTGTGGCGGTACCAGAAAATTTATCTGACCCGGCGACACGAAAAAGATTTGTGCCGCGCGGCCATTGACCGTCACGGTCGTGCCGGCCACGTTCGTGGGGAATGTGCCGTTGGATAACTTTTGAGCCTGTTGTGTCGAGTTCGCCAGCGCTCCTCCAGTAGCCACCGCTATGCTGTCGGGCGCAACTGCTTTCGTGGTAGAAGGTTCCTTTCCGAATGACGCCCCGTTGAAAATCGTCAACGAGCCGAAGGGTGGACGCTGCGGAGTCGCAACCAGGTAAATCTCAGAGTTGTTGGCGAGCTCGCTGTTAGTCAGCGCGCCCGAAAGAATCCGCGGAAAACTGAAGGCGACAATCGATCCATCATCGTTAAGTGAAGACACGACGTCGGCAGTCGCGGCAGCGGGCGCATTCGTAACCTTCGATATCTGCGATGAAGGTAAGTCCAGGACATAGAGTTCGACGCTTCCGTCTGAGTTGGACGGAGCGCCAGCGACACTTCGTCGCGCGGCAAAGGCGATGCGCGTTCCGTCGCCGCTGATGGTTGGGTGCAGCGGTACTTCCGTGTTGCGCGCGCCCAAAAAAGTAATCTGTCTCGACGCAGTTCCGCCGCGGCCATCGAAAAGGAAAACCTGAGTCGTGTTGGTAGCGGTCTCGGAGGAATAGACGACTCGCGTGCCGTCGTCGCTGATAGCCCGGCCATAGGTCATTGCCAATGATTGGACGTTGGCGGCAAGGACAGTGGCCGGGCCGGAACTCGCGCGGGGTTGCTCCATCAAATCGCGCTTTGCACTCAACGTGTCTCCGCTATCCCGGATGTAGGCGACGCTGCCGCCGTCTCCGCTAATCTTCGCGTCACTCGATCCAACTATTCCTGAGGTGTTGGTCAGTTGGGTGAAGCTACTTGCGAGCGCGTCATAGATAAAGATTTCCAGGTTGCCGTCAGCGTTCTGTCCGGCCAGATCGCGATTGGAAGCGAATGCTATGAAGCGGCCGTCATCGCTGATCGAAGGTTGGAAGTTTCCGTTCGTGACGCGATTCGCAACGTCGCCCGGAGAGGTTCGGGTTACCTGAGCCAGCTTTGAGCCATCGAGCAGAAAGATTTCGGAGTTACCGTCCGGGTTGGTTCCCAGCGGATCGTCTTTCGCAGCAAACGCGATGCGCGATCCATCCTGGGAGAGTGCGGGAGCGACTGCGCGTGAGCCACCCATTTGAAAGAAGGTCGCCGCGTCGACCGTCACGTTCGCGCGAATCGCGCGGAAGTGATCCGTTCCGCCGGCGCCGGCGATGTCCCTCGTTGATTCAAAAGCGATTACTCTCCCGTCGCCACTGATCGACGGATTGATGCTGATGCCTTCTTCAGAAGTGTTCGTCACACGTCGCGGGGTTGTTGATTGCGTCAGCGCGGCATGCAGACCGATAAGACAGAGCGCGATCGCGCCCGCGAGAATGAGGGCGAGTATTCTTACCTTACGCACGGGAATTCAGTCCGAAAATAAGCGCGGGGATTCTACATATCTTTTTGGGAAAGACAATGAAACAGAAATTGCTACACGGGGAGGAGTAGCAAGTGGGAGCACTAGCTATCAAAGATCCTACAGATTGAGTGAAGGCTATTTCGAAATGTGATTCGCGTTGATGCTGGGAGCGCGGACGGTTCCGTCCGCAACGCGGTGGATCCGTGACGTATCGAAAACGGATGGAAGACAGTGCGCACTGATTCTTTCGCGCTTTCGATCTCAGTGCGGACGGGACGTCCGCGCTCCCAGTAAAATGCAGCCTCTTGATTCGGAACTGAAGAAGTGCCACAAATTCTCGCCGGTAGCATCTTTGTAATCGCTGCGCTACGATTCATTGATTTCATCCTGGAGAGCGAAAGAGAACCTTCGCAGGTTATTTAAGGAGAGTGGAAAGCATGAAAGTTTTGATCGCGGGCGCGAGCGGACTGGTAGGTTCAGCCCTGATTCCGGCACTGTCAGCCGAAGGCTCAGAAGTCACACGTCTAGTGCGCACGTCCGCCGGAGCGGGCGAGATCGAATGGCATCCGAACAATGATCAGATCGACGCTGCCAAACTGGAAGGCTTTGATGCGATTATCAACTTTGCCGGCGAGAATATTGCCGCGGGCCGTTGGACCGACGATCAGAAGCGCAAGATTCGCGACAGCCGCGTGAACGGCACTCACCTGTTGAGCGAAGCGATGGCGAAACTGAAAGATCGGCCCAAAGTTTTCTTGTGCGCTTCGGCTACAGGTATCTATGGCGATCGTGGCGACGAGGCTCTGGACGAACAGAGTGATTCGGGCGGAGGCTTTCTCGCCGGCGTCTGTCGTGAATGGGAGAAGGCGACGGAGCCGGCGGTTCAGGCCGGTGTGCGAACAGTCAACCTACGCTTCGGGCCAATCCTCGCCCGTGAAGGCGGCATGCTGGCAAAACTTTTGACTCCATTCAAGATGGGCATGGGCGGGAGAGTCGGTTCGGGCAAGCAGTTCATAAGCTGGGTGGCGATTGACGATGCCGTAGACGCGATCAAGTTGGCGCTTAAAGACGAATCGATTCGCGGACCATTGAATATAGTCTCTCCGAACCCGGTGACGAACGAAGAATTCACCAAGACTCTGGGCCACGTTCTCTCTCGCCCGACCGCGCTGGCGATGCCGGCGTTTGCAGTTAGATTGGCGTTCGGCGAGATGGCCGACGAGATGCTTCTCACCAGCCAGCGTGTCATTCCAAAGAAATTGAATGACGTGGGTTATGAGTTCCAGCATCCTGAGTTGGAAGGTGCGCTGCGGAAGCATTTGGGATAGTTGGCTGAGACCGTCAGCGAGTCCTCATCTGAGATGGAGCGCAACGCCAAACTGTGATATAGGTGGCCCTCCTTTGACAGTAGGATTCGGTAGCTCCCTAATTTGAAGGTTTCCGTTCTCCGTGTTCTCTGTGTCCCCGTGGTGAATCTTTTGTAGGCAGGAAATCACCACGGAGACACGGAGAACACGGAGAATACTCACCTGAAGGAGAACCCATGACCAACAAAAATGACCGCACCTGGTTCCAGCGCGGAACAGCGCTTGGGGTCGTATTCTTAATTCTTTGTACCCCATCGATCTCTTTGGGTTGGGGAGCGGGCGGGCACATGATGACGGCGTCGATAGCTTTCCAGCGCCTGAATCCGCGGGCCAGAGCACAAGCTCAGGCTTTGCTCGCGCTTTACATCAAGCCGGCGGCGATCACAGCGAAGAGCACGGACTTCGTCAATGCGTCACACTGGGCGGACGACCTCAGGCCATTCCCGGAATTTGATTTGTTCAAACCAAAGCACTTCATCAATCAACCATTTTCAATGGACGGAACTCCTTTGCCGGCCGGCCTGCCCGATCCGGACAACATCGTCAAAGCCCTGGGGGACAATGTTGAGATTCTTAAGACGAGCACGGACAGAAACGCGCAAGCCCAGGCGCTGCGGTTCATCATCCACTTTGTGGGTGACATTCATCAGCCGCTTCACGCGGTCGCCAGAATCGATCGCGACCACCCAAATGGCGATCAGGGTGGCAACCTCGTGAAGATCAAAGTTGGCGACAAGGACACTAACCTCCATAGCTATTGGGATGGCGGCATTGGTGATTTTCCAAAGGGCGGACCGAATTACGCGCCTCCGCCCCTCAGCGAGATCGGGCCCGCGGCTGCCAAAGCGATGGCCGGCAATCCCGCCACTGATCCGAAGTTGAAACTGAAAGCACCTTTCAACTATCGCGGCTGGGCCGATGAAAGTTTTGCGCTGGCGAAAGACGTCGCTTACAAGGGAATGATGAACGGCGTCGAGCCCAGCCCTGCCTACAACAGCAAAGCCCTCACGGTTGCGCGTAAGCGAGTCGCGTGGGGTGGATATAGGCTAGCTGCGTTGCTGAACGCGATTTGGCCTTAGAGAAGAGAATCACGGGCGGGTAGATGTAGCGTAGACGATGAGATGATCCGCGTAGCGGCGAAATATCTATAGGACGCGTGATCTCAGAGATTTGGAGCTCCGAAGGCGGAAAACATAACGAGTGCCGGCGCAAATGGTTCATCGCAGCCCTGCACGACACGGCGCTTAGCTTCTATTCCTTTGGACCCAACTCCTCGAATATCTTTTCCGCCTTATCCAGTGCTGGCTTGTACCAGTTCGGGGGCCCATCACACCAAGCACGGACTTTGGCAATCTTCGCATGCTCGCGCGCTGTATTTTGATCCCCTGCATCCAAAGCGAGGCGCGCGAGAAAATTATGGATGTCTGCTTGCTTCAAGCGATACTCACATCGCTCGGCAATTGCGAGTGCTCTTTCGGCGTAAACACGTGCGTCTTTCGGTTCGCTCCTGGCATTGTGCCAGTATCCCCAAGCGAGCAGGATGTAAGGCTCGAATTCTACGAGATTGATACGCCGACAACGGTCGATCGCCTCGCCCAGATGCGTTGCCGCTTCCTTTAAGTCATTTCCGCTTGCTAGCATTGCCGACCCGATGAGGGATTCGGCGCGAATTATGTCGCGCTCGTTCGGGTAGAACGCTCTCGCCACCTCATCTGCCCATCGCCTCGATTCGCGGGCCAAATCAAGAGCATTGGAAGGGTTACCCTTCAACATGGCACAAATTGCGCGAAACGCTCGCACTGATGAGACAAACGTCGTCGGTCGCACATTAGCATATCGCTCGTCGAGAATCCGTTGGGCCTCGATCAATTCCACCTCGGCCTTATCAAACTCAGCGCGATAAGCCAAAAGCAGGCCCAGGTTTTGCCTGCATACACCTTCGCCAAGGTCATCGTCAATCTGGCAAAATAATGCAATGCTGCGCCTGATGTTCTCTTCTGCCGCCGCCAGCATTCCTAAAGGGAAATAGCCCGCCTCTGCGATAGCCTCTGAGTAGACGGCAGCGCTAGGTTTCACTTCAAGTGCCTCAGCAATTTCGCTCGCCAAGCGATAGGTCCGCAAGGCGTTTGTCGGCGAGCCAACACAACTGTACGCGTTTGCCAGCACCCCGAGCGTCCACATTTGAGCACTCTCGTCCTTTAAGTGCGGTAAGTGATCTTCGCCTCTGGGAAAAAGACTTCGCAAGAGCTCTACACAAGTTTGGGCAGCAGCAAATCGATAATAAAGCGGTTTGTGAAGCCTATCGCGGAATAACTCTCGTGCCTCATCGTACCGCCCGGCAAAGACTGTATGATGGAAGAGTTCAATGACTTTAGTGAGGTCTTCGATGCTCTCCACTTTGTTGTCATCGGGTTCGCTAATCCTTGCAAAATAATCGCGCAGGCGGCCGTGAACGCGAGTCTTTCCGACTAGGCGCTTATAGCAGTACTGCCTGACGACTGGGTGAAGATCGTAGCGGTGGCCGCCCGAGCGCTGTAGGAGACCGCGCACTTGCAGATCAACGAGAGCCGCCTGGAAGCGTGTTTCGCTGCCAAGGCTATTAAAAATCGCGAGCGCGTCGTAGTTCATTGGACTGCGAAAGGCAGCGATGCGCGAAATAAGGGTTCGTTCCTCTTTTGGCAGCGCCTCGTACGAGTTTTCGAGGATATGATGATCGTGCTGAACAAGCCCTGCGTGAACATCATGGCGGGGAGCCGCACGGATATCGCCGGGCGCTCGTGCATCCCGAGCGATCAAACCGGCAAGTAATCTGAGACTTAGTGGGTGATAACCATAACCTGAGCAAGTGGTTGCGATCTCAGCATCTGTTCCTTTCTTCACGCCTTGGGCTCGCATGAAAGTCACAGCGTCGTCGCTGGGTAGTTGCCCTAATTCTCGCGTGAGGACACCGAATAGCGGATCACCCGGTCGATCTTCGAGTTCGCGCACCATGAGCCGGGTAGTTAGGAGCACCTTTGTCCCCGTCGTGCCCGTCGCAAGATCAGAAAGCCACTCCGCGGCGATCGGGTCTAGGCACGACCGATCCCCGCGCCAGACTCCCGAGGTAAGGTCTTCCCGGTAGGGCGCGTCGAGCCTAGCGTAAGCACGGAGTTGCCGCTCGAATCCATCAAGCAGAAAGAATATCGTCTTGTCCTGCAACAACCGGCGCAATTCTTGTACGCGATCATGCGTACTTGGGAGTTTCGCCAAATCAATCGGTCGACCATCGACGTATTTGAGTGCCTCGTCAATGAACCTGGGGAAGGATGAATCGCTTTCGTAGAACGACCACCACATTACACCGTCTAGTTTTGAGTTGGTTGAGCGAAGCACATCATGCGTGAGCCAATACCAGGTAAGGGCCGACTTTCCCATTCCACCCATCGCTACGAGCTGATAGATCGGATGTTCATCATCTGAGAGCCAGGCGCTGAGGTCCGTGCGTTCCTTAGTCCGGCCGGTGAAATTGGATTGCAAAGGATAATGATGAACCAGATTGGGTGCGCGCCGTGGACTCGTCAGCGGTATTGACTGAGCCGCGGGCGATTCCCTTAAGGCTTCGATGATGCGAGACAACTCCCCTTCCGAATTTGGAAAGCTAGTGAAATCGGCGTAAGTAAGCATTGAGAGACGATCGGGTAGATCGCAGTCCTTTAACAGCAGAGGGATCAGTCGACCCTTTCGGCCGGATGGATCCCGAGCGTGCCCGAGCAAAGACTCAAAATCGGTCCATTCGCTCTGCGACCAATCTGGGGTCATTACGAGAATCGTTTTGCGACTCCGCTTAACGGCGTTTTCAATGTTGACCGTGCTCGGAACGCCCACCTCAAAATCTCTGAAATCAACGCAAACGGTGAGCCCGGCCGATTCTAGACGCGGAAGAAACCAGTCCTTCACCCAACCGACATCGTGATGGCTGTAGCTAATGAAAACGTCAAAGTTACTGGTGAGCATGGGACGTCAACCGTGCTGAAGGTCTTGAGATGTCGTGAGGATGTCGCAGGTGTAATGAACTTGTCAACGAAATTGTGGAAGCAACCGGTTTGCCAAAAGGGCGCGCAACGAATATGAAGCAAAGGCTGGCAACCTTTACTACCGCAAAACCAACGCCATCAGATATCGAAACACGCCCGCTCCGATCAAGACCCAGAACGCGTTTGCTCGATAACGCAGCAGGATCAGCAGAATGATCACGGCCATCGAGAGTCCGATCATCGAGTGGATGCCGGATCGGCCGACGCTCCAGGCGGCGGCGACCAGCAGGCCGGCAACGGCGGGGGCGACTCCGCGGAGAAAGGCCTGCATCTGTCTGTTGGTGCGGAAGCGTCTGAACGATGAACCGGCGGCAATCGTCATCAGGAACGACGGCAGAAAGACGCAGATGGTTGCGAACAGCGCGCCGAGCGTTCCGGCGACGCGATAACCAACGAAGGTCGCCATGATCAAAACCGGGCCCGGTGTGATCTGTCCCAACGCGGTCGCGTCGGCAAACTCCTGATGGGTGAGCCAGTGATGTGAATTAACTACCTCGGCCTCGATCTCGGGAATCATTACAAAGCCGCCGCCGAAAGTGACCGCGCCAATCCGAAGAAAGATGAACGCCAATGAAAGCGCCAGCCCAAGTTTGGCCAGGCCGGGTATCGCCAGGAAAATGAAGGCGTGCGAAGAAGACCCCTTCGGCCGATCTAATCCAACATCCTCCGATTCAGGCTCCGCCGATCCGGCATCATCCAAAGCGTCGTGATCGTAATCATCCAACTCGCCCGGTTGTGCTACGACTGCCTCGCTCATTCGCCGCAGACGCTCTTCGGCAATCGCTTCCGTCAAATATCCGCCGAAGAACCTGTGAGGCTTAGCCCGTCTTCTTACCAGGCGACTGCGAATTCGTTGTTGGCGGCGGGAGGCGAACCCGCGAATCCTTTCCAGACGCGTCAACTGCTTTTCGCGGAAGGCTTCGATGCCGATGCCTACCAGTCCCGAAAGCAAGATGACTTCGACGACGGTCGCTTTGAAAACCACGACGGCAGCGCAGGCGAGAATCATCAGGATTCTCTGCCAGGGTTGGCTGACAGTTTGTTTACCCATGCGCCAGGCTGTCACGGCAATTAACGCGACCACGGCTGAGTTGAAGCCATGAAACAACTGCTCGGTATTCGGGAGCGCGCGGAAACGATCATAGAAGATCGCCAGAGCGATCATCATGAACATCGACGGAAGAATAAAAGCCGAAAGAGAAGCGCCCGCGCCGCGCCAGCCGCGCAGACGGTAACCGATATAAGTCACGGCGTTACCAGCGCTGGTGCCGGGCAGGCTTTGACCGAGGGCCAGCGCTTCTACGAAGTCGTGTTCGCCCAGCCAACGCCGTTCGAGAACTACGACATGTCTGATTTGTGAGAGAACGGCAAAGCCGCCCCCAAATCCGGTCAGTCCGATCTTAAGAAAAGAGAGAAAGAGTCCGCCCAGCGTGGCGGTCCGTGAAATTTGTTTTAGTCGGCGCTGGCCGTAGCGCGCGCGCGTTCTGATCTTGCGAACACGTTGATGTCCATGAGTGCGTTTGGCAAACGACTGATGTTCCACTGATGCGGGGAGTTTAGCATGTCAGAAGCCCGCGCGTGAGCAAGGGTTGCGTGGATCGTGTCGAGGGATGAGGTCATCTATGAAGCGGCGTTCGAAGTCAAGAGGTTTTAAGTCCAGACTTCGGCCGGGACGCCGCGGCGCCTGGCTTGGTTGATATTTCGTTTGAATGCTCTTTGACATGAGACTGTTAGTTTTTAGTTTACCGCCG
>DATHHW010000090.1:0-14732 GCA_035317005.1 Pyrinomonadaceae bacterium | reverse complement strand
GCAGGATTCAACGACGCCATGCGAGCTACATCGGATTCAGATACGCCCAGCGACAGCATCATGCGCACGGCGTCAAGCATCGTGATAACCGAACCTGCAATGCTGCCACGCGCGTTTTGGGTCCGGCCATTTTCGACGCGGATGGTCTCGCCCCAGATCTGATACTCGCCATCGCCCAGTCCCGTGGGTGCAACGGCATCGCTAATCAAGGAAATTCGCTCAGCAGTTTTGTTCTGCAGAATTAGTTTGAGGATTGAAGGATCGAGATGCACTCCGTCGGCGATCAGGTCGCAGGTGACTTCATCACGAATCAGACCCCACCCCACCGGTCCGGGCGCACGATGATGTAACGGCGGCATCGCATTCATGAAGTGCGTCAGGTGCCGGGCGCCGGCCCGTAGCGCTTCGTCAAGAACCTCGGACGCTGCGCGCGTATGACCGATTGAGACGATCCACCCGCGCCGCCGCAGTTCTTTGATTAGTTCAATTCCGCCGGCAATCTCTGGCGCCAGCGTCATCAGGTGGACAGCGCTTTCCTGCTTAATCATCGGCAGGGAATCAAGATCGGTGGGATCTTTGAACGTCCTGAAGTGTTCGCGGTGCAGCGCGCCGCATTGTTCGCTGCTAACAAATGGCCCTTCGTAGTGAACGCCGAGGACGCGCGCCGGTTTTGCTGGGAGCGCGGACGCCCCGTCCGCATTGAGCGCCGAAGGCGCGAACAAAGACTCTTGATGTTCAATCACCGTGGTGATCGCATGGGTGGCTTGTTCGTACTGTTCGGTCGCCGCCGGCACCAGCGTGGGCAGCCAGGCGGTCACTCCGTTCTGCGCCAGAAACTCCGACACTCGGCGCAAATCGTCCGCAGTCGCAGCCATCGCATCCACTCCCGTGGCGCCGTGAATATGGATGTCGATAAATCCGGGGAAGAGCGTGAGGCCGTCAAGATCAATAACAGACTCAACCACCGGCAACTGATCTGTTTCCGATTCGAAGACCTTGGCGATACGCCCGTCTTCAATCAGCAGACTGGAGGCCTCGGCAACTTGTTCCGGCAGGATTAAGCGGGCATTGCGAAGGAGTACGGGCTGGCCGTTGGGATTTTTCACGGCTTTCCGTTGCGGCCTTCACTGATTTGGCGTTCGACCACATTGATGAGCGCGTTGAGACGACCATCGGTTGCTCTGGTACTTTCGCCGAGAGTCGCGATATCTCGGCTCAGAGAACTAACCTGATGGCTAAGAGTATTGATCTCCCGTTCGTGAATTTCGGCAATCGAGAGCAGGGCTCCGATTCCTTCTGTGTTGCGCGTCTGCGCTTCGGCAAGTGCATCAATTTTTGCAGTTGACTGCGCCTGCTGTTCGACGATGAAATCCATCGCCCGCTGCATTTCTTCGCTAGTCATAACTTACTTACCTTTCCTTTACGGTGGAAGCAGCTACGGCGCGATATTGTAGCACTTCCAATCCGGGATGCCAGATCGATCTCGGTCGAAAAATGCGAATGCCCGCAACGCTTTCGCCGCGGGCATTCGTCTCTCAGCCGGTTTGGTTCGGCTTAGAAAATGAACTTCGCACCCAGTTGAATCGTGCGCGGGTCGCGAACGACGGTGACGTTGCCGTAGGTGGCAGACGTGACATTCACGATTATCGTTTGGAAGTTCGTGTGATTCAAAATGTTGAAGGCTTCAGCGCGCAGCTGCACCCTCATCGTCTCACCAAAGCGGATGTTCTTACTCAGGGTAAAGTCAAAGCGCGTAGTGGTCGGACCGTCGATAACCCCACGACCTGCATTGCCGATGACATTCGCTACGCCGGTTGTGGTTACCGTGGGATTAGGTGTGAAACACACAGTGAAGAAATATTGCTGAAGCGTATGCGGGCCGCCATTGGGATTGCACACGACGTTCGGCCTGGCGCCAGCCACCAAAGCTGGTACGAGTCCGAGACCGCCCGCGTCGAAGGAGGAGGTTGCCGGAGTGAATGGTATGCCGCTGCGATAGAGGGCGAGGCCTGAAACCTGCCACCCACCCAGAAGCTTGCCGGCAAAATCGTGCTGCCCGCGATAAAACGGCAACTCGTAAATATAACTTAACGTTAAGACATGCCGGCGATCGAGGGTGGCCCGGCCATAGTCACCCTTGATGTTGTAAGAGTTCTGCGGCGCCGTCGAGCGATCGGTTTGATTGTCCGTCAAGTTTCTTGACAAGGTGTAAGCCAGGCCGATCTGCGATGTGCCCGTGAACCGTCGCTGTCCGCTGATCTGAAGACTGTGATAGTTCGAGTTGAACTGCGGAGTAATGATCGCAATCGAGCGATAACCTCTAAACGGGCGAATCTGATCGAGGATCGCTGAGTTTGCGGTCGCAGTGAATGCCATGCCGGGATTCTGACAGGGAATAGTCGGAGTGGTTGAAGCGCCGCTGGCGCAGAGCGAAGCCAGTGCCTTTCCGGGAGCAACTTCATTCATTTCGTAGGTGCCAATCAGGTGCGTGCCCTTCGAACCGAAGTAGCCGGCGGTCATGACGGTTTTACCGTCTTTCCCAAACTGATGCTGCAGATCCAGGGACCAATGCTGCATGTAGGGATCCTTCCACTGGGGTTGGAGCGCTCGCACGCTCAGCGCGGTAAGCGCTGAAGCCGGAGTTACCGTGATTCCCGACGGAACTGGCCGGTCAAGACGCGGTGTGAGCGCAGCCGTCCCTCCCGCCGTAGCGGCCACGGTAAACGTCTCCTGATAGGGGGGGTTTTGGCCGATATTCTGCTCATAGGTTCCATTCAGCACCTGATCATAGAAGATGCCATAGCCCATTCGGACGGATGAAGTGCCTTTGCCAAACGGGTCCCACGCTATGCCGAATCGCGGAGCAAAATCCTTCCAGGGAGCGTGCACCACGTATTTGCCCCAGGGCGAAGCGGTCGGCGTACAGTTATTGGCAGCGGTTTGATAGTTCTGGGAATTCACGATCATACCGTTGCAGAAATTGCCGGTGCCGACGACGCGATTGCCGGCGCCGGTGACTAGCGGCGCGTTGGCCGGATTGAAGAGCGTGGGATCGAAGTTCGAGAGCCGGCCATTCCGGTCATAGGGGGATCCGAAGTAAGAATGGCGCACACCATAATAGATGGTGAGATTCTTCTTCATCCTCCACTCGTCCTGGAAGTAAGTCTCGAGGGCTATCTGCCGCAAGTCCGCAGTGTAATCAAAATGCGCCTGCGAAAAGGTCACATTGTTTCCGATCAGGAAGTTTGCGAAGGCTTGAAAGTTGCCGCGGCGAGTCGCGTTTGGTTCCCCAACCGCGGCGTTCGGAGCTAACAGGTTGACCTGTTGCATGCTGTCAGGCGTTGTATTCAGGAAAGCGCTGTACGTTCCTTCGTTGCTGCCGGCCAGCGCGTTTTCATTCTTACGATAGTAAGAATACTGCGCGCCAAACTTGATGGCGTGATTACCTTTGGTCCACGCGATGTCACCAGCGAAGTTTGCCTTGTAGGAAAAGTTGTCATAGGGTCCAAAGCTCTGCAAGGCGCTGAATCCGTTGCCGGAGATTGTGGGAACGCGATCGCGGGTATTGGGATACGCCAGCGGCGGAGTAATCGGTGACCTGGACAAAGCCAAAGTTCCGATGTTCTTGCTTAGGATCGCGCCGTACCCGTAAGTGAAACGGCCCACGACGACCAGATTATCCTTGGCGACGTAGGTCGATTGGAACGTGTGCGCCTTTCCGGGGGAATCGGTCGCCGTGGTTGCAACCCCTGGCAATCCGGAGCCCGACGAAAACAATGAATTCACATCGGTAGTCGGGATCTTGTCGTGCTCATAGCGATAGTACATCGACAACTTGTCGTTGAAGCTATGGTCAATCTTAAGGATCTCCTGACGGAAGTCCGACTTATTCAGTGACGGGAAAAGAAGCGCGCGAGTCACCGGATCGGTGGGCAAGGGCAATCCGTTATAAATCAAATTCAAGTACTGTTGGGCGATCGGATTAATCGGTACTTTAGACGAGAGCGGCTGACCTGCGGGAAGCACGTTCGTACACGTGACGGCTCCGGTCGTTGCCGGAGCAAATGCGGTTATGCAAACGTCCATCGGGAAGATTCCCTGGCGCATGTTTGCATCCGGCACGGTGGAAGACAAAGTTGGGTAACGAAGATCGTGACGCTGCTCTTCCGAGAAGAAGAAAAATGTTCGCCTCAGTCTCTTGACGGCGTGGCCGCCCTCGCCAAACAGTGGCAGATAGATAGGTCCACCAATCGTGCCGCCGAAATTGTTGTATTTGAAAGGTGAGCGGTTCGCTTTGCCGTTTGAGTCTCGGCCGAAGGCCGGGTTAGAGACGGTGTTTGACAGAAAATCGTTGGCGTTCAGTTTCTCACTCCGATTAAACTCGAATATCGAGCCGTGGAAGTGATCTCCACCTGACTTGGTCACCACGTTGATTTGACCACCGCCGCTGCGTCCTGACTCGGCTGGATACATCGAACGCAAAACGACGAACTCACCGATTGAATCCACGCTGGGATACGCCTGGATGGTGATGTTCGAGCCGCGGTCCGTGATATCTGCGCCATCGACCGTGTAAGTGTTTTGGGCGCTGCGGGCGCCATTGACCGAGATATTGATCGTGTTGGCCTGGCCGGTTGGATTGGTTGTTCCCACGTACACCTGATCGGACAGGTTATCGGAAACGCCGGGAGCGAGGGTAACGAGCTGGACCCAGTTGCGATTGTTCAATGAAAGCTCGCGGGCCTGATCTCCGCTGATGACAGTGGAGGCGGTCGGCGTTCTCAATTCAACCGCCAGGGGACTGGCTTCAACAGTGACTACTTCGCTGATCGAGCCTGGTTCCAGAGACATCTCCATTGCGCGTTTTTGTCCGACGTCCACCTTCAGTCTCGTTTCGATGTGCTTTTTGAAGTTCTTCGCTTCTACAGCGATGTCATAGTAGGCGGTGGCCAGGTTTTCAGCAGAAAAGACGCCGTTGTCGTCAGTGGTCACCGTGCGAGCCACGACTTTCTTATCTGAGTCTGTAATCGTGACGGTGGCGCCGGCTACAACGGCGCCATTCGCATCTGTGACTTTGCCGGAAATCGAGCCCGTAATTTCCTGGGCTGACGTGAGGGCGGTAAAGCATAGGAGAGCAACTGCTGCAAACACAACGCGGATAAACTGAAGGTGATGTCTCATTGATTTTTCCTCTTTACTGGAAGCGATTTAGACCAACTGTTGGACCGTTGCCAACGGCCTTGCCGAACATTCGCGGGAAGGCCGGTAATTCTAGTAGGGCAAGACTTACAATCAAAACTAAAAGAATTTATTAGTCCGATAAACAGGCTTGATAGGCGCGGCCATCATACACCTTTAGATCTCACAAGGCGTCAACCTTTTTCAGAATAATGGATCGACCTTCCATTTTTTCGTAGGAGGCGAGGTGTGACGCCTGGCCGTGCCCGCGAATCGCAAACGTGACCAAACCCGGACGATGTGCTCGAAGTGCTGTCCTGTATGATATTACTCTCGGTTGCTATCAGAACCGTCGACCGGAAAGAGATGTTTTGAACTTCAAAGTCCCCGGTGACATATTCGCGTTGCAAATGCTGTGCAGCGATCTCCGCAGGTCGAAGTCGGCAATGACACAGACTGATTTCGCTTCTGGATCGAGTTACAGTTTTGGTTAGCTCGCCTCACTACGTGTTCCCTCCGTCAAATAAAAACTCTTGACCTGAAATTCAGCAGGGATATTAATTCAGCCAGCATTAACAACACAGTAGCGGGCGGTTTTCCCATCCAACTTCCGGCGCCCTCGGTTAAGCCTACCTCGTTGTTGACACCGCCCCAACAGTTGCGTACTAACGCGCCGCCAATTGCAGTCTTTGATCCAAACATGAAGCTGCCGACAGTTCACGAATGGAACTTTAGCATCCAGCGCGAATTGCCGGGCGGGTTTGTCATGCAGGCCGCTTACATCGGCCGCCGTGGCGAACGTTTGTTCATGGCTTATGACGCGAATCAGGTCAATCCCGATTCGATCCTTCCTTCGTTTCTTCTGCTCGGGGCCAACGAGCGCGCAACGAACTGTTTACCGAGCGGTGCCACACGTGACACTACCAAACCGGCATGCGTTCCTGTGTTCACGGCGGCTCAGATACCATTGCTAGCTCAACTTTCAAAACCCTGGGCGGACTCAGTTCTACCGCGGCCACCAGCTTCGTTAACTCTGCGACAAGTCAAACCGAATTGGACATCAATGGCGCGGGCAGTTTCGCCCAGCGCATCGAAGACAACACCCTTGGCCTGAAGCTGCGGCCCAGTCAACAGTTCGCCCTGATTACTTACCTGAGCAATGAGGGTGATTCAAACTATCACACGGCTGAATTCACAGTCCGGCGACGGTTCAGCAGCGGTTTGGGCCTGAGCATGGCATACACCTTCGGAAAATCAATTGACAATCAGTCAGTTGATCCCGTCGGCGCATCATCCGGCGGCGGACTCTCGACGACGACCTCTCGGGCCGAATCGATAACCGCAGGCCGCAACGCACAACTTGAATACGTGGGCGTCAGGAAAGTCGAAGACCAGACTTTGCACGAACTGAGATATCTTCCGCACGGAGGATCGGATCTAAAAATCAAACTCCTCTTTGAGCAGGATAAGTTTCGGCATGTTCAGACCGAGTTCGACCGCGTGATTGCGGCCCCCACGGGCACGCGAGATTACGGCAATGTGCAGGAAACAGAGACGCGCTATCACATGGTCGAATAGTTTTCTTTGTTCAAAAAGGAAGGCGACCTGATTTTGCCGCACGTCATCAAGATTAAGTTGAGCGTTGATACGCAGAACGGAACGTTTCTGGCGGAGTGGGTGATCGAGCTGACTCAATTCGAGTTCAACCAAAAGATTGATCCCAACTCGTTCAACATCAGCACAAATTAATGTGCCAGGAATCCGCGCTCTCGTCGATTAATCCTCGGCTGGTTGTCTATTCTGGCTCGCGAACGTGCGACCGCCTACAATCACCATTTACCAGGAGTTGCGGCGTACCAACAATCAAAGGTGCAGATTCCGCACAGCCGGCACCGGTTGGCCTTCCTTGCCTAGTCCAATATTTTGGACAGATAGCCAAAAAATTGGAAAATAAAGCTTGACGCCCACACGCATGGTTATATACTGACGGCCATAATTCAGATGCCATGATTCTCGGCTCGGTTACGAGCCTGAAATGATTAAGAAAGTTACTCGCCAAGAAGTTTTTTTGCGCAGTCGGTAATCACGCAATTTGGTTCTCATTTAGGCATGCGATGCTTGGACAGGTCGCAGGCTCCGCACAACGTTTTTCTCAGGAGGATCTCAAAAATGAAAAGAGTCTCGTTCTTCTTAGCTCTGGCCGTTTGCACGGTTCTATTCCTGGCCGCCAGCGCTACATCAGCTTTCGCGCAAGGGGATACAGGTAGTGTCACTGGAGTTGTGACGGACCCGCAAGGAGGTACGGTTCCGGGCGCCGATGTGACTTTGACTTCCATTGCCACCAAGAGTTCTCAAACTGCCACGACCAACGACTCTGGGCGGTTCCATTTTGCCAGCATTTCCGTTGGTCTGTATGACATCGTGATCAGCAAGTCCGGATTCAAGATACACAAAGCTGCTGCTCAGAAAGTTTCGGTTGGTAGTCAGCTTACAGTTGATGTCGCGCTCGAAGTCGGCGACCTTTCTCAGACTGTCGTAGTCACGTCACAAGCGGGCTCGGAGCTACAGACTGCGAATGCGACGATTGGAAACACCATCGACTTGAAAAACCTGGAGATCCTGCCGAACCTCGGTCGTGACGCGACCACGTTAATGGCGCTCCAGCCCGGAGTGAATCCGAACGGGGGCCATGTTGCCGGCGCTTACATGGACCAGAGCACGTTTACGATAGATGGCGGCAACAACACCGACGACATGGCCGGTAACACCATCGGTTACATCCAAAACTTCACCGGCACTGCAGGCGCGCAGACTAACCAGATGGCCTCTGGCGTCGTAGCTACCCCGATTGAGAGTGTCGAGGAATTCAAAGTGAGCACCTTCGGCCAGACGGCCGACTTCAACAGCTCCAGTGGCGCCAGTGTCCAGATGGTCACCAAGCGTGGCACCACTCAATGGCACGGCTCTGGCTACGGTTACTATTTTGCGACCAACATAATGGGCGCAAATAGCTGGGCCAACAACCACACGACATTTACCAAGGGTCTCGCGCCGGACAGACGGGCCTGCGCCGCGGGCACTACTTACCAAAAGGGTGACAACAACTGCGTGATGCCGTATACGCCCATTATTCCCAATCACAGGGACCGCTTCGGCTTCACCCTGGGTGGTCCAATGACCCCCAAGATATTGGGAGGTAAGACATACTTCTTCATTAACTATGAGGGCTTTCGTTATCCCAATGCCACCACCATAGAAAGATCCTACCCCACGCCCGCATTGCGCGCGGGAGTGATTCAGGTTGCGAACGGCTCCTCGCCAGTTACTTACCAGGGTGTCACTTATGCCGCTGGAGCTTTTATACCCTATAACCTGAATCCCTTTCCGGTAACGACGCAAGTTGGCAATGGTACGACGGTGCCGTATACGACCGTCACCCTAGCCCCAGCGACATGCCCAGGGGGGGTGTGCGATCCGCGTGGCATTGGTCTGAACCCAATTGTGAAACAGATTTGGACGAAGTTCCTGCCCTTACCAAATGACCCGCTGGCGGGTGATGGATACAACACCCAGGGGTATCTTGGAACCATTAGACTCCCGCTCGTCTCCAATAACTATGTCGGCCGGATCGATCATGACTTTGGTTCGAAGCATCGCTTCTTTACTTCCTTCCGCGCCTTTAAGCTACTCAATACGACGAGTAACCAAGTGGATGTTGGCGGTCTGCTCGGCGGGACGTTTGGACAATATCAAGCCTCGGCGCCGCGGCCACAGCTCGGCGAGATATGGGTCATCGGACTCACCAGCACCCTCAGTCCGACACTTACCAATGACTTGCGTCTTAGCTATCTCTACAACTGGTGGCAGTGGTCCACCGCTGGCGGCCCGCCCCAGATCCCAGGCCTTGGCGGAGCGGTCGAGATCGCTCCAGGTAACGCTCAAACTGCGGAATCCACCGGCGCGCTGATCCCCTATAACGTCAACTCGCAAAGCATTCGCCAGCGAGTCTGGGACGGTCAGGACAAAATGATTCGTGACGACCTGACCTGGGTTAAAGGGAACCACCTGGTCCAGTTTGGTGGGCAATATCAGCACAATTACAATTTTCACATTCGCAGCGACAACGGCGTGGGAGTCAATAACCAGATTACCTATCAGATCGGTAGAAACGCGATAGACTGGTCATCTGCAACCGGCGGTTTGCCTTGGATCCCGACTGCTGTGCCAGCCGCCCAGCGGAACGCATATGCAAACCTGGCCTCGGAGGTACTAGGTATGGTCGGTCTGCCCCAGGTCGCCTATGCGCGCGCAGGTGCAGACCTTAGCTTGCAACCGGTGGGCAGCTCGGCATTCGACCAGTCCACCATCAAGTTCTACAACCTATACATAAGCGACACGTGGCGGGTGAAGCCAAGTTTGACTATTAACTATGGTCTCGGATACGCGTACGAAACGCCTCCGGTCGAGAAAAACGGAAAGCAAGTCGCCCTCGTGTATCAAGACGGGACCATCGTCGATACGGTCTCGTATTTGGCTAAGCGGAAAGCGGCGGCGCTAGCGGGCCAAGTCTACAACCCGGTCCTCGGGTTTGAGACCACGGGCAACCTGAAAAAGAAATACCCATACAATCCCTTCAGGACTGGATTCAGCCCCCGCGTCTCTGTAGCCTGGAATCCCAGCTATAAGTCGGGGCTCATGGGCACGTTGTTTGGAGACGGGAAGACAGTCATTCGCGGTGGCTACGGCCGCATCTACGGTCGTCTGAACGGTGTGAACCTGGTGCTGGTGCCGTTGCTTGGCGTTGGGTTGCTACAATCCGTTAGCTGTGCAAACAACCTAATGCCTGCGGCCCCGGGCCTGCCTGGGACATGTTCGTCTTCGTTGGTCAATCCAACGAACGTATTTCGGATTGGGACGGATGGCCAGGTGGCGCCGCTTCCCGCGGCGTCGGCCACGCTGGCACAACCGTTCTTTACAGGAGGTCTCAACCCCGTCGCCCAGGACGCCACGGTTCTTGATCTAAACTACAAGCCGGAGAAAACGGACAACGTCAATTTCACCATCCAGCGCCAACTCAGCAAGAAGGTACAAATCGAGGTTGGCTACATGGGGCGAAGAATCAGGAATGTCTTTCAGGAGCTTAATCTGGATGCCGTTCCTTACATGACAACGCTGGGCGGCCAGGCATTTTCAGACGCCTACGCAAAGACATACTTCGCGTTGAACGGAGGTACGGCGGCTGCATCTGTTCCGGTACAGCCTTTCTTTGAGACAGCACTTGGGGGGCCAAACTCCGTCTACTGCAAGCCTTTTTCGAGTTGCACCGTGGCCGTGGCAACCAACCAGGGAGCGAATATTCTGAACACCGCGGTGTCCAACGTTTGGCAAGCCCTTAATGCCGCTAACGGTTGGATCCTGGGTAGGACGATGATTTCCCAATCCCTCAATGGTGGCGCGGGCCAGGCGACCACACTCAACGAAACCACCAGCACGGGGTTCTCAAACTACAACGCGATGTTCATTACATTGAACATGCGCGATTGGCATGGGCTATCCGGCATCACCAATTTCACTTGGGGTCGGGCACTGGGTACGGCTGAAATCGGCCAGTACAACAGCTCCAACACTACCCTGGACGCCTGGAACAACAAGGGCGATTACGGTCTGCAGCTCTTCGATGTCAAGGCGCTTTTCAACTCGGGCTTAGCCTACCAACCGACGTCTCTGTTTGGATGGGGCGATTTTAGAAGCAAGAAAGGTATCGTCGGCCATTTGGTCAAAGGGTGGACGATCGCTCCGTTCTTTACCTTTCAAAGCGGTCCCGGAGCTTTTGTAGGATTTTCCGGGACACAGTCGTTTGGCTCAGTAACTCCTCCTGGAGGTGACACTGTCGCCTCTGAGGGCGCGCTGCTAGCGGGCCCGTTCACGGGCGGAAACTCTCTGCACCGTGGCGTTCTCGGCTCGAATGGCGTCGGCACTAACAACGTCGGAGGGCTCAACATGTTTGCCGATCCGGAATCCATAATCAAGCAGTTCCGGAGATGCGTCCTGGGCGCCGACACCAGTTGCGGAGGCTATTACAATTTGCGAGCTCCCAAAATTTGGAACGTGGACATGTCGCTTTCGAAAGACTTCAAGTTTGGAGAGCGGGTCTCCCTAAGGGCCAGCGTCCAGTTCACGAACGTCTTTAACCACTTCGCCCCGGGCAGCCCGGCTTTGACTGTTACTACACCGTCGACGTTTGGCCGGATCACAGGTCAGGCCACGTCGCCACGACAGACCGAATTTGGTATGCGACTAAGCTTCTAACCACCAGGCAACATAACCTTCAAAAGGGGCCGAGCAATTCGGCCCCTTTTCTTTTGGTGCCCACCCGGCAGGGCCGCACTCAGGCTTCCCTCGGATTCCACCTCCCTTGCCGTCCAGCTAACGATTCCCCCCGCCGGGCTCGTAGGAGACTTTTCACTCCTTCGTCAGGCAAAGCGCGCTGGCTCTACGAACAGAAATCGCATACGAGACGTGCAAGCTCGATGAGAAAGCAACTGTCTTTAAGGTCCGATACCTGTACGGAGAGCTTGTGCGTAGATGCGGCGTGACAAAGCTCGGAAGGTGGGCGCGTTACCAAGGGAGGTCTGCAACAGTTGATTGAGCAATCGCGCTATAACACGAACCTGTGAACAAAAGAATCATCCGGCATGCTTTCGAGCGCAGCTTCAAATTTTGTGTCATCGACAGCGTCTTCGATTATCGTTTACCTGCCCCTTAATGTTTCAAGCCGGCCTTGGTTTTCTTGAGGACTTCGCAAACGCCCTCCGGTGCTTGCATACTCTTCCACGTCGTCTGGTCAGCATAAAGGACGCATTGAATCACAGCACGCTCGAGAAACTTTTCGTTCTTTTGATCTCGCGCATTCTGGGCTTGGATTGTCGGTATCGGCGGAACACGCAGTGGAGCTTCCACTGTAGTTATCTTTTCAGGTGCAAGCTTCGTAAAACTCAGGATTTGATGTCGACCAAGCACGACATTGTTAAGGGAATCCAGGAAGTCATAATCCCAAGCCATGCCTTCGATTGTTTTGGCGCCAATATTCCTGATTTTCATTGAGTAAACGTAAAAGACGGGCATCCGAGACGGGGCGTTTCCAAAAGTACCTGTCTCCTGAGTGGACGGGTGGCTTTGTGCTAAGGCAACGTCCCGCGACGCATTAGTTGCCGCCGAAGTGCCAGGCCGGATCGTTTGTGCGGCTGGCTCGCTGAAGATTATCCCGGTAGGAATAACAGACGGATCAAAATCCTTGGGAAGTCTGGTTTGTTTCTCCCATTTCAGCTTGAGGATCTCGATATTGGACGCGGCTTCACTAGTGGATTGCCCCGATGCAGTTCCGAAGGCAACGATAGACAGAAACAGCGTGCAGGACACTGTCCACTTCGAGCACATTCGCGTTGTCATAGCGACACCCCTTTGGTAGAAATCAGAAGAGCCTTAATGATTGCTGAATTTTGAGTGCCGCCGCCATGCTGTCACTTTTTCACCGGTTTCTTGCCCTTAAGGAATTCGCACACACCGTCTCCAGCATTCGGATTCTTCCAGACCGTATTATCTGCGTATAGGACACATTCGATTACTGCCCGCTCAATAAACTTGGGTTGTGTCTTTTGACCCGATGCGCGAACAATTCTAACCGCGGGCGACCGTGATTGGCCACGCAACTCGAGGCTTTTGTTCGTGGGACCTTTCGCATAGCTTATGAACTGGTGTTTGCCAAGCTCCGCATTGCTATCCGGATCAATAAGAAGGTAATCCCAGGCCAGTCCCTCGATTATCGCTGGGCCAACATTTCTAATCTTCAGCGAGTACACATAAAAGACGGGAAGTCGGCCGGGGGTCGCAGGGAACGTGAGATTTGGATTCGAGGGGGAAGACCTACTTCCTACCGGACCACTGCCGCGCGGGGCGTCGGCCGCCGCGGTAGTCGTCGGAACCGAAACCCTCGACGCTGGATCACTAAAGGTGCTGCCGGTAGGAATGACGGAGGGATCAAAATTGCGAGGTAGCCTGACTTCTCTGTACCATTTAAGCTTAAGGATCTCGATATTCGGCGCTGCAACGCTTTGGCTTGATTGCCCGAGCGAAGCGCCAACCGGCACCAGAAATACTAAAAGCAGCCAGCACGACTCTATAACTAAGTGACGTGTGCGCCTTGAGTCCATTGTCGCGCCTCCATTTCAGTGCCGATATTAACCTCAATTAAATTAACTGGAAGTTTGGATAATACTCCTTTGTGAAATAGAAAGACACTACGAATTGTGTCGGGAAGAAGTTGAAAAGGTGACAGGAGAACATGCGGTTGCCTGCAATGACGCATGGTGTGGATTCTTAATCGCTGAGCAGGTAGAGGTTTCGCAGAGGAACGCGAGGAGGGTTTTCTCCGTGACTCTACGAGGAACCCTGCGGTCTCTGCGGTTAGTGTCCTGGCGGAGCTATCGCCAACTACAAGCGTAAATGGCGCCCTGCGACTTGGCAATCTCAGCAAAACGCTCTTCGTAGTTCTTAGCGTATTCCTCGACAGCTCGTTTTATCTTACCGAAAAGGCGGCAATGAAACTTTTCCTTAGCGACTCTGTCACGCAGAAAAAGCATTGCATTTGCTTCTCCCCAGTATTCGCGATCCTCCCAAACCTCAACTGGGTTGCCGCCCATCTTTTGCGCCAATTCAACCAGCCGTGGGTCTTTGGTATTGTAGCCGTTGCTCAGAAAAATTCTGTTGTAGACGGGCGCCAATTGCGCCTGAAGATGATAGAGGGATTCAGGCGTGCCGGCGATCTTCATGACATGACCAAATTCGTGGGCGATCTTGGTCGCTGCCAGGACGGTGCCCGTGATCAGGCTGGCAGATTCAAACGGCTGGAGAGCGTTCATCACGGGATAATAGACAACACTGGGATAACCGTGGTCTACCTGGCTGCCCAAAGTGATCGTGGCGGCGATTAGTTCGCCGGAGTTATTCCACTTGTATTTCCCTGTTGCCGCACCCTGTGGGTTACTTCCGGTAATGGTAATGGTAAGAACGAGACGGGGATGATGAGTGTACATGTCCCATTGTGCGCGGCCAATCTCGGTGGAGAGAAATTCGTTCTTCCACTCCTGGTACCGCTTCTCATACTTCTTGTCGATCACTTCCCGGATTCCGCCGTTGTCCGACACCGGAGCTGCATGACCGTTGACTGCGTAAAGGGGCGTAAGCAGCAGAACCAGACAGAGAATTTTGATCGTTCTCATGAGGGTCTCCTTATTTGGACAGTTCATCCTAAAACCGGCGTGACAGAGCGAACTTGTAAACCATCTCCACCTGCAAGTCAATAAATAAAGGCCGGCTTCGAAGTAGCGATTCTCGCGCTCGTCGATTTTCTGCGGGTTGATATTGATCGGTGAAGTGGCCCCACCAGCCTCACTGGTACAGCAGTGCTCGCGCACGGGCTCGGCGGAAATTCTCAAGTGAGGCTTCCCACGATCGCACAATCTCTTCGGTGGAATCACCACGCTTCAAACGTTCCA
>DATHHW010000089.1:0-96513 GCA_035317005.1 Pyrinomonadaceae bacterium | reverse complement strand
GGGAAATCTAACTTCGGCAGTCTTTCCTGTATGGGTGCCCTGATGAACCTGATCAACCTGGATTTCGCCTATGCGCCAGACAGGATCGTGTTCACTGATCGGACCCGTGACTGTGGGATCGGCGAGCCCGGCTGATTTGGCTGATTTGGCGGCAACAACGTCAGACGGTACCCGTACGCTGGTTACGCGTCCCGACAAAATAACGTCGGCGCTGGTAAGCCGGGCCTGGATGTCTCTAACGGCCAGGTTCTTCACGGGATCACCACCGGCGACCGCCATGGCCGCGGGCGTCTTCCCAACGTCATGGTGATCGACGGCCTGGACCGCAACACTCTCGCCAAAAACTAATCCGTTCGCATAGAAGACGGCTTGCTGTCCTTTCTTGAACTTCTTTTTCCCAGCCAGCAGCACGGTGATGTTCTGGCCGGCGTAGTGACTGAGCGCCTCTGGCGCATGAATCACTTCATCTACCCTGACAACGGCCGTTCGATTGTCTACTGGAATTCCACCCATAGTGGCGGCCTTAAGCTTCTGCACTGTCCCTTTGAAGACGAATCTCGCTTCTTGAGCGAGAGCATCCGGGCTTGAACTTGATGGCATGATCTATTCTCCTTAGAGTTGTTCCTGGTAAGAAAACACCGCTCCCTCAGCCAAATCGACGTTTGCGAATGACGGTTCTTATTCACTTCCACGCAGATATGACTATTTGCATCATTGCATTTCGCGTTGAGTAAGACGAGTTGCCGTGGGGCGTTTGCTCCACTTCCCCAGATTTTCTGGTAGCGTGGCTGTGGCCCCGGCTTGCGCCCGGCAGAGAAGTGAGACAATATTTCTGCCCGCTAAACAGTAAGTACAAATTTCTGATTAGAAGAGAGGTTCCATGGAACGCAGAACCACAAGCTGGTTTAGTCCTAATTTGCAGATGGAGATGCCGCTGGTGGCTTACGGCCATGCGGGCCAAACTCTCTTAATGCTGCCCACTGCGGCCGCTGACTATCTGGAATATGAAAGATTCTATCTCGTCGATGCCATTAAGCCTTTCATCGAACGTGGACTGGTTCGGGCTTACTCAATCAACAGCGTCAATCGCTACAGTCTGCTGAACGAGCAGATGCCGCCCAAACTAAAAGCGGAATTGTTGACACGTTACGATAAGTACATCACCGATGAAGTGCTGCCGCTGATTCGAAACGAAAACGGAGACGATGCGCGGCCGATTACCACCGGCGCCAGCCTGGGCGCGTTTCTGTCGGCGAACGAATACTTCAAGCATCCTGACCTGTTTCGCGGCGTGATCGCGATGAGCGGCAGCTATGACATAAGTTCATATCTGGATGGGTATTACGACGACAACGTCTTCTTCAATAATCCGGCCGACTATCTTTCAGGGTTGAACGACGATCATTTCCTCCCCATCCTGCGGAAAGCAGATTCAATCTACATTCTTTCCGGCCAGGGTGCTTACGAAGATCCCAAGCGCAGCCAGCACCTCGCAGATATTCTCGAGGCGAAAGGGATTCCGCACTCACTCGAGTTGTGGGGCCACGACGTGAATCACGACTGGCCGTGGTGGCGAAAGATGCTGCCGCATGTTTTGGGGAAGATAGTCGGGTAGGTTAACAATGCGCAAAGAATACGATTTTAGTAAGGGAACGAGAGGCAAGCACGTTGGAAAGCGCATTCGCATTGTCGGTGAGAAGCGTTCTCACGATCCGCCCAAAATGGCTGCCGCGAAAGAACAAGTCAATGCGCGCGATTTGAAGGAGCCGGAAGTCTCAAACGACACTTCCGTGAAAAGAAAGCTGTGAATCAGTTTGAACTCGCGTCATTGGCGTGGGGACCGCTGGTGCAGAGTGCGGCTCAGCACCATTTACTTACTTATCAGGATTTAGCCCAGCCCCTGGGGCTACGCGGCGCACGTCCCGTCCGCTTTGCGCTCGGCCCGATCCAGAGTCTCTGCAGTGAGAGAGGCCATCCACCACTAACAAGTATTGTTATTAATAAGCGCACACGATTGCCCGGACCTGGGTTCATCGCTGGCACAGGTAAACTCAAAGAGGATCATGACTCCGTATTCGCATTTGATTGGTCATCAGTTCCGTCGCCGTTTCTCGCGGCGACGCTGACGAGACGACCAACTGTGTTTTCAAAGCGAAGCGCAAAGCCTGATCCGAGGGAATTTGAGGTTCCCGATCAGGAAGTCTTTGTCAACGGTCGCGGTCCATTTCAAGTCCGATTTAGAAAGATGCTCTGGCGAGCGTATGGCGGTCGTTGTTGTCTTTGTGAATCAAAATTACCAGAGCTACTCGTCGCTTCTCATATAGTTCCATGGGCCGTTGACCGCCGGAATAGATTGAACCCACACAATGGTCTGTTACTTTGCCGCACCCACGACTGTCTGTTCGAAGGGGGTTTGCTTCGCATTCTGCCCGGACTCGAAGTACAAATCATTGAGACTCGACCAACGGTACTCGGGAATGCCCTTGCGCACTTTGTTGTCACCCAAACACGAAAGAGTGTACGTAGTTGTCGACGCGGCTATGAGCCGGGGATTGAGTTTTTGGAATGGAGCCTTGGACACCGCGCCTATCGACGCGTTTGAGCATAATCGAAACCTTGGAAGATATACGCCCGAGCTATTGAGCCTTCAACCACGCTTCAAACGCCAACAGAATCTCGTACTGATCTTCTTTCGAAGTGCGGGCGAGAAACTCGGTCAGAACAGCAGCGGTAAGCAAGGGCAAGGATTCACTCACGTCTGACGGTTGATACTGTCCATCGCGGAGGAGATAGATAATCAGAACGTTTCCATCGTAGCGCCAGAACTCGGGGACTTCCAGCGCCGCATAGATCGGAAATTTAGAAATTGAGTCGTGGTGCAGATCGATCTCGACGACAACGTCCGGTGGCGGGTCAGTGTTGAAATCAATTTCATCTTTTGTCCCAACCAGCGACGAATTCTGAACATAGAAGCACGCGTCCGGTTCGACACCTTTTTGCTTCTCTCTCTTTCTCATGGTGGCGGAGCCGTAAAAAAGAACCTTTACCCGGAGAAAGCTGCTCAGTCGATCGACCATGCGCTCGATCAGCGTGGAATACTTCTCGTGCCTTTGTGAGAGGGTCATGATTTGTAGTGTTCCGTCGTCAAAGCTAATACGCAGACCGCTCGCTTCCCCGACTGCTCTGAGCAATTCCTCATAGTCGTTCCAACTAACCTCATGTTGGATCAGCACACTATCACTGGGCATACGGTCGATCATCTCGACGATGGCTTCAGCCTGACTGATTATTTGAGTGCTCATCCTGGTTATTGGTCTGTTGTGTGGGTAAGCGACAAACTGAAAGTTTGTCGGACAACTATCCCCGCGGGCCGTCGTCGCCCTTCTTACCTTTCTTCTTGGCCGGTTCAGCTTCGCGGGGGCGGGTCTGCGCCGGGGTCGCCACGGGTGCCGCAGGTTTGGTTTCTTTCGGCGTCTCAGTGTTTAGCTTCGGCTCGGGCGGCGCATCGCTCTTAGGCGCCGGCGGCAAAGTTTTATCTTCCAGGCGCGGCTCGGTAATCGCGCTGGGAGGCGCGTTTTCATCCGTCTTGGTTTCGTCTGTGTCGGCCGTCATTTGCGCGCGCTCGAGAGCGAGTTCACGCTGGCGCTGCTTGTACATCTCCTTCATGTCTTCGGGCATCGACGGCGCCTTCGGAAAATCTTCCTTGGGCTTGTCCTTCAGGAAGTCTTTCATGAAGTCGAGGAATATCGGCAGGGCTCCACTCGACCCCACCATGTCGTTGCCGAGCGGTTTCTTTCGGCCGGGATAACCCATCCAGGCGCCAGTAACATAGGTCGGGGTGTAACCGATAAACCAGACGTCGGTGTGGTCGTTAACAGTGCCGGTCTTGCCGGCGAGAGGCACGCCGAGCGCTTGTGCTCTGGTGGCAGTGCCGCCCTGCACCACGCCACGCATCATCGAAACCATCGTCAGCGCGACGTATTCGCTCACGACTTTGTAAGTAGTCCTTTCCCACTCTTCCATCACGGCGCCGTCGCGATCCAAAACCTTGCGAATCATGTGCGGTTCGACGCGAACGCCTTTGTTGGGAAATGTTGAGTAAGCCGAAACCATCTGATCGAGCGGCACTTCGGTCGCGCCCAACGCCGACGGCAGATACGGCGCCATCGGCACCTTAACGCCAAAGCGCCGCAACATCTGCGCACCTGTTTGAATGCCGACAGTTTGCAGCAAGTGAACGGCGGGAACGTTCATTGAGTGTGCCAGCGCCGTCTTCAATGGCAGGTCGCCGCAACTAAGCGAGCCATCATAGTTGTGTGGTTGCCATCCATTGATGTTGATGGCTGCGCCGCTGACCGTCGTGTCAGGCGTCATGCCCCATTCGATCGCCGCTGTGTACACAAACGGTTTGAAGCACGAACCGGTTTGGCGATACGCCTGCACCGCATTGTTGAATTTGTTGGTGAGGAAATCATAGCCGCCGATCATGGTTACCATCTCGCCGGTCTTTGCGTTGATCGTCATCATCGACCCTTGCACTCCGGGAATCTGGTTCAACTCGACCTTCAAACGATGGTCCTTCTTATCTATCTCCTTGATGATGAACTCCGCGAGATAGCCGGGCTTGAATTCAGCCCGCGGCGCACGCTTGCCCCAGCCCATGTCGCCCCCGGTTACGGTTGCAGTGTAGTTGCCGAACCGGACGGTCGCCTCGTCGCGGCCTTGATCTACTTTCGTCACCAGGCCCCTCAGGTAACGACCCGGCGTGTATCCGTTGCGGTACCAATCCGGATATTTATAACTTGCCAACTCCTGTTGCGTTGGCACGCCGCTGTTGGATGACGTCGGAATCATCTCATAGGAAGAGTGCCAGCCGGCGTGTGACTTGTCGTACCAGCGCAAACCTGCGCGCACAGCCTCGTACGCTTTCCGTTGCGCGGCTACGTTTATGGTTGAGTAAACCGCGAGTCCGGTCTGCGCTACTCGCGTCGTGTACCTATCTTCCAAATCCTGGCGAATGTATTCGACCGGATAATCAAACGCGGGTTCGAGTGCCTGCGGCGCCTGGTAATAAGCCGAGTCGGCGAGCTGGACTGGTTTCGCTTTGGCTGCGTCAACGTCCGCCTGGGTGGCAAAGCCGGTCCTGGCCATTAAGTCGAGAATCAGATCGCGTCGTTCCTTGGCCCGCGCAGGATTTGCCGTCGGCGAATATTCACTGGGTGCCTTCGGAACTCCGGCCAGCAAAGCTGCTTCTTCGAGCGTCAAGTCCTTCGCTTGTTTACCAAAGTAAGTTTCGGCGCCGGCCTCAACTCCGTACGCGTTGGCTCCCAGAAAGATGTGGTTCGCGTACAGCTCCATAATCTGGTTCTTGGTGTAGTAGCGTTCGATCTGCAGCGCCAGCAGCCATTCGTTCATCTTGCGCTTCAGAGTTTGCTCGCGCGTGAGAAACAGATTCTTGGCCAGCTGCTGCGTTAAGGTCGAGCCGCCTTCGACTTTGTCGCTGGTGAGGTTTTTCCAGGCGGCGCCGGCGATACGAATCGGATCGATACCGATGTGATCATAGAAGCGCACGTCCTCGACCGCGAGGATCGCGTTCTTCATCACCGGCGGAATTTCTTCGTACTTCAGCGGGATGCGTTTCTCCAGCGCGAACTCGCCGATCACGGTCTGGCCATCGTCGGCATAGATGCGCGTGACCACGCTCGGCCGGTAAGTCGCCAGCGCGGCAACTTCGCCCGCCGCTTGCGAATAATTTAGCTGGTAAGCGGCGATAATGCCGGTCAGTCCGCCGGCGGCCAGCGCCAGCAGAATCACTGCCGGGAACCAAACCCTGCGCAAGATGTGCTTGCGTTCATTGGGCGGCGCGCTGACGATCGCCTGCGGCGTATATGATTTCAAACGCGAACCTGGAGGTTTTGCAGCCATGATAAATCCAACCTTTTTTAGAGCAACGTTGCTTCAAAACGCCGATTTTGGGCAACGTGGCTACCCACAGTCACCCGGTTTCGGCGTGATTCGAGGCGAGAAGGATTATAGCTTAGGCGGGGCCGAACCTCGATGCGGGGAGGAGCGCTCAGACACACAATCACTATTGACGAATTGAAGAGTTTGTCATATATGCGTTTCTTATTATGGCTCCTTCAGCAAGTCCTGCGGCAGCGCCGCCCGCGATGGCGAGCGCGCCTCCCCCGATGGCGAGCGCACCTCCGGCGGCATTTAGGCTCCCGGTGCTGGCTTTAGCATTACTTGTTCCGATCGCTCTCCTACTGGTCATCGTGGCATTCTTCTTACGGTGGCCCCGGCTCTTGTTCGCTACGCAGATGTTGTTATTGACCACGTCAGTATGTCTGACTCCGACGCTTTCGTATCACTTAACCAGGCGTTGGGGCAGATTCGCCCGAGCGATTTTGGAGATTCTGCTCTTGAACGTGATAGTGGTCTCGTTCTATCTCTGGTTGTGGAGAAGCGCGGGTTTGGTCCATTGGATTATTTATCCAGTCACGCTGATCCTGATCGTTGAAGCCGGTGGACATCTGGTTGAATGGAACAAAGTCAGGACACTTAGGCGGCTGTCGACAAGCAAACTGTTTGCGAACATTCAGTCAGAAACGGAAGCTCTGGAAAGAATGTTCCAATACGAAAAGTTGCTTTACCTGCCGTTGCCTCTGGGCCTGATTGCTGGAACGATTTGGGGATTGGCCAAAGGGCTCGACCCGAAAGAGTCAATCCATATTTGCGTGCAGTTGATTTTCTGGGGAGCCTCATTAGCCTTGCTCGTTTTCCTGGTGATCAGTTTTGTGCGAATGGCGGATCCTCTGTTGGACGATCGAGAGTTGCCGTTGCCCGGTGGTACAAGTGGAAGAGCCGGACGAAAGAAATTCAGGCTCAAGGCATCGGCTACGACACATGAAGCGCGCAAAGTCCTGGATCTGACGATGATGGTCGTTGATCTGCGCAAGGTCTATTTGTTTGATTCGTCGCACAGCGTGATTTTGTTGGTAGCCTGTGCCGCTATTGCGCTGGGATGGGGAGCTGAAAACAAGATTCTACTGTTGCTCGTATTTGTGATGGCCACGTTTGTCTTCAATCATCTGCCGTACATCATTGGCCAGTCGAGACTGCACGAAAATGTCCTCAAGCCCTATGAAGGCCTTCAGCGCGCGGAGATAAATGCGAAGCTGAAAGAGCATGCACCTTACTTTCCCAAGTGGGAGTTTCTCGCCGTGATGCTCACCAGCAGCCCTGCCGGAGGGGCGGTGTACTTCCTGCTCGAACATACTGTGAACCGGGTCCTGGGTGGCTAGACGCATCTCGCGGAAGTTACCAACTGGCATACTTTGCCCTCATTCGAAGCGGCGCTAGCACCGGGTCAGTAGCCCGACCGTCAGGGAGGGCGTGCCTGATCTCCTTTCGACGGATCTCGAAAAAGGTTCGCTGCGCATGGTCAAACTGTCCGTGCGCGCCCGCAGAGATTTCGAGCGCAACGCCAAACCTGTGCTGCGCTAAGGCAAACCACCCATGCTGAATGTGAAACCTTCGGTGCGCGCGCGCAAATCCTTCGTGCGCCCGCGCAAACCTTCCGTGCGGCGTGCAAACCCTCCGCGCGGACATGCAAACCTTGCGTGCGGGCGTGCAAAACCGTCGTGCGGGCGTGCAAAACCTCCGCGCGGAATGCCACAAACCCCGTGTTTACTTCGAAAATATCAAAGTTTGTTAGGAAAACAGCCGAATCTAACCAGGCAGACTTGGCATTGTGAGAAAAGGTAACATTGCCGCGGATTGTTCGTGCTGAGAGAAATTGCGGCTATGCAAAATTCCTTCCCCGTTTAGCAGCAAGACATGCTAGAATCCGCGGCCGTCCCGTGCCTTTCGTCCGACCTCGCAATCAAACGTAGTAGATCAGCAACGGGACGCTAGCCCGACCATGCGGGCGGGTTCAGCTAACGACTCAACTCACTCCTCGATCCCACACAGATCGCGAAGTGAAAACCTTTAACCGAACTTTCCTCGAGGAGGTTTCACCGTGAACGATACCGAAAACAGAAAACATGACACTTATGTGCGTGCGCGTGGTTTTGGTGAAGCACATGCGGACGACTTCGCCGCGAACAGTCTCGGCAAACAATTCTTCACCAGCTTTGCGGCAATGATCACCGAGCTCGAAGGTTACGCGGCCTCGGAAGCCTCCGGCTTTGGTTCCGAGCGTGGGGGCACGTCGATTCGCCGGCAAGCCCGGGAAGCGCTGCGTGAAGATCTTCAAGCGATCAATCGTACGGCGCGAGCAATGGCGTTGGATGTCCCGGGGATTGAGGACAAGTTTCGTATTCCATACAGCAACAACGACCATCATTTGTTGAGCGCCGCGAGAGCGTTCGCCACCGACGCCTTGCCCTTGAAAGCTCAATTCATCGCGCATGAAATGCCGGCAGATTTTCTCGAAGACTTGAATGCCGACATCGCTGCGTTGGAGGCAGCCATCAGCAATCAGAACAGTGGCCTCGTCGATCACGTTTCTGCGGGAGCAGCGATCAACGATGTCATCGAACGTCTGGACGAGATGCTGCGCAAGCTGGATGCGATCGTGAAGAACAAGTACGCGAACAACCCGAGCGTGCTGGCGGAGTGGGCGAGCGCGAGCCATACGGAACGCGCGCCGCGCCGCGCCAAGGCCGCGACGCCGCCATCACCCACACCGACGGCATAAGGCGGGGCAGTAGCCCGACCGTCAGGGAGGGCTTTTGGAGTACGGCGACTCGTCGCCGCTTTGGTATGCGACACCTTGGCGCCGCAGCTTTGGAAACGATGGTCGCGACAAGTCGCGACCTACGAAAGCGGTAACAAGTTACCGCACTCCAAATTTGAATTGAGTTCATGAGCGGCAGCTCATGATAGGCGGGCGCGTTTCGTTGGCACCGCGAAGAGAACCGGCAAGCAGTTTCCTGGCATGACTCCTTGCCTAGCACCTCGCCGACGAAACGCGCCCGCTGATTAACCACACGCGCAACAAGGCGGGGCAGTAGCCCGACCGTCAGGGAGGGCTCATATTTAGAGTGCGGCGACTAGTGGCCGCTTTCGCGCGATGAAGTCAATACCCGGAGCGGTAGCGACCGGGGTTTCCTTCACGCTCCCTCGGACCGGTTGGACACGAGTAACAGTCGCGACAAGTCGCGACCTACAAAAGCGGTAACAAGTTACCGCACTCCAAATCTGGAAATAAATTGCTTTATGGCCTTCTTGACAGCATATCCAATTCGGTCAATGATCCGCCCATGAGCCTCGCAACCATTCGCAACGAGATTGAAAAACTCGAGCCTGCCGAAAGAGCATCGTTGATAGATCTGCTCTGGGACAGTCTTGACGACGACTCCGTTCATCAAATCGAGGCCAAGTGGGCAGCCGAAGCCGAAGACCGGATTGATGCATTTGAACGAGGCGAACTAGCTGCCGTCGATGGGCCAGCAGCACTCGCAGAACTCCGCTCGTCGTTGAAGAAATGACGAAGTACAGATTTACTTCCGCTGCGCTTTTCGAATTACAGGAGGGAGCACTTTACTACGAGCAGAAAAAGAGCGGACTCGGCATTATCTTTCTTGATGAGAGGTTTACACAAGCATGTGATTCTGCGATAAATTAGAATATGAGCACGCAAGAGCTAATTATCAAAGAACTCGAGCAATTGCCGGAGCCTTTGCAGCGCGAGGTTTACGACTTCGCCAGATTCCTTCGGGAGAGGTCGGGCGACGAATTATTCGACGGGCTATTGCTTAGCGAATCAGCCCTGCGTAAAGACTGGGGAACGCCAGAGGAAGATGCCGCATGGGCAAACCTGTAGTTGGTAGTTTAGGAGACAGCTATGCCTGAAACCATGACGACCTATGAGCATGTCCAACTCGACGTTAATGGTGTGCCGATCATCGTCGGTACGAACATGAAAGTTGTCGAGCTCGTCATGGCCCAAGTGGCGCATGGCTGGAGCCCCGAGGAACTTCACTTCCAGCATCCCTACTTATCTCTGGGCCAGATACACTCCGCTTTGGCCTATTACTGGGATCATAAAGCCGACCTCGACGCGGACATTGAACGGCGCCGCCAATACGCTGAAGAAGAACGCCGCAAAGCAGGAGCGTCTCCGCTCGCGAACAAGCTTCGCGACCAGGGGCTGCTAGCGTGACCGTCGCGCTGTATATGGACGAGCACATTCACCGCGCTATCACAACCGGTTTACGTTTAAGAGGCGTCGATGTTTTAACTGCGCAGGATGACGGCCGGCGGCAAGTTCCCGATCACGTTCTGCTTGATCGCGCAACAGAGTTGCGGCGTGTTCTGTTCTCGCAGGATGAAGACCTGTTGGCTGAGGCAAATCATCGGCAGCGAGAGAGAATTCCTTTTGCCGGGGTCGTCTACGCGCACCAACTACACGTGTACATCGGTACTTGCGTCCGCGAACTGGAAATCATTGCCAAAGTTGCGAGCCTGGAAGATTTCGCTGACCGCGTTGAATACTTGCCGCTATCAAGACCGCTGTTATCATCAGCGCTCGCGACATGAGCGACAAGGAACGCAAAGCTTATGGAAGAAAATAGACGAGCAGTATTTCCAAAGTCGATTCGGATGAGAAGATTGGCGAGTTCTGGGACAGCCACGACTTCACCGACTTTGATAGTAGGCGTTAAGCTTATTCAAACTTGGGCCAGCCATAATCACTTGCCTTACTTACGAAGAGTGGTTGAAATCGTTAAGCCAAGCCTGACATCTCTTCCCACATCATCTATAATTATCTTGCTTCCCGATTGGGGGCGACAGGCTTTGACAGGAGCCCTAACGTCCGTCGCGATGCATGCCGGGCTACCCTATGCAGCTCGTTAAAAAGCGTAGGGAAAAAACAATTGCCAACTCCAATGAGTTAGCTCTTCTACGCCGCAAATTCTGCGACGACAACCGTGCGCCGGCCGTTTTATCAGACTCACGCGGCCCTTCAGTTCTTCGTTTGCCAGGACTTCCACTTCTTTCGCGGTTTTTTCGTCAATGTAAGGTTCGCCGCAATTTGCGCAAATTCGCGCCGGTATGTCCGTGACCAGCAACACCGCCTTGCCGCGCTCAATCGGCAGCACGGTTGTCCCGCGCGTCATCTTCTTGTTCTTACAAACCACGCATGTCATTTGCGTAAGCCGTTTCGCTCTTTGAAGCCTGCTTTCCAAATCGTTCGATCTGGCTCATAGGCGGTGACCACCCTTAATCAGTGACAAAGGGCAGAAGCAAACGAAAGCTTACTTCTTAGCCTGAGCGCGAGTCCGACCGCGAGCGAAAGCCGATTTGTTTTCGGCCCGCACGCGGCGGCGACATTAGTTGTCGAATCGCGTCGAACACGACTTTGAACTGTCGATCGTATTTGCTTTCCAAATCATTAAGCCGACGCGAGAGTTCCGCATTCGAAGCGAGCATTTGTCTCAGCTTTACAAAGGTGCGCATTATCTCAACGTTAACCAGTACTGCGCGCTCACTATTCAGAACGCTCGAAAGCATCGCGACACCTTGTTCGGTGAAGACGTAGGGTAGATAGCGCCGCCCTCCTCGGCCCGTTTTTGAGGTGCCAATTTGGTACTTCAAACGGGACGCCTCTTCCGACGAGAGCCTAAACATGAAGTCCGGTGGAAAGCGCCTGGAATTTCTTTTTACAGCACGATTGAGCGCTTTGGTCTCGACGCAGTAGAGTTCCGCAAGGTCGCTATCCAACATCACCTTCTCGTCTCGAATTAGGTAGATTGCCTTTTCTATTCTCCCGACAGGAATGAGGCTCGATAGTTTCATTGGAGTAGTCCACGCACCCTCGTCATCGGAGCATAATAATGAAAAGGCTCGATCTCGGAAAGTAATGAAAGTTGCAACGGTTCTTCGCCTGCCGGGCAGCCTTTCTTTGAAGTTGCAATTCCAACATCAAGTCCTTGAGCCTTCCGTTATCAATGGGAACATGAAGTCGACGGCTCTCAAATTCGACCGTCTTTTCCCTTTCATCACCCAAGCCCGTATAATCATCCCGCTCGCAAAAAGGGGGCGACAGGCTTCGACAGGAGCCCTAACGTCCGTCGCGATGCATGCCGGGCTACCTTATGCAGCTCGTTAAAAAGCGTAGGGAAAAAACAATTGCCAATAACAATCAATTGGCTCTCGCGGCCTAATTAGCCGTGAGCGTCTCACCGCAAGTTGCTCATGCGCGCGGAGCGAGATGTCACTCAGATGAGCTGGTCCCCAGCTTCGGTCCGTGGCTGGGGGCGAGATAAAGTCGGACTAGCCTATGTCGAGGTCTTGCTGCTTCACTTACTCGATGTTTGGCAAAACCCGGACGGTGTAAAAGCCGGCCGAAAAGAGAAGCAGATAAGCATGTAGAGTCCTTCGGCGTTGGCTTTTGGATCCGGGTTCAATTCCCGGCGCCTCCACCATTTCAATCTCGACCGTGAATCAGTATCGTCGGAGCAAGCGAGTGGCCAATGACTCGACCATGGTCGCAGAGTATGCACGAAATGGCTGGTTGGCGTACCTCGGCTTTTATGCTAGAGTCGCGGCTGTTAGAAGCAACGTCGTTAGAGAGATGCGGTTCGGCTTTCGTCCCTACGAACCCTCAACCATCTGAATTAATCGCTTGATGAAAAAGAATCCCCTGTTAATTTTCCTGCTCCTCGCGGTTGTCTGCTTCTTTGTGCAACGCCAGAGTGCCTCGGCAAACTACGCCAACCAACAGCAGAAACCGGTACTCAACCTCGCGCCGCCCAGCACCTTCACGGTCAACACCCTGAGGGAGAACGCGAACAACAGTGTCGCGGCCTTTTTTCAGGAAGGCGACATCGCGGTGACCAAGACTGGTCCCGACACCGCCCAAGCGAACACAAACATTACTTATACGATTACGGTCACGAGTTCTGGTCCGGACGATGTCACGGGCGCGAGCTTGAATGATAACTTGCCGCCGGGCACCACGTTCGTCTCGCTTTCAAAGCCTGCTAGTTGGTCCTGCACGGATCCCGGTGTCGGCAACAACGGCCCAGTCAATTGCACGAATTCACTTGTTCCCGCCGGCGCGAACGATGTGTTTACCTTGACGGTACACATTGACTCCGGAGTCTCTCCCGGAACCTTTATTACGAATCAAGCCGTAGTGAACGGGTCCCCAAACGATAATACCGAGAATGACTCAGCGCCGGCGACCACTCTTGTTCCGGGTACTAACGCCGACATTGGCGTGACCAAGACTGCCAACACCGACTCGTCGCTCGCCGACAGAGACATCGTTTATACCATCACGGTAACGAACTCCGGGCCCGATGCCGCCGCTAACGCCGCGCTGAACGATCCGTTGCCGGGAAGCGGCCCCTCAAGGATGACGTTTGTCTCGTTGTCCATGCCCGCCGGCTGGTCATGCCCCGGTCTTCCATCGCCAGGAACAACCGGCACGATCAACTGCACGAACCCGAGTCTTGCGGTCACTGCCGGACAGGTATTCACGCTGGTGGGCCACATCCCGCCCGGGACGGGGGCTGGCACAACTTATCAGAACACCGCCACAGTCACCTCGACCACCTCGGATTCCAGTTCTGAAAACAATAGCGCCTCCGCGGGAACTATTGTGTTTACGTGCTTGAATACTGTGACCGTAACCACGAATGCCGACAGTGGCGCGGGCTCGTTGCGACAAGCCATCGCAGATGCTTGTGACGGAGCAACCATCAGCTTTGATATGAGTCAGGTCGTCAGCCCGATTACGCTGACCACCGGCGAATTGTCAATCAACAAGAACCTGACGATTCAGGGCCCAGGCGCGAGCCCGTTGACGATTTCGGGTAACAACGCCAGCCGCGTCTTCAACATTCAGTCGGGCCAAACGGTCGACGTCAGTGACTTGACGATTACCAACGGCAAGGCGACTGGCGGCAACAACGGCGGTGGAGTGCTGAATAGTGGCACACTGACGCTGACAAACTGCAACCTGTTCAGCAACAGCACAGCCAATAACGGAGGCGGGATTTTCAACTCAGGTCCGTCGCTGACGCTTAACAACTGCAATATCGGCGGGGCGGCTGCTGGCCAATCGAATACAGCCATATTTTCTGGCGCGGGCGTTTTTAGCAATAGCGGCACGCTAAGCATAACCGCAGGCTCTTTCGTGGCTAACAGCGCGGGAGCCCAGGGCGGGGGTGCTATTCAAGTAGCTGGCGGTACTGCGACGATCAATGGAGTAGCTATTAGTCAGAATCATGCTTTCATTAGCTTTGGCGGCGGCATTGGCAGCACGGGTGGAACAACCAGTCTCGTCAACAGTCTGATCGCGACCAATACAGGAAGCAGTGGCGGCGCCTTGTGGAACAACGGCGGAAATATTACGGTCGTCAACAGCACCCTCAGTGGCAACTCGGCCACGGGTGCCGGAGGAGGCGTGCGGAGTGACAGTGGTACGCTCACCTTGACCAACGTGACGCTCACCAATAATCGCTCAGACTCGGATAATAGCGGCGGCGAACAAGGTGGCGGTATTTCCCGCGTTGGCGGCACAGTGACCTTGCAGAACACCTTAGTCGCCGGCAATTTCCGCGGTCCAAGTCCCAGTACCACTGCCGATGACATCAGCGGCACAGTTGACGCTTCGAGTTCCTTTAACTTGATCGGCACGGGCGGAGCAGGCGGACTCGGCAATGGGGTGAACAATAATCAAGTTGGTGTGACCGACGCGCGGCTGGCGCCGCTCGGCGGCAATGGTGGCCCGACGCAGACACACGCGCTGCTGCCAGGCTCACCGGCCCTGGATGCGGGCAGTAACACGCTGGCAACGAACGCAGGGCTGACCACTGACCAGCGCGGCTCAGGTTTTGCGCGCGCGGTTGATGGACCGGACGCAGACACTACGAGTACTGTCGACATCGGCGCCTTCGAGGCGCAGGTGTCGGTCGAAGACATCACTGACAAGGCTACCAACGAAGATACGCAGCTTCAGTTCACTTTCAATGTCGGTGGCGCGGCGTCGATAACTTCGGTTACCGCCGTCTCCGGCAACACTGTTCTGGTCCCGAATAACGTGGCGAACATTGCTGTGTCAGGCTCAGGCTCGACACGGACGTTGACCATAAATCCGCTGGCGGACAAGTTCGGTACATCAACCATCACCGTTACGGTCAACGGCAACAATGGCCAGAGCATGACGGATACTTTTGTTCTGACCGTCAACGCTGTCGCCGACACGCCGTCGGTCACCAACGCCACAACCAACGAAGACACCCAGTCGACCTCCGGATTAGTCATTACTGTGAATCCGGTAGACGGCGCGGAAGTGACGCACTTCAAGATCACCGGTATCACTAATGGCACGTTATTCAAGAACAACGGCGCGACGCAGATCAACAATGGCGACTTTATTACGCTCGCGGAGGGCAATGCGGGGCTGAAGTTCACGCCGGCGGCCAATCTATTCAGTCCGTCGACGACCTTCAGCTTCCAGGTGCAGGGAGCGACCAGCGCGGGCGGCAACGGCCTGGGTTCTGCAGCGACGGCGACGAGCACGGTCAACCCCGTGGCTGACACTCCGTCAGTAACGAATGCCACCACGACGGTTAATAATCAGACCACCTCGGGCCTCGTGATTACTCGCAATCCGGCAGATAGCGCGGAAGTAACCAACTTCAAGATCACGAACATCACTGGCGGCACGCTGTTTAAAAACGACGGCACGACTCAGATAAATAACAACGACTTCATCACGGTTGCGGAAGGCAATGCCGGCTTGAAGTTCACGCCGGCGAATAACTCCAACGCGGCCGGCAGCTTCCAGGTGCAAGCCTCGTTGACTAACAACAACAGCGGTCTGGGCGGCAGCACAGCGACCGCGACGATCACTGTTAACTGTGGGCCGACAGCAGTCACCAGCAGCAATGACAGCGGCGCGGGCTCTCTGCGCGCGATCATCAACAGCGCCTGCCCGGGCAGCACCATCACTTTCGACATGAGTCAGGTAGTCAGTCCGATCACTCTGACTTCCGTCGAACTGGTGCTCGACAAGAGCCTGACGATTCAGGGGCCGGGCGCAAATCTCTTGACGATAAGCGGCAACAACAATAGCCGCGTCTTCAACTTGACGGTGGCGAATCCGGGAACCATCACGTTCTCAGGGTTGACGATCTCGAATGGGAAGGTCCCGGGCGGCAACTCAGGTGGTGGAATTCTCAATAGCAGCACGGCGACAGTCAACATCACCAGTAGCACGCTTAGCAATAACTCTGCCGGGTTCGGCGGCGGCGTTCTCAACTTTAGTACCGGCGTCATCAATGTCAGCAACAGCACTCTGAACAACAACACTGCTTCAACTACGGGCGGCGCCATCTACAATAACAGCACCGGAACAGTCAACGTCACCAACAGCACCATCAGCGGTAACACAGCCAGCGGCGGCGGCATTTTCAATGTCACTACCGGACCAATAAACATCACCAACAGCACGATCAGTGGCAACTCTGCTCCCGGCGGCGCCGGAGCCGGTGGTGGCATTCATAACAACTCGGCGAGTCCGGTGATTAGTCTCAGGAACACCATCGTCGCGCTCAACACCGCGGGATCGGGGACCGGCCCGGACCTCGTCGGCCCGATGACTTCGCAGGGCAATAACCTAATCGGCAAGAATAACGGCAGCACCGGTTTTAATAACGGCAGCAACGGCGACATTGTCGGAACGATCGCTGCGCCAATTAATCCGTTGCTCGGCCCGCTGGCCAACAACGGTGGTTCGACGCAGACGATGGCTCTGCTGCCTGGCAGCCCAGCCATCAACGCCGGAACGAGCACGGGCGCGCCCGCAACGGATCAGCGCGGCGTAAGTCGTGTCGGAGCAGTGGACATTGGCGCGTTCGAGTCGCGCGGCTTTACGATCGCCGCCACCAACGGTACGCCGCAAAGCGCGACAATCACGACCACGTTTGCTACGCCTCTGGAAGCTACAGTCAGCAGCGCCTTTGGTGAACCGGTTGCCGGCGGAGTGCTGACCTTCACCGCGCCGGCGAGCGGACCCGGCGGCACGTTCACCGGGAACGTCACCACGGCAAACGTGACGATCGGCGCCAGCGGCATGGCCAGTCCGGCCTTCACCGCGAACAATCTGGCGGGTAGCTATAACGTCACCGCGGCCGCGAATGGCGTTTCGTCTTCTGCCAGCTTCAGTCTGACTAACACGAAGGCCGGGACTTCAACCGCGGTTACATCATCATCGAATCCGTCGGACCTCGGCCAGAATGTGACGTTCACCGCAACTGTCACTTCGGTAGCGACGCCCGCCGGAACGGTGCAGTTCAAGATAGATGGCGTAAACGCAGGTGCGCCGGTGACGCTTGACGCCGCTGGGGTCGCCACCTTTGCGACCGCAGCGCTGACAGTAGGAAACCACTCGATCGTTGCCGACTACAGTGGCAACGCGAACTTCAATCCGAGCACTGACTCGCTGCCCGGCAGCCAGCTGGTAAGGCCAACACCATCGCTATCAATTGATGATCTCTCGACTACCGAAGGCGACAGTGGCACGAAGACCATGAACTTCACAGTGACGCTTTCGGCGGCGAGCAATCTGACAGTCACCGTGGACTTCGCCACTGCGAATGGCACGGCTTTGTCCCCATCTGACTATCAATCAACCACCGGCACCTTGACCTTCACGACCGGACAGACAACTAAGACGATCGGCGTGACGATTAAAGGCGATACGAGTTTTGAGCCGGACGAGAACTTCACCGTGAGCCTGACGAACCCGGTCAATGCCGTCATCAGCAAGACCCAGGGCACGGGCACGATTCTGAACGACGATGTTCAGGGTGGATTCATCAGCTTCAGTCAGCCGACCTACACCGTGAGCGAAAGCGCAAACTTCGTAACGTTAACGGTTAATCGCACGAACGACACTTCCGGGGCCGCGACGGTTGATTTTGCCACCGACGACACGGGGGCGCCGGCTGCGTGCAACACGATTGGTAACCTGGCGTCAGCGCGTTGCGACTTCACGACGGCGATGGGCACACTGAGATTTTCCGCGGGAGAGACTCAGAAGACTTTTACACTACTGGTTAATCGTGACTCGTTTGCAGAGAATCCTGAACTGTTCACGGTGAACCTGTCGAATCTTACGGGTGGAGCAGCTTTCGCCGCACCTTCGTCGGCGACTGTGACGATCACAAACAGTCCTGAAGGACCACCGGCCAACCTGATTGACGACGCGAGCTTCTTTGTTCGCCAGCACTATCACGATTTCCTGAATCGCGAACCGGACGCACCGGGACTTGCTTTCTGGACTAACCAGATCACTTCCTGCGGCGCCGACGCCCAATGCACCGACATCAGACGCGTAAACGTCTCGGCCGCTTTCTTCCTTTCCAGTGAGTTCCAGGACAGCGGCGGCATCGCTTATCTAACAAGCAAAACGGCCTTCGGAGCGTTGCCAACTTACAACCGATTTGAGCGCGACTCGCAGGCGCTGGGTCGAGACTATATCTTTGGCGCGCCCGGCTCGGCGGCGGTGTTGGAAGCGAACAAGGTCGCTTACTTCAACGACTATGTAGTTCGACCGGAGTTCGTTGCGATCTATGGCCCGCTGCTCAATGGACCATACGTCGACACTTTGATCGCGAACACCGGCGTCAGCTTTACCCAAACGGAACGCGACGCTCTGGTCAATGGATTGAACAACAGCACCGAGACACGGGCCACGGTGCTCCGCAAGATCACTGAGAAGCCGAGCTTCCGGCAGGCAGAGACGAACCGAATGTTCGTGCTGATGGAATACTTTGGTTACCTGCGCCGCGATCCGGACGCCGCTGGTTTCAACTTCTGGCTGAACAAGCTGAATCAATTCAACGGCAACTTCGTCAACGCCGACATGGTCAAGGCCTTCATCACCTCAGGTGAGTACCGCGGGCGATTTGGGCCGTGAAAAACAGTAAGTAGTCAGCAGACCGATCTGCCTGTGGCGGAACCCGCGGACCAGGTAGCGAATGATATAGTGTCACTCGCTCCTGGTCGTTTCATTTTTCCCAGAGCCCTGCTTAAGCATATTGGATCGGCAACTTCCCATCGGCATTTTTGACAGCGGCGTAGGCGGACTGACCGTCTATCGTGCGCTGCATGAGCATCTTCCTAATGAGCGCTTCGTCTATCTCGGCGACACTGCCCGCGTGCCGTATGGGACAAAGTCTTTGGCGACAGTGGAACGTTATGCGGTCGAGAACGCTCAGTTCCTGGCGGCACGCGGAATCAAACTGTTGGTCGTCGCCTGCAACACGGCTTCGGCTTTGGCGCTGCCGGCGATTCGGCGGGCGCTCAAGATTGATGTGGTGGGCGTGATTGGGCCGGGGGCGCGGGCAGCGGCGCAGCTAGCGAGCCATCTGGCCGAGGAAGTTAGTGCGATGGATCAAGATATAGCTGAAGAACTGCGGACGGGACGTCCACGCTCCCAGCAAGAAAGGCGCTCCCAGCGACGAATTGGAGTGATCGCTACCGAATCAACCGTGCAGAGCGGTGCTTACACCGAAGCCATCAGGAAAGCCGATCCTGACGCAGTCGTGATCGAACGTGCCTGTCCGCTGTTTGTGCCGCTGGCCGAAGAAGGTTGGGCAAACGCGGAGGTGGCAAAAACGGTGGCCGAAACCTATCTCAAAGATTTACGCTCGAGTATCGACGCACTGGTGCTGGGTTGTACGCATTACCCGATTTTGAAGGAAGTGATTCAGGGAACCGTCGGCGCACAGGTCGAGTTGATCGATTCCGGCGAAGCGACGGCGCGAGAGGTGAAGTCTCTATTGACCGAGACAGATTTGGGGCGAGGACCTTCGGACACGGGTGCGCTCGAACGCCACCTGTGCGATGATTTGGATCACTTTTATGTTACTGACGCGGCCGAACGTTTCGCCAGAGTGGCCGAGAGATTTTTGGGAAGCAAGCCCGCTCGATTGGAGGCGGTCGAGGTTTGGGGACACGACGAGCTTCGTTGAGAGCCGAATGATTCTTTCTTCCAAAGGGTTGGTCGGAGAAATTTGGATTTTCTCCGTGTAATCTCCATGGCCTCCGTGTCTCCGTGTTGAAATTGCCAAGAAAAAGCTGCACCACGGAGACACGGAGAGCACGGAGAAGGTTTTTCCCTACAACTCCCAAAAGGGAGAGAGAAAATAAGACCATATGGGCTTCATACGCACTGACGATCGCGCGGCAGATGAGTTGCGGCCGGTCCGCATTACACCGGGCTTTTTGCCCAACGCTGAAGGGTCGGCTTTGATCGAGATGGGCAACACGCGTGTGATCTGTGCGGCTTCCGTCGAAGACAAACTGCCGCCGCACCTGCGCGGGCAGCGCACCGAGGGTTGGGTCACCGCCGAGTACGCGATGTTGCCGCGTTCGACAGAGACGCGCACCTCGCGCGAGACTGGTCGCGGTGGGCCTTCGGGACGCACGCACGAGATTCAGCGCCTGATTGGCCGCAGCCTGCGCGCGATCTCCAATCGCAAGGTGCTTGGGGACCGCACGATTACTTTGGACTGCGACGTGTTGCAAGCGGACGGCGGCACACGCACCGCGGCCATCACCGGCGCCTACGTCGCTTTCGCAATCGCCTGCAAACGTCTGATGAAAGAACGAAGAATTACGAAGTCGCCCATGATCAGCGAAGTTGCCGCGGTCAGTGTGGGAATCGTTGACGGAACGCCGTTGCTTGACCTGAAATACGACGAGGATTCGCGGGCCCAGGTTGACATGAACATCGTCTGCACCGGTGATGCACGGTTTATCGAGGTGCAGGGCACGGCCGAAGGGTCGCCCTTCACGCGCGAGGAGATGGATAACCTGCTGGAACTGGGCCGCAAGGGAATTGAACAGTTGGTGCGGTTACAGCGACAGGCAATCGACCAGGCCCAGATTTAGGCTTGAGGGCCTCTGAATTCTCGCTACGAGCTCGGTCTGGTTTTCTGCTTCAGTCTTCGGTCCCTGAGGGACCTACTGTTTATAGGACAGGCAGCCCCAGCAAGGTTGGAGCTCCGGAGGAGCGAAACACTTGGCTTGCTAAAAAAGCACTTTGCGCCCTCTGGAGCTAAGAATTCTTTCCTACGACCTGAGCTATAGACATTTGGCCGCTCTGCGGCCAGCGCCTGAGACACTTTAGACAACAGGGCAAGCGCGCCCCGCATCTGACAACGGTGAAATCCATAGGGTCTTAACGAGGAGTTAGACACGTGCGATCAGCAATCACATTCTTAGGACTGTTCCTGCTCGCGGCGCTGACGCCGTCGGCCTCGCACCTGAGCTCGGGCGCCCAGGAACACAGTTATTCAAGCGACAAGGTCAACTATATTGTCGACCTGCCGTCGCCTACCTGGCGCCTCGTTGATGAGCCGGACGACCTGCACCAGCATGCGGAGTTTGTCTATGGCGATCGCAACGATGGTTATCTTCGGATTCGTAAGGAGAACCTTGACGAAGGATTGACCATGGATGAGTTCGCTCGTCGAGATCAGGATCAGAAGGAACGCTTCCGGCCCGGTTATGTGGACGGCAAGACAGACAGGTTCACGGGCCGTCTGTCAGGCGTCACCTCTTCTTTTGAGTTTAGCCAGGCGGGCAAACCGATGGCCGGTCGCACTTATTATCTCCAGGGCAATAGCGGTACAGTCTATGTGCTGCGCTTCACCGGAATGCGCGACAAACTCTTGCGCATTCGTAACCAGACTGACCTGATAGCTCGCAGTCTCAGGTTGAAATAGGTTCTGATCAAAGAGTTCAACGGTTGCGCGAGACCCTGATTCGGTTTCGCGGTTTTTCTCCAGATCGGAAGGAACGATCCACGAAATCACACGAAACCGCACGAACAAAACCTTCCGCTTCGTGTGATTTCGTGAATCGTCCTATCTGGAGAGCACGAATCTCCCAAAATAAACCATCGGGTTTAGGTATGCTCATGCGGCCAAGCTGAAGCTTGAACTTGAACGCTGAACTTAGTTTCTTTTAGCGTAACTTTTCGCCTGTCTCCCGTAATACACAACTAGAACTCCCCAGTTCGCAAACCTGCACCTGAATGATCGGCCGCCAGTTACTGGCCGTAACTATCCGTCTGCTGACGATGGGTTGAACGCGGAATTTGGCCGAAGACTTTTTCAAGCAAGCTCTCCCCGTCCGAAGTTCCACACCTAGAGAACCAGGAGATTGCCATGAAAAGATGCAATGCGTGCGGTGAAGGATTCAAAGATGAGTTTAGCTTTTGTCCGGTTGACGGGAAGCCACTGGGCGTTGCGCAATGCGACGCAGCGCCGGCCGAATTCCATCTGACTTTGATCGGTGACGAGGGTTTGGCGCGACGTCTTGGGAACCAAGTCCTGTTCGTCGTGGTCCAGGCCAAACAAGCGTGGCCCCCATTCAAGAATGATCCGATCGCTTTTGCAGCCCGACGAGTTGCCGAAGGAAAGCGATTATTCAAGCAGACTCTGGCACGTCCGCACGTGCTCTCGGCCGCAGCATCTGCACTGATCGTTGTGTCCGCGATCGTCCTGAGCGTTCTGGTTCTGGAAAGGCATGCTCGAAAAATGAGCGACGCCGATTTGATCGATAATGGCGACGAAATAGTGCGAACGGTCGAGATTGACCTCCGCACCGGAGCAAAGCCCAACCATGATTCAGGAGTTGGCGCCGGCGAAAAAGGGCGTGTGGGTTTTGGGAAAGGTAAGGGGGAAGGTTCGCGTCCCGTGCCCGCGCGGGCTCAAGGGGGAGGCGGTGGCGGCGATGGCAACCCAGCCCAGCCATCGCAGGGTCGAGTGCCGGTTCCCTCAATAATCCCGGCGCCCATTTCGACGACGATGGCCCGCTTGCCGCAGGCTTTGCCGGATGCAGGCACCGATATCGATCCGGCGCTCTGGCGAAACCTCTCGTCTACTTCTTATGGTGATCCACGATCCAAATCAACCACGCCTTCGAATGGTCCAGGCGACGGTGGTGGCGTCGGCACAGGTAAAGGCACGGGCATCGGCGAAGGCGAGGGTCCCGGTTTCGGGCCTGGCCGGAAAGGCAACATAGGCGGTAACGATAATAATCCGGGTGGGGGCGGAATAGGCGGCTCGTCAGGCAATAATCCAAACGGCAATCCGGATCAGGTCTATCCTCCATCGCAGGTAAACGAACGCGCGCGCGTCCTTTCAAAGCCTGAAACACAGTACACCGAGGAAGCGAGACGAAGTGGCATCACCGGCACGGTTATCCTGCGCGTGGTGTTTTCGCGAACCGGCGAGGTGTCCAACATTCGCGCCCTGCAATCTTTGGGAGGTGGTCTGACAGAGAAGGCGATTGGCGCGGCCCGACAGATCCGATTCGTGCCGGCGCGGAAAAACGGCCAGCCGGTGTCGATGTATATGCAGTTGGAATATAACTTCAACTTGTATTGAGGCGGACTTTTATGGAGTGCGGTAACTTGTTACCGCTTTCAGAGGCCGCGACTTGTCGCGGCCGGAGAGAAGCCGCAGTCGCCAGGCGGCGGCGACAAGTCGCCGCTTAACAAAGCGCTGACAAGTCAGCGCACTCTAAAAGATCGGCCATCGCGGAAACTACTCACTGCATCAATGCAGTTGATCTGCAAGGTCTCCCCGCTTTCACGTTCTACACCTGTAAGTATTCGGGAACCAGAGACCGAGGTTGGGCCTCTAAACCAGTGGAACAATGAATTTTTGTGAAACTTTCCCACACGATCGCGTGTTTAGGGAAGTTGCTAATACGAAGTGGAGAAGACGATGCGCAAAACTTTCTTTCTCAAATCTTTCCTGGTGATAGCAGCTCTGGGTGCTGTGGTAGTTGGCGTGAGCGCCTTAAGAAGCTCTGGCGGCCTGGTTTCCGCCCAAACCGGCGTGACCCCGGGCGCCCTTCAGGTCATCGATCCAAATGGAAAACCGAAGGCGTTGTGTCCGCTCAAGCACACCGATGTCAAAGCGCAGATCAGCGGCTTTCTCTCCCGCGTAGTCGTCACGCAGGAATTTGAGAACCCCTTCAAAGAAAAAATCGAAGCGGTCTACACCTTCCCGTTGCCGCAAAACGCCGCGGTCGACGACATGACCATGATTGTCGGCGAGCGGACGGTGCGCGGCAAGATTTTGCGCCGCGAGGAAGCCCAGGCCGTCTATGAAGCCGCGAAGAACAACGGGCAAACGGCCAGCCTGCTCGATCAGGAACGTCCGAACATCTTCACGCAATCGGTCGCCAATATTCTTCCCGGCGAACAAATCAAGATCACGATCAGTTACGTCGAGACCCTGAAGTACGAGGAAGGTTCGTATGAATTCGTTTTCCCGATGGTGGTCGGGCCACGTTATGTGCCCGGTTCGCCGACCGCTGCGCAAGGCAATGGGTTCGCGCCGGACACGAATCAGGTGCCTGATGGTTCGCGGGTGACGCCTCAGCCGGCGCCTGAAGGAATGCGGGCCGGTCATGATGTCTCGATCGATGTAACGTTGGATGCCGGCGTGCCGATTGATGCGCTCGACTCAAAGTCGCACGACGTTACGGTGGAGCGTCCAGACGACCGGCGGGCGCTGGTCCGCTTGAAGGACGAAGCGACGATTCCCAACAAGGATTTTGTTCTGCGGTACGACGTCGCCGGAAAGAAGATCGAAGACGCTTTGCTTACCCATTCATCAGACAAAGGCGGCTTCTTCACTTTGATCCTGCAACCGCCCGATCGAGTTACCGCTGCGGACGTGACGCCCAAGGAGTTGGTTTTCGTGCTCGATACCTCGGGTTCCATGTCGGGCTTTCCGATCGAGAAGGCCAAAGAGACGATGAAGCTGGCGCTCGACAACCTTTACCCATATGACACCTTCAACCTGATCACGTTTTCCGGTGACGAACACATTCTATTTCCCGAACCAGTGCCCGCGACCAAAGATAACCTGGCTAAGGCTCAGGCGTTTCTCGAGTCGCGTACGGGCGGCGGCGGCACAGAGATGATGAAAGCTATTAAGGCGTCGATGGATCCTTCTGACGCGCAGGGCCACGTGCGCATCGTGGTCTTTATGACTGATGGCTATGTCGGCAACGACCTGGAGATCATCGGCGAAGTGCAGAAGCACCCCAACGCGCGCGTATTCGCGTTCGGTATTGGTAACAGCGTGAATCGGTTCCTGCTCGACGGCATGGCGAAATACGGACGCGGCGAAGTCGAGTATGTGGCCCTCAACGACGATGGATCAGCGGCCGCGCGCCGGATGCACGAACGCGTGCGGAATCCGCTGCTCACTGATATTTCGATCGACTGGAACGGGTTGCCGGTAGCGGATGTCTATCCGAAAACCGTGCCCGATCTGTTCAGTGCGAAGCCTGTGGTCCTCACCGGACGCTACACGGGGAACGGCCGCGGAACTATTCGACTGAAAGGAAAAATGGCTGGCCGTGATTTCGTGCGCGAGATCCCGGTCGACTTCTCCAGTTCACAGCAACACGACGTGCTGGCGACGCTCTGGGCGCGCACCCGCATCGATGATTTAATGAGCCAGGACTTTAAAGGCGCGCAGCGAGGGACAATGCAGGACGAAGTGAAGCAAGCCGTCACCCAACTAGGGTTGGACTATCGTCTGATGACGCAGTTCACTTCGTTTGTCGCAGTCGAAGAGATGATTGTGACTGACGGCGGTCAACCGCGGCGGATCGATGTGCCGGTGGAAGTGCCCGAAGGTGTGAATCGCGCGGCGGTGTTTGGCCGGGAGACTGAAGGAGATTCGATTGGTTACGTTGCCGGTGGGGTTCTCAATGCTCGAATGGCCTCGCCCATGGCACGGAGGGTGGTGACTAGATCGGGCGCCGTCTCGGGAACCGCAAACGCTCGGGCCTCGGGCGGTGGCGGAGGTGGCGGCGGTGCTGCACCTCCTCCCAAAGAGATGGCTCGAGTGATGGCTGATGAGGCCGTTGCCGTAGACGGGACACGAGCGTTCTCGCCCGATGAGCAAAAGCGTCGGCAGTTCACCGCAAAGTTTCATCCGATGGTGCTGGCTGTCATCGATCGTCTGAAAGATCCCAAAGCGAGTCCAGGTGCGGATGAAGCCAAATTCATTCGTAATGGTAAGGCTGAAGTTCAAATCTGGTTGACTGAGAAAACGGACGAGACGATGGCCAGGCTCAAGGAACTCGGTTTTGAAGTCGTGCTTGATCCGAAGACGGCCAAACTTGTAATCGGCCGGATCTCGATTGAAAAGCTGGCGGCGCTCGCCGAGTTGAAAGGAGTTCGTTACGTGGGTCCGCAGATGTAGCGCGAGCTGTTGCCGTTTTGGAGCGCACTCCAAATTACTCGATCGAACGCGCGGGTTCCTCCGCGATGAAGAGAAATCATGGCTCGATTCAAAAATCCACTCGATCATGTACAGGTCGCCGCGCCGTGCAAGGCTGATTGGGACCAGATGATTGGCAGCGACCGCGTGCGTTTCTGCGGGCAGTGCAGTCTGAACGTTTACAACCTGTCCGCCATGAACAGGCCGGATGCCGAGTCCTTGATCGCGCGCACCGAAGGGAGACTTTGTGTCAGGTTCTATCGACGCGGCGACGGATCGATCATTACCAAAGATTGTCCGGTTGGATTGCGTGCGATCCGCCACCGGGTGTCGTACTTCGCAAAGGCGATCGGTTCCATGGTGCTCGGGTTGTTTGCAGGTCTCGGTGTGCATGAGGCTTTCACAAAGATTGTTCCTTTTAGACCCGAGAGAACGATGGGCGTCATAGCGCGAAACGCTGATCCATCTGGTCAAATCAGATCAGTTGCTGAGGAAGGCAGACTGGAAGTTGGAAAAATGGAATGGAGGCCGGTTCATCGACGTGCCATTACAGATCAAAGCAAGAAGGCGTCTAATCGCTAGAGTTTGATCGTTTCCGAGTAATGCGCCGCGCAAGGATGTGCCACTTGGTGCTGGGAGCGCGGACGTCCCGTCCGCACCGCGCTGCAGCGCGCGGTCGTGCTTGCGTCGATCTATTCGCGCTTCGCGCTCAATGCGGACGAGGACGTCCGCGCTCCCAGCATTGAGTGACAATTAGCGTACAATGCTCTGCACATGACCCTGAAGCTGGCACCTGGACTCTCGATCCAAAAATCACCAATCAACGGCAGAGGTTGTTTTGCGACGGCTTACTTTCCGCGTCGGCGCAAAATCGCCGAATACACCGGCGAGCGAATTCCGGATCGCGAAGCTCAACGCCGCGCCCATCGAGTCAAGTTGCGCATCTGCGACGTCGACGGCAAGTGGAGCATCGACGGCAGTCGCGGCGGCAACGGCACGCATTACATCAACCACTCCTGCGAACCTAACGCTTATGTCCGCACCATCTATAGTCACGTAGTGTTCTTTGCCCTGCGCGACATTCATCCCGGCGAAGAAATTACCGTGGACTATGAACAGACGCTGCACCCCGATTCGAAGCGCTGCTACTGCGGAGCCGCGAGCTGTCGCGGCCGGATCAATAAGATCCTGGGTGTGTAGTGAACAGTACCTCTAAAGCAAAGCCGACCTTTTCAGCGAGCTTAGCGGCACTACGCCAATTTTCTTGTGCAAGCTTCTAATTTGCGGATCGTTCAAGTGCAAAAGGAGACGATTCGCATGAAAAACTTACTATTACTGGTACTGACGATTCTGTGCCTGGCGCCGATTGCTCGCACCCAACGCAATTCCGGCATTGCTAACCCGGCGATTGATATGCCTGGGTACCTCCGCGTGGCAGCGGAGGCCGCCGAGCATCGAGAGTCGCGGCGTCTGACCGAAGCAGATTTCATCCGGATGGGCCGAGAACCCGGCACAGTCATCCTGGATGCGCGCAGCCGCGAAAAATACAATGAGCTGCATATCAAGGGCGCGATCAATTTGAGTTTTCCGGACATTACGGTCGAGAGTCTCAAGCGCACACTGCCCGACAAGAGCACGCGGATCCTGATCTATTGCAACAACAATTTCGTGGGCGCTGAACAACCGTTCCCAACTAAGATGCCAACCGCTTCGCTTAACCTTTCGACCTATATCGCGCTCTTCAATTATGGTTATCGGAATGTCTATGAGCTGGGCCCGCTGCTCGATATCAAGTCATCGAAACTGGATTTCGTTTCTGCGAGTGCCCGGCAATGAGTATGATCGAATTGGACGGTGAAGTCTGACAAGCCTTTTACAGTCGCGGCAGTGCAAAACTGAATTTCGATCCGCGTCCTACTTCGGATTCGACCGCGACTGAGCCGCCGTGCTGCTCAACCACTTCCTTAACGAAGGCGAGACCCAATCCAGTAGACTCTTCATCTTTCTCCTGCCCGTCGCGCGCGACGCGATAAAACTTCTCCCAGATGCGATCGATCGATTCCGCCGGCACACCGTAACCGCGGTCTTCGACGAGTACGCGTACGGCTTCAGCTTCCAGCACCGTGGAGACCGTTACCGCTGTGCGTTCCGGGCTGTACTTGATCGCGTTCTCCAGAAATCTGGTGAGCGCTTGAGTGACGAGGCTCTTGTCCGCGGCTACCGGGGGAATGTGCCCGTTGGGTTGTTCGATCAGGCGAATACGTTTCTTCTTGGCGGCTGGCTGCATAGCGCCCAGGACTTCGCGCACAACTTCGTCCAGCCGCAAAGCGATCTTTGTGACTTCCTTTTTGTCAGCGCGTTCAAGCTGAGTCACAGAGAGAAAGGTATCGATCATGCGCGACATGCGTTGAGATTCGTTGGTAATAATTTGCAGAAATTCCCGGGATTCCGCAGGGATCTTATCGTCAAGCACCAACAGCTCGGCGAAACCGTTAATGCTCGTGAGCGGAGTTCGCAGCTCGTGCGACATCAACGAGATCATGTCGCTTTTCAACCGTTCGAACTCTTTCATCTTGGTCACATCACGAACCCGAATCGCAAAGCACAGCGGACTCGCGCCGGCGCCATTGCCATTTGAGCCGTTCCCGTTGCGGTCAGTCGCGAGCGCGATTCGCAGCTCGAGAGTTTGATTGTGATCGGGAAACCTTAACTCCCGTTCGTAAGGCTCGCCCGACTGCAGCACGCGACGGACAGCAATCGAAGGCTCATCAAACACGCCGGAGCGAAACCGATTCAGCAATCCGAAGAGATCAATTTCTTGCGCCTCGTGCTCATTCATGCGCGCGGCCCAAAGCATCGCCGGGTTGACGAAGCCGAGCGTGCCGTCGAGATACGCGATCGCGTAACCGTCTGAAGCTTCGGCCAGGACCTGAGCGCCAAAGCGGTTCTCAGTCAAGACGCCGCTGATGACATCGAACGCATGCAGACGATGACTGGAGGTCCGCGCTGAAACAAACGCCGGCAGGTTGCCGTCGAGTTTCCTTTTGCGGGCATCTTCGCGCTGAAGATTGCGCGCCACCTGGCCACCGACCGCGGACAACAATCTGCGATCGCTCTGATCAAAACTTTCTCGCAGACGCAACAGTAAAGCTCCTACGGTTTGCCCTTCGTGGTGCAAAGGGATCGCGACGCTCTCCAGGGAATCGATCTCTCCCGCGGGGGCCAAAGCAATCTCGCGCGTCTCGACAGCTTGATCGCAGAGTTTGATCAGGCGGCGCCAGACCGTGTTGCGGCCCGGTTCGAGCGCGCCACTCGGATTCGTGCGCAGGCGAGCGCAGGGAACCAGGTCGCCGAGATCATCCGGTTCAAAGACAACTGCCTCCTCCAGCGGAAGAATAGTTTGCAGCAGCTTGAGGCCGCTGGTCAGGCGAGACTGTGCGAGGCTCGCTTCCACTGTGTCAGTTCTTGCTGAGGTATCGTTTACGTGTGCAGTCAGCAACGTATCGATTAACCAAAGACGATGAAGTTGGACGAGAAAAACAGCACCGATCGCGCCCAGCGCCATGGGCGCGAACAAGATATCGATCTTGAGATACCGGGACATGATCAAGCTGGCGGCGGCAGTCGAGAGAAAACCCAAACCGAGAATCAGGAACGAGCGGCGCGCGCCGGTGCGGCTGACAAAGAACCCGGCGCTCGTGCTGATAGCGACGATGAGGAGCAACCCGAGCCAGGTCTGGGGAGATTGAAGCGGTGCATCACCACGACCGACGCTCACCACGAAGCCTGCTTGGAGAGAGTCGATCAGCCCGGCGCGCCAGATGGCAAAGGTAGCTGCGCCGGCCAGGAAGGCCAGGCTGAGTGAGACAAGTAGCGATTTCCAGGAGAATGTTTTCACGGTTTGGGAAAGTCTTGGGAAGTGATGTGTTCGGATCGAGCGGAGGCTCGCATGGGAAGCGACACCGAAATGCCAACGAGATTATACACCGACGCGCGGTGTTATGCGCAAGAATCACGTATAAATTATGGGTTTTGTCAGAGCTATGGGGCAATCAATGGCAGGATTACGGGCTTTTGAGACGAGTTTTCGCTCAGGGAGGCAAGGAAAGAATTGCGCGTGCGAGTTCCGGCTCTTCGCTCTCCGCGACCGTTCGCAAGTCCAGAAGAACACGATCATCAACGATTCGGGCGATCACTGGTGGCTCAGCGCGACGTAGAGTCGCCTCAATTTGGTTTGGAGTCGATCGTTTATGAGCTATCGAAATCAGAACAGTAGGGAGACGCGACGTTGGGCCTGAGCCACCTCCGGCGGCGGACTCGCCGGGGACGGTGTTGAGTTCAACTGTATCAGGTATTCTGCCTCGCAGGCGCCTGATCATTTTCACAGCCCGCTTCTTAATCTCATCGGCTGACAATGCGATGAAACGATGCGCCGGAACTTCGCTCTCGGAAGCACCACGCGCATAGGCGTCGAGAGTGGCTTCGAGCGCGGCTATTCGGAGTTTGTCGGCGCGCACGGCGCGATAAAGCGGATGACTTCGCATGCGTTCGATAATGTCCGCGCGACCAACCAGCAGGCCGGCCTGCGGTCCGCCGAGGAGTTTATCGCCGCTGAATGAAACGACGTCGGCGCCGGCTTCGATTGACCGGCGAACGACCGGTTCACCATCGATTCCGTACTCAGTGAAATCGAGCAAGGCGCCTGAGCCCGCATCTTCGTAAAGGATCAATCCGGCGTCATGGGCAAGACCGGCCAGCTCTTTTACCGTCGGCGTTTTGGTGAACCCAATGATGCGATAGTTCGACGCATGCACGCGCATGATCAGGCGAGTATTTTCCGAAATCGCTTTTCGATAGTCCGATAGGCGCGTCCGGTTGGTTGTCCCAACTTCAATCATTTGCGTGCCTGATTGGGCCATCACATCGGGTACGCGAAAGTCGCCGCCAATTTCAACCAACTCACCGCGTGAGACAATCGTCTCAGCTTCACGGGCCAGCGTCGTCAGGACCAGCAGGGCCGCGGCTGCGCAGTTGTTCACCACCAGGGCCGCCTCTGCACCGGTCAAATCGGCGAGTAAGTCTTCGGCACGCGGGCCGCGCCGGCCACGTTCACCGCTGGCGATGTCATATTCCAAACTGCAGTAGCCCGCTGCTGTGTCGGCGATTGCACGCCGCGCCGCATCGGATAACGGCGCCCGTCCCAGATTCGTGTGCAACACGACGCCGGTGGCATTAATCACGCGTCGCACTCCTCTCGATGTTTCCTGCGCGTGCGCCGCGGCGAGTCGTCTTTCGGCTTCCCTGAGCAAGCTTGCTCGCGATCCGTTTGCTGTCGATTCAGTGCTTTTTTCCGGCGCGACTGCGAGCATTTCGCGTCGCAGTTCATCGGTAATCCGGCGGGCCAGTGAACTCAGGCGGCTGGCGCCTATTCGCGGTCGGATCGACTGGGCGGTCTCAGTTCGCAACAGAGAATCCACCGACGGCAGCGCTCTCAGCGAAGTATTGGTCTGAGTTTTAGGCATCTGAAGTTTCGGATTCCACTTGGTAAGTGCCAGCAGAATATGATGTTTTGCCCGTCCGAAGCAATCGCTAAAAACCATATTGACAGGCAGCGAACCCAGCCCCTACACTGGGATCAACGGTGGCGACCCTGCTTGCGCTACCCGATTGGAGTTCTACCTTTGTCCATAAAAGATAATAAGTTCGCGCGGCTCGCCAGAGAACGGCGCGAGAAGAACAAGGCGGCCGGAGTCTATGAAGAACCGACTATTGAGGATCGCCTGGCGCGGCTTGAAGAAGATATCCGGCGGCTGAAAATTGAGTTCGATGTCTATTTCAATGGCGGAACAAAGCGTCCGCCGTACGACACGAGGATGCGAGTTGAATCGCATTTGAAACGGTTGGGTGACGATCGTACGCTCAATTTCGCACAGCGTTACCATTACAACTCACTGGCAACCAGGTACGCTTCTTTTCGCGAGTTGTGGCGCCGCATGTTGCAGGGAAGGGAAGAAGGACGTGATCTCGGCGCCGCCGCGCGCGCTTCGACTCGAGATGCCGCCGCGCCGTTCACTCGTTCCGAGTTTTCATGCACCGACGTGCGTCACGACGTTCGCACCGTTAAGGGCGTCTACGACGCTTTGATAGAAGCCAAACGAAGTTGCGGAGAAGCTACGCGGGACCTTTCTTTTGCCAGGTTTCATCGCCTGATAATGGAGCGCACGGAAAACTTGAAAGAGCAGATCGGATCTGATCGCGTAGTCTTTTCGGTTGAAGTGGAAGGCGGCCACGTTAGTTTCAAAGCGAAGGCCGACAGGTAAGTAGCATAGACTTCAGTCTGTGCCTTAGAGACATCACAGACTGAAGTCTAAGCTACAAAGAATAAAGGCGATCTCGTTACCGAGATCGCCTTTCTCTTTTTTCGCGTCTTCCGGGCTCACGACCGGAAGTGGTCAGTGGCTTTGCTGGATAGCAAGCCGGGGAGACCTACGCCTTTGTCACTTTTTCGGCCTGTGGTCCTTTCGGGCCTTGCGTCACTTCAAACTCAACTTCCTGACCCTCTTCGAGAGTTTTGAAGCCGTCACCTTGAATGGCGCTATAGTGGACGAAGATGTCCGAAGAGCCTGGCTGTTCAATAAAGCCATAACCCTTCGAGTTGTTAAACCACTTGACCTTACCGGTTATTCTAGACATACAAACGAATCCTCCTAACGATTCGGCAAAACGGGATTAAGTAACACAGACTGAAGGTGGTGTGTTACTTCTCCTTCTATCAGGTTAATGCTGTGAGCCGGACGCGCTTTCTAGTTGGGGCGCCATACGGAAACACACAACGAACAAAGCACACGCGATCCCACGCCGGAGCGAGCGGTCATCGTGCACATACTTCCAAGCAAAAAGCTAAACTGCATTTGTCTGTTGCGCTTGCAAATCGAAATGCAAAGGCGGGTGTAAAGCCAACCCCGGCACTGATTGAAACGACGGCGAATCCTAAACGATGCGCTTTTGGCCTGTCAACAAAAAAATCCGCGCGCTGGGCCACTTGACCACGAGAGCCAGAACACCCAAACCCACAGGACAGTGCGATATTACTCAGCTTTCTTGATACTGGAGATGAATTTCGCGGCCTCTTCAGCATGCTTTTCTGCGACTCCGGGCGCCGCGAAAGTCAAAATGATCACTACCTTCTTGGCTGCGAGCACGTCAACGCTCCACTCGATCGTCGTCCCGCCAACCTCGCCGGTTCCGCCGGCGCTGAAGTGCGGCATGCCATTGTGGGTGTCTGAGGTTCCTTTGTCCGTGGTCTTGATGTTCTTGATCGTTTTGCCGAGTTCGGTATCCAGATCCTTTACGGCCGCGTCGAAAGTATTCTCGTCAGGTACCCAAAAAACCATCTGCAGACTGTCGTCGGCGGTCGAGACGGTTATCACTTCACCGTCCGGTTTTGCTTTCCAGCCTTTGGGCACTTCAAATTGCACGCCGGCTTCTTTGTGGGTGAAGACCCGGTTCTCCTGGGCCGCAGGTGCGGTGAGTTTGGTTATGGACTTTGCTGACATCACTCCGGCAAACACGAAAGTCGCCAGCGCCAGACACAGAATGATTGTTAGTTTTTTCAAGACTTGTTCCTCCAAGTTAGGTTAGGTGCTTTGACGATGATCGGCCATCAAGCGGCACGACGCAATGCCGCAGGCGCATTCTTAATATCCAACTCTTTCAGGATATATCCCGCGCCGCCGAATTTGTCGGCGATGAACAGCACATAGCGAATGTCGACTGAAATCGCCCGACCTTTCGCATCGTTGTAAAAGAAGTCGTTGCCGAGTCCTTCATAGTTGCCATCGAAAATGATCCCTACCTGTTCTCCTCGTCCGTTCATGATAGGCGAGCCTGAATTGCCGCCGATGATGTCGGTCGTTGAAAGAAAGTCGACGGGCACGTTTTGTCCGTCCGGCGTCGCATAGGGACCGAAGTCGTGAGCTCGATAAAGCTGTTTGAGTTTTTCCGGCGCGTCGAAGGGCTCACGGCCGATGTCCTTTTCGATGACTCCCGAAAGATTTGTGAATGCCTGGTAAATTGCCGCGTCGTGAGGAATATAGCCCTTCACTTCGCCATAGGTAAACCGCAGTGTGCGGTTCGCATCGGGATAGGGAATGCTCCCTCGCATTTCGCTCATGCCACGAACCAGCTGGGGCCGCAAACGACCCACGATGGCGTTGAAGGCCCGTGTGCGAACAGCAACCTGGCCATTCAGTTCTCTCATTTCTCCCGCAAAGTCGATCAGCGGCTCATTCAATTGGCGCAACTGTGCCGTCGTCATGTCAAACAGTTTGGCAACAGATTCTGGCGTGCTTAGGTTCTTACTTTCGCTTACCGCACGGGCAAATTCTTCTTCTGCGCTAACCCGCGCGTCGCCCTTGAGATTGCCAAAGCGCCTCTCAATCGCTTCAATTTTCTGTTCCGGAGGCAGTTCGGCCGCTTTCCGTAACAAGAATGCCAGCATCTCGCGCTCGAAACCCGGAATGCGGTCGGCGAAGATTCCTACGAGGGCGGCGCGCGCGCGCACGACAGCCATCGCCAGGTTCGGATTTCTTTCGCCCTGGGGCTTTTCTTTTTCAGCGGCGGCTGAACCGATTAAGCCCGCTATGACAAAGAAGTCGCTGAGCCCGGCCATTTGCGGAATCAAAGTGTCTCGGGGCTGGGTCTTCTGCAATTCGTCGTAGGCCTTCTGTAGCGACGGCAACACATCGGCATACTTTTTTTGCCGGTCTGGATTCTCATTGATCCAACGAGTGAAAGCGGCTTCGTCCTTACGTTTCTGATCGACGATTCCGACCCGGCGCATGGCCACGACCGAACCCTCGAAATCCTTTACCGTGTTAGCAATGTCGAAAATTTTGCTCTGTAGCTTAATCTGCAGTTCACGGTCGTTCTTGCCTGCGCGTTGCAGAACTTCAATCTGTTTATTGAAAACGTCGATCAGCAGCGGCATAAACACATCCTGGTTGTAAGCGACCGAATAGCTCTCGCGGTAACGCCGTGTCGAGCCCGGGTAACCCATGACCATGACAAAATCGTCTTCCTTCACGCCACCCATGGAAATCGAAAGGAACTTCTTCGGCTTGTAGGGCACGTTGCTCGCCGAGTAGTCCGCCGGCTTGCCATCGGCGCCGATGTAGACGCGCATAAATGTAAAATCGCCGCAATGCCGCGGCCATTCAAAGTTATCGGGATCGCCGCCAAAGAAACCAATGTTCTTGGGCGGCGAATAAACAATGCGCACATCCCGAAGCTCTAGATAAGTGAACAGGTAATAAGACAACCCTTCATTCAGCGGCAGCACGTTCGCGGTAATCCCGGCATCGGGCTTGGCACTGCTCGCCTCGATCGCGCGTGACTTGGCGGTAATCGCGGTATTTCGTTCAGCCTGAGACATCGCATCGGTGAGTCCGCTCAAAACGTCCGCGGTCACGTCCTTCAATTCCTGGGTGATCTTTACCGTGTAGTCCTTTGCGGGCAATTCCGCGTTGCGGTCTTTCGCCAAATAGCCATTGGTCGCGTAATCCTTCGACTGATCCGACGCGGAAACCAGAGCATCGAAAGCGACGTGATGGTTGGTGAGCAGCAGTCCGTCAGTCGAGAGGAACTCACCGGTGCCGCCATCCACAATCACGATGGCGTCTTTGATGCTCGGACCATTCGGATTGTAAATGTCGGTGATCGGAATCTTCAGTCCGCGTTGCTGTAGTTTTTTCAGGGGCAGCTCGGTGATCTTATCGGGCAGGAACATGCCCTCGTCACCCAGGACTGAGATCGGTACCAGACTGAGAAAAAGCAGGAATGAAAGCAGCAGTGCGGCGGCACGCGAATAGGTCGACGTCATCGGATTCTTCCCTTGTTCTTTATCAAAATTGAAGAGTTTGAGGATAGTACCAGAGGCCACTCGCAATCAGAAAGGAGGGGATTTTATTTCGCATGTTCAGAGTATCGACTTCAGTCGTGTCTTTTTCAGCAAGGAAAACCCAACTGAAGTTGGCACTCTAAACTTCTCACTACTGTTTCTCAGCTCCCGGAAGATATGGTCGTGGGTCGACCGGTTGATTATTAATGCGGACTTCGTAATGCAGATGCGGACCGGTTGAGCGTCCGGTTGAGCCAACCAATCCAATAGTCTGTCCGCGCGTCACGGTTTGGCCAACGGTGACATCGATCTCTGACAAGTGGCCATAACGCGTCGACAATCCGGCGCCATGATCGACATAGACGACATTGCCATAGCCTCTTTGCCGTCCAGCAATGGTCACTCTGCCGGGCGCAGCAACCTGAACCGGAGTACCGTAAGACGCGTCAATATCCTGACCTTCGTGGTATTCAAAACCACGGCCTCCGAAGGGATTGCGGCGGCCGCCGACTCCGCTTTCCAGTTTGCCGAACACCGGCCATATTGACGGGGTCATGCCGTGTGCGCGAAGGAAAGCTTCGTACATACGCATTTCGCGTTCGAGTTTAGCGGTCTTTGATTCCAATGCCGCCAGAGCGGCTGCGCTGTCAACAGGACGGGCTGGACCACCCTGAGCATGCACTGTCTGACCTTCGGTTTGAGCTCCCGGTACCTCGGCCGCCAGCTTTCGCGAAGTGTCTTCGACAGCATCCACGCGGTTGTTCAGGTTTTGCAGTTCCTGCCGCTGCTTGTCGTTCTCGGCGCGCAGGCGTTGATTCTCGCGTTCGATGCGGAAATGCGTGGCCTGCTGCGTTAGACCATAGAATCCATAGGCCAGCCCACACATAACGGCAAACAGTCCCAGGGCAGAGACTTTCAACCAGCGTTTGTGGACGCAGACACGACGGATATGGGCTCTGGAACGGGAAGTACGGGCAACGATAAAGGCATAAAAACGGTCGTCTCGGTTCATCAATTCTGCTCCTGTCGATCAGTCCACGCGCGCTTGTAAATCAGGGGCCGCATGGCGACCGCGAAAGTAACAGTTGCCGACGAAGGCGACTGATAGCACTCAAATTTGTGAGGTCTTAAAAAAGAACCTGCTTGAAGATCTTTAAAGAACCTGCTTGAAGTAAGCAGCGTAAGGGAAAGTCTGAATCGCCGGGAAGTGCTTAGGATTCAGCGTGACCGAACCTGGATGCTGCTTGAGCGCGACACCCTATCACACGAGGCAAGAGAAGGCAAACGCGGAAAAGCCGTTGCGGGCGGAGTTGTTGAATGCGAGATATTAGTGAACTGACTGAGAGTCAGTCTTGCGGATGGGCGCTCGGGTTTATGCCTCTTCAGCTTCGCGTTTGCGTCGACACCGATCGCGCCAGATTGCCAGCACGATCATCACCATCATGCCTATGAAAGCCACGACGATGGCGAACTTAATTAGCGCGAGCAGGAAGCCGACCAGGACTATTAGTTGTTTGAGCAGGGCTACGACCAGGAGAATGAGTGCGAGTACGGCGCCGCCGCGACCAAATGTTGCCAGAATTGCCATAAGAAAACTACCTCTTGAAAAAATAAGTCGAATGGGACCGATATGTCCTATAACTACTTATATCTTGCTGAACCTAGCTGGCGCGGGCTCGCGTGGGTGGGAAAGTCATCCGCGCCGAATCGTCCTGATTTGGCCGGCCAGTTCGCGACCACCGAAGGCGGCGGATTGCTCGTATCGAAGGCCCGCATCTCTTCACGCCGGTGGCGCCGCCTTAAATAATCAAACAACATGTATGCGCCCAGGATAACCAGGGCTACCGGCAAGGTGCGGCGCACTGGAAACTGCAGACCGAATAGTGTATGACCCAAAAAGATCGAACCAAGTACGACCAGCGTCACGCCCCACGCGATCGGGTTGCCATAAAGCTGACGGGCAATCGCATCTTCTTCGGCGTCAGGGGCCAGGCCCGCCCTCATTAGTTGCGCTGTGCGGCAAGCATCGACAGCCGCGAACAACCACGTGCCTGCTACTCCCAGAACAAAAAACGTTACGCCGTCAGTGACTACCGCCATCTGAAAAAAGCTGGCGAAAATTGCGAAGTGAACGATTGCTTTGGACGTTTGTCCGTTATAAGCGGCTCCCAGCCCGGGGACAAAGAATGAAAGGAACGTGGCGATTACTGGTGAAGTTTTGCGCCGGATGACCTGCGAGTCGCTGGTGCGCGTTTGTTGATTACGCAACAGTTCGACGCCGGCCACAATGCAATCCTGGCAGAACGCAAACCCGCGTATCCGATGATCGCATGCAGGGCACAGCGGCCGTGCGCATTGGTTGCATTGCACGGCGGCCGGATTCCTTGTGTGATAAGCGCAGTTCATTAAGATTCTCTTGTCCGACAAATTTCAGTTTGTCGCAAACTTTTCCTCGTGCGACTCAGCGCCAAACTAGAGTCTGTCGGACATCAGCTCAACGGTCCTTTTGCTTTGAACCTCCACCCTTCGGTTTGCTTTGCGTGGCGCTATTCTTCGTGCCTTGCGTCGCGCTGTTTTGATTCGATGTATTCTGATTCTTGTTCGCATCATTTCCTTTACCTGAGTCTTCCTCACCATTCATCAAATCGTTAACGCTACTCTCGATTTGCTTCATTCCGTTGGGAAGCGCCGAACTCCTGGATGCGTTACCGGCGGTGCGTTCTGCCAACTGCAAACTGGCATGATAGATTCCGCCGACTGACCCGTCGGTTGAGACGGTATTCGTCAGGACGAAGACTGATACCAGAAGCATGGTCGCTACTGATGCAAGCTGCGGTGAAACGATCGGATCAAGGGCGCCACGCAGCCACTCGATCAAGCGAGATTTCAGCGGTGCGCGCACTTCCCGCGGCAGGACGTTGCCAATGGTGCTTTGCAGTATCCGTGCTTCGAGGCCGGCGGGAACTGTCAACTCGTCCTGCTTGTACGTATAGCAAGCACCGATTGCCCGCACCACGGCGCCCGGCAGTTCGCAGCAACTGACGCAGAGGGCCGCGTGTCGTTCCCAGCGGTGGTAAAGGGGAGCCATTAAGAAGCCGTCAAGATAATCTGTCAGGTACTCTTCAAAATCCGTGCAGGTGATGGCCGTTTCCGGCATCGTCCGCAGCAGGATGCGCGCCTCCAGGCCGGTACCCGCAAGCGGTGCTTCTGAAGCCGAACAAGCTAACAGGGTATTCTTCACTTCGCTGAGAAGATCGTGACAGACGGGACAGCGCATGGCGTGCTCGGCAAACTCGCGGTTCGTCTGCACCTCGAGCGCTCCGTCGAGGTAGTCGGTCAACTGGTCTTCAAATTCGTGACAAAGCATCTTGTTCTTCTCTCTCAACTACTGACCAAAGATTTGCGTCGCCGCTACGCCTCTACTACTCGCATACGACGCAGAATCTTCGCAAGTTCAATACGGCCGCGATTAATCCGAGACTTAACGGTTCCTTCAGGTATTTTCAGAAGGTCAACGATCTCTTGATAGCTCAATTCCTCGATGTCGCGAAGAATGACGCAGGTGCGCAAATCGGGCGAGAGCTTGTCGATACCGGCTTGCACCTGCACGCCCAGTTCGCGACGCTCCATTTCGCGCTGGACGGTGGCGCCCGCCGCTCGCAAATGATACTGGTGATCTTCAAGATCGTCCGCCGCTTCGTCTTGGGGTGCTCGCTGCCGTTTGCGATAGTCATCTATTACCAGGTTTCGAGCCAGGCGCATCAGCCAATTCTGCAAATCACCCTGCTTTGGATTGTATTGCTCAAGGGATCGGTAGACGCGGATAAAGACGTCCTGGGTCAGGTCTTCCGCAGCGTCAGCCCGGGAAGTGAATCGATAGGCAAGATTGTAGATGCGGCGGGTATAGGTCTGGACAATCTCCTCCCAGGCCGCACCATCACCTGCGCGGCACCGCCTTACTAGTTCAGCGCCTTCATTGGTAGCCAAGCTTTTGGCGGCTCCCACTTGTTGCGTCTCCGATTGGTCGTGTTCCGAAAGCAGTTTCAGGCATGCCACGTTTCGGCATCGCCCAACCGGAGCGTCTTACGTCTGCCCCCGAAACAAAGTTCCGTTATCGCTGATTGGTCAGAGCCGAGATCGTGGTTGATCGGATCGGATTCTTGCGCGCAACATTAAACTGTTGTAGGCTTGCTCGACCACACCATATCTTGTGGTTGCATTAGGATTTTAGTCAAGTTTGTCCCCGGGATGTACGGCACGCCTCGGTTTGTCGGTCGCTGTCGAAGACATGCCGTGCCAGGGGGGGAGCCCGCTCGACAGAGTAACTTCATCGGAGAGTTTTCAAAACATTTTGGCAAAATACCGCAAGTATCTTGAGTTCACCGGGTTGTTGTTGTTGGCAGTGTTGATTATCTGGTGGCTTGGCCGCAGGCTGGACTGGGAACAGGTCAAGATCGCGATCCAGAAGTCGGACTGGCGGCTAACCCTAATCGCCGCACTCGTGATCCTTTTAGCTTATGTGTGGCGCGCGCTCCGCTGGCGCGTTTTCCTCGCGCCTCTGGCGACTACTAGTTTCCGCGAGATCTGGATCGCAACCACGGTCGGATTCGCCGCGATCTTGACGATTGGCCGCTTAGGCGAAGTCGTACGTCCGTTGGTACTGCCCATGCGTGACAAGCGCGTGAGACCCGCGGCATCTTTCGTGACCATCATGATCGAGCGGCTGTACGACTTCATTTCGGTCGCCCTGATTTTTGCGCTTAATCTATTGTGGTTCACGCCTCCCGGGACCTCGGGCGCCGAACTCACCCGCATTCGCCTGGTGGGCTTGCTGATGGTGGTTTTGCTCGCCGCGGCAGTCGCACTACTTATTTGGTTTAGGCAGCGATCGGAGAGCGTAATTGGCTGGCTCGACAGAAGAATTGGTGGCCGGTCTCGCTTGAGTGGCAGATTGAAACGTGCGCTGCTCAGCATCCTCGATCAACTAGCAACCGCCTTGCGAGTGCTTGGCCATGTGCGCCAATTAGCGCCAACGATCGGGCTGTCGCTGTTACTTTGGTTTTCAGTTGCATTCGCGAACCTGCTTATTTTCCGAGCTTTTGGCCTGCCGTTCGGCATTTCGCAGTCGCTGTTTGTGTTGGGTTGGTCGATGGTCGCGTCGGCGGTGCCCACGCCGGGCGGAGGCGCAGGCGCATTTCACGCGGCCACCGGAGCCGCATTGGTGCTGCTTGGAGTTGAGATTGACCGGGCCGCAGCCGTCGCCATCGCTTTGCATCTGGTCGACTTTGCTCCGGCCGCGCTATTTGGCTTCTTTTACTTCCTGCGCGGGGACGTCAGTATTAGTCGGCTCCGCTCGATGATGACCGTGAGCACGGTTGAGCACGCGGTGGAAGATGAAAAAGTGGCGCTGGCTGAGGGCGCCTGAAACGTAATGCGAGAGTGAGGATGAACCTATGAAATGCCCCTTTTGCGGCTTTCTCGAAGACAAAGTCGTTGACTCGCGCGAATCGCGCGAAGGCGATGCGATCCGCCGGCGACGCGAATGCTTGAAATGCGAGCGGCGCTTTACTTCTTACGAACGGATCGATCAAATACCGTACATGGTGATCAAGAAGGACGGCCGGCGGGAAACCTTCGATCGCAATAAGGTCATGGCGGGAATCCTTCGTGCATGTGAGAAACGACCGGTGCCGCCTTCGAAGCTCGACAGCATCGTTAACGCAGTTGAAAAATATGTCCAGGAGTCGTCAGAGCGCGAACGGCCCACGAACAAGATCGGCGAGTTGATTATGAGGCGTTTGAAGGAACTCGATAAGGTGGCCTACGTGCGTTTTGCCTCCGTCTATCTTGAGTTCGAAGATGTTTCAGAGTTTATGAATGAGCTGAAGACGCTGGTGCGCGCGCGCCAGGACAGGGTGATGAAGAGGGCCTAGCAGGCTGATGAAAAACTAAGCATAGCCACAGAGACACGGAGACACAGAGAAAGATGAGAACAAAGAAGGTAAGCATTTGTTGGCATTTCTGATAGGTTCTGAATCCTTCCCTACTCTGTGACTCTGTGACTCTGTGGCGATTTTGCTTTTTTCAGCACCCTGCTAGAGGTAGTTAGTTGCTGAGGTTTTGATCTCATGAAACATCGCTGATGCGAAACGCACTTACCCTGTTCGGTCTTTTTGCAGTGACCGCGATGCTTGTCTGTTACGCATTTGAAGACCGCAGCCGTGGGTTCATCCTGGGATTTGCTTTGGCCTGCGTCTTGGGATCGGTCTACGGCTTTCTGCAAGGAGCGTGGCCGTTCGGGGTGGTTGAATTTGTTTGGGCCCTGGTGGCACTACGACGCTGGTGGATCGCCAGCACCGCGCAGTAAGAGAATCAAATGGTCAAGAATGTCGGGCCGGCGGGCCTCGAAAGGATCGAGTTGAAGCGTCTGACGGAGCGTGTCGGACGGCTGTTTTCGGTATTGCAGGAAGCAGCGCAAGAGCAATTGCCGGCCATCGCAGGTGCGTGGGTGCCGCCGGTTGATGTTTGTGAGACAGCCAACGCGATTTGCGTCCGCATCGAACTACCCGGCGTCAGCGCCGGCCAGATTAAGATCGGATTGAACAGCAATAAGCTGCGCATTTATGGAGAAAAGAAGAAACGAAACCTCCGTCAGCGAATCGTCTCGCATCTCTGTTCTGAGCGCAGTTACGGCCATTTTAATCGGGTGATGTCGCTGCGTTGGACGATCAGTGTCAAGGATGCGACGGCAGAATTGTCAAACGGGATGCTTCTGATCAACTTGCCGAAGATAAAGGATCGCCGTGGATCGGAATTCAAGGTGCAGATCATTGAGAAGGAATCGAAACAAGAAACTCAAAGAGAGAAAGAATGACAGACATCATTAACGACGACATTGCCGCAGCGCTGGAACCGACGGAAGCCGAGCAGCAGCTCCAAATCCCCGAGGAATTACCCCTGTTACCGCTGCGCGACATAGTGATCTATCCGTTTATGATCGTGCCGCTGTTTGTCTCTCGCGAGAAATCGATCCGCGCGGTTGACGAAGCACTGGGACAGCATCGGATGATACTGCTTACTTGTCAAAAAGATCTTGATAAGGAAGAACCCCAGCAGGACGATCTTTACAACGTCGGCACGGTGGCCGTGATCATGAGAATGCTGAAGCTGCCGGACGGGCGCATTCGCATTCTGGTTCAGGGAGTGTCACGCGCTAAAGTCGAATCCGTCACCGCCACGAGCGAATGTTTGCACGCGCGACTGGAAGTGATGACCGAAGTCCTGGCGCCAGAGCGTTCGCTGGAAGTTGAGGCCTTGATGCGTAACGTGCGCGCCTCGATGGAAAAGGCAGCGAGCCTTGGCAAGAACATCTCGCCGGAAGTGATGGCGATCATCGCGAATCTGGACGATGCGGGCCGGCTGTCGGACCTTTCCGCGTCAAACCTGGAGCTGAAAGTGGAGGATGCGCAGTCCGTGCTGGAGATTGCCGACACCACCGCCCGACTACGGCGCGTGAACGAACTGCTCAATAAAGAAATTGAAGTGCTCACTGTTCAGCAGGAAATCAATACCCAGGCGCGGGCCGATATCGATCGTTCTCAGCGAGAGTTTTATCTGCGACAGCAGATGAAGGCGATCCAGACCGAGCTGGGCGAAGGCAACGAGCTGGCGGAAGAAATCCAGCAATTCCGCGACAAGATTGAATCGTCGAAAATGCCCAAGCCCGCCGAAGAGGAAGCCCTGCGGCAACTGAAGAAGCTCGAACGCATGCACCCGGACGCGGCTGAGACGGCCACGCTGCGCAATTGGATGGAGATCATCACCGATCTGCCCTGGTCGAAGTCTTCCAAAGACAATCTTGACTTGCACAAGGCAGAGCGGATTCTTAATGAAGACCACTACGGCCTCGAGAAAGTCAAAGAGCGCATTTTGGAAGCCCTTGCTGTGCGCAAACTGAAAGAGAAACCAAAAGGGCCCATTCTCTGTCTGGTTGGTCCTCCGGGAGTGGGAAAGACAAGCTTAGGACGGTCGATCGCCCGGGCCCTGGGCCGCAAGTTCATGCGCCTAAGTCTGGGCGGCGTCCACGACGAAGCCGAGATCCGCGGCCATCGCCGGACCTATGTCGGCGCAATGCCTGGCCGCATCATGCTGGCGGTCCAGCAAGCCGGGACCAATAATCCGCTGATTATGCTTGACGAGATCGACAAGGTCGGCGCGGATTTTCGCGGCGATCCATCATCGGCGCTGCTGGAAGTCCTGGATCCGGAGCAGAACAACAGCTTTCGCGACAACTATCTCGGTGTAACGTTCGACCTGTCCAACGTAATCTTCATGACTACCGCGAACATTCTGGATACGGTGCAGTCGGCCCTGCGAGATCGCATGGAAGTGATCCGGCTGGCCGGCTACACGGAAGAGGAAAAGCTCGAGATTGCGCGGCGCCATCTAATGCCAAAGCAAATGGACGAGAATGGCGTTACCGCGCGCGATATGAATATCTCACGCACTGCATTGACGGCGATGATTCAGCGCTATACGCATGAAGCCGGCTTGCGGCAACTGGAGCGGGAGATCGGCTCAATCTGCCGCAAAGTTGCGCGGCGAATGGGCGAAGGTCAGAAAGGCGCGGTGCGCGTTTCAGTAAATAACCTCCACGAGTTTCTGGGCCCACCGAAGATTATTCCCGAGGAAGTGTTGAAGAAAGACCAGATCGGGGTTGCGACGGGGTTGGCATGGACCGCCGTCGGAGGTGATGTCCTCTTCGTGGAAGCGCTGCGCATGAAAGGGAAGGGCAATCTGGTTCTGACCGGACAGCTCGGCGAAGTAATGCGTGAGTCAGCGCAGGCTGCTTACTCCTACGCCAAGTCGCGGGCCCGAGAACTTCAGATCGACCCGGATGATTTTAGTAACTTCGACATGCACATACACATTCCCGAGGGTGCGATTCCGAAGGACGGTCCGTCGGCCGGCATTACCCTGGCAACGGCGTTGGTGTCGGCGCTGTCCTTGAGACCCGTGCGTAAGGATGTAGCCATGACCGGCGAGATTACTCTGCGCGGCAATGTGCTTCCGGTTGGCGGCGTCAAAGAAAAAGTCCTGGCGGCCCGGCGAGCACGGGTGACAAAAATCATTCTGCCTACGCAAAACCGTCGGGACCTCGATGAAGTCCCAAAAGAACTGTTCAAGGACATTCGGTTCGTATTTGTGGATAACATGAGGCAGGTCTTTCGCGAGGCCCTGAAGGAAAAAGCACCACCGGCCCTGGCGTCCAGCCCGCGCCCGGCTCGTCTGCCACAGGCGGCCAGCGGACGTAGAGGCTTTTGATGACCACTCGCCAGAGGGTTTTTGGGAAGGGCCCTAGCCGATAAAATAAACTTGTCGGAGTCGTTCGAGCAGAGCATCTTAGTAATGTCAAAAGCCTCGAGTTCAGGCCGATTTTTGCAAGGTAACTCGTTTGACACACCTCGGTTCGTGTGGTAACCTCCGGGGGTCAAGTGGCTGAATTTGGGCCACAGAAATCGGAACTTTTCCACGTTCCGTATTGTTTTAGTAGTGAATGCCGCTGCGCGACCCAAAGGTGGAAGTCGCAGTCGTGGATTCGCCCAAAGCATTAGCAGAGGAGAACAACGATTGATGACCCGTAACCCTCTTCGTTTGTCTGTGAGCGCTTTTTTTGCAGCCGCAGTTCTTTTTACCCCAGCAATCATTCAAGCCCAGCCCGGCGGATCTTCTGCTCGTGATATCCAGACTGAAGTCCAGAAGACCGATCCTCGTGTGGATCAGGTTCTGGAGCGTGCCAACGATCATTTTCGTAAGGGCAAACTCAATCTCGAAGACAACAAGCGCGAGCAGGCCCGCGACGAATTTGACAAGGCCATAGATGAGATTCTGATGTCTGGCCTGGATGTGCGCGCCAGCCAGCGACTGCAAACCGGTTACCTAGAGTTGGTGGAGCGGATCTACCGTGAAGAGGTTCCGCTGATCCAATCGTCGCCCCAACAGAACGCGACTCCGGTAGTCGCCCAGGGTGCGCCAAATCCGAAAGCCGAAACGGTAGAGGTTGCGCAGACACAGCAACCCAAACAGCCCCAGATCGGATTCAGGCATCAAGGTTTTGAGCCGTCGCCCCTTGATACGTTGAGCAAGCTCATCCTGACGGAAGACGAGAAGAAAGTTTCCGATTCCGACATCGCTGAACTCGAGCAGGCAAAGAACGCGCTCGATTTCAACGTCACTATCAATCCGCTGGTGCAGCAATACATAAACTACTATCAGGGTCGCGGTCGCGCCACCATGGAAGCTGGTCTACGTCGATCCGGCCGCTACATGAAGATTGCGCGCGATACTTTCCGCAGACAAGGCGTGCCTGAAGATATAACCTGGCTGGGCCAGGTCGAAAGCGCCTGGATACCGCGGAACGTCTCATGGGCTGGCGCTTCGGGCCTGTGGCAGTTCGTTCGTAGTTCAGGTGCGCAGTATGGATTGCGCCAGACCGCATGGGTGGATGAGCGTAACGGAATCGAAAAGCCGACTGCCGCATCCGCACGATATCTGAAGGATCTGGCAAAGCGTTATAACGGCGACTGGTTGCTGGCAATGGCGGCTTACAACACCGGGGCGCTGAACGTTGACCGCGCTATCTCGCGAGCCGGCGCTGCGAATTACTGGCAGATTTATCCCTACATCGCGCAAGAGACGCGCAATTACGTACCCAATATCCTGGCGGTGATCCTGATCGCCAAGAATCCTGAGAAGTATGGATTCCGTGGCATCCGGCCCGAAGCTCCGATTAGCTTCGACCCGGTGGTTGTTCCTTCGGCGACCAGTTTGCGATTGATTGCGGATGCTACTGATACCAGCGCCGATTACATCGCGAGCTTGAACCCGGAGTTGAAACGCGACACCACGCCGCGCGGCGAGTCGTATCAGATTCGCGTGCCGGCAGGGAAGGGTAAACAACTGGCTTCGGTGCTGAAGCGGATTCCGGGCGACCGGCTTGATTCGGCCCGCATCATCTCAGTCGTTCCTGGTGAAGAGCTGCAATCAGTTGCCAACCGCACAGGCGTCAGCGTCGCGACTTTGCAGACGATGAATAATGGCGTCGACCTGAAAGGCACGAACAAGTTGGTGGTTCCGAATAGCAGCGTTAAGCTGACTAGCTGGCGACGCGCGCCGGGCGCAACCGACGCGGGCAACGCTTCGACCCTCACAAAATTGCGAGCGCGGAAGGGCGACACCATTGCGAAGATTGCGGCCGCGCGGAAACTATCCGCCGATGAACTGGCCCGACTTAACGGCATCGGACCGAATGTTGAGCTGCAGGCTGGGCAAGAGATCAAGTTGCCGGGCAGCCCGAGTACTTCGCGCCAGAGATAAACTTAGTTAGCTGATCAAGTAAGTGACAATCGGTCGCTTGTGAGCGACCGCTAAAGAAATGGCGAGCGCGCTTCGTTAGAGGCGCGCTCGGTCTGTTTAGTAGCATAGACTTTAGTCTGTGTTACCCCGTAACCCATGATTAGGATGCAAACCACAGACTGAAGTCTGTGCTACTGGCTCCCATGCTCTTCCGGACTCAATCCGCTGCGGTCTATGGTATCGACGCCAACCTCGTAGATGTTGAGGTCGATCTGACCCCCGTTCGCAACGAGACCGATACGCCCTCGTCGGTAACAATTGTCGGCTTGCCGGACCTCGCAGTTCGTGAATCGCGCGAGCGTATTCGCGCGGCCATTAACAATAGCGCTTTCTTCTTTCCGTTTCACAAGACCACGATCAATTTGGCGCCCGCGGATGTGCGGAAAGAGGGCGCGAGTTTCGACCTGCCGATCGCGTTGGGTATCCTCGGAGCCAACGGCGACCTCGGGGATGCGCAACACTTGACGGACATTCTTTCCGTAGGCGAATTGTCTCTGGATGGCCGGGTGCGGCCGATTCGAGGCGCCTTGCCGATTGCCTTGCGCGCGCGGCAATCCCAAACCAAACATCTGCTCCTGCCTGACGAGAATGCTAAAGAGGCCGCGGTCGTTTCCGATGTGAAGGTCTATGCGGTTACCGATCTGCGCCACGCCGTGGAAATGATCGCGGCCATCAGGTCCGAAAACCCGCCAGAGCCCATCCGCGTGGATCTATCTCACATTCTCGTCAATGACGATCATTACAGCGTCGACTTTCGCGAGGTGCGCGGCCAGCAAGCGGCCAAGCGCGCCCTGGAAGTAGCCACGGCCGGCGGGCATAACATCCTGCTGATTGGACCGCCGGGCTCAGGCAAGACCATGCTCGCCAAACGTCTGCCGACGATTCTGCCTCCACTGGAGTTCGAAGCCGCGCTCGAGCTAACCAAGATTCATTCAGTTGCCGGATTAACCGGACGTGCCGGGCTGGTAACGCAAAGGCCTTTTCGATCGCCGCATCACACGATCAGCGATGCCGGCTTGATCGGTGGCGGCGCGCTACCGCGGCCTGGTGAAGTTTCGCTGGCCCATCAGGGCATTCTGTTCCTGGACGAATTGCCGGAGTTTGATCGCAGCGTGTTGGAGGTCCTGCGTCAGCCACTCGAAGATCAGCAGGTCACCATTAGCCGCGCGGCGATGTCGCTCACTTTTCCTGCTTCGTTCATGCTGGCGGCTGCTATGAATCCGTGTCCTTGCGGCTTCTGGAACGACCCCACACGCGAATGCCGCTGCACGCCTTTGCAGATTCAGCGTTACGTCGGCCGTATCTCAGGCCCGCTGCTGGATCGCATAGACATTCATATCGACGTGCCGGCGGTGCGTTTTCGCGATCTTGCCGGCGACCCGCCGCCGGATGCGGAAGACTCGGCCGCCATTCGCCGGCGGGTAATCAATGCTCGCGAGCGGCAGGGGAAAAGATTAGCGTCCGACGGAATTTTCTCAAACGCCGCGATGACGCCGCGCTTGATTCGACGCTTTTGCCGGATCGATGCCGAAAGCGAGACCATGCTCGAACGCGCCATGACCCGTCTGGGCCTGTCCGCGCGCGCGTACGATCGCATTCTCAAAGTCAGTCGCACCATCGCCGATCTGGAAGACTCTGACGACATTCAATCGGCACACGTTTCCGAGGCGGTTCACTATCGCTCGCTCGATAGAACCTACTGGACCTAAAAACCGACCTTGTTTTATCAGGCCCGCGTCGCGGCTTGTCAGTACCCCTCTATGATCGGATACTAAAAAGCGGGATACCGATTACGCGTTCAACACAAGGCAGGGCAACGGCGCGAAAGACCGCACCTTAACGAGGCACATTGCCGCTTTGCTCAGGGACAATCGCAGGATCAAGTGGCAGCAAGCGAAACCGAGACACCGCGAACTCCGGATTACGAGCTGACGAAGCGGGCCGCCGAAGGCGACATGAAAGCCTTCGAAGAGCTTTACCAGCGCCATAACCGCCGCGTATATTCCCTATGCCTGCGCATGACGGGAAACGTGACCGAGGCGGAAGACCTGGCGCAGGAAGTTTTCATTCAGCTCTTTCGCAAAATTGGCAGTTTTCGCGGCGAATCAGCCTTCACGACCTGGCTCCATCGTTTGACTGTCAACCAGGTCCTGATGCACTTTCGTAAACGCGGCGTCCGTCTGGAGCAGACGACCGAAGACGGCGAAGCGCCGATCCAGATCGTCAAAGGGACCGAGAACCCGAATGCAATGCCGGTTGTCGACCGCATCGCCCTGGACAAGGCAATTGCCCAATTGCCACCCGGGTATAAGATGGTTTTTACGCTACACGATATCGAAGGACACGAGCACGAAGAGATTGCGCGGATGCTCGGCTGCTCTGTCGGCACGTCAAAGTCCCAATTACACAAGGCCAGAATGAAATTACGGGGACTTCTCAGGCAACAGAACAAGCCTCGACAGCAACCAAGAGACGGCCTTTAGAAAGCCGTGGACAGCCTGTCCGCGCTCCCAGATGGGCCACTTTGACATTGCGGCGAGGGATCGCCGATGGAGAAAGCAAAGAAGGAAGCAGTCTCCCCTTTATTGCTTTGAAACCGCGAGAGTCGCGCAGTGCGGGGCTTTGGCAGTATGATGCGCGACGCATCTGAGGTTAGAACAATGAACTGCGAGCAGTATCAGGATGTACTCAGCGATTTTATTGACGGGTCGCTGGCTCCCGAAGATCACAATAGCGTTGCCGCACATCTGAGCGTTTGTGGCGATTGTGCCGCAGCGCGGAACGATGTCGGCGCTATCGTTGGCTTCTATCATGAACATCGGGGCGAGTATGATGCCGTGCCGAATGAGCGCGCGCTGTGGTTGCGCATCAGCAATATGATTGAAATGGAGTCGCCGGACCGATCGCGAACGGCGATTCCGGCGAACGCAGGTTGGTGGTTTCGGTTGATGAATCGAAGCTGGCAACTGTCTTTTCCACAGTTAGCCGCCGCCGCCGTGGCCATCATCATAGTAGTTTCTATATTCACCGTCGTCGGTTTGCGCGGACTTAATTTCAATGGTTCGGGCGTACGCACGGCAGGTTTGACTCTTCCGTCTACCGACGGAGCCGTAAAAGAGCGCTTTCGTCAGCAGCAGCAAGTGATTGCCTACTGGAACGAGCGGGTCGAACTGAACAAGGCCCGTTGGAATCCGCAGATGCGCGAGACGTTCGATAAGAACATGAGTGTGATCGATACGGCCGTTAACGATTCGATGCGCCAGTTGACTCAGAATCCCCACGATGAAGTTTCCGAAGAGATTCTCAATGCCGCTCTGAATGACAAGGTCGAGTTGTTGAGGGAGTTTGCCGCACTGTGAAACTGAAAAGGCCGAGATGCTCTCGACCTGATAATCCGACACGATGAACCTTTATTCGCCCGCCACCAGCAAACGAGCAAGTTTTGCAGCCTTTCCGGCCCTCTTCCTCGTACTCGTTTTGGCTACCGCCGCGTTCACGCAACAGCGCGTGTCGCGACACTATCCCGCCGGCAAGAACGTCCGCATTGAGTTGAAAAACCTCTCCGGCACGATCACAGTCGAGACGTGGGCGCGGGATGAGATTCGCATCACCGCCACGATGGAAGCTCCCGCAGTACATTTCAACCCGAGACAGACCGATGCTGGTTTAGTGGTCGACATCGTCGGCGATAATCGCGACCGGCGTGACGTGGGTGACGTGAATTTCAAGATTCAAGTGCCGTCGCGATCATCGGTTGATCTGGAAACCCGCAGCGGCCAAATCAGTGTCAGCAACATTCAGGGCGATCTGGTGCGCGCCCACGTATGGACCTCAGGCGACATTACGCTTTCCGGCGTGAACGCAGCTCGCGTTTTTGCTTCAAACACCACCGGCAATATTTTCTTTGATGGAGAATTCGCCTCGGGTGGAACCTACGAATTCAAGTCGGGGCAGGGAACCATTACCCTGCGGCTGCCGGCAAACTGCGGCTTCCGCCTGGTGGCTACGGGGCCGGCGAAGAAAATTTCAATGGGCGACTTCTGGAACCCAGGGATGAAGCTTTTAGGCGAGGGTCGCCGGATCACCGGTGATGTTGGCGATGGCCGCGCCTCAGTGACAGTCACGAACTATCAGGGCGACATAAAGTTCCTGCGTCGCTAGACAACACTTACCGATCTCCCGCACAATCTGTTCAGGTGAAGAGAAGCGCAATCTCAATTTCCGCCGTTGCCTTACTGTTACTTTCCGGTTTTTACCTCCACGCTCCGGTCGCGGCGCAAAAAGACAAGAAGACTATACAATTGGGACCGCTGGTGACGCGCACCACGACGCGGCACGATAGCCGCCGTCTGGGTTATGGTGGCGCAGTCACGATCGTCGGCGCACCGGCAGGCTCAATCACGATCGAGGGCTGGCAACGAAGCGAAGTTGATATCAGCGCCGAGGTTGAGTTGCGCGCGCCCAGCCAACAGGACCTTGATCTACTGGCGGCGGTCGACACCTTTCTGATTGACGAAGACGCCAATCACATTCGAATTATTGCTATTGGGACTCATGACAAGAAGTTCATGAAGCAGGCTAAGAACTTCCCAAAGTATTTGATCGGTCTGCCCTGGAAGGTTGATTATCGTCTCAAGGTGCCGGCGATGTGCGACCTGGCAATCGACACCGGTAACGGCCCGATAAAACTGTCGGGTGTCGAAGGGTCGATTCGAATCAACGCTCTGGAGAGCGACGCGGATCTCGCACTCACAGGGAGCGACGTCGCCGTGATCATTCAAAAAGGAACGGTAAACTTTTCGATTCCGGCCCGCGCCTGGCATGGGCTGCGGGCTGAAATCAAATTAGCGAGCGGCAATCTCAATGTTGATCTCATGCCGGGCTTCAACGGCGATATCAACGCTGAAGTCCTGCGAACGGGTGAGGTCAAGAACCTGTTCTCCGGTCTGGAGCCGCGTGAGCGAAACAGTATCGGGCCACGTTCGGTGCGAGCTCGCGCCGGCAGCGGTGGAGCGATGCTGACATTCACCGTCGGTGATGGGACGATTCAGATGGGATCAGTAGGCCTTAAGCAGTAAGGAATGTTTCGCAATCGATTTTGAAGCGTATTGTTCATGTGGGTTCGTGTGATTTCGTGGATCGAGTCTTTGCCCGCAGGATTCAGGAACCGGCGAAGTCCCGATAAGAAAACCAATGTTCGCGGAAACGCAACTCGATGTACTGGCTATCTTCTCGCATCCTGACGATGCCGAGTTAACAATGGCCGGGACGCTGCTGAAGTTGAAGTCGCTCGGCTATCGCACCGGCGTTCTCGATATGACCCGCGGCGAAATGGGCACCCGAGGCACTCCGGAAATTCGCGCAAAAGAATCGCTCGACGCCGCGCGCGTGATGAGCTTGGATGCGCGCCTTAATCTGCAACAACCGGACGGCCATATCACGGTCGATGAAGAGACGCGGCTAGCGATGGTCCAAGTATTGAGGGCGCGAGCCCCGAAAGTGCTCTTCACGTCGCACTGGGACGATTCGCATCCCGATCATGCGGCCACCGCGCGGGTGGTGCGCGAAGCTGCTCGTTTGGCGACGATTCGTCGCTATGATGAACAAGCGGGCCTGGCGGCGATCAAGATGCCGGCGATTGCCCACGCGGTCTATTCGCGACTGACCATCCCATCTTTTATCGTGGATGTTTCCGAGTTTGCCGAAGGTAAGATGAATGCGATTCGCGCCTACGCTTCGCAGTTCTACAGCGCCCAGTCAAACGAACCGACGACGCGAATCAGCGCACAGGGGTTCCTCAAACAGATTGAAGATCGGATGCGTTACTACGGTTCGCTGATTGGGGTGGATGCGGGCGAGGCGTTCTATGTGCGCGAGGCTTTGAATGTGGAAGATCCGTTTGCGCTGCTGACCAGACCGATGAATATCTATTCTTAGCGTTTGAAAATAGTTTGGCGGCGGGCTACTGCCCGGCGTTTTTCGCCGCGTTGCAAAATGCACGATGAAATGAAGGCCATCCCCAAAAGCACGTAGCTCGTCCTCATCTTCAATCAAATGTTGTCAGCTAAACTTCTCATATCCAAGTTTGGCGGGCGTTGGCCCGCCGCTAAACGCGGACAGTGGAGATCACTTCTTCTTCTCTTCCAGCACCGAACGCGCAATAGCGATTACCGCATTGGCTCGCGGAGCCTCGTGCTCAAAACCACGCGCCAACTCCACCGCTTTCTCATAATCTTCCTTGGCTAACTCAGAGAAGAGGCCGGCCACATCAAAGTCAGGTATCGAGTTCTGGTAAACCGAGTTCATGCCTTTGGTGTTGAGGCGGAAAGTGAGTTGGCCGTCTTCACCGGTAAACGTCTCGGCAGAGTTCGAGGCCTTCACCGCTTCGCTCGTCGAATCCCAGGCGGTCAGGCGATTGATCAGCAGCATTGCGTTGGTCACGGCGAAGAATGCGCGGGCCCGATCAGGATCAGAACCGTCGATCCGGCGCGCTTCAGTTGCGGCGTCGTCGACCAGCATGAGCGCCTTATCGCGATCAGTTTTGACGACCAGCTTCGCGGTTTGCGCCAACAACCAGACCCTCTGAATGTGAGTCAGCTCTCCGGCCTTGACTATCTCCAGGGCTCGATCGATATCCTTCTTTTCGACGGCTTGCATGGCCATCGCAGAGTCAAGAAATGCGCGAGCGCTGTTGCGCATATCGGTGTCGTCGATCTTGCCCGCGTAGTCACGCGCGCGCAGGTCGCCCTTGTCCGACAGCAACATAGCCATTCGCAGGTTGAGCCGATCTCGCTCAGCAGCAGTCTTGGCGTGATCGATCTGATCCAGCAGCGCTTGTTCGCGATCCACTGCCGGCTTTTCCGGACCGATTCCTCTATGCACCCATTCTTCGTCACGATCTCGCGCACTGCTGCTCGCGATTGTGGTCAAAGCCTCGAGCTGAGCTTTCAACGCCGTCGTCATTTCCGGTGGCGCGCCCTGTTCAAACAGTGGCATCAGGCGTTTGATGATCATGTATTGTCCATCCGGGCCCGACGTAGTTTGATCCTGTCCGGGAGGCGCCAACGGACGCAATAAAATGCTCGCCGCCGAACGAAAGAATGCCGCGCGTAACTCAGCGGGGACGTTGGCCGGACCAGCCGGCCGCGTCATTTGCGAACTCGAAACCCCGGTACCCTGAAACGCAACATACATGTGCGGCGTAAAAATGTACGATGAAAGCATCGATACAGTGTTGGCGTCTGACTGCGGGTTGGCCGGCGCGTTCGCCAACAGCGCCGCGTAACGCTGATCGGCAGCGGTCGCATCCTTATCTCGCAGAGCCGTAAGAAACTCAATGGATTGCATATTCGCTCCGCCTAACACCGGATCCGCGAATTGCAACGCCCGCTCAGTATCGCCGGCCTCGAGTAACTGTTGCGCCAGAGCCAACCGTTGGCCAATCGCTTCATCGCCGACCAGGGGATTTGGCCGAGTACTCTTGGCTTCGGCAGCTTTCTGTTCTTTGAACTTAGCCAGGATCTCTTCGCCTAAGGCACGATCTCGTTTGGCAGCCAGCCGCAGTACCTCTTTCCGTATCTCTGGAGGCGACGCCACAGCATAGCCACCACCGCCGTTCTTACTTCGCTGTTGACGAATGTCTTCCTGCAGACGCTCCTGCCCTTCCTGGTCCGCAATCTCGGCGGCGTCCCACGCGGCGCGAAACATTGCGCGTCCTCGTTCACGATCAACTTCCCAAAGAGCGTCAGCGATGCGCGCCTGGGTGCGGGCCCGCAACGCCTGATCGCTGAAGTTGCGCGCGTCGACGGCCAGGCTGATTAGCAGTGACTGGGCGTTCGCCCGGCGCTCGCGCAGGATTCGCTCGGCTTCAAGATCTTTGGCAGACTTGTTGTTGGCAGCGGTGGTTTTTGCCGTAGTCTTGGTTGCTTCTCCTGGTTGCGCTACGGCGGTTGGAAGAAGGACGAGAAAGATTGGGATTAGCAGGGAAGCACGGATCATTTTTTTGACCTTTGGAGATAGCTCTGCAGAGCCGCGGAGCGGCAAAAGATCTGTAGCCCATGACGTGAGCCACGGGATCCCGTCGAGTAATATTCAAAGTCCTGGAGGGGCGAAACAAATAATGGGCTGATCGTTTTCGTTCCGCCACTCCGCGGCTGATTCGATTGGTGCGGCGTTACCCACGGCTGACGCGCCGTGGGCTACAGATCTTTCGCCGCTCCGCAGCTGACTAGTGCCGGCTCGTCATTGTCTGTCCTTTCTGAGGACAGCACTAAAGCAGGTAAGAAGATTACTTCTTCTTGTCTTCCAGCACCGCCCGCGCGATGGCGATTACTGCGCTGGCCCTGGGTGCTTCGCGTTCAAAGCCCCGGGCCAATTCAACCGTCCGATTGTAGTCATCCTTTGCGAGTTCGCCAAAGATGCCCGACACGTCAAAGTCCTGGGCTGAAGAGGTGTGTATGGAAGCAATCGCTTTGGTAAAAAAGCTGACTCTGAGCACGCCATCTTCTCCGGTAAAACCTTCGGCGGAGTTCGCAGCCTTAACGGCATCGTAGGTAGCATCCCAGGTCTTGCTGCGATCGTTAACGAGCAAAGCATTCGCCACGGCCATCAGTGCGCGCGGCCGGTCGGGATCAGAACCCTCAATGCGACGGGCTTCGGCGGCTGCGTCCTCAATCACTGCCAATGCTTTCTCGTGATCAGTCTTCGCCAACAATTTGGCGGCTGAGGCCAGCGCCCAGGCTTTTTGCAGATGCGTTAACTCGCCGGTTCGAACCAACTCCAAAGCCTGTTCGGTGTCTTTCTTGTCAACAGCTCGCATAGTCATGGTGACATCAGTATAGGCACGCGTATTCTGACGCAGTTCGCTGTCATCGATCTTGTCTACATAATCGCGGGCGCGTATATCACCATTGTCGGCTCGGATCCTGGCCAACTGAACATACAGCGCGTCACGTTCCTCGGACGTCTTGGCACGATCTAGTCGATCAAGCAGGGCCTTCTCGCGATCGTCGTTGGTGAGCGACGGCCGTATTCCTTCTCGCAAAGTGTTGTCATCGCGTTGCCGCATGTCTTCAGGCACAGCCGTTCCCAGGGCCTCCATCTGCGCGCGCATCGCTTCCGTCATTTCCCTGGGGGCGAATTGTTCGAACAGCGGCAGCAGGCGTTTGATCATGAGATACTTGCCCTGCAGGCCCGCCGAAGTCTGATCCTGTCCGGGAGGAGCTTGCGGTCGCAGCAGGATCCCTGCTGCGGTACGAAAGAAGGCTGTGCGTAACTCGGGCGCAACCAGCGGAGCTTCGGGGTTCCTCGATGATTGCGTGTTTGCACCGCCGTTGGTAGTGAACGTTACGAAGACGTGGGGTGTGAAGAGATAAGACGAAAGAAGAGAAACCGTGTTCGCGTCCGACTGCAAATTGCCTGCGGCCATCGCGAGCATGCCTGCATATCGTCGATCACCGGCGACAGCATCTTTCTCTCTCAGATAAGACAGAAAATCGATTCCTTCTCGGGTTATGGTGACCAGAGCCGGATCGGCAAATTGCAGAGCCCGCTCAACATCGGTTGTGAGCAGTTGACGCGCCAGACTCAGCCTCTGCCTGACTCCTTCAGGAGTGTCATAGGGATCGCCCTTCGCTTTGTCCGCGGCTTCCGCAGCCTCCCGCGCCTTTTCCACTTTGAGTTTCGCCAACATCTCTTCGCCCAGCGCTCGATCGCGTCGGGCCGCCAGACGCAGAACTTCGCTGCGCACGTTTGTTGGCCCGGTGTCGGGAATGCTTCCGCCCTTGGCCGGCTGCTTCATATCTACGACGACTTGGCGTGGGTCACCCTGATCGACAATCTCGGCGGCGTCCCAGGCTTTGCGGAACAGGTTGCGTGCTCTCTCAGGATCAGCATCCCAAAGCACGTCAGCGATCCGTGCCTGGGTACGCGCGCGTAGTCTCTGATCGTTGTAGCCGCCCGCGTCGGCGGCCAGGGAAATCAAAAGCGACTGTGCCTGCGCCCGGCGCTCTCTCAAGATTCGTTCGGCTTCCGGATCGACAGGGGCCTTGCCTCTGCCGGCTACTTCCTTGGCGGGAGCAGGTTTGTTGGCTTCGTTTGGTTGGGCGATGACAGTTGCGGCGGCTGCGCACAGGAAAAGCAGGCAGAGGAGGGCAGGCAGGCTACGACGATTCATTCTTAACCTCCGGAATGTTGAGAAGACCTAAGCGCGCTACGAACATTGTTAACACGCGCGACACGATGACGAGGTTCCAGAAGATAATGAGCGGAAACGGACTTGGATCAGAAGCTCAGACCGCCACAACTTCCATTTCGGGATCGACTTCCGCCTTCAGCATTCCCTCAATCGCCATGAGCGTGCCGGAGAGCGAGCTGGGACAACTGCCACAGGCGCCTTGATAGCGAATCTTGAGCGTGTGCTCCTGGAGACCTATGATTTCCACATAGCCGCCGTCACCCATCAAGGCAGGCCTTACCTTTTCGTCGAGGATGTTGTTGATTTGTAGTAAGCGCGGATCGTCGCTGGTGACGGCCGCGATCGCGCCGCCAACGGCTGCGGTTCCAGGAGGCGGAGCGGTAGCCACTGACTCGGCAGCGCGGATCGGCACGGCCAACGTCGGCAACAGTTCGTCCCAATCGGCCGGGTCTTCCTTCTCGACCGTGATCATGTTGTCCATGTAAAAAACCGACACGACACTGCCCACATCGAACAACGATTTGGCGAGCGTATCGCTCTGGGCCTGATCGACAGAACCGAACTGTCGGGCGACGCCGTGGGTCACGGGCTCGCGCAAAATAAACTTCACCGCGTTTGGATTCGGCGTTTCCTGGATGTCGCTGATTTTTGGCATTTCCTCATTGAGCGCCGGTGGCTTTCAGATGCGAAAGCGCCGACAACAATCCTTCCTGGTTTCCCGTACATTATAGCCCTTTGACGCCAGAACCCTAATCGACGGCCGGCGGGAATGAAGGGTTCGCGACCTCGTCTCGCAAAAAACCTTGCAGTGAGTGGCGCTGCGGAATATACTCGCGGGCCTCACTTGGCCCCTTTTCTCAAAGGTGAGACCATCTGAGACGAGGCAGACGGTTGCGAGGGTCGTCTGCCTCTCTTAATTAGTGGGCAGTTAGCGGTGAGCAGTGAGCGGCTCAACAGCGAGATAGCGACGGCGTCAGTGGTCCGCCGCTCACTAAAACAACCTGGTTCATTCTTGCTGCCCACTGCTCACTGCCCACCGCCCACTGACTCGGTTTGCCTCCTGCTCACAGCTCACTGCATACTGCTCACTGATCCATGAACATCGGCATCACGGTATATCCAACCTACGGCGGCAGCGGCATCGTCGGTTCTGAGCTGGGCAAGGAACTTGCGGAGCGCGGGCACACGGTGCACTTCATCTCTTCGGCTTTGCCCACACGCTTGACCGAACTCAACGAGCACGTGCGTTTTCATGAAGTCGAGATGATGTCGTACCCGCTCTTCGAACATCAGCCGTATACGCTGGCGCTGGCGACGAAGATGGCGACTGTGGCTGAGACCGAGAATCTCGATCTGCTGCACGTGCATTACGCCATTCCGCATTCAATCAGCGCGATCCTGGCGCGCGAATCTCTGAAGCCTCATCGTCGCCTGCCGGTTATTACCACGCTCCACGGGACGGACATTACGCTGGTGGGCGCGGATCGATCCTATCTGCCGATAACGCGTTACGCGCTCGAGCAATCCGACGGCGTCACGGCCATCTCAAACTATCTGAAGCAAGCGACCATCGAAACTTTTCAGTTCGATCGCATTCAGGTGATCCCTAACTTTGTTTGCCCGTCAGAATACAAACCCAAGGTGGATTGTGATCTGCGTAAAACCCTTTCGCCGGACGACGCGCCGATCATGGTTCATGTCTCAAACTTTCGCCCCGTCAAACGTCCGGTCGATTGTGTCGAGATCCTCGCGCGAGTGTTGAAGCAAACCGACGCGCGATTGGTCATGGTCGGTGACGGGAGCGAGCGGACTAACGCCATCCATCGCGCGCGTTGTCTGGGTGTGTCTGACAAATGCGTCTTTGTCGGTAAGCAGCCGCGCATCGTCGATTATCTTTGCGCGGCCGATATACTGCTGTTGCCGTCTGAGCAGGAATCGTTCGGACTGGCAGCGCTGGAGGCGATGGCTTGCCAGGTCCCGGTTATTGCTTCACGCGTAGGCGGCGTGCCGGAAGTTGTTGACGACGGCGAGACTGGGTTTCTGAGCGCTGTGGGCGATGTCGACAAGATGGCGAATGATGCCGTGAAGCTTCTGACTGACAACACGCTGCGTCGCGAAATGGGCAAACGCGCGCGCGCTTCCGCGATCTCGCGCTATAGCACCGACCTCGTCATTCCGCAGTACATAAACTTCTACGAACAGATTCTCGCAAAATAGCGAAATGGCAGTTTGTCTCATTATCACCATGGCTTAGCCCCGGTGAAGTTAGTACCCCGCTTCCTCAACGAACCACTTAGTCACTGGGCTAAGCCACGGTGCTAGTGAGGGCTGCCGGGAGTCAACTGTGCCGGGCACTCACCATTTCTAGTCTTTTACTTGACGAACATTTCATATTAAGCTGACCCAGTTCGATCGTACTGGAGGCTCGCTTGAAGAAACATCACCTGCTTGCCATCATCCTAATCGTGCAACTCGGCTCGGGCGCTTTTGGGCAGCAGCCGGCCACCACTCCTACCGGACCGCCGCCACCGCCGCCGCCGTCTCAGGAAATCCAAAAGCCGGAAGCGGATGAGGTCGTTCGCATCACGACCAACCTGGTTCAGGTTGATGCAGTTGTCACCGACAAAGACGGTAAGGTCGTAACCGATCTGAAGCCTGAAGAAATCAAGATCCTGGAAGACGGCAGGCAGCAGAAGATCACGAACTTTTCTTACAACGTCACTGAAACCCCCGCCGCGCCGGCGCGGGAAAAGCCGGCGACGGTTGAGAAGAATGCGCCCCCGGCGCCGCCTACTCGCCTGAAGCTCGGAGACATTCGCCGCACGATCGCGCTGGTAGTTGACGATCTCGGACTCTCTTTCGAGAGCACTCATTTCGTGCGTCGCGCGCTGAAGAAATTTGTCGACGAGCAGATGCAGACCGGCGATCTCGTGGCCATCATTCGCACCGGCGGCGGCATGGGCGCGTTGCAGCAATTCACTTCGGACAAGCGCCAACTTTACGCGGCCATCGAGCGGGTGAAATGGAACTCGAATGGACGAAGCGGAGTGGGCGCATTCGCGGCGCTCGAGCCTCCAACCCCCGGCCCCCGGGGACCCGACATAGATGCGAAGAACGAAGAGCTGAACCAGTTTCGCGAGGACATGTTCGCGGTTGGCACGCTGGGCGCGCTTAGTTACGTGGTGAAAGGTTTGCGCGAGCTCCCGGGCCGCAAGTCAATTCTCCTGATATCGGACGGGTTCAGGATCTACAACCTCGAGGACTCGTCGCGCAACTATCTGGCGCTGGAAAAACTCCGCCGGCTGATTGATGAGGCAGGGCGAGCTTCAGTTGTAATCTATACGATGAATGCTACCGGTTTGCAGACCCTGGGGTTGACCGCTGCCGATAACCCGGGAGGCGGCGATGTTCAGGAGATGTTGAGCAGTCGTCGTAGCGCTGCTTTCGAAACCCAACAAGGATTGGATTATCTGGCCCAACAAACAGGCGGTATCGCTATTAAGAATAACAACGACCTGAGCAACGGCATTCGCCGCGTGTTGGAGGATCAGAGAGGCTATTACCTAATTGGGTATCGTCCGGACAATTCGACCTTCGATCCTAAAACCGGGCGCCGCACATTTCACAAGCTGTCACTGAAAGTCACGCGCCCGGGAAAATTCAACGTGCGCATGCGCAACGGCTTTCTGGGCTTCAGCGATGACGCAAAAGCCGCTCCGGTACAAAAGACATTGGCCCAGCAGATGATTGGCGCGCTGACGTCTCCGTTCGGCGCGACGGGCGTCCACCTTCAGTTGACTTCGTTATTCGGAAACGATGCGAAGGCAGGTTCGATCATGCGTTCGATGTTGCACATCGACGCCCGTGACCTCACCTTTACCACCGAAGCCGACGGCATGCATAAATGTATCTTTGACGTGTTGGCCATGACGTTTGGCGACAACGGCGTTCCGGTGGACCAAATCGGTCGGACTTATACTCTGCAATTGCCCGAGGCATTGTATAAACGGGCCCAGCGCGACGGCCTGGTCTATTACGTGACCGTCCCAATCAAAAAGCCGGGCGCTTACCAATTGCGAATTTCCTTCCGGGACACCAGTACGGCGCGAATTGGCTCGGCCAGCCAGTTCATCGAAGTTCCGGATCTCAAGAAAAACCGTCTCGCAATTTCCGGCATTGTCGTGCGCGGAGAGAATCCCGTTGAGAAGGCCGCGGGCGCGGCGCCCTCTGCCTCGCCGGCCGCGAATCAACCAGCGGAAGGCGCGAACTCTGCGGCGCAGGATCAGGAAGCGGCTGACCAGAAGAATCCGGAAGCTAGTCCGGCCGTACGCCATTTCAGCCGCGGCATGTTGATGGACTATCTCTTTATTATTTACAACGCCCACCTCGACAAAGCCGCGAACAAGTCACAGTTGATTGCGCAGGTGCGACTGTTTCGCGACGGCCAACCGGTATTTACCGGCAAAGAAAACGCGCTCAGTTTTACGGGCGTGGTTGATCCGAAACGGCTGATTACCAGTGGCGGGTTAAAACTCGGCAATGACCTGACGCCGGGAGAGTACGTGCTGCAAGTGAGTGTCAGAGACATGCTGGCCGATGAGAAGTACCGGACCGTAACTCAGTGGATGGACTTTGAGATTATTAAGTAAGGCGACTTGGCGCGTTTGCGGCTCTGCGGGCAAACTAATTCACGCCAAGACGCAAAGGCGGACCCGACTACTTGCCGCAAAGCTTTTGAGCGATCAGATCGGCAGCCAACTTATGTCCGGTCGCATTCCAGTGTCCGTTCCCGATATCACTCCCGAATCCATGTAAGAAGACTTTGTTCTGATCCGCATAAACCTGCATGGGTTGGGCCAGGTCTATGAAGTTGATCTGCTCCTGCTCAGCCAGCACCTTCAATCTCAGGTTAGGATAGAAAATGTTGTCCGCACCGACGTGCTGCAGAAACTTTTGCCGCACGATTGGATCCGGATAGACCTGAATCGCGTTACTCAGAGTGACCAACAGGAACCTGGCCTTCTTTTGCGCGACATCGTCGCGCATCTGCTTGATGAGCCCTTCGGTGACGCGCCAGGCTTCTTTCCAGTTCTCGTCACGTGGCTCGATGTAAATCATATTGTCGATGCCAATGTCTTCGGCGTTGCGCACCGCCGGGGTTGATCCGGCTGCAGTTTGGGTCGGGGCCGCGGCCGCCATCCGTCGTTTGTTTCTCCAGTCAGTCAGCTTCAGCTTGGCGACGAACTGGACGTAATGAACCAGTTGGACTACGCGCAGGCCATTATGCAACCAGCGGCCCAACCTGTTTAGTTTCGAGTCGCGCTGGAGATACGTGCGCGAGCTACGAAACGAGTCGTCATAAGCCAGCGCGCCGTTGCGATAGACGAAATAGGGAACTTCTTCAGTTCGGCTCAGTGCGCGCGAGTTATCGTAGATGTCGTTATAGGTGGTGAACGCCAGCACGACCAGATCAGGCGAGTAGTCCCAGACTTTCTGCCTTAGCGTCATCAATTCCTGCGCGGTGCCGTAACCTGAAACGCCGAAGTTAATCACCTCGACCTTCTTGCCGGGAAAGGCATTGCACTCCTGGAGCTTTCGTTCCAGCAGAGACCAGAAGGTTTGCTCCATCGGCACGTGCATGGCCTCCGAGAAAGAATCACCGAGCACTGCGATCCGCACGGTGCCGGCGGGTTTGGCCTTCGCGTGTTCACGGTCTCGCAAACCGTCGCTGTTGATGCGAACATACGATCCACCTTCTCGCTGATATGAACCCTCAACGCCTGGCTGCAACGCGAAACCGCGGTAATAGTCGGTTGTATAAAAGAGCGGATACGAATACCCGATGACGCGCAGGAAAATCTCACTCATGAACAGGCCGAACAGTAGCCCAAACATGACGAGCAATAGTTTCTTCTTAGGATTGCGCGGGCGCTTCATTCTTTAAGCAACATCAAAACAGTCTCTAGAATTCTAAAGGCTTCATTTTGCTGGGAGCGCGGACGTCCCGTCCGCACGGAGCGCGAAGCGCGAACATTGCGTTGTCGGCGCCATGAAAAGATTGAGCGTGCTATGCACGCTGTGCGGACGGGCCGTCCGCGCTCCCAGCATCAGAGAGTTTTCCGGTAAACAATCCAGCACCATGTCGCCAACCCGTAGCGCTCAAACAGACGATGCCAACGGCCGGCTCGCCACGCGGGCTGTTGGGTTTGCCGATGCATAACTTGCAGGCCACTCTTCTCTCCCAGAATCTCCAGACTCTTGATCGAGAAAACCCAGTTGTGATGTCCTAATGCCAGATGCTTGTAAGGCCTGCTCTTCAACTTGAATGCGGAAAGAAAATCCTTGATGCGCGAATCCAGGCTCTGATAGTTCGGCACCACCACGACGACGTAGCCACCTTCATTCAACAGTTCGCCGCATCGATTCAGGGTCGAAAGGGGATCGCTGGTGTGCTCAAGGACGTGCAGCATCGTGATGACGTCATACTTCCGATTGAAACTGATGTCTTCGATCGTGCCGTGGTGGATAGGAAAGCCGGCTTTCACCGGGACATTTTCGCTGACGTGCTTTGACAGATCCGTGCCTTCCACTTCATAGCCGCGGGTCCGGGCCATCTGCGGGAGGAGGCCGCTCCCCGTCCCTACATCCAGCAGCGACTTACCCTGTGTGTGCTTGCTGATGAAGTCGAGATAATCCTGGACCTGTCGATGAACGGACGGTTCAAAACGGTCATAGTCGAACTCCAGGTTACAACCCCAACCATCGAAGTATTCCGGATCGTCATAAAGCGCGGACGTCTCGGCCGCGGCCGCGATCGGGGTGGTGACATATTCACAACGCTCGCATTTGTATATTTGTTTGCCGGTAAAGTCCGCACCGATGCGACGCAGAGCGCGAGCGCAGAGAATGCATTGAGTTTCGACGCTGTCGTTTGAAGGCATCTGGTGATTGGCTACGTAGACGGAACCCCATTCAACAAGATTCGTTGCGGATGGGAATTACTTTGTACTATACGCGATTCACCAAGCTCAAGTTGACTGTCGCTTGTGTGGCCCTTCCTTACGCGCGGGCTTCGGACACTCCCGCCGTAGCGTGTCAGAAGCCCGACCGTGAGGGAGGGCCCGTCTGTGCTAGAGTTTCCATGGAATGCCTCGATGAAAATTCTGCAAATATGTTCAGCGCGCCAACTCGGCGGCGGGGAAAGACATCTGGCCGATCTCGCCAATGGATTGGCCCGCCGCGGTCATGACGTCTACGCGGCGTTGGTTCCTGCGTCGCCGCTATTGGCTGAACTCCGGTCTGTGCCCAAACAGAACATCGTGGAGCTCGCGATGCGCAATTCTCTGAACGTCGCGAGCGCTTTGAAACTTGCTCGCTTCGTCCGCCGGAATGAAATTGAGATTGTTCATGCACATGTTGCGCGTGACTATCCTCTGGCGGCGTTGGCCGCCCGGCGAGGCGGCGCGCGGCTGGTGCTCACTCGTCACGTGCTGTTTCCGCTGAGCAGAGTTCACAAGCTGACGCTGCGCCGAACCGTTCGGGTGATCGCTGTCTCTCAAGCTGTCGCTGAAGGACTTCAGGCGCAAGGGATATTTGATCCGGAGAAGATTGTTTGTATTCATAACGGCATCGACGTTGATCGATTCATAAAGGGGAGGGAAAACGCTGCCATTCGCGAGGGCGCTGATAAAAAACTACGAGTCGGGATGGTTGGTCATCTGGCGCCAATCAAAGGTCAGGAAGACTTCATCCGCGCCGCCGCTTCGGTCTGTAGCCGCCGTGACGATGTCGAATTCATCATTGCCGGAGAAGACAAATCACGAAACGGCGAACATCGACGCGGACTCGAAAAGCTCATTGACGAACTCAGTTTGAATCAGCGGGTGAGTTTGATTGGTTGGGTTAATGATGTGGCCCACCTTCTCCCCACTTTTGATCTGTTCGTGTCGCCTTCACGCTCAGAGCCCTTCGGCCTTTCGATTGTCGAAGCGATGGCCGGCGGCGTACCCGTCGTCGCCACTATGTCCGAAGGCGCCCGCGAAATCATCGATCATGGTCAGACCGGCCATCTGGTTCCCATTGGAGACGTAGAAGCATTAGCCAGAGCGATCGTCGAACTATTATCTGACCCGAACGAACGCGACCGTGTTCGTGACAATGCCCAACGCGCTGTGCGTGAACGCTTCTCGTTCGAACGGATGTTGGAAGCGACTGAGCAGGCTTACCGGGAGGCAACTAGAACCCCGTACTAGATAAGTTAGCAGTGAGATTGGTTATGTTAAGTCTAGCTCGTTCGCAACGCTTCAGCTCTTGTGAGATCCTCACCTGTCAATCTTACACCTGTGTTATTTAGGGATTCGAATATAGATATTATTTGGTTGATATCATCTTCGTTAATTATCATGGTCGTAACTTCATATGTTTCAAACTTGAAGTGCAGATTGGTTGCGGCACTAACCAACCTGTCAAAACCTTTTTTGTTTAAGAACTTACTTTGAAGCTCAAAAAACGCATCGGGGGAAAATACTGAAGACAAGTGGATGTAATTTTCGGGAAGGGTGTCTTTGCTATAGTGAACAAATTGCTCCGTGTCCAGGTTGAATACGATATTGAACTTGTCGGGTTGCTCCGGCGACTTCCAATGAAAACAATTGTACAAAGAAGAGAGGCGTTGTACTCCGTCAATTATGAAATTAACAGGGAATTGTTCCGGAACTTCGGGGAAGCCGGTTATTCTGGGGCTGGCACTCTCAAACATCTTACTCGTCGCTCTCAAGAAAACAATAGTGCCTATTGGATAGCCACTGTACACGCTCTCGATGAGCTTGAGAATATCTTGTTCGGTCCACACAAATGATCGTTGAAAGGCCGGAACTCTAATTTCCCCGTTCTCAATCTTTCTAAATATTGATACAAGCCTATAGGTTTCAAGAATTGGAGGATTCACGGTTATGGGTTACACCTTTCCTGGCCCCCGCCCGGGTTCCATGCTCTCGTCTCGTGACTGTACTATCACCGCCTCTAGCAAATGCAAGGTGTGACTTAAATAGCTCGCTCGGAATCGATTAGACTTGTATTCCCATTTCCATTTTGAGGTATCTGCATCAGGCTGCACTCTCTTCTGCTCGTAAAAATGGTGTGTCAGCCCTCTAAGAACCTCCTGGAGTTGGGTGGTCACTTGAATTTCCATTTCAATTTTCGATTTTTGACCTTTCCAATGTCCGTCGTAGAAATTCACATCAAATTTCGCGTAGAAATGATAAGCGTAATACCCTTCGTCTTTTTCCTGACTGTACCATCTATTTTCTAGGTGCAATTGCGCCGCTAACTGGGAGAGTCTCTCGGTAGCGAAACTCGGCCCGTCAATAAACTTGCAGACAATCGTTCCTCGCACACCGTCATTAAAGTACCTGAACAAATTATCCGGCGTGACCCATCCGTCCAGCGGAGGATCTGGAAATCTCGTGTTCCATAGTACGTTCGCACGGAATGATTTATCAATCGCAGATTCATAAGGTTTGATTAGCAGTTCGGGGGCGGACAAGTCCATGAGAAGTTGGGAATGCCACAAATTCTCATACTCAAAATTCCATTCGCCTAGTCTGGACTCAAACTGTTTGAAGAATTCATGTCCTGAAATTGTATTAAAAGCCGCCCTCAGATTAACCTCATATAGATTCTTGCTCTTCTCATCATCAAAATCAGCGGACAGCGTATTCCTAGCCCACTCCTTATAAGTCTCAAGTGTGGTCGGTCTGCTCATAGGCCAAGCTACAATACTCAATTCATACACGAGCGACAAGACTAACTTTTATGTAACAAATAGCCGCAGTAATGGTGAAGTGCTTTTGCCAGTTAACTTGTCCTACAATTTACAATTTCGCATTCGTCTTGAGGTTCAACAAGGTCCCGGACAATCTCGCGCAAACAACTTGATCTCCGGAGCGCCTTCCGACAATCGCACCATCCGCTCATACTGAAAGCCCATCTTTTCCAGCAAGCGAATCGAGCTCTTATTGTCGGAGTTGGTCACGGCCACCACTCGCCTTAAGCCGAGCTTCACACTCGCATACGACATTACTGCGGAAGCTGATTCCAAAGCATAACCTTGCGACCAAAATTCAGGGAGCAACGCATATCCGATATCGACGTCCTCGAGCACGTCGCGTTTAAGCAGGCCGCAGATTCCGATGGGCGCCGCTGCGGACCTGGTCTCTACCATCCACAGACCAAAACCAAACTTTTCATAACTGGCGATGGGCCCTTTCAGAATATACGCGCGCGCGTCATCGGTAGTGCGCACTCCACGGTCGCCGATGTTCTGGATGAAGGAAGGTTCGTTGAGCAAACGCAGAATGAATTCGGCGTCGTCAACCGAGAGCAGACGGAGTCGCAATCTATCGGTTTCCAGAATCATGGTAAAGCCTTCCGGGTTCGGAGTACCGCCTTCAGGCGGAGGTTCGAATCATCGATCATTCCGCCTCAAGGCGGCACTCCGAACAAGGCTTGCGTTACTACCGCCGGCGTTTCTTTGCAGAAGATTTGATTAGTCGCAATTTCCTTATCCGGTTTGGGACAGGCGCCAACGTCGAATTCTCGAGAACCGAATACCTCAACGCTTTCTTCTCTTTGTCATACTCGGCAAGCAGAAAGACGATTTTCTCTCCGGTGAAGAACTCTTTTTTCGAAGGTGCTTCCGCGCCATGAAAATATTCGATTACTTCTCCCTTGCGGAACTTGCCTTTGAAGGGTTCGATCACTTCCGCCACGATCCGCCAGTTATCATACCCCGGAATCCGGTTAACTATTTCGGATTCGCGGATGCGGATATGAGCGACAACCCGGACTGACCTGTAATCGCTTCTCAGGTAACTAAGCGGCGGCCACGTATCGTCGGTTTGAGCCGCAGGACACACGGGCAGTAACAGCACCAGCATGATGACGCGCGCAATTGTTTTCATGGCCGTATCCAATTGAAGCAGCATATCAGCGCTCGAGACTAGGTAGCATACACGAACAGGGGTAGCTGGTTCACCCGCGAGCCACTGAACGGCTTCTTGCTGAGGAGCATCTTTACAGATAAGATCGACGGGCAATTCTAAGTCAGACATTTTCACGACACGCTACAAAAGGGAGAGTAAGATGCGAACATCGAAATCTATGCTTGTGATGAGCCTGGGACTATTTATAGTCCTGGCTCTGGCCTGTAAATTCAGCGCCTCCACAGCCAATATCAGCAGCTTGAAGATTGGGAAAGATAAGGCCGTCGCCACCGAAAGCAGCACCTTCGCGCCAGCCGACACCGTCTATGCGGTCGCGACAATTAGCAATGCGCCCGGAAAAGTTAAGGTGAAGGGACGTTTGGTGATTGAAGATGCCCCGACCGAAAAAGGCCCAGAGAGTACGATCGATCTGCCCGGCAGCGGTACTGCGACTTTTACCTTCACGCCCCCGGCGGCAGGTTTTCCCGCAGGCAAATATAAGATCGAAGTCACCCTGATGGACGAAGCAGGCGAGCAGAAGGATCAAAAGTCCGCGGGCTTTACGGTTTCTTAATTTAGATTGCTTCAACCAAATCCCGGCCCGCGCCGGCGGTAATTGTGCCGCCGGCGCAGGGCTTTTTCTGTGCGCAACCTAACTGATTAAATGCCGGTCATAGCCGGCCGTCACCAACTCTTCATAAGCGGACCAGACATCGAGCGGTATCTCCTGCGGAATCTGAAAATCCATTTCGGCGTAGAGCTTGATGCGCTGCAAATCTCCAACCATGATGCTGATGACGTCATCCACTGAGAGCTGTTTGTTGGCGTACGAATCCAGGTATTCGTCGAAGGCGACCTGAGGTGAAGTGACGATCACCTCCTTCTCCGGCCACATTTTTCGGAACGTGGCAAAGCTTCTGCGCTCCATGTAAGGCTTCTGCACTACGATGAACTTCCGGGGATCGATTCCGTTCTCAGCCAGGAGCTTCCTGGTGAACCGAAAGTTCTCTCCGGTGTTGGTAGATCTGTTCTCAATCAGAATTTTCTCGGGCGGTACCCCCATGCCGACGGCGATCGCCGCGAACTGATCCGCTTCAGGCTCGGTCCACATTCTGCTGGTGATCGATCCCAAACCCCCCGAGAAGATCAGCAGCGGAGCCCACTCTTCCAGGAACAATTGAGCCGCCCTTTCGGCCACTCTCTGGTCATGGCTGCAAAGTACGAGAATCACATCGCTTTTCTCGATCTGCTGGTTCAATTGAAGGTAGTGCCACAGCTTTTCTGCGAGCGCATGTGTGCGAGGGTTCATGTCTCGTTGGTCACTCAATCGTCGTGTCAGGTTGTTGACTGGTGAGCCGCTCCGCGGCTGTAGTTGACGCCTTTGAATCCTCAACCCCGGCTAATAAGCAGACACTGATAATAATCCTGGTGTTGACGCGAGATCTTCTATACCTGCTTTCCCACGTCAATTCTCATCGAAAAACGAAAACGTCGATAGGTTCAAAGACGGCTTCGCTATCAACTCGCGCAGCGTGCGAGCGCAACGCTTCCAACCCCGCTTCAAAATCGGTTTGACTCAAACTGGCCAGGACTGAATCCGCACCGGCGGATATTTTCTCGGCATAGCGCTGAAAGGTGGGCGCGATTTCCTGGGTGACAACGTCGACTGCGACAGTGCGGAAACCGGCTGTCTCGAAGACCTGGCAGACATCCTTGCATTTTGCGAGACAGCCTTCCAGGATCTGCCGGCTGGCCGGAAAGAAATCAACATAAGGGTAAGAAGAAATACGTTCGCGAGTGCCGGCTCGCAGGAATGCTGTCCCTCCGTTGCGCAGCACCCGGCGACACTCGCGCGCCGCGAGTGCCGGGTCCTGGAGGTGATGAAAAATCATTGACATGAAAACCAGGTCGACTGATTCGTCGGGCAACGGAATCGCTTCTGCGCTGCCAACGTGGTATCGAACCCGTTGATCAGTTTGCTTGCTTCGGGCCTGCTCCAACATTTTCTTTGAAGGGTCAATGCCAATGACTTCCGCATCAAAGTGAACTGCGAGCGCTTCTGAAAAGCGCCCAGTGCCACAACCGAGATCGAGGATGCTCGTGATTGCCCGCTCGTCCAGGTATGACGAGACCGTGCTCATCCAAAGATCCAGAACCTCTGGTCCATGACTGCGGCCAAGGTCGTAGGCAACGGCTATGTCACTCGCGTCGTAGTCCATATTCGAAGTTAGTCCTGGCTTCGCTGGTTATTCGGTTACTCCACTGCTACGAGGTAACCCCGGAATCCAACGCGACACTCTTTGGCAGTATCGTTCGTATGGTGCTCCAAATCGCCGTTTCAGACTTCGCTCTTCATAGAGCAGAACCCAGAGATGGAGAATGCCGAGAGTTGCTTCAGCTTTCTGATAAGCTTCCTCGGTTCCAGCCTTGCGCGCTTCCTGGAATTGCTGGCGGCCCCTCTGCACCAGCAGATCAACCTCCACCTGCGTTTGGGCTGCCGCCGGCGCCGCTAGTACCAACAAGAGAAGGATAACTACATAAATATGTGAGATGCCCTTACGGTAACTCTGGTCGAGTTGATGATGGTTCATGACAAGTAGTACGGAGCCTGTCACTGCACTGTTTCATATCGTGCCTGGTATGGCTATGGTTGCGCCAAGCTATTCGAGTCGTCTGCGGAAGCAACCGCGGTTAGGCGCGCCGCCAAACTCTTGCTCGAGTCATGATGTCTGCAACCAACTCGTCTTTGCCGTTGGTATAAGCCTCTCGGTCATGTGGATAGTCGGCGGCGAGACGCCTTTTTAGATCTGCATAGGCGATCCGATCTTGCGCGTGGTGTCTTAAATAATCGCGGAAAAGTATCCGCTCCCAGAGACGACCGCCGACTTCGCCGATGTGGACGTGGTGGGTCCGGCGGATACCGAAAGGGGGCATCCCCTTCACTAAGAACTCGCGATCGGGCTCCGGGTTATCCTCCCAGTGGACATAGGCGATGCGTTTGAGTGCTTCGACAATGGCCGGCCAATCCTGGACCGATGCGCCAATCAGGATGTCGATGATGGGTTTGGATGGCAAGTCCGGGACGGCCGTACTACCGACGTGTTCTATGACTAAAGGTATTGAAAGGTCTACGCATTCCCGTATGGCGCGTCGCTCGTTAGAGAATTGATCGGCCCAACGGGGATCGTAGGGCTCCAGCGTGATGGCATCCTGAGCACGGTTGCTCCACCTACCTGTTTCATCCTGAGTAATCAAGAAACTCCTCCCTTTAAGCGTCAGCATCAATTTTACCGGGAGCCGCGATCTATCAGACGCAGCCAATGCTCCGGTCCAATGAGGCTTTATCCCTCTTCTTTATGCTTCCGAAGTTCGTCCATAGTTGGAGGTTCAAACTGACGCGACCACAGGCTAAGCCGAGCTTGGTCTATCCAAAACGTCCCTGTTGGTAATTGAGCGTTCCTTGCCGCGAGCCGAGCCAGGAGTTCTTTCTCAGACACGTCCACAAAATGAAGCTCACTGCGAGCACCCAGTTGTGCGGCCCGTGATCGAAAGTCGTCTCGTTCCGCGCGTGACCAGAAACCGAAGTCCAGAATCACATCGACGCCAAGCACCAGAAGCCGCGCCGCCAGATCCCACAACACTGTTTCGACCGGATCGCGAGCTGCGTCCAGCGTCTCTAACGAAAGGTCGGCGCCGAACAGACGGATGATCCACTCGTCGGGCGTCAGCCGCAGCGCTGAACGCTCGTGTTCGATCTGCTTTGCGAGGGTGGTCTTTCCGGCGCAGGGCAGACCACACATGAGGTGAAGTGTCGCGATTGTTCTTCTCCATACCCAGCGGCGATAGCGTTCAAGTGGATTGGGGATCGTTTCTACGAATAAGCTTGAGAAGTGCGCCGTCACGCGCTTCGGGCGATGAGTTGTTATGCCGCCGCTTATGATCTCTTTGGGACATTTCAAACACGCAAGCATCTAATGCATCATGGAAACAGACTGTTTCGGTGCAAGAACTTGGGACATCAGCGATACTGAAGCTGTTTTCCTGCAAGGTGCCCTTTCACTTCTGAAGGTAATTCTTCCGGTCGCGCTTATCTTCTTAGTCTCGAGAATTTACATCGCGAACAAGAGCGACGCTCATCAGAATATTTCTATTTTAAGATTGAACGAGACCTCAACGGATAGGTAAGAGATCACAAGTTTCACCGTTCATCCAGCTACTGAGTTCCATCAGAATTCTATCGTGGCAAAAAAAGGCTCCGCGCCGAATGTAAGTGTGGCGTACACGTCAATGCGTTTCGTGCCATTTACGCAGCAACCTTTGTTCTTTGTCCCTATCGATACCAGCGCTCAATTCTTCATCGACGCGATTTGCTTCGAACCAGGCTAGCGTATCTTTGATCGTGTCATTCAGAGGGCGAAAGCTAAGACCCGCACCAACCGACTTTACACAATTAATGAACATAAAGCCTTTCAAATGCGGCGCACCTTGTTCCGGCATCCAAAGGGGCATTTCGCTCCACGGAACGACTTTCTCTTGCATCAGAAATTCTTCGCTGACCCAGGTAAAAGAAGCATCGCTACCGCTCACCAGTTTACATTCCTCAAGCACCTTTGCCATCGTCAAGTTGTTCTGCAAACCGTTGGCGTTATAGACGCCCGTTCCTCTGCGTTCAATCATTCTCACAATCCATTCGGCTAAGTCGCGGACATCGATAAACTGAACGTAACGGTCAGGCCGACCCGGAGCCAATACTTCGCCGCCGTTAGCGATACGCTGCGCCCAGAAAGTAAATCGATCGGTATAATCATAAGGACCCACGATCAAACCGGGACGAATGATAAGGACTCGATTGGGCAGGACTTCTTCAGCCGCCTGCTCACACAAAGCCTTTAACCCGCCATACATTTTTCCATAAGTCACTGCCGAAGCTTGTCCTGATGAATCGATTGCGTTCGCCTCTTCCAATTGTTCGTTCGTGAGCGTCGCGAGAGGCGCAGTTTCGTCTATACCGGAAACACTAAAATCTGCATAGACGGAAAGACTGGAAATAAAAACGTAACGGTCTACCGAATGAGACAAGATCTCTGTTGATGCCCTGACGGTGCGCGGCAGATATCCACAAGTATCAATGACTGCATCCCAACGGCGACCCTGGAGTTTGGCCAAATTGCTGTGGCGATCTCCGTAGATCGTTTCGACACTTGTTAAAGCCGCAGACGGATGCCGGCCGCGATTGAAAAGTGTGACCTCATGGTTACGCGCGAGGGCCGCCATGACCAAATGACGACCGACAAATCTGGTTCCGCCAAGAATCAATAGCTTCATCTATTCAGGTCGTTTACCGAAATATTAAAACACCGAACGATCGATTTTACCGGGCGCGAACATGAGGCGCGACGGCGCCAAGTCGCGGCGGGCGAACTCCTCCACTCTCATAAATTCTACGCCCTTTCCAGGTCACGCCTTTCCCGGTGGTAATTCTGATACTCGAATCAAACAACATCGCATAGAGCAAGCTTAAACCTAGTGGCGCCGTCAACGCATAGACGGGAAAAACTTCGGAGCGCAGGCTGACCATCGCCAGGACGAGAACTTGCAGCAACCATGACAAGGCGGCCGGAAGGAACAATAGCCAAAGGTCTGCGTTCAAGCCTGCGGCAATCCCAATCGCGGACGCTAACGCAATGAGCGGTGGCGCGACAGAAATCAAATACATAGAGCAGACGCCCGACAACGCAAAGGACAAAGAGAACTTCATCCCCGAGAACCAATTCTTAGTGCTGCACTCCCACATCTCGCCGAAGTTTCGATACATGCGTGTGCTGAGCAATTTCGGCGCATACTCGGTAAACAAACGCGCACCCGAACGCTTGATCATCTCCGCCAGCCGCACGTCTTCCAGCACTTCATCCTTCAACGCTTCGTAACCGCCGACGCGCTCGAGCACAGCGCGGCGCATAAGAAAGAAACCGCCGATGCCCACAGCTCCCTGCGTCTTTGGGTTACTGATGCGCCCAAGCAAAGCGAACATCAGCAGTACCCACGCCCAGGTCGGTATCATGATGCGCTCCCAAAATGAACTGGCTTCAAAGTGCGGGATTAGCGTCATGGCATCACCTTTCCGTTCAAAGGTTCTATCCACTGCGGTGCGCAAGGCTGCCTTGTCAAAGATCATGTCTGCATCCGTCGCCAGTATCCAATCGCCGCGTGCGTGATTGAGCGCTTGCTGCATGGCGTAGGGTTTGCCAAGCCATCCGGCCGGCGGTTCTTCGCCTTCAATGACACGCAAGCGTTCATCGCTTTCCGCGAGTGCTTTCAAGATCGCTCCCGTTCCGTCCGTCGAGCGGTCATTGACGGCAATCACCTCAAACCGTCCATAATCCTGGGCCAGAATGGAGCGAATACAGTCTGCCAGGACACGATTCTGTTCGTTGCGAGCAGGCACAAGCACCGATACCAGCGGCGCATCGCTCGCCGTAATACGCAAATGATTGGCTGGCGACAAGCGCTTTTGGCGAGCCAGACCATACACCGTGAGAATCATACTGATGAGCCAGGCAAAGACAATCAGCCAAACAAAGCCGGTCAGTATCGCTAATACGTTTCCTCCAAAGGCAATTGTTGGCATGGAATTCACATCGAGAGGCGAAGCTGTCTAAAGTCAGAGTTAACCGGACGTGGCGATAGCGTTGCTAATTATCCGAGGGCCTGGCTTTGCCCAAAAAGTCGGTGCCTCTGAGTCCGCGTTTAGCGGACGATTGAAAATAGCCCAGCGATTCATCGCTGGGATCGGCCGGCCTTTGACACGAAGTCCGTGAAGCGGACGGCTGAAAAGATTAAGGATCGGATGGCTATCATTCAGACGTCCGCTTCACGGACTACAAATCCTCCAGCTCCTTTTCCCAGCAGTGAACTGCTGGGCTACTATCATTCGTCCGCTTTGCGGACTGAGAAATCTACTTTTTGGGCAAAGCCCGAGGGCCTGGATAAGAAATAGTCGTAGGCGGCGCGCGCGACTTCCGCGATTGAATGCTCACACTCCGCCATGGGTGATTTCGAGCCTTTGATGAATACAACTATCGCGATATGTCCGGCGCCATTCGGCAGTGTTATGACCCCAACATCGTTGATGATTCCCATAGCGGTTCCGGTCTTATGCGCCACCTCAGTTCCGGCTGGAAGAAGGCCTCTCAGTCGCGCACCACCTGTTGCGCAGCGACGCATGATGCCGAGCAGCAATTTGGCCGTTTCCGGCTTGAACAGATTTTTCCGATAGACGTGAACCAGCAGGGATGCCATTGCTTCGGGCGTTGATGTGTCGCGCGGATCGCGCGCGTACTGCTCTGCGGCAGCGTGCTGCTTATCGGCTGGGACAGCAGTCAGGACGTTTACATACCTGCCCGGTCCCCACTCACTCTGCGGCGGCAAGCGGCAAGCCGAACATGTCGAAGACGTGTTCAATAGTCGAGCGATCAATCGACATGTCCCCGATGCCAAGCGATCGCATGCGCGCAGTCACGGCTTGAGGGCCGCCTGCCAAACGCAAGATCAGATCGGAAGCGGTATTGTCACTGACTGTCAGCATGATTTCGAGAAGATCACGTACGGATACAGGTGACTTACCGAACTTGAACTCGTCAGTTAAGGGTTCACCGCCCGGACGAATATTTTTCGGTTCGAGCTTGATTATGTGATCGAGCTGTTCTGTCCCCTCGTCTACGAGCGTCAACAATTGGATCGCGATGGGAAGTTTGTACGTGCTGGCCATCGGGAAACGCTCTGAGCTTTTCAGAGTGATGCAACGACCGGTCTCGATATGTATGGCGGCACAGCCCATTTCTCCGCCCGACGCTTTTCCGGCCCTTACGAGTTTCTGCGCAACGGCGGGTCCACCGGCCGCAGCGTTTGTGGAAAACCTTGAGGTCATGAGAGAAACTAAGGGAAGCTCTGATCAAGTGTGTTCGACGCGGAGCGTCGATGTGAATTTAGCCCGGCCTTTCAAGGCCGGGGAAAGGCGAACGAAGCATGCACGTCGCGTAGCGACGGCTGAAACAAATGCGAATTCAATTGTCGCTACGCGACAAGGCCGTCTAATAGCCTGATCCCGGCGTTGAAACGCCGGGCTAAAGTCATGCCGACCCTACGCGTCGAAGACACTTGTTCAGATATTCTTAAGCAACATGCGACCCGCGCTGCGGTTGAATGACTTATGAGCCCGCCCATTCGCTTTACTAGACTTGGGGGCGTTACGGCATCTGGTAAATCTATCTTTCGTTGTTCACTCCTGATCAAGCAGTTGAATCCTGCGCAAGTGCCGTCCGCCCTCAAAATCAGTCTCGAGCCATACGCGCACAATCTTCAGCGCCTCCTCCTCAGAGATCATCCGCTGGCCGAGTGAGATCATATTGGCGTCATTGTGCTGTCGTGCCAGCCGTGCTGATGCTACATTCCAGCAGAGGGCGCAACGGACTTTTTTGACGCGGTTGGCAGCCATCGCTTCGCCATTACCCGAGCCGCCGAGGACTACGCCGCGCTCAGCGTCGCCACGCGCCACTGCTTCGGCGACCGGACGGATGAAGAGAGGGTAATCGACCGGTTCCTCCGAGTCGGTGCCGAAGTCCACAACCTCATGCCCCAGAGCACTGAGGAATTGCTGGATCTTCTCTTTGTAGTTGAATCCGGCATGATCAGAGCCGATGGCGATTTTCATCTGTATTTCCTCACAGTAGGCTACTAACTTTTGCGCAGCGGTCGAGCTTTCTGGATTGTAGCACTCGCAGTTGATTTGATGACTTAGAAGATTAGCGACAAGCAGTCGCTGGCTTACAGGTGTTCAGAGTACCGACTTCAGTCGGGCTTTTATTCAGTGCGAGAAAGGACCCAACTAAAAGTTGACACTCTAAACACCTCATATCACAACGCCACCAACCAGCCCTAGCGCCGGTCAACGCTGGCAATAATACTGTTGCGCCCATCGGCTGTGATCCTGCGGACACGCGGCAGCCATGCGCTTCGATCCTCTGGTTCCATCGAGGCAGCCGTTTGCAAGTACTCGAGCACATAGACGTCGCTGCCGAATAAGGCAACCGCCGTGGGCGTCCACGGGCTCTGAAGCTGCAGCAGAGTTGTAACCTGTCCTCGCGAAGTAACCTTGAGCACGCTGCCGCAACCACTCGCAGCCGCGTAGATCGTGCCGTGACTATCTGCTGCGAGTCCGCGCAGCATCGGACGCGTGGTGCCGGGAATCGACACGCAAGTGGGAAGTGTGAGATTCGCGACGACGGTTGAAACCTGCCCCCGAGCATTGACCAGTCGGATCGCGTTGTCTTCGCTGTAGTAGAGCGAACCGTCAGGGCCGGCCGCGAGCCCGTTCACGTGCCTGAGATCTCCACCTCCCGCCCCAGCCAGATTCGTCAGGACAGTTGTCCGGCCCGAGGGCGTCAGTTCCATCATCTGCAAACCCGGACCCGAAGCGTAGGAAGGGTAGAACAAGCTGCCATTTGAACCGATCGCGATCGGATAGTCGCTGGCGACGAGAAGCGTCGGCGTCGCGCCAACCCGCTCGATATCTCCGCGTGCGCCCGCCGGCAGCGTTACACTGCGGAAGCAGTCGTCGGCGTCGATAGCCATCCAGTGGAACCTCGGCCCCGGCAGGCGCGTCAGCTTGCCATGTAAGTCGATCTTCCACACGCCTGCTCCCGTGTCGATGAAATAGACTTCACCGTGCCTGTCAACCACGATGCCCGATCCGGGATGGGCCATGATCGAGGCCGGGAAGAGAACCACTGCTGCCAGGAAGAGACCAGTGAATAACGTTACCATGCCGCCTTTGAATGCTTTGGTCATTTGATTGGCTCCTTAAACCATTAGACGTACATGGTCGATTAACCAATCATCTTATTATTTTGTTCGTTAGGCTTTGCCCAGAAACTCTTCCTTCAGGCGCCCTATGACCTAAGGCCCGAAGGGCCGGGAGGAAATAGCCACGACCGTCAGGTTGTGGATAGAGAGCCAATCAAGACAAGTGAGCGCCGAAGGTGCGGCACGAAACGTTGACACCGCAATGGGATATGCCGGCCCTTCGGGCCTCCGAAACTTTTTTGTATCGTCCCGACCACGCCCTTACGGGCGTGGCTATTTCCTGACGGCCCTTCGGGCCTCCTGCCACACACTCATCTTTGCGCACCCAATCCAATTTTTAGGCAAAGCCAGTTCGTTAGGTAGAGTGTGTTAGGTTTGCCCAAAAAGTCGGTGCCTCTGAGTCCGCGTTTAGCGGACGATTGAATGTAGCCCAGCGATTCATCGCTGGGATCTGCCGGCCTCTGATACGAAGTCCGTGAAGCGGACGGCTGAAAAGATTAAAGGATCGGCTGGCTATCACTCAGCCGTCCGCTTCACGGACTACAAATCCGCCGGCTCCTTTTCCCAGCAGTTCAGAGTCTGTGTCAAAACTCGAGCTCCCAGCGCCAAAGGCGCGAAATGTAAAAGCCCAGGGCAACGCCCTGGGTGAGAGTGCGTAAAGGTGTTCAAGCGCTCAAAGCGCGAAATGGCGACTCGGTATCCGAAATGTTCATCATTCCGCGCCTTCAGCGCTCGGAACGCTGGTCGGCTTGCACCTGGGCCGATGGCCCAGGCTATTACATGTCGCGCCGTTGGCGCTGTAAGACTAAGTTTTGACACAGCCTCTTCATCGCTGGGCTATTTTCAATCGTCCGCTAACGCGGACTCAGCTACGCTCCTTTTGTGCAAAGCCGTTCACCGCCAATAGCGAACAAGATCGCAATTGCCAATAGACCGAGGATACTAACCGCTCCAGCAACATAACTACTTCCAGGCTCGACAAAGTTGACTATAACCGAGGTTGCTGTTTCGGGAATGCTGATAAGTAGAGCGCCATCACTCGCCGGCCTTGTTGTTAACTGTTTCCCCTCGGATGTCGCTTTCCAGTATGGATAGTAGAGTAGTCTAATGCGTGCTTCGGTTGAAGCTCCTGCTGCTATCTGGAATTCTTTCTGCTTCATAGACCATTCAGTCACATGGACCTCACGGCCCGGCGTCTCCACTGGTTGATTCATCGGCACGGGCTTGTCGGAAACCCATACCGGAAGAAAATCTTTATTGGTCTCTGACCCTGGCAGCGAAGCGACCATCTGATCGAAAGCGGACTGGTTCCGGAAAGTTGCTCCTCTGATTACTTGTAGGACCGTAAAACTGAGCGCGATTACTGTGATTCCGAACAACGCTATAGAGACCGGGCGCATTCGCGTCCCCCACATTTGAACTAGCTCGGGCAAACTGATAGCCACAAGTATCGAGAGACATGCCGAGGTGATAGTCAGCCAACGCCAGGGGAACTGAGTCTCTTGTAAGGCCGGGAGCGCATCCCAGATTGGTTTACTCATAGGGGTAGCCATAAAGAACGTCAGTAAGGCGACCAGCGCCGGAGCCAGAGCTTGTCGTTTACGCCTGACAAAGAGAACAACTGCCGGCATGGCCATCAGGAAGGTCGCAGTTGTAATTATTGGTATCCAATAATTTCCCATTGAGTTAGGGGAAGGATGAAAGATGAAGTTGTTCTGGTAAGCAAACCACGTATCCTGGCCGCTGCCGCTCGGACTCTTCCATTTCAATTCGAGTAACATCGGGAGCCAGTAGCCACAACTTAAAGCCAGGCCGGTCACACTGCCCGCAATGAGTTGATAAAGCGAGCGCCATTTAAAGGATTGAGCGAGCCTGATGCAGGCATAGATCCCGAGCGCAACCGAACCGAGCAACGCTAATGGAGGATGAAACAGGATCAGCATCCCCCAACTGATGCCAAGTCCTCCGGCATCGCGCCAACGGCCGTTGGCAATAATTCGTTCAGTAAAAGCAAAAGCGAATGGCAGGACACTGGCGGCGGCATATTGAGCGTACATGCCTGCCTCGTACATTTCATTGGCATGGAAAGGCGACAACATATAGACCAATGCTGCCAGGACTGCATAAGACCGTCGGGTCAGCGCGCTGGCCCATAGATACATTCCGGCGCACCCGGACACTGTCAGCAGCGAGAGCGTCGCCAGGGTGGCAACGTACCAATCCCCGGTGAGCAGGCGAAAGAAAGCTAATATGGAATAGAGCGCCGGCGGGTAAAATCTCACACTCGGATCGCCGTAACCGCCGTTAGTTGAGGCCAGCCATGACGGGTAGAAATCGCCGCCCTTAATTGATTCAAAGAAACCCTGGGCCAGACGAAAGTGGTGAGGCAAATCTACGCCATAAGGAACGCCATACAGGTATAGGGCTAATGACCCAAGCAAACCTATGGCAATGACGTGAAGCCAATACCGTTGATATACCAAACGAGTAGTCGACTTTCTTGAGCAGGTTCTCTATGAAAATTCATGCTGAGAATGATCGAATTCCCCGGTCGCGACAATAGTAGCAACGTCGAATCCAACAAGCCGATTGAAGAACGCGCCATCCGCGCCCCGGGTCCAACGTGCGGCGGTGTAGTCGCGCTGATTTCCCTCGAGGGAAACCGGTTTATTCTTCGTAGAAGCGTTTCGTGCCGCCCGGCACATCCATCAGATCGAGTTCCAGTCGTGTTTTTCCTTCATCTGCCTCAGCACCGATCGTGAAGGCGCCATAGGACCTAATGATCATCTCTGCCACTCCTCCCTTTACTTCGATCTCATTCGACCACCACTGGCCGAATGTCGGATGCAGGTATAGCTTAACTTTTCCGGTCAGCGGCCGCGCCGGATCGGTTGATACAACTTTGATTTTCACCAGGCATAATGAACTCTTTGGACCTGCGATCGGCTCAATTGTGGCGGTGAGCCTGCGTCCGTCACTTTCCGGCAACCCTCCGAACCTTCCCTTGTTGGGATCATTGGCATCCATAGGCCGCGTCTTCGTAGTACCTGCCGCTTCGTTCGCCGGTAAGGCGGCAGGGGTAGGCGCGATAGCAGTCTTGCTACCTGGCCCCACACCTTTTTCCAAGTCCCCAACCGAAGACTCGACGCCTCTAAGATCTTTCTTCAGTTGTTTGACGTCCTTCTTAACTTCGATACCAAAGCCCTTGAACTCAGTTATCTGATGAATCACCAGGGCTACGACCGCGACAGCGAGAAACATCACTGTCGTTTTGTCGAGCTGAACCGGAAAGAAACCGTGGAGCACTGCGCAAACGACGCTGACCCCGGCGACGCCAAACAATCCAAACTGAATGGGTTTCGAAAAGTCTTTCTGTTGATTCTCGTCCTTCATAGTTGTTCTCTCGCTGGATTTTTAGTGGCACTATACTCTGCACCATCAAGTTGCGAAACACGCTCCCCGGTCCAACGAATTGAACGGCTGCTACCGAATGCAACGGGAGACGACGGTCAGCGACCGGTCATTCGCTCCAGCTGTTCGGGGTAGCGAGCCCCTTGTACCGTAATCTTCGAGGACGCGTTATCAATCTCGCGTAGATCCTCGGGCGTAAGTTCTACTGCCGCTGCTCCAATGTTCTCTTCCAGCCGATTCAGTTTAGTGGTCCCTGGAATCGGAACTATCCAGGGTTTTTGGGCAAGCAGCCACGCGAGCGCAATCTGAGCAGGTGTCGCGTTCTTGCGTTCTCCGATCGACCTAAGAAGATCAATAAGCGTCTGATTCGCTTTCCGAGCCTCTGGAGTAAAGCGAGGCAGCGTGTTGCGGAAGTCGGTACTATCGAACGTAGTGCCTTCGTCGATCTTTCCCGTCAGAAAGCCCTTACCCAAAGGGCTGTATGCAACGAAGCCTATTCCAAGTTCTTCGACAGTCGGCAGCACTTCCAGTTCTGGGGTTCTCGTCCATAGCGAATATTCACTTTGTAGTGCCGTAACAGGTTGAACGGCATGTGCGCGACGGATCGTTTGCACGCCTGCTTCAGAAAGGCCGAAGTGCTTCACCTTGCCTTCCTGAATCAGGTCCTTCACCGCAGCCGCGACGTCTTCGATTGCAACGTTCGGATCAACCCGGTGTTGATAGAACAGATCAATGGCATCGACCTTGAGCCGCTTGAGCGAGCCCTCGGCGACTTCTTTGATGTGTTCTGGCCGACTATCCAAGCCGGGCGAACCGCCCATGCCTCTGGGATCGAAGTTGGGATCGAGGTTGAACCCGAACTTGGTGGCGATCACCACTTCTCCACGAAACGGCGACAGAGCTTCGCCCACGAGTTCTTCGTTTATGAATGGGCCGTAGACTTCAGCGGTGTCGAAGAATGTGACGCCGCGTTCCACCGCTGCTCGAAGTAGAGAGATCATCTCCTGCTTGTCTCTGGGCGGACCGTAGGAAAAGCTCATTCCCATGCAGCCTAGCCCGATTGCCGACACTTCCAAGTTGCCATTTCCCAGTTTGCGCTTTTGCATTATGTCTCCTCAGAGTAGTAGTCACATCTTATTGTGTCACGCGGCCTGATATTGTTCGTCGCTGACCTTTGCCATCCAGTCGACGGTCTTGCCATCAAGGTGTTCCAGGATGGCGATGTGCGTCATGGCCGTGGTCGAAGTGGCGCCATGCCAATGCTTCTCACCCGGCGGGCACCAGACCACATCGCCCGGCCGAATTTCCTCTTTCGGGCCACCCTCGCTTTTAACCCACCCACATCCGGATGTGACGATCAGGGTCTGCCCGAGCGGATGCGCGTGCCAGTTTGTCCGGGCGCCTGGCTCGAACGTGACACCGACGGCGAGCACGCGCGCCGGAGCGGGCGCCTGGGCGAGCGGGTCAATGCGCACAGTGCCGGTGAAATACTCGGCGGGTCCTTTGCCGGAAGGCTGCGAACCATTTCTCTTGATGTCCATTATTCTGAATTCCTCCACTTTGAAGGTAACAGTGGTTTGTCTCGCTGTTGTCTTGTCTTTGCGGAGAATGTTTTTCAGATTGCGTTCGAGGGGCGGCAACCTATCTCATCCGGGTGCGCCGAACTACGTATTAGTTCACAGCGCGTGGTCTAAGTCCGCGATGCAGAGTATATACCCCGTAGCTCTGGGATCAGTCCCAGAAGTTAAACTAATCGAGGACCAAGGAGGGTGTCCCAATCTAACGGGTTGAGAGTACCAATTTTAGTTAGGTTCTTGCTTGCTTAACAAACGCCCGACTAAAATCGGTACTCTGAACACAGCTTATCAAAGTAGGAGATTACCCCAGGATCATTAATCCTCGCCCTGCCGGAACATCTGCGGTAACATAGGCGTCAAACAAACCCATGCCGGCAGAGCACAGCATTCCGGAAGAGAAATCGCGGCGCAAGCTGATCATTTTTGTGGCGGCTTTTGCGGCTGCGTTCATTGCCGCCTTCTTCTACTTGTTGATGCGCAATAGCGCCGCGCCGACTCCGCCCCCAACTCTGGCGGGCGCTGTTCGCGCGGGCGCGCCTGACTTCGAAAAATACAGCAAGCTGATCGTGTTGGACGGGGTAGAGGCTGATGAAGCCAAGCGGGCGTTAGGCGATACGGTGATGAGCCTGCATGCGACCGTGCGCAACCTTACCGGACGCACGATCACCGGATTGGAAATCAAAGGCGTCGTCGTGGATCACGATGGCAAACCGGTGAAAGAGAGAACTGTGGTAGTGATTCCCGCGCGTCAGTCCGAACTCGATCCGAACAAGACCATGAAGGTGTCGGTAATGTTGGAAGGGTTTACCGACAGCGACGACCGCGCGAATATTAAGATGGAAGTTACGGGATTTACGCTGAAGTAAAGATCATTTTCCATTCCTCATTTAGCATTTTTCATTTGGCATTGTTAGTGTTCGTTCGTGTGATTTCGTGGATCGTTCTTCATTCTTAGCAGAGCAAACGATCCACGAAATCACACGAACGGGCACGAAATAAGAGCGGCCGAATAGAAAAGCTTCTAACTCTTGCTCGCTACTAATCCAGAAACAACTCTTCCAAAGATTGCCGCACCGGCTGAACAGAAACCAGTTTTCCGTTCACGCTTCGTAGCGCCGCAATTACCTCGTCCACCTGGGTTTCATCCGCAACTTCAATTCGCACGCCGCCGGCGGTGGTTGCGACTGTAGCCCCCTGACCAAGCAGCCGCTTCAAAACCTCAGCGTCCGCCCCGATAGCGATGACTTCAACCGTATTGGCTTCGTTTGCTCGCAGTTCTGCCAGCGACCCCGCGTGGGCCAGGCGGCCGTGCTTGAGGATGGCCACGCTGTCGCACAGCACCTCAATGTCCGAAAGAATGTGCGAACACATGAAAACCGTCTTTCCCTGCGTGCGCAGGGAAGCGATCAAATCTCGTACTTCACGACGGCCGACGGGATCCAGTCCGCTCATCGGCTCGTCGAGGAACACAATTTCCGGATCGTTGACCAGCGCTTGCGCCAGTCCGACGCGTTGCAGCATGCCCTTCGAAAACTTGCGCAGTTGCCGGTCCCAGCCTTTGGTTTCCAAATTGACGCGGGTCAGGAGTTCCTGGGTGCGGCGCTCGCGCGTGTCGCGATCCAGGCCGAACAACTGGCCGCAGTAATTCAGGAACTCACGCGCGGTCAAATAATCATAGAAGTAGGGATTCTCAGGGAGGTAACCGATGCGCGCGTGCATCGCGACGTCGCCGATGTCGCGATCGAGGATGCGCGCCGTGCCGGCAGTAGGAAAGATCAGACGCATCAGAAGTTTCAGCGTCGTGGTTTTGCCCGCGCCGTTGGCGCCGAGGAAGCCGAAGATCTGACCGCTCTCGACGGTAAGCGATAAGCCATCGAGCGCCCGCGTCTTGCGCTTACGCCAGAAACCCGTTTCGTAGTCCTTCGTCAGGTTTTCTATTTCGACAATCGGTGTCGGCATATTTCACACTCTCACACTCGGGCAGTTTTCTTAACCTGGGAAACAGGCGTACAGAGTACCGACTTCAGTCGGGCTCTTTTCCCGTCGCAAAAAGCCCGACTAAAGTCGGTACTCTAGACACCTGTATCCGGGCTGACAACGCCCCGGCAGACTAACGCTGGTTCGACTTTTCAAATTCGCTTTTCATTTCCGCCCGGCGATCCGGATTCGGCTCATACTGCATTGCCGTCTGCAGCGCGGCTTGCGCTTCGTCTTTGCGATTCATGCGGGCGTAGGTCAACGCCAGATGAAAACGCGCTTCCGAGTCCTCCGGGTTCCGCTTCAGCATGTACTCATACTGCGCCGCAGCCGACGGGTAATTACCCAGAGCCTCTTCGTTTAGACCGAAATTAAACCGAGCCGCCGGCGATGCGGGATCGATCCTCAGGGCCGCGATAAACTGATTGCGCGATCCCTGATAATCTCCGCGCCCATACAACAACGTTCCCAGGTTGTTATGGGCATCCAGGAAAGTTGGATCCATGGCCAAAGCTTTTTTCAGATTATCCTCGACCAATTCGTTGCGGCCTTCGGCCAGGTATGTCATGGCCAGGTTGTTGTAAATGACCGGCAACGGTTTGATTTTCAGGGCCCGGTTCAATTCGTCTTCCGCCGCCGGGTATTGCTTGCTGTTCATGTGAGCCAGGCCGAGGTTGTAGTGGGTCGACCAAAAAGTCGGCGCGTAAGTAATTGCTTGCCGCCAGAGGGCCGCAGAACTTTGCCAAACTCTGTTCTGGGCGATGGTGCTGTAACCCAGTAATACTACGACGATCACGAGAAGCGCGGTTGCGAGTTCCTTTCGGCGCTGAAGCAGCCAGCGAAAACCAAGCGCCAGCAGCAGACACGATCCGATTGAAGGAAGATAGAGATAGCGATCCTGCACCACGTACTCTTCATGGAAAACTTTGAGGTTGAGGACCGGCAGCAGCGGTATCACGATTAGGCCAATGCCCAGCCATGCCTCGCGCGAGATTTTGCGGCGCACCACCCAGAGCAAGATCGCCAATGCTATCAGAAAAACTACCGGCCAAACAAAACGCGGGTCGCTCAAGCCCTTAACGAAAGAAGTACCATAGACAATGCTGAGACTATAGGGCACTGCCAGATGGCGAATGTAAGTGACGAGCGAGAACGGAGCCGTCATCCATATCAGATAATCCGGAATCATTTCCGAGGCGGGATGTTTCCAACCGATTCGGCCCAGCACCGCGATGCGAGCCGCCAGATAACCGACCGAAACAACGGCGTACGGCATGAGGATCAGAGCTGTCCGCTTGACCCGCTCGGCGAACTTACCTTCCTTGAGACAGACTTCCCAGAACGCGATGAAGACCGGCAAACAGAGCGCAGTCTCTTTGCAGAACACGGCGACGGCAAATGCGGCTACTGATAGCCAAAGGAATTTGTTTTTTCCCTCGGTTCGAAATCTGTCATACCAGATGAGCGATGGGATGAAGAAGAGCGCCATCATGGGATCGGGTATGCCGCTAATCCAGGCAACCGACTCGGCATGCGCGGAGTGAATCCCAAATAGCAACGCGGTGATGGCCGCGAGCAAACGATCCTTGAGCAGCCGCTTCGCCAGGTAATAAACCATTACGGTAGCGCCGGTGTGCGCTGCGATGCTGACCAGATGCCAACCGGCAGGCCAGAGACCGAACCAGTGATAGCCGACAATCAGATAGATCGTGAAGAAGGGCCGATAGTATGGGGGCGGAAGATCTAAAGTGCTGGTGTCGCGTTGGAAATCCCAGACCGCGCTGGTAAACGCGTGAGCAATGTTTCCCCATGAATGGATCTGCAGGTTGCCGACGATCTGTTTCAAGTCATCAAAGACGAACTCACCCCTGAGCGAGTTCGCATAGACAAGTATCGTGGCCGCGGCGATCAGAAAGAGCGCGCGGCCGTCCGTCAGCATTTCGCCGAACTGCGACGTTTCGGTGTCCGCGCGCACTGGCTTGGGTTGCTTCTCGGTTGGTGACTTCGATTTCGTCTTCTTCATGTGAAGTTTCTAGTTAGTAAGGTCCTTTTGAATTGTCGCCGAACCCTCAACGGTGTGGCACCGGCGAGTTTTCATCGAGATCGACATCACAACCTTCTTTGGTCAACTTATACGGCACGCCGCCCGGATCCAGCGGCGCGCCGGTCTCGCTAATTCGCAAGCCGGCGGCAGGCAACGCCGAACTTATTTCCTTCCATGAAGAGGCGCAATGGCCGGTCCGCTTCGAAAAATCTGACAGGACTCGGCGAATCCTATCGCGCTCTTCGATTGAATCCAGCCGCATCAGTTGCGTCTTGACCATCTCCTTCACGTTCGCATCGTCGGACGCTTCGGAAAGGTGAATATACATTTCACGGGCCGCCTGGGCGGCGCCGCCTTCGGCCTTCATGCGTGCGCTGATCGCCGTCATCCATGGGGGCGCGCCCGGTATCCTGGCTCCCGCGGCGTACACCTCGCTCGCCTTGTGATAGTCGCCACGCTGCCAGTAGATGTAACCGAGATGTTGATAAAGTCGCCACTTGTCGGGGTTGGCGGCGATACCCTGATTTAGCAGCGAGATGGCCTCATCCGGATTGAGATCGGGAAGGATGAAAGCGCCGTAGTAGTAAGGCTCGAGAAACTGAGGATCGAGAGTCGTGGTCATCCGCAGCAGCGACGGCAACAAGCGCAGATCCAGCGAAGATAGATTGTTCAAGCTAAAGCTGCCGGCGTGTGTGTCCTCATAATTCACGATCTTGCGACCCAGGTATTGGAGCGACTTAAGCCAATACCAATCCGCGGCCACGCCGTTGAAAGCCAGCGTGATTCGCTTCATCGCCGGTCCGTTCAGGTATAACTGCTCTTCCGCAAACTGCTCGTTTGGAGCGTCACTGTGCTGATCGTTCCAGCGCGTCAACAGAGCCGCAGCCGGTAGCCCCACGACAATCGCCAGTACCAAAAAATAATCTCGTTTCATTTCAGATTTCGCCGGCTGAAAATCAGAGCGGTTGCGGCCAGCAACACACCAACATAAATAAAGCCATAGCCGGCGGCCGCCAACATGGCGCGACCGTCCGGCGCCTGGCCGTGCGCGGCGGCGGTAATCGCGTTGTAGTTCGTCAGATTCGGAAGCAGATAATAGAGTCCGGCAAAAACCCAACGGGTCGGCGCGCTGCCCATCGAGTTCGCGAGGGTCTTCAGGTCGGCACTGAAATGTCCAATCACGAAAACGAAAAACGTTAACAGGGCGGACAGCGCCGGTGATGAAAAAGCCGAGAACAGCATGGCCACGGCCGTCAGGATCGCCAACTCAAGGTAGATCAAAAAAATCGCCGGCCAGATGCGCAGTACTAACGGGTCCCACCCGCGCTTCACGTAAACCAATGCCAGGGACACTCCCGCGCCCATGATGGCGACGTTGACCAGCAGGGTGAGACACAGGCCGAGATACTTGCCTAACAGAAACTCGCCGCGTCCGATCGGTTTCGAGAGAATCGCGTAAAGAGTCCGGCGCTCGATCTCTTTATAGACCAAACCGACGCCGACGAATATGGCGATGAAAACTCCGAAGAGCAGGATCGCGCTTAAGCCGAGATCGACAATGATCTTCGCTTCCTGGCCCGCGGAAATCTCGCCCAGAAAGATCGCCGCGGTAATCAGGAGCAGCACAAAGACTACGAGATTGTAGAGGACGCGATCGCGCACGGCTTCGCGAAACGCGTTCCGCGCGATCGCGGTGACGCGTCGCCAACTGACTCCAGTTGTAACGGGGTTCACGTTATCGGCCAGATCTGGCGCGGCTATTGAGTCGGCAGATTGTCTGCTCATTACGCGAGCCGGTTAGGCAGATTACTCTAACCTAATCAGGGCTGATAACGAAAGAGATTTCTTGCGGAGGGAGGCGCCGGTGTATTCCAGGAGAGGCTGATTTCCTCGTTCGTGACTTTTCGTGTGAATTCGTGGATCGTCCTGAGCGGGCAGACACTCGATCCACGAAATCACACGAAATCACACGAAAGGAAACTCTGCCAGGGTCAACCGAGAGAGATGACTCATTGTGATCCGGATGCGGCTGCTCGCTTACCCTTCATTTTGATCGCGGCCAACAAGAGCGAGCTGAGAATCAGCATCCAACTCATGACTGTGACTATCTCAAACACGCGAACCCTCGGCGGTTGCGCAAAAATGAGTTGGATATCAGTCGCCTGCGGCGGGGCCGATATCAGAAGCAAACCGTCTGCGTTCGCGGTTACGGGCAAAGGCCGGCCATCGGCGTAGGCCGTCCAACGTGGATAGAAATAGGTTCGCACTTGCACAGTGTTTTCAGATCCAGCGCCGAGGTGAAACGTTCTCCGTTCAGGTTCCCACGAAGTGACGGTCACGGGCCGAGCGCCGGCATCGACTTTGGCAGACATCTTTTCGACGTTATTAAAGTCTCGCGCCGACGCCGGCAGCCAGTCTTTGAAGCTTACCGCTCCGCGAACCTCCTGGACCATCGGTTCGAACTTCGCCCGGCTGATGTATTCACTTTCCTGAATTATTTGGGTGCCGATGAAAACCAGCGAGAGCGCGAACGCCAATCCGACGGCGAGGTCCCGTGGACGAATCCGTTTGCGAAGCTGTTCCTGCCATTTCGGTATGCCGGCCGCAAACAGGATGGCGCCCATCAGTGAAGTGATGGAGAGCCAACGCCAGGGAAACTGCACCTCGGATAACTTCGGAACTATTGCCCAGACGGGTTTGCTCAGGCTGGTGGCCATCAGAAACGTCACTAACAACAATGCCAGAACGGCGGTCAGGGCGCGTTTGGACTTTTCCTGCTTGAACGAACGGAGAATGAATACGAGACCGGGTAAGAGAAAACCGATCATCGCGAGCGCCAGGACGTTGGCGTACCAGGTGTTTCGATTCGTCAGCGCTGAAGGTGAGAACAGGAAATTCAGGCGATAGTCGTAATACGGATTGAGCCCGGCACTGTTACCTTTGATCCACGAGAGCTCCGCGAGCATCGACGTCCAGAAGAACGAACTGGCGGCCAGGCCTAAGGTGACTCCTAATGCGAGCCGCGCGAGGGTGGCCAACAAAAACTTCCGCTCGATCCTGATCAATGCATAGGCAGTCAGCGCGAGCGAACCGATTACCGTTATAGGAAGATGAGTGAGAATCAATAAAGCGTAAGCGGCTCCCAACCCTATCACGTCGTAAATGCTTTTCTTTCTAATGACACGTTCGACGAACGCGAAGGCGAGCGGGACCACGGAACAGGCAGCGTACTCAGACAGAAGCGACGCCTGATAGAGTTCGTTAAGCCGGTACGGCGCCAGCGTATAGAGAATGCCGGTCCACATCGCAACCGAGGGGCTGAAAATTGTGTGGGCCCAGAAATATGCGCCGAGTCCACCGGCTATTGAGAGAAAGAGAAAGACCAGAATCGATGCTGAAAACCATTCACCCGTCAGCATTCGCGAGGCGCTGAGCAGGTAATACAGACCCGGTGGATAGAAGATGAAACGAGGATCGCCCAGTCCGTAGTTCGATTCGGCGAGCCAACCCGGGTGCAAGTGCCCAGCCTGAATCGATTCATAAAACGGAAGGGCGAAGCGTAGGTGATTTGGTAAATCGGCGCCGTTAGGAATGCCGAAGACTACGATCGGTAGCAGCACGGCTATTGCCACGACCGCCACGATCGAGACGTTTCGAAACTCGTGCCGGCCCTTGCGCCCTGCAACCTCAGGGTGATCAACCGCGACCGGATGCGGCGCGAATCCTTCGTTGGACAGAATAGTGATTGATTGCGATTCCATGTGGCTGGCGGACTGTGTCGGAACAAATCGGAAAGATAATCGCTTTGAAAGTGAAAGAGCCCAGAGAATTGACGTTCCAAAAACCAATGGATAGGTCAAGACTCTGGGCCCGTGGTTTAGTGCTCGCCGCTCACTGTCCCAGAGGGCTCATGGCTCTGACTTCTGTCACACCCGCAGGTGCCGTCAAAGTTGTGTCGCCACGAAGGACTCCGTCCTCTGAAATTGCGAACCGGCGTGTACCTGTCTGACCGATTCCCGACGTGATGGTCGGAACGGCGTACCCCCAGTATTGCGCTGGAGGTCCGGTAATGGCGGTGAATACGAAGGTGTATCCACTCTTTTCTCCCGTTGAGAGGACACTGTCAGTGAGAGTCTTTGATCCTAACGAGGTGAGATCGGTGTAGTTGCCGTTACCGTAAGTGTAGTGGTAGGTAGCTTCGCACGAGGCAATTGTGCGCATCGACTGTTGAGCTGAACCTTCATTGGCTGCTCGCCTCGAGGCTAACAGATTAGGGATAGCGATCGAGGCGATGATGCCAATGATGGTTACGACGATGAGGAGTTCGATTAGCGAAAACCCCTGGACATGTTTACTTCGCATTTTTACCTCATCTCCGAATAGAAGCGGACGGTATTAGTTACCTAATGCCGACATCGCTTGAACCGCTGCTTCGTCACCGGGAGCCGTCAGAGTGGTATCGCCGCGCAGGACCCCATCTTCGCTAATAGCAAATCTGCGAGTGCCGGTTTGGCCGATGCCTGACGTTGTGGCCGGCATTGCGAACCCCCAGAACTGAGCGGGTGTTCCGACCACTGGATTCACCGTAAAAAGATAGCCACTCTTGGCTGTGGTGTCCGCTTGTCCCAGAACGCTATCGACGTTGTTCTTAGCCATCAAGTCGGCGAGCGAACCGTACTGGCCGGCGCCGGCAGTTGCCAGATAGGTGGCTTCAGCACTGCTGATCGTGCGCATTGACTGTTGGGCCGAACCCTCGTTAGCAGCGCGCCTGGAGGCGAGCAGATTGGGGATAGCAATCGCGGCAATGATGCCGATGATCGCTACTACGATTAGTAATTCAATCAGAGAAAATCCTTTGTCGTTGCTTTTTTTCATTTTCGTCCCTCTCTTGTGCCTGTAGTTGATTTCCTAAAAGAAACTGCCAGGGCAACTGTCGTCAAAAGATATGAGCTGTGGCGCTTTCATGGCGCCGCTTCACTACCTTCTGAAAAAAAAGGGCAGGGGATTAAGACAACCCCTGCCCTCCGGAGGAATAAAACGGCAGTTGTTGGTGAGCGTTAGTTGCCGAGCGCGGCCATACTTCCAACAGCACCTCTGTCGGTAGGCGCGGTCGTCAGACTGGTGTCGCCTCGAAGAACTCCGTCCTCAGCGATTGCAAAGCGGCGGGTGCCTGTCTGGCCCACGCCTGACGCCGTTATCGGCAGAGCGTATGCGAAGAACTGAGCCGGCGGACCCGGGAGTACCTGGGTGCTGGTCAGCGTGAAGTTGTAACCACTCTTGGCGGCCCCAGCCAGGACGCTGTCGACCAAGCTCTGGCTGCCGAGCATACCGATGGTTCCATAAGAACCGTTGCCGGCGGTCGCCTGATAGGTGGCCTCAGCACTGCTGAGAGTACGCATGGACTGTTGAGCCGAACCCTCGTTCGCAGCGCGCCGGGAAGCGAGAAGATTGGGGATAGCGATAGCGGCAATAATGCCGATGATCGCCACAACGATGAGCAGCTCGATAAGCGAGAAGCCCTTCTGGTTTTTGTTCATCATGTGTTTCTTTTGCTCCTTGAAGAGATAAGCTGGTTTTTTTTGCCTTCGCGCCACCGGCTTTGTCTCGTCGAACTAACCGCAGCGCGCGATTTGTCACGGCTCTCTTTAACAAGGCCTGTGCCACGACGATTATTCAAGGAAGAAGTTGAGCAATGCGCGGAAACTCTAAGGGTTTCACCGAGCGAGCCGGGTGCATTCCAGCAGGTGAGCGTGACCGAGGGATGATCTCTGACAATTTATGTCAGAGCCTTAGTGACGGTTTTCGTCAAGGGAAGATCAGAAGCCCGATCGTGAGGGAGGGCATCGTGAGCGATCCAAGATTGGGAAATGTTTGCGCGACGGAAGTTGAGGAGGCCCTCCCTTACAGTCGGGCTTCTGACACAACTCAGCCTTCGCCCGCGCGAGCGGCGTGGCCGGAACTGTTGGGGCGGTCCTCAACATCTTCATCGCGGCGGCGTGGATACGGATCGTTGGCGCGGCGTCGCGGAATCGTGTCCGACGTGCGGCGCTCGTCCCTCATCTGCGCCGTTAATCCGCGAATGCCGTGCTTGTCCAGCAGATGGCGCAGTGAACGGACGGACATTTTCAAAAGATCCGCCGCATTCGTCTGGTTGCCATCAGTGCGGCGCAGGGCCTCCAGCACATAAGTTTTTTCCAGTTGATCCAGATGGGCCGTGAGGTTGATTCCTTCGGTTGGTAGTTCCAGTTCGGAAGCTACCCGAGCAGGATTGTAGTTTGTCACTTGCTCAGGCAGGCGTTCCGGCTGAATCGTGTCAGTCTTTTCCAGGGCCACGGCGCGTTCAATCGTATGCTCGAGCTCGCGCACGTTGCCCGGCCAATAGTAATTCTCAAGCAGTCTCAGCGCCTGGGAACTGAGCGACACCTGGCGTCCTGTCTGCGTGCAGAACTTTTGGATGAAGTGCTCCGCGAGTTCCGCGATATCGACGCCGCGGTCGCGCAAAGGTGGCAGCACCATCGGAATCACCGAGACGCGGTAGAAAAGATCCTCGCGAAACGTTCCATCTTTAACCAGAGCGGAGAGGTCGCGGTTGGTGGCCGCGATGACTCGCGTGTTGACCTCGGTTTCTTCGTGAGCGCCGACTGGCCGCACTTTGCGCTCCTGCAAAACGCGCAAGAGCTTGACCTGCATCGCCGGGGACGTTTCGCCGATCTCATCCAGAAAGATCGTGCCTTGCTCGGCCGCTTCGAACAGTCCTTTACGGTTGGCAGTGGCGCCGGTGAAAGAGCCTTTGGTGTATCCGAACAGCTCTGATTCCAATAGTGTTTCCGTAAACGCGCCGCAGTTTACTGAGACAAACGGTTTCTGCGCCCGCGGGCTGAGATCGTGAATTGCCCGCGCCACCAGTTCTTTGCCTGTGCCTGATTCGCCGGTGATGAGCACGGTCGATTGCACCTGGGCCACGGTCTCGATCATTTGATACACGGCCTGCATCTGATCGGATTGGCCGATGATGTTGCTTAATTTTCCGCGGGCGCGCTGACCTTTAATCAGAACTTCGTTTTCATCCTTCAGCGAGATTTGCTTCAGGGCGCGAGCAACTTTCTCTCTGAGGACGTCGTTGTCAAAGGGTTTGTTGACAAAGTCGAAGGCACCAAGTTTGAAGGCTTCGTGAGCGGTGCCTTCGTTCGCGAAAGCGGTCATGATGATGACTTCAATATTCGGTTGCAGCTCACGCGCGGCCCGCAAAAGCTCGATGCCGCCCATATCCGGCATCTTCACATCGGATATGACTATGTCGGCAGGTTGTTGCCGCAGCAACTCCATCGCCTGACGGCCGTTCTCGGCCGTACGGATTGAATGCCCGTCACGCTGGAACAGATGCGTCAGGAATTGCCGCATGCTGAGTTCGTCGTCGACTATGAGAAGGTTAGGCATGGGTTAAAAGATCATTTTCCATTCATCATTTGACATTTTTCATTTGTCATCTATTTTCGGCTGCGCACGGTCTTAAGGGATGCCGTGAAGATTTTGCAGAGTTCGGAATTCTCCTTAACTATGCCAGCGACCAGCTCGGTTTTGAGAAGCTGACTTCGTTCAATTACGCGCAGCCAAATCGATGTTTCGTTTAGCTCCTTTAGAACGATGCGAAGTTTGTGAACGAAGTCTGCCTCGCTCTCGCCGCCTCGGGCCTCGCCGTAATTTGGAGCTGGTGAGGTTCCTGATCTGAGAATTTGCGCGGCGATGTGGCGACCTGCGGCCGTTTTTGGCAAACGAGCAGAAAGTCTCACAATCCGAACCGCAAAATCGATTAGGCGCTCTTCCAATTCATCAGCGCGCGATTGCGGGTCTTTCGCCGTCGCTGTCCCCATTTGCAAAATTTCACATCCTCCTCAAGATTGGCGTATCGATGGCAAATGAAAAATCTCAAATGACAAATGGAAAATGATCTCTCCTACTGCGTCACCGGCAACTCAATCGTAATCGTCGTTCCTTCTCCCTGGAGGCTGCGCACGTTGATTGTACCACTATGATCGCGAATAATTTGATAGACAATTGAAAGCCCCAGGCCGGTGCCGCCGGTGGTTGAGGTGAACGGCTCGAACAAGCGTTCTACTTGTTCAGGCGACATGCCGCACCCGGTATCGCTGAACGACAGGCGCAGCCGGTTGCCGTCGACCTCACTCAGCGAAACACTGAACGTGCCACCGTCCGGCATTGACTTCAGCGCGTTACGGGCGATGTTCCAGCAGACCTGCTTCAATTGCTCGGGATCGCCCGAAACGATCGCAGGCCGGTTGGGCAGATCTTCGTTTAGCGTGTGAGCTTCGCTTAACTCGGGGCTGTTCCTCAGCAACTTAAAAGTGTCGGCGACCAGCGCGCTAATGTCGACATTTTTGAATTCCGCGGGTCGCGGGCGTGCGTAATTCAGATAGTCGGCGACAATCTTATTCAGTCGATCAGACTCGCGCAGGATGATCTCCATCAACTGCGCCTGTTCCGTATCGCCATCCATCTCTGAGCGCAGCATCTGAATCGAGCCGCGCATTGCCGCCAGCGGATTTCTGATTTCATGAGCAATCGACGCCGCCAAACGGCCGACAGCAGCCATCCGATCCTGACGGCGCGAAGTTTCTTCCAAAGCTCGAATGTCGGTCAGATCCTGGAACGTGATCACCATGCCGCTGGTCTCGCCGGACTCGCCTGACAGCGGCGCGATGCTGAAACCAAGCCGCAGCGCCAGTCCGTTGGGAGTCAGACAGTCAGCCTGAAAGCGCGGACTGACCGTGCCGTTGGCAGCTGCATTCATCGAATCAGCAATCTGGCGGGTCATGTCGCCGAAGAAGATCGACGCGTCAT
>DATHHW010000088.1:0-23230 GCA_035317005.1 Pyrinomonadaceae bacterium | reverse complement strand
AATGACATAAGCGAGCGCGAAGCCGAAGTCCTCCGTCTGGTTGCCTGGGGATACACCAACAAAGAGGTAGCTGGATACCTCAGAATCAGTGTCAAGACCGTGGAAACTCACAAAGCGAATTTGATGCAGAAGCTCGAGCTTAAGAGCCGGGTCGAGATAGTGCGTTACGCGTTACGTCAGGGCTGGCTGCGCGAGACCTGAGCCACGGCAATCGAGGCCGGCATGCTTTCTTGAAATGAAACTTAAAGGAGCACTGAATATTGAAACGAAATCTGCTCGTTGTTGCGCTGATGATCGCAGTATTGACCGTCGCTCTGGGCGTGTTGCTGTCGGCGTCCGCGGCCGTCTCTTAACAATCGAGGAGCATCGAGCAGTAGTTGAGAAATCACGAATCGTCGCAGCCTGATGCCCGGAAATCGCGCACCCAAATATCAGTGTCAAGCAAACATTCGTCTTTAAGTATTTTCTTTGGATTGGAGCCAGGTGCGCTAACAAACGCAAAAGCATTCTTGAGCGAGTAGAGAATCCTGGAGGACAAACCATGATCACTAGAAGAGACGCTCTCAAACTCAGCTTAGCGGCAGCCGGTTCCGGGCTAATCGGTGTCGACCGCGCGATGGCTCAGAGCAAAGAAGTGTTGAAGAATCTCTGTTACCCTGAGGATAGCCAGCCCATTGTGCCCATCAGCAGTCCCCCTTCGCGGCCATTCGTGGCTCCCCTCAACATCATGCCGGTCAAACAGCCCGTACCCAAGCTGGATCCACCGCCCGATCCAAACGCCCACCAGCGATATGAGGAGTTCCTACCAAAGAAATTCTATGAGATTAGGGAGACAGAGTTCCAGTGGGTTTATCACCCGGACGCACCCTACAGCACAGGAGGGGGAAGCTGGTCCTGGGGCTTCGATGGGATTACCCCGGGGCCAACCTATCATGCGCGTTACGGCGAGCCGATCCTTGTACGCATGTTCAACATGCTGCCGCCGCTCAATGAGAAGAATGTCACCTTCGGAACCCCAATAACTACGACTCACCTTCACAACGCCCACACAGCATCAGAGAGCGATGGCTATCCGATGGACCAGGTCAAATCAGGAGAGTTTTGGGATCATCACTATGCTTGCTTTCCGGCGAGTATGGATGAGCATGAAAAGCTAACCACCCTCTGGTATCACGACCATATGATGGGAGCAACAGCCGCCAACGTATACGCAGGACTAAGCGGTTTCTTCCTGCTGTTTGACGACAAGGACTCGGGAAACGAAAACGATCCTAACCCGGAGGCCTGGAGACTACCGAGCGGCAAGTACGACATCCCTTTGGTCCTGCACGACGTCCTATTCGACAGTAATGGTCAGGCTTTCTTCAATCCCTTTAACACCGATGGCATTCTCGGGGATAAATTCACCGTCAATCGGATCATTCAACCATATCTTCAGGTCGAGGCGCGAAAGTACCGATTCCGCATCCTGAACGGCGGGCCTTCAAGATTTTATCAGTTGTTTCTGAGTAGCGGACAGCCATTCGTAGTAGTCACGGGCGACGGGAACTTCCTTCCGAAACCGGTCAAGGCGGAAAGCGTATACCTGAGTGTTGCGCAACGCGCCGATGTGATTATCGACTTTGCGCGCTACCAGCCAGGCGATCAGGTCATCCTTCAGAACCGACTGGAACAAGTAAACGGAAAAGGTCCTTCCGGACGAACGCTCACCCCGGGCGACGGGATAATGCGCTTTGATATAGTCGCGTCGCCCAATCCCGACAACAGCCGTATTCCAGATCACTTCCGTGACCTTCCGAAGATCCCCGAGGACCTGAGCAAATTCAAACACAGGGTGTGGGTGTTCGATTATATGGGAGGTACATGGACCGTCAACGGAAAGATCTTTGGACATGGACACAGGATTGACGCCGAAATCGAGCAGGGATCCGGAGAGGTTTGGATACTTCGGAACCAGGGTAAGAACTGGTCCCACCCCATCCATTCCCATTTCACCGAGTTCCTGCTCCGTGAAGTAAACGGAAGATTGATCCAACCTAACACGATTCAATCCACCGAGTTCCGGCGCCATTACGAATTTGAAAGTTCCGACGCGCCAATCAAGGTCTTCATGGGTGGACAACGGCGCGACATCGCCACTCTGCTTCCGAACGATGAGCTCAAGGTGTTTATGCGCTGGAACGACTTTCTAGGGAAATACGTTATGCACTGCCACAACGTGGTCCACGAAGACCACGACATGATGATCCGATGGGACATCGTGCCGAAAAAACCGGTTGGCGGGGCGCCTCAGCGAAGTTTGCCTACTGCTTCCCCTAAAGGAAAGATCAGGAATCCTTAGGGTGTGTCTATTGGCGCTATTTTCGACAGCATAGAGCTATCTGGAACATCTTGAATTAAAGGAGAAAGCTGTCATGCAGAGCAGAAGAAACTTGGTCTCGAAATTAATGGCAAGCGCGGCGGCCGCGATAATTCCCGGAGTCGATTCGAATCCGAACCAGGCATGGCTTGACTTCCCTCAGAACACAGCTTCGGGCAACTGTTCCCGGACTCACAGCGGGCCGCACGCTCAGTACTTTCAAAACGTCATGGTGTACACGCACGAGGGCCAAAGGGCTCTGTTTTACGACGACTTGCTGCGGGACAAGATGGTTTTGATCAACTTCATGTCGGTCAAGAACGAAGCCCTTTTCCCAGTCACCCGGAATCTCTCGAAGGTTCAGCGATTGCTTGGGGACAGGCTCGGTCGCGATCTCTTCATGTACTCAATCACTGTCGATCCCGAACATGACACGCCCCAAGTGTTGCGAGCGTTTGCTGAGAAGTATGAAGCTAGGCGTGGTTGGATCTTCCTGACCGCAGAGCCTGCTGTCATAGAGTCACTTCGTACGAGACTGTTCATGAGCGGGGACAGCCATGACCACGGAGATGGTCCCGCCCAGGACTGTTCCCTAGGTCTAATACGGTACGGCAACGAGGCAGATGGTTTTTGGGGATCAGTTCCCGCGAAGTCAGATCCACAGATAATAGCTACGCGATTATCCTGGATCCAACCGCAGGCACAGCCAGCGACCGGAACACCAAAGCGAAAGGGGCCCATGCCTTTGGCAGCCGAGTTCCGACCGCTCCCTGGTCGATAGTAATCCTTCGTGGCGCCGTCTCTTATCGGAGTTAAGGTTTGGGTGTACATCCGCATCTTTAGGAGGTCATACAATGAACGTACGCCGTTTCGCGAAATCACTCTCGCTCATTTTGCTTGCAACTGTATTCACTGTTGCGCAGCAGCAGCCACCCTTAACAGAGAAGTGTGCCTGCCCTTCACCCTCCGGTGATACCGCCCCAAATCCGAACCCGCCGCCGATGGGCCCCTATGGCCATCCGCACCCCCAAATACGGCCCGAGATGTCCACCGTGACCACGGTGGGCGACACAACTTATGTCAGTACAGGCAAGGGTCTTTTCGCCGCGAGCGATCCTTTTAAGCATCCTCCCGGAACGAATTTCCTGCCCACGGTATATAGCAATATGTTTGATAGTCTCGGCAATGAGATGCCGAATACTCTGCCCTCAACACCGACCGTTCCGTATAACCTACATGACGGCGATCCCGTGGTTACCAACATCGATCCCAGGTCTCCTACAGATGACATGCTCGACGTGTTGGAGTTTGGCAAGAGTCTTCCACCAATCCGAAACACCGCTGCCGGCGATGAACAGATTAGGCGGACGATTCAACGGGGCCTGGATATTTTGGAGGGCAACCCTCTGCCTGATCGCGTCTACAGCGGACTTCCGCTGTTGCATTACAAGGCAGTAGAGAAATGCAAGAAAGTGATTGCGATTCGCGATGCTACCGGCAAAGTGATCGGCGGCAACGTGAATATCCATCAGGTCTGGTACGACATCCACATCGAATCGGATACCGCATTCCTCGATACAACCGAGGTTCGGGATGTGCCCTGGACTATAACCTATACCGTGGATGTCTTGAATCGCGCCCATGACGATTTCTCTCCATTCGTCATGTACTTTGACAATCCTGCGGCCAGTCCGCCGGGAAAGCCTCCCATGCCTCACGTGGGAATGGACCAGAGCTTTTTTAATATGGAAGATGGCACGCGAACCGTTTTTAAGATCAAGATGGCACCGGGCAAATACTACAATCTGACCTATACCTGGGGCTGGAGAAATCATCCGCCGCGCGTCCAGGTCACGGAAAATTCCTGTAAACGAATGAAGAACGCAAAGGGCGTCAGTAGGACCCTGGTTGAATGGGAAGCTGATGTGTTTGGCGAGAACCCGTCGGCAAGCGAAGCAGATAAACTAAAAGCCATTGCAAAAATTGGCGACCTGGCCCCGGAAAAAATAATGTGGCGCGCATTGCGTGTCGCTCGTGACGCTTCCCAAGTGAGAGATTATGAGACGGTGAAGGGCAAATTCGTCGAGGCGCGCAAGGCCTACGGTGATTGGAGAAATCGGAACCAACTGCCAAGCGGAGTGTCAGTGGATCCCAACGCTGATATGACCCTGCTGTACGTGAACAACACCATCTATGCGGAGATCATCGGCGGTGGCTTTGTCGATTTCCCTAAATGGAGTCTGCGTGGCACCACCTTGAAGATAACGATTAAGAACGGCGACTATTTCGAGCATGGTTATCAAAATGTGGACTTCGGAGGCGCCCGTGGTTGGGAAAACCAATTCAAATCATCGTCCGGGGAGCCTCTCCTCGGGTCTGGTTGTTTGTTTACTTTCGGCAGGGCGCACTGGTGGATGAACATACCGAACATGGCCGCAATGCCACCTGGGTGGACGGTGGTGCCGGAAATGGTGGTGATTCCACCCGCGACACCATACAACAATCCCGGGATGCACAAGGTGGAAATTACCTATAACTATGAGCCCTCTCGGAGGCTGAGGTTCTATCAATTTGATCCGGTCCACCATGATGTCGCCATCTTTTCGGTCCACTAGATGAGATCTCTATGTTGCCCATGTCGGGAAGCAGTACCACGATCTTTTCACGCTATGGTGATCTTTGCCTTCACGCCCGGGCAAGAACCAGTAAGGCCCATCTGTAATCAGCTTTCCATGCATTATTCTCGTGAGCTTTGGCAAATTACAGGAAGAGGAGAATAGCAGCTATGAGTAACTCGGTATCTGCGCTTGATATCTTAGTCTACGATGCAACCCTGACGTTCAGTCATTGGGCCACACTATCCCTATCGGTTGCCGCAGACAACGGTGTTAGCGGCATCTTTATTTACCTAGGGACCACCACGGAGCTTACCGGGACTAAGAATCCTGGGTCTGACGGCTCTCAAGAAAACTATGTATTGGATGGAGGAGAGGTCAGCATGCGTATCTCTTCGTATCCGGCCTTTGGCGCTCAATTTCCCGTCGCCGGCGTCGCCAGCATTAGTGAGGCTGGGCCATTTTACCTGATTGGCAAACGGTCGTGATCTCAGTGGCAGTCCGTTTCTGCGCCCAATCCAAGTAAGACAAAAAACCCGGCTCCACGACGCATCCCCAGACAGACAATGATCAACCCGGACTGTCTGATCCTGCGCTCAGGGAACTCCCCGATCACTCAGAGTGTTCCCTGAGAATCATTGCTCATTGCCCTGATGGACACCCCCCTCTCAGAAATGAGACACAGATACTGATCTTAATACTGCGTCGTTTCGAGGGACGCCAAAAGCAAAATTTCCAAGTGGCCTCGCTCCGGCATACCTTCGATAGACGCTAGTCTTGGTCGCGATCCTCAGGAAGTCGTTAATTGGGGTCGCAAATTCGAGCAAAATTTCCAGCCTTCTTTAAGGAGTGCGAATTGAGGAGATTCCGGAAATGAGTACTGATGAGATCAGGACCAGAGTCAAGAAGTCCGTTGCCAAGATAACCAATATCAGCTTTGACGAGATTTCTGACAACGCGTCCTACAAGGATGACCTGCAACTGGACTCGCTCACGATCCTCGAGATAGCGGTCGATGCGGAGTACCAGTTCCAGGTCAAACTTTCAGACGACGATTTGGGAGAAATTCGAACCGTGGACGATACGGTCATGATGGTTCAGCAGTATTTGAGCCCCGCGATGGTCTAACTATGGAACGGCGAATTGTCATTACCGGAATCGGCGTGGTGACTCCGATCGGCACTGGCTGTGAGGAGTTCTGGACGAACTTGATCGAGGGTCGTTCTGGAATCGCTCCGGTGCAATCATTTGATACTTCCAACTACGACGTTCATCGGGGCGCTGAGGTAAAAGAGTTCAATGCAGAGGAATACATCTTGAATCTCGACGCAGCTCACCTGGGGCGCGCTTCTCAGTTCGCGATCGCGGCCGCAAGGCTGGCGCTCGCGGATGCCGGAGTGGAAATTGGTTCCCTTGACCGGAAGCGGGCAGGAGTGTCAATGGGAACCACCTCCGGTGAGCCCCGCGAGGTCGAGCGCTTCGACGATGCCTACGTCAGCAAAAAGCTGGACCGAATTGGACCAGAGTTTCTCGCGCTGTACCCCTGCCATGTGATCGCCGCGCATGTAGCGAGCGAGCTGAATTTCGCGGGCGTCAACATCATGATTCCAACTGCGTGCGCTGCCGGCAACTATGCGATCGCCCATGCATTGGACGTGATGCGCGCGGAACGTGCCGACCTGATGTTGGCCGGTGGCTCAGACGCCTTTTCACGCATCACCTTTACCGGATTCGCCAGGCTCGGTGCGGTCGCGCCGGAAACATGCCAACCCTTCAATCGTTTCCGCAAAGGTATGATCCCTGGTGAAGGCGCAGGGGTGTTGGTACTTGAACCGTTCGACCGTGCGCGTCGCCGGGGCGCCCGCATCTACGCCGAAGTTGGCGGATACGGCCTTTCCTGCGACGCGCACCACATGACAGCTGCCCATCCGCAAGGCGACGGCGCCAAACGCGCAATGCAGCAGGCGCTTACTGACAGCAAGACCAAGCCGGAAGACGTGAGCTACATCAGTGCTCACGGCACGGGAACCTTGACGAACGACCGCCTTGAGACCATAGCAGTCAAACGACTATTCAAAGACGCGGCTTATCGTATTCCAATCAGCTCAATCAAATCGATGCTCGGCCACACTATGGGAGCGGCCTCAGCAATTGAAGCGGCGGTATGCGCGCTTGCCGTCTTCAATGATCGTGTTCCGCCGACCATCAACCTGAATGATCCCGACCCCGATTGTGATCTCGACTACGTTCCGAACTTTGCGCGCGAGATGCGAGTTAATGTCGCAATGAATAATGCCTACGCGTTCGGTGGCAACAATGCGTCACTGATCCTCAAAAAGCGGGAGTTACTAAATTGATAGGAAAACGGGTCGTCATCACTGGCATGGGTGTAGTTTCACCATTAGGTGATTCGCCCGCCCGACTGCACGACTCATTGTGCCAAGGGCTCAGTGCAATTAAGCCAATACAGCTTTTCAGTACGGTCGGACTTGGCTGCCCGCTCGGCGGCGAGATTATTGATTTCGACGCCGCGAAATATTTGGGCCAGAGAAACCTGCGTCCGCTTGATCGGACCTCGCGACTGGTAGGCTCAGCCGCCCAACTGGCATTGGAGCATAGCGGTTGGTCAGCGGAGATGAGAGCCGCTCAAGAAGTAGGACTGGTGCTCGGGACGATGTTTTGTAGTTTGCACACGATCTCTGAATTCGATCGGCGGGCTCTCGAGGCTGGTCCAGCCTATGCCAGCCCCATGGATTTTTCCAACACGGTAATCAATGCCGCTGCAGGTCAGACCGCGATTGTGCATAACCTGCGTGGAGTAAACACGACCATTTCGACAGGCGTCACCTCCGGTCTGGAGGCCATCTCCTACGCGACAGACCTCATTCGCACTGGTCGTGCTCGGGCCCTGTTGTCCGGCGGCGCGGACGAATTGTGTTTCGAGTCCTTCTACGGATTCGACCGCGCCGGTTTTTTGTGTCGATCGAATGACTCAGCGGGCGATTTTCCGATTCCGTTCGATACGCGACGGAATGGTTTAGCACTGGGTGAGGGGGCGGCGTTGTTGGTGCTGGAAGATGCGGAACTGGCCCGAGAGCGCGGTGCCAGGATATTCGGAGAGATTAAGGGGCGCGGCAGTAGTTATGACTGCTCGCGCGGGCGCAACGGCAGCGATGCCGTCGAGGCTATCGCTTCGGCAATCAGACAAGCGTTAAGTGATGCCTTCTTGTTACCTCACGAAATCGATTGCCTGAGCGCTTCGGCCAATGGAAGCCAGGTTGGAGACCGACGCGAGGCTGAAGGCGTCTTTACTGGTCTCAGTGGTCAAACCCACAGACTTCCTGTGACCGCCATTAAGTCCATGCTGGGAGAAACACTCGGCGCCTCCGGGCCGATGCAGGCCGTCGCTTTGTTGGAAACGATGCGCGACCGGGTACTGCCGGGAATCCCGCAATTGAAAGAAATCGAACATGGTTTTCCGCTCGAGATGGCACGGTCAGAAAGCCGGGAAACAGATGTGACCCATGGTCTGATCAATTCAATCGGTTTGGACGGGCATTGTTGCTCTTTGATCATAACTGGTTGCGACAACTGAAATTGTTGCGAGGGTCAAGAGAGGTTCGTCAGATGAGGAGTATTGATTCGTGATTAGCCTAACGTTAGCTCAAGAAGTCGCCAGCCCGAGAGCGTTGGAACTAGTTCCGCGGATGAAAGACCAGGGTTACTCGCGCGAATCCGTCGGCCGGCGGCGGGAGTGGGTCGAGCAGAAAACCGAGTGTCAATTAAAGCATGTCGGCTTGCATTCAATACCGACAGAGGAGATGCGCGGCAATATCGAGAGCCCGATAGGCGCCGCCCAAATCCCGCTCGGAGTTGCCGGCCCCCTAAGAGTCAATGGGATGCGCGCGTTTGGCACCTTCTATGTTCCGCTCGCTACTACTGAAGGCGCCCTTGTGCGTTCCTACGAGCGAGGCATGGCCGCGTTAACACGGGCCGGGGGAGTCACGACGCAACTGTATACAGATGAGAACCAAGTTGCACCGACTTTTTGCTTTGAGGATGTAAGCGACGCGTACGAGTTCGTAAGGAGCCTGGACGAAAACTTCGAAGCGATTCGCATAGCGGCTGAATCGACCACCCGTCACGGAAAACTGCTGCGCCTCGAATGCTACCCCGTTGGACGAGAAGTGATTGTTAACTTCTCATACAACACAGCCGATGCACAGGGCATGAATATGATTGTTAAAGCCACGGAGCAAGCGTGCAAGTGGATTATGGAACACAGCGTCGCGCGACGCTTTTTCGTTCTTAGCGGATTCAGTTCGGAAAAGCGCGCGAGCGGCTCACTGCTGTCCGGCGGTAAAGGCAAGAAGGTTACAGCGGGTGCGCTGCTGCCGGCGGAAATAGTGAAATCTTATTTGCACACGACACCCGCGCAACTGTTCGACCTGTGGCACCACACCGTTCTGGGTCACCTGCAGGCAAATGCCATTGGTTACAACGGACATTATGCCAACGGGCTGGCGGCCATCTTTATCGCGTGCGGGCAGGACGTTGCCAACATCGCCAACTCTTCGGTAGGCATAACCAACTTTGAGGTGACTGAGGATGGCGATCTCTACGCCACTGTCACCCTGCCCTCGCTCACGGTGGCGACTGTGGGCGGCGGCACCGGATTAGGGACAAGCCGCGAGTGTCTGGACATGCTTGGTTGTGCAGGCAGCGGGTGCGCAGCCAAATTCGCCGAGATTGTCGCGGCCACCATTCTGGCCGGAGAACTTTCAATGGGCAGCGCGATCGCCAGCGATGAGTTCGTTCAGGCCCATGAAAGTCTTGGCCGGAACAGGCCAAACGAGGTCAGTATTCAGTAGTCCATCGCTGGTTGTTTCTGGTTCTTAGCTATGACTGGCAACGACAGCTATTAAGATGAAACGATTGTTCAGAGGTTTGAGGGGCAAGCCGCCGCATGATGCGTACGATGCCGTGATTATCGGCGCTGGCATCGGAGGTCTGATTTGCGCGAATCTGCTGGCGCGTGAGGGGCTGCGGGTGTTGCTCACTGAGCAGCACTATATGGTCGGCGGATATTGCAGCACGTTCCGCCGTAAGGGTTACACGTTCGATGCTGCCACACACTTCTATCCGCTCCTCGGCAACCCGGCGACGATCACCGGAAGGCTGCTGTTGGATCTCGGCATTACGAACGACTGGGTCAAGATGGATCCGGTCGACCATTTCCATTTTCCCGATGGTTCGAGTTTTACCGTTGCTGCGGACTTCGACATCTACCTGGCGACGCTGAAGTCCGAATTCCCCGAAGAAGCGCAGGCGTTGGACAAGTTCTTCGCGCTGGTGCGCGACGTATACATGTTTGGTCTGCTTTCTTACTTTCGCTGGCGCGATAACGATCGCCTACGGCCTTACGCTCACATGACCGTGAGAGACGCATTGGACCAGCACTTCCGCAACCGCAAGCTCAAACTCTTACTCGCCGCCGATTGTGGACACTGGGGGTCGCCTCCGTGTCGCACTTCGTTCGTCTTCGATTCGATGCTGAGGCTGTCCTATTTTCTCGGCAACTATTATCCGCGCGGCGGTTCGCAGGCTTTTGCCGACGAGCTGGCGCTGCGATTCGAACAAATGGGCGGCGACATTCTGATGAGTTCCGCCATCAAGCGGATACTCACCAGAGATGGAACCGCGACCGGCGTTGAAATTGAGGTAGGGCCCGTAAATTCGCGCAGCCTCCTACGGGTAAATGCCGGAGTGGTGGTTTCGAATGCGGACTTGCTCTCTACGGTTGAACGATTGCTTGATCGGCGGCAGGTTGATGCGGCCAGAGTCGCTGCTATTCGAAAGCTGCGGCCCACGCATCCGTGTTTTCTCACGCACATCGGTTTAAAAGACATACCTACCGAAACATTGCGAGAGGCTACGGGTTATCACTGGCATTCCTGGGATTCAGATCAGGTAGCTACGAGCGCTTTTAAGATTTTCGTGCCTACTCTCTATGAACCGAAGATGGCGCCACCAGGCTGTCATATCGTAATTGTGCAAAAGTTGACGGATATCCACTATGACGCGATTCAAGACTGGCCCGCGCACAAAGCCGCAGTTGAGAACTACATCATGAGAAATCTCGAACTGGTGATGCCGGGATTTTCCGGGAAGGTAGTAGTCAAGTTGAGTGCTTCGGCGCGCACATCCCAGCAATTCACGATCAATCATCACGGAGCGATGTTGGGTTGGGAAATGTCTCCTGACCAACTCGGTGAACACCGGCCGGCCCTCAACGGCATGGTAAAGAACCTTTATTTCACGGGTCACTGGACCCAACCGGGCGGTGGCATCACCCCGGTGATCGTCTCGGCAATGCAAGTTGCTCATCGAATCACGAAAGGTAAAGAAGCCGACCCTGAAACAGAGGCCGTGCGCAAAACGATCACGAGTCAAGCTGACCTTCCCTGGGTCGCTTATGCGCGGCGAGAGCGCGGAGCTGTTGTGCAAGAGTGAGGCGGTTAGAAGAGAGTAGATATGGCTAAGCGTGGAGTCCTACGAAAGCTGTTACGCGTGCTGATCGTCGGCAGTGTGTTAGCCGCCGCCTGCGTTGCCCTGACTCTTTTTGTTATGGCTCGCAAAGACAAAGAGCACGAGCGTTTCTTCAATACCGGCAAATCAGTCAATCAATTCCTGGCCAACTACAAGCATGGCCTCGAAGAATCCTTTAAGAAGAAAGACGCCGCCGGGATCATGCAATTCTACTCTGAACATTATACCTCGCCCGGGCGAGGCCGCTGGATCTTGAAGGCGGATCAGGCGGCGGGGGATGTGGCTTGCTTCGTCCTGAAGGCTAACGGGCAAAAGGATTACGCTAAGGCGGACCTGAAAGATGAAGCCGAAAGCTATCTTAAGAATCTGACCTCGGTTGATGACGTCAAATTCAAGATCGACATGATCGAAAAGGTGGAGCTGGAACGGACCGTTCAATTGACCGTTAAGTTCATTCTCGACGGCAAGGACATCCAGGAACAGATTTTTCAGGATCGCAACTTCTATCGTTGGTATTTGGTCAACGAGGGCGGGTCCGGAGCGTACGACTGGAAGATCGTGAAAGATGAACTTGTCGAAGGACTTCGTGTGGGCGGCGATGGACGGGACTTTCAAAGTTTTGAGACCAAAGACGAACTGGCGACCATCGGTATTGACTACAAACACGAGCGCGATCCAAAGCTCAACATCAAAGAGCACGGGTCGCAGCTCAAATTCGGAGTGATCGAACACGGCGGCGGTGGTGTAAGCGCCGTGGATTACAACAACGATAACAAGCCGGATATCTTTTTCGCCGACGGCCAGCGTTCGCGTCTCTATCGCAACGACGGAGTTGATAAATCCGGTCTTGTTCATTTCACGGATGTGACGCAGGAATCGGGGCTGGATGGGATCGACCAGGCGGGCGCCGGGATCTTCGCCGATGTTGATAACGATGGTTATCAGGATCTATTCGTCAGTCGCTACCTTGCGCCGCTCGAGTTCTATCACAACAACGGACCTGACGCGGCAGGAAGAATCACTTTCTCGGACTGGTCAGAAAAAATGGGGTTTGATCCCAAAGACCTCCGCAACACGGCGCCGGCGGTTTCGGCCTGCTTCCTCGATTACGATCGCGATGGGTACGTCGACTTGTATGTAGGCTTGTATGGCGACGCCTTCAAAGACGTCCCGCGACTGCCGTTCTATGCCCTGAACGGCGGCGCCAACCGGCTCTATCACAACGACGGCGGCCAGCGGTTCACGGATGTGACGGAGAAGAGTGGCACCGGTGATACAGGTTGGACGCTGGCGGTGGGCGCGGCGGATTACGATAATGATGGTTACCCGGACATCGCGGACGCCAACGATTTTGGCCGCAAAAATCTCTATCACAATAATCACGACGGAACCTTTACCGAAGTAGCAAAGCAAGCCGAAGTGCTCGACTTCAGTGGAGGGATGGGTCTGGCCTGGGGTGACTTCGACGACGACGGTCGTTTGGATCTCTACACGTCGAACATAAACTCGAACCAACGTTGGTTCGGAGAGGACATGACGGTCACCCAATATGCGCGCAATGTAATCCGTACAAAGTACGCCATCACGGATTTCCCTGAATACTACAAGGTTTACAAACTCCTGGGTCCGCGCTGGACTGAACTGGGCAAAATGGTCGGCGAGGGCAATCGCCTGTTTCACAACAACGGCGACGGAACGTTTCGGCAAGTGAAAGACAGCCACACCAATCGCGCCGGCTGGAGCTGGAGCGTGGCCTTCTTCGACTATGACAATGATGCAAAGCTGGATCTCTATGCGGCCAACGGGTGGATCAGCAATGCGCCCAACACGGATCTTTGACTACCCTTCACGAGCGGTGCGGTCGCACACGTGAAGCAATACAAACAAGGCGTTTTCTTCGGGGATAGCTTTGTCGGGGAGAATTCATGGAATGGTTACGAGCGCAAGTGCCTTTTCGCGAACGTCGGTAACGGGCAATTCATGGATGTCGCGCGACCTACTGGGTCCGACGGCATCAAGGATGGTCGCGGCGTCGCCATAGCGGACTTCAACGGCGACGGAAGACTCGACCTGGTCATCAACAATAACAATGCGACGCCGACTCTCTATCTCAACAGCGTGAAAAGAAGCGGCAACAGCGTGGTGATCAAGCTGGAGGGAAATGTGAAGGAACCTGAAGGGAATATGCGCACCAATCGCGACGCGATCGGGGCCCAGGTGCGGTTGGCTGTCGCGGGAAAAACGATGATGCGGCAGGTCGAAGCTGGTTCGGGCTTTGCAGCCGAAGCGATGCTCCCCGTCCACTTTGGACTCAGCAACGCGGACAGGATCGAAACTGTCGAGATTACCTGGCCCAGCGGCTTAGTGCAGAGATTCGACGGCTCGCAGACCAGGGATTGGCTAAACAGCTTCGTCGAGATTAAGGAAAGGATTCCGCAAGCGATTAGCGTCAGGCCGTACTTGCCCAGGTCGGGCACTACGGTGTCCAGCGGAAAGAAGAACATTCCTCCGGCCTAAGCAATGCCGAGAGCAGGGCTGCGGGGGGTATTGGTAATGATGCAGTTTGGAAAAGTGGCACGGGCTTCCCATCCGTGAAATCACGCGCAAGATGCGCGCGCCACGACCGGGAGAGCAAGAGACGATGTCAAAGAGAAAGCGACGGGTGATTCTCTTCTCGTCACCCTTCATCATCATCCTCGGGTTGGCGGTCTGGGCAAAGATTGCGATCAATCGCGTCGAGGCGAACGCCCAATTGCTGGCGCAAACCGGACAGGCGGCCATCAAGCTGCTAAACGAGTACCGCACCGGTGTGGACGACTTCGTCGCTAACAAAGATGTCGGCAAAATTCTCGAATGCTACGCGGACGACTACGCGAGTGCTCATGACGGTGAATGGACAGAAAAGCTGCAATCCGACCGGGACGGCGTGCAGGTCTATGAATGGGACGTCGAAGGGCAGCGCTTATATCGCAAGGCTGATGTCGGCGAACAGGTCAAACGCTATCTCAAGCCGATTACATCGATCGAAGAAAGCAAGTTCAAACTTGATTCGGTTGAGCAAATACCGACTCACAATGCGGCCGTGGTGCGCGGTGTTCTCTGGTTGCGAGGACAAAGAAGGACCGTTACGGCAGATAAAGAAGAGGCGTTTGAGTCACATGCATTGATTCGTTTATGGCTTAAGGTGAACAACGATAAATGGGAAATCAACCGACAGGAGTTAATTCACGGCGAGACGGTGACGGGCGACCGACGAGGATTCACAGACATCACTGACAGCGCCGGCCTCGACTTTATCTCAACTCAGAATCCTCTTTTTTCCACGCCTGCGTGGCAGCCAAAGAAGTTTGGCATCCTCAAATACGGCCCCGCGGGTGTCTCCGCTGTTGATTACGATAACGACGGTTGGTACGACGTGTTCTTCGGCGATGGCGGGCATTCGCGTCTTTACCACAACAAAGGCGATGGCACCTTCGAGGACGTTACCGTGGCCTCCGGCCTCCCTGACAGCACCCCCGGGATAAACGTGGGCATTTTCGCCGACTTCGACAATGACGGCTTCAAAGACCTCTTCCTCGGACGGTACACCGGCAAGAGCCTTCTCTTCCGCAATGTGGCCGATCCGCAGGCCCCAAACAAGCGGAAGTTCGTCGAATTGACGGCCGGCCTGGGGCTGCCCAATAAGGGCGACAGTGATTTCATCGTCGTAGCCGCCGCCGGCGATTACAACAACGACGGCTACCTCGATCTCTATGTTGGACGGGAACTCGACGCGCGCAAGAACCTGCCGACGACGCTCTTTTACACACGCAACGCCGAGGGCAACACCCTGCTTCGCAACGACGGCAACTTCCACTTTACCGACGTGACCAGCCAGGCCGGGATCAATGAGACCGGTATCACGCTCGGGGTGGCCTGGGGGGATTACGATAACGACGGTTGGCAGGACATATACATCGCCAACGACTTCGGGCGAGACGCGTTGTTGCACAACAACGGCGAGGGCACCTTCACCGACGTATCAAAGGAGAGCGGCGCATTCGACCCCGGGTACGGCATGAGCGCGACGTGGGGCGACATTGATAACGACGGCAACCTGGACATGTACGTCTCCGACGTCCACTCCGGCCAGCGTTGGTACGGCCAGGCCGCCACCATGTACCAGTACCTGCTTACCAGCCTGCGGCAGGGAACCATCTATGAAGACTTTCCTGTTTACAAGGAAATCTACCAGACCGTAGGGGGCACGGATTGGAGTCTATACGGCGACAAGACAGTCAAGGGCAACGCACTTTATTTGAATGACGGCCACGGAGGATTCAAGGACGTGAGCGAGGCGGCGCGGGCCAACCCGTTCGGCTGGTACTGGAGTTCGACGATGTTCGACTACGACAACGACGGACGGCAGGACATCTATGCGGTCAACGGGTGGATTAGCGGCAAGAAGAAGGACGATCTTTGACTGCCTTACATTTTGAGCGCGGTCGCGCACATTAAAGAGTACAAGACGGGCAAATTCTATCAGGACGAATTCCGCGGTGATATCTCATGGAACGGTTATGAACATAACGTCTTGCTGCGCAATGAAGGCAGGGACGCCAACGGCGCCTTGCGATTCACGGACGTCGCCATGGCGCTGGGCGCCGATGACATTAAAGATGGACGGGGCATGGCGGTTGCCGACTTTGATAACGATGGCGCCCTCGACATTGTCATCAACGACAATCCCGGCGATAGCGGTGACGCCTCGAGGGCACGCCCCGCCCTGCTGCGTAACAACATCGGGTCGCGACGGAACTGGCTGGCTGTTGAATTAGCCGGCACGAAGAGCAACCGGGATGCGGTAGGGGCAATGGTTACGGTTGAGACAGGCGGAGCAAAACAATTGCGGTTGGTTTCAGCAGGTTCCGGCTTTGCTTCACAAAACAGCGAGCGTCTCTATTTCGGTCTTAACGACAAGACGCAGGTGGACGCATTGACGGTGCGCTGGCCCAGTGGCCGGATCGAAAGTTTCAAAACAATTGGGGATCAACGCATTCAAGCGGGTCAGCTGATACGGATAACCGAAGGTACAAGAATCGAGCAACTGAGACTGCCGGCGAAGTAACGTCCGGCGACTGATGCTAAAGATAAAGGAGAGTCTGATGGCCAGAGTCATCGTTATTGACGACCGACCCGGCGTGGCGGAGTTGGTTGTCAAGGGTCTAAACGAAAGTTTCCTGGTTGAGTTTTGCCAACGAGCTCCACCGCAGGAGGACGGTTTCGGAGGCCATCTCAGCGGCGGTCACGGCGCCTTTCTTGAAGAACAGGCCATCGATGCCGTCGTCTACTCTCCTCCGCTGCGCGCACGCCGCATTGACTTAGAGGACGCCGAGTCGCTCTGCCGGCAATGCGCCGGTGCGCGCGTAGAGAGGTTCGTCCTACTTTCGAGCGCGATGGTCTATGGGGCCAGCCCCCACAACCAGGGTTTGATCCCGGAAACCCGGCCAGTTCTCAGCGACGAGTGCAATCAGTTCGCCAAAGATTGGCGGCGTCTCGAAGCGCTGGCAATTTCATACTTTGGGCAGGCGTCACGAACATCCGCGCAACTTACTATTCTACGACTTGCCGCGATGCCGGTGCCGGGCGGCGACGATTATTTCAGCGAATTTTTCGGAGGCCGGATCGCAGTAACGCTTCCGGGCCATGATCCAACCATGCAGTTGCTCAGTCCGCAGGACCTGGCGACCGCGGTGCGGTGCGTGTTTGAGGGCAGCAAAAGCGGTGTGTACAACGTCGCGCCTGACGGTGTCGTTACACTCCGCGCGGCTCTCCGGCTCGCCGGCGTGAGGCGAGTTCCGATTTCGCGCCTGCTACAGCGGGGCGTCCGCGCGGTGCTAAAACGAATTGACCTGGCCACGGGCATACAACAACTCGATTATGTGCGCTATTCGTGGACTATTTCCGACCAAAAGATTCGCAGCGAATTGTCGTTCCGACCGCAACATTCAAGTGCTAAGGCATTAGCTGAGTTTCGGGCCGCCAACAATCCAGCCGCCTCGCACGAAACAGAGATCGACCTGCCAAGCGAGTTCGACGATTTCGGAATGGACAAGCATTACATCGCAGCCTTCGGGCGCACGTTATTCAAGTTTCTACACGATTACTATTGGCGCGTTGAAGTGAAGGGATTGGATCACGTGCCACGGCGGGGACGAGCAGTTCTGGTTGGCCTTCATCGTGGTTTCATGCCCTGGGACGGAGTAATGGCTTTGCATCTCCTGGTGCAAAAGCTCTCTCGCTATCCGCGATTTCTGATCCATCCGGGGCTGATCAAGTTTCCTTTTCTCTTTAACTACATGACAAAGCTGGGCGGCATTATCGCGTGCCAGGAGAATGCAGCTTACGTGCTCGAGCGCGACGAGTTGCTCGGTCTTTTCCCCGAGGGGATTCGCGGTGCGTTTTCGCTGTATCGCGACGCCTACAAGCTGGGCAAGTTTGGTCGTGATGAGTACGTCAAGCTTGCCCTGCGTCATCGAGCACCGATCATCCCTTTCGTCACGGTCGGGAGTGCAGAGATATTCCCGATTCTGAAGAAGTTGGACTGGGCCTGGTGGAAGCGCCATACCGAATGGCCGGCTCTCCCGATCACGCCCACGTTTCCGTTCCTGCCACCGGTGCCGTTGCCGGCCAAGTGGCATACGCAATTTTTGGAGCCGATTCACATCGAACAGCGCTATCCGCCCGAAGCGGCAAGTGACCCGTCGACGGTGCGCGCGATCAGCCTGGAAGTAAGAAACAATATGGAAGATGCGATTGGCGAAATGCTGCGTCGTCGCAAGTCAGTCTTCTACGGCTCGATCTTCAACGGACAAACCAGCGAAAAACTGAGTTATGAAGAGCCGATCGCCTACAAGGAGAAATTGAGCTGATGGTTTTCCGGGCGAACTTGCACCGCCTCATGCATATCGTGACTGTCATCGTCAGGCATGCGGTCGCGCAGTCAGTTGGTGTTCTGCTGACTCGCTGGCCACGGCTCGCCTTTCGCTCAAAGTTCGTGCGCCTCTCTGGGCCAGAGCGACTGCGCCTGTTTTTTGAAGACATGGGGGGCAGTTTCATCAAATTCGGCCAGATGCTGGCACTACAGCCGGATATTTTGTCGCTGGAGTATTGCAACGCTCTATTCAATCTGCTCGACCGCGTAGCGCCGTTTGGCTTCGAGCACGTCGAGAGCACCTTCATTGAAGAATTCGACAGACCGCCTTCTGAAATATTCGACTACATCGAGGCAAGACCCATCGCGACAGCATCCATAGGGCAAGTACACCTGGCTCACCTCAATGGGCGCAAGCTCGCAGTGAAGGTACAAAGGCCAAACTCAGAGGCAGAGTTTACTGGCGATATACGGCTGATGATTGCGGCGATACGAATGATCAAACTTCTTCAGTTGAAGAAGCTCTATTGGCTCATTGAGCCAATGACCGAGTTTGTCGCATGGACGCATGAGGAACTCGATTACAGGTGCGAGGCCCGCTACATGGAACAGCTCCGTAGTAACGCTCAAGATAACCCGCGCGAACGCGTGCCAGAGGTTCTCAGGGATTACACCAGCCGGCGCACCCTAACAATCGAGTTCTTTGACGGCGTGACGGTACTCGACTATTTACGAGCTGTGGCAGAAGGTGATGAGTTGCTCATCCACCGGCTGCAGGCTAGCGGGTTTGTAGCTGATGAATTCGCGGCCAATATCATCGACAACTTTCTCAGCGACACCTTTCGCATGGGCATGTTCCATGCCGACCTACATCCAGCCAACTTGATGATCCTGCCCGGGAATGTCGTCGGTTACGTCGACTTTGGCATCACTGCGGTGCTCAGTCACTATTCGCGCCGGAACCTGTTAGGTCTAACTCTTGCTCTGGTGCGTGGTGATCTCGAAGGGATGTGTGAGCCGTTCTTCAACGTTTCGACGATGGGTGCTGATGCGCAGATCGAAGGCTTCCACGCGGGACTGAAAACGCTTGAAGACAAGTGGTATGAGACTAAAGGAAATGAGCGGTTGATGCGAGTCAACATCACTGTCGTAATGCTTGACATGCTCAAACTCTCGCGGAAGACAGGGGTCTGGCCAGAGCGCGATGTGGTGAAGTATGTGCGCTCCGCAATAGCAGCTGACGGTCTCATCACGCGGCTCGCTCCCGGCTTTAGTCTTGACAAGCATCTTGAGGCGACTTGTGACAGTTATCTCAGATGGCAAGCGCAGCAAGCGCTATTTTCGTACGATACGCTTGTCAACTGGTCCAGCTCAAGCGGTCACTTAATTCGCGATGGTGTATTCAGGGCTTCGAGCTTGCTCGATCGAATTGTTGCCGGCGAATTGCCCGCTCGGATTGAGTTGAGCGGGGCTGGCCAGGGGGCTGATGGGACATCGAGGGTGAGAGTAATGCGAGTGGCGGCCGTGGTTCTTGCACTCTCAATTCTCATCACCATAACAGGAGAGCGAGTGCAGTTAGGTGTGAACTTGTTTACAGCGGAAATCTCACTCTTAGTAGTGGGTGCGATGGTACTCGTTCGCAACATACGCGTGCTTGCATAACCAGTAAGGAGATTGATCATGCGCGATTTGACTAAATCAGTGATGAGCTACTCATGGTCCATGTCGCTGTTCGGCATACAACAGATGGTAAATCTGCTGAGGCCATCACAGGCGACAAAGGCCTTCGATAATGTCACACAAGCTACCGAAGCTGAATTCGGCGATGCTTTGAAGGCAACTTTCACAGTTGGCGATAACCTGCAGCGAAGGCTGGTTGATCTAAGCTTCAGCGTCTTCACGGTAGGCGGCGCGCTCAATCCGAATAACATGACGAGGGGAACGTCGACAACTTCTTCGACACAGGCGACGTCGCCAAGCGGGCCCGGAGCGCAGCCTGAGTCTACAGGATGGGGGCCTGTACCTCCTCCTCCGGACATTTAGGAACGGTAAGGTCGCTGAAAATACCGACAATTCCGCTCCTGCCTCGAGCGGATGCTCGATTGAGGTAGAGGTGAATCGGAGGGCTGGGAATGTTGGTTTCACTTACCCGGCGCAACGGTCTCCAGGGAATGTTACGGCCTTCTGATTCACCTGATCTTGATTAGTCTGAATACGTCGCGGAACCGAAAGAGAGGAATCCAAATCATGAAACTCAGCAAGACCTTCAGCGGGGTTGTTGCCACTGGCACCAATAGACTGTTTGGCAAGCCTTTGTGGGATCTCGGTTCTCTAGGCACCCGCGGGGCAACGAATCTTGCAGCACACAATCCGAATGGAAATGAACCCAGCCCTTTGACTCCTGATATGCCCGGTTCGACCGTGCTTGCCACCTATGTTGATCCTGCGAATCTTGCGGAAATGAATATGAAGCCGGAGCAGGTAGATCCATTAACTATCAATGTTCCACTAAGAGATGTGAAGGTCGTTGCTGATCTGGCAGGCCACCAGAGAGTGGCGTTGAAAGGCATTTTGCAAGTCATGAATGCATCAGATCCCAGCCAGGCTGAACCCTCGGGTCCAATCACTTTGGCAGATTGGCGGAAGGCAAGGGGCACGGCCACCATCAAATGCAGTGATAGTTCAAGCTCAGTCTTGCTCAAGCTTAGAGGGCTAATTCCAAACCGGCTCTACACTGCGTGGGGCGTCTTTAGCGGGCCGATGCCGATACCTCTCGCTCTTGGGGGTGCGCCGTGTGTCTTCGTAACCAATAATCGAGGCAGTGCTGCGTTTCAGCGAACACTCAATTTCTGTCCTTTGCGGCCCACTCCAGGGCAGCCGCAATTTCTTTTTATCGAAATTCTTTACCACTCAGATCAGCAGGTCTACGGTCTTGTGCCTGCGCTCCCGATGGCAGGCCTTCACATTGGCGCCGTAGTTCATACTCAACTTGAGTTCCCAATCAATGTTACTCGAGCGAAAACGTAGTAATCAGGAGTGAAGATTAAGAAGGTGCGCAGTTTTGGATCTTGACTGACAAAGTCTGAATTGGAGAGCAAGCCTCTGATCGCTTGTAATTCGTCGAATAGGTTTTCCAGGAATTGGAAACCGAGAAGGAGAAACCCGAATCATGGGACTCACCAAAACAATCACCGGGGTGCTGACGACGGGGACCAATAGGGTCTTTGGTGAGCCGCTATGGGACCTCGGTCCCCCACTTGGTACGTTTGGGTGCAACACCGTAGCAGCATTCAATCCGGATGGCCGGGAGCCGATTGCTTTAACTGGGGATATGCCTGCTTCGACTGTGCTTGCCACCTATGTTGATCCCGCAATTCTCGCCATGATGGGAATACCGCAGGATAAAGTAGACCCATCAACGATCAATGTTCCGCTAAGGGATGTGAAGGTTGTCTCTGACCTGGCGGGCAGCAAGAGGATTGCGGTAAAGGGCAGCTCGCAAGCGACAAGCGCGATCGAACCCACTCAGTCAGAACCTGCTAATCCCATTACTCTGGGAGACTGGCGACAGGCAAGTGGTAAGGCCACCATCAAGTGCACTGATACGCTGTCGAAGATCTCGCTCAAATTTACCAGGCTTATTCCAAACCGACTCTACACCGCATGGGGCATGTTCAATAGTGGCGGGCAGTTGGTGGCGGTAGCCCTTGGCGGTGCCCCGAGCGTCTTCCTTAGCGATGCCGAAGGTAGCGCGAGTTTCGAGCGAGTCCTCAATTTCTGTCCTCTGCAGCCCATTCAAGGGCAGCCGGCGCTTCTCTACCTGGACATTATCTATCACTCAGATCAGATGGTTTATGGCCTGGTTCCGGATCTGACTCTAACGGGACTAATGGGCGGTGTTATTTCACACAGTCAATTCGAGTTTCCTTTCGCCGTTACATCGGCGCAACAGAGCCAGAGAACGAAAGACTAGTGAACTGGCAAGGTAAATCGTCCGCTTGGGAGACGATTCAGGGAGTTGGTGATTATATGCAGAATTCAAGGAGCAACCAGATGAAATCATGGTCGGTGAGAGTGCTTGTATGTCTATCTGCATTAATCCTGTCGAGCTGTAGCGATTCAAGCAGCAGCTCAGAAGATCTGAGAGTTGGTGGCCACGCCCCGAGCTTTTCGCTCAAGTCGCTGGATGGCACGACGGTAACGAACAGCTCTTTGGAGGGCAACGTCGTGGTCTTGAACTTCTGGGCTACCTGGTGCCAGCCGTGCATGGGTGAAATCCCCGAGCTTAAGGAACTCGCGGCTAGCTCGGGAGCGAAGGTCGTCGCCATTGCTCTGGATCAGGACGGCGTGAGAGCGATCAGGCCGTTTGTCGCGAGCAACAGCATTAACTACACCGTGTTAGTCGGCGATGAAGAAGTGTTTCATAAATTCAACGGAATCGGCATCCCGTATACGCTCGTGCTTGATCGATCACAGCGGGTCGTGAGTATATACCGCGGGCCAGTGACTAAGAAGTCTGTTGAACGGGACTTAAAGAAGATTGAGCAAGGAGTCTAGTCGGGGGGCCGGGAGCGCACAAGCGTTAGTCCTTCAACCAGAGTCACCATGTGGGAGCAGGCTGAAATGAGAATGGTTCGCGCCACTGTCAAAAAGCGACGGCAGGAAATAGCACAGTGCCTCGCCAGATTCGGGTTGGCCCGCGGCCCGCGTCGCCTTTTGCCGGAAGCAGGCGGCGAGGAGTCTCATTGCCGCAGACTTTGCGAGGCCCTCGTCACCCTTGGACCGATCTTCTCT
>DATHHW010000087.1:0-13522 GCA_035317005.1 Pyrinomonadaceae bacterium | reverse complement strand
GTCATCTTGCGCCGCTTGCAGGTTTGCGATTGTCACCGGCGGCGTCGGAAAAGCCGCGTTGCCGGTAATTGCGCCGATGACGCCTTGTGCGAAATTGTCGAGTTCGAAGTCGCCCAATTTGCCAAAACTCAGGGAAACTTTGGTAGCCATGTTCTTTGTCCTCCTTGAGGGTTTCTGGTTGAAGAGAATGGTAGAGCTATTAAGTAAAGCGCATTTGGCCGAGGTTTTTCCTCATGAAATCGACAAAAAGAAGGGTGAGAAGGCGGCTTTATTAACTTTCCGCGCCTTTTCCCTAATTGGCGGTGCGCCTTTCCTAATTGACGGCGTCGCTGCGACGGTTAGCTAAGACCATTTTGAAAGTTAGCGAAGCGGCTCAGAAAATTAGCGCCGTCGCGTAGTCAGTTAGCGTCATCATGTAGTCAGTTAGCGACGTGGCTTCGCCGGTTTTCCTGGCGACACAGAAAACCGTCGGCGTGGCCCGGAAAACCGTCGATGTGGCGTAGAAAGGTTTCGGCGTCGCGCGGAAAACCTTCTCGGGGACCGAGAAAGGTTTACTTGTGGCTTGGAAAGTTGGCGAAATGGAGTTGCACGTCGCGATTTCGGGATAGGCGGTGAGGTCCGAAGGACCCGCTCTTGCCGAAGCGAAGAGTGAGACTACAAACCAGGGAGAGGAGCAAGAAGCCCGCGGTTCTGATCTGAAACATTTCTCTTGCTTAATCGTCTTAGAGGGTAAGTGGATGGGCGCTGAGTTCGAGCAATCACGAAAATCTGGCGTGGAGGAGTAAGACATGAATGTACAGAGGTACGCAAGAATTGCCGGAGCCCTGTTCCTGTTGTCGATGGTTGCGGGCGGATTTGGTGAAGCTTATGTTCCGTCAAAGCTAATTGTGTCCGCTGATGCGACGGCCACGGCAGCCAACCTCAGGAATTTCGATTTTCTTTACCGGCTCGGCTTCGCCAGCTTCCTGATCGAGTCTCTGTGCGATACCGCGCTCGCGCTGATCCTGTACGTGTTGCTTAAACCAGTTAACAAACAACTGTCATTGCTGGCCGCGTTCTTCGGACTAATGGCCACCGCTACTTTCGCCTTCGCCGAACTCTTTTATTTTGCGCCACAGCTAATCCTTGGGCGCGCGTACCTCAACAACTTCACGCCGGATCAGGTCAACTCGCTCGCACTGCTGTCGCTGAAGTTCTATGGATACGCGGGCATGATATTCACCGCATACTACGGCATGGCCTGGATAGTCCGTTCGTACCTGATCTTTCGTTCAAGTTATCTTCCGAAGTTCCTCGCCGTGCTGATGGCAATCGGAGGCATTGGATTTGTCGTCAGAAACTTTCTGCTGATCCTCGCGCCCGCTTACGCATCAGACGTGCTGCTGATGTTGATGTTTCCGGGTGGACTGATAATGACCGTTTGGTTGCTGGTGAAAGGCGTTAACGTTCAGAAATGGAACGCAAAAGTAAACGCCGCCAGCGCATCGTAATTTGCTCTCATGCGGGCGCATGGCGCCGGTCAAAGCGCGGAGGAGATGTTTGACTATCTCGGCACGATGGTAATGGCCTTATCGGTGAGGTCCGAAGGACATCCTGAGTTTCACAAAAGAAGAACGGCTCTGCCGCCTGATGTGCGGAAAGGCTCTGCCTTTCCGTGACGATGCATTTTAGAAAGTAGCGGCGAGGTCCAGCCCCGCCGCAGTCAAAAGACAGTGAGATCCTGATCCCCGACCTGACGGTCGGGGCTATTGCATATCGGCGCTTCGCGCCTCATGAGCTGTTGATGCAGGAGAAGTGCGATCCACGAATTCACACGAAACAACACGAAACGCAGGGCTCGGTTCGAGTCATTTCGTGTGAATTCGTGGATCGTTTTCTCTTTGACCAAGTGTAATCAGTCTCCTGGAGGATCCACATTTCGGAAGCCTAACATCATCCACGCGTTTCGCGCTCACTCTTAATGACGCTTTCTCCTCTTTGGCTTAGAGGCTCCGCTCTTCGGTTTGGCAGTGGTCTTTGTCCTGTTCGGTGTTCGCGATTTGCTCGCTACCTTCGCGGGTGTTTTCTTTTCCGGCGGCTTCCTTCCCGTTGGGTTCCCGGCGGGAGTTGGTTCATTCTCAGGCGCGCCGGCTTCCTGTAAAGACGCGGTGATTAGATCGTCGCTCGGGCGGGCGCCGTCGAGAAAAGCAAAGACGTGGTAGTTGGCGTTGCGCTCGCGGAGCACTTCAATGCGCCCGGCGTCTTTCAGGCGCGCCAGTTCATTCATCAGAAAATTCTGTTCGGCGCCGTTCATGTAACGGTAATCGATGTCGAAGGCCAGGCCGGTCGAGTGCGGCGGCGTATCAATGAGTACCGCGGCCCGGTTGAATCTGCGCAGCACGTGCTGGTATTGCTCCGGTCTGACCAGAGAGCTCACCGGCAACGGACGATCGAACTTGTCGTGATAGGCCTGCGCTACTTCTTCGAGCATCTTCAGCGCCTGAGGTCTGAGCGAGCTAAGCAGATTCACCTTGAACGCCTGACGATCATTTGAGTTGTCGAGATCAAAGGAGCGTCCGCCGAAATTCCTGGCGAGCGTTTGCAACGACGCGTAATCGCCGAGGAGTCTCTGCCTGCTCTCTGACGAGCCGTAAGATTGATCGAGGACGGCCTTGCCTTCATCGTTCGATTTCAACTCCTGCTGTCGCGCCGCGATCTCCTTTTGCAGCTCTCTCGCACTACTGCCTTTCTTGAGCGTGGCCAACTGCTTCTGCAAACCCGAGATGTCTTTTTGTAGATTCGAGTGCGCAGATTCGAGTCGGGCGTAGGCGTTGCGCAGTTCGGCATCGTCATAAAGTTCGATGTTGTGATCGTCCATCCAACGGGTGAAGGCGCCGTTGTCTGCTTTGGCCCCGACGCCGAAGAGAATGTAGGTGTCGGTGACCGCCGGCACCGAAACCATTTCGCCGCGCCGAAGCATCACCGCCAGATCGACAAAGTCCTGCACGGGTTGCACATTGAATTTCTTGACCTCGGCGACCTGCGTAGCCAGGAACCAATGCCGATCCTCGTAGTGGCGAAGCTGTGTGGGAATTTCCAGCGCGACATTTCCGGATTCGCCGCGATCTTCCTTTACCTTTTCCATGCTGCGCGCCCACAGATCGGGATCGGCGCTGCGCGTGTCGGCAGCGTTTGAAGGCTCGGCTGATGAATTGGCGAGACGTCTGAGGGGAGTGAATCGAAGCAGGGCCCACACGCCCACACCGAAGGCTAAGCTCACCACGATTAGCAACAAAAGTTGTCGGACCTCTCGGTTCGTCATTGCAAAAAGATGAGGCCCGGAGCGCCTCGCCTCACGATTGTCAGATCGATTATGCAAAATTGAGGCAAAGCATGCGACCTCGGGTGAGGCCCGAAGGGCCGTCATGAAATAGCCCCGACCGTAAGGTCGGGGTTACGGAGTTCGAGGATAATGGGCGAGGTCCGAAGGACCGGCACAAATCATGTCGGCCCTTCGGGCCTCGTCGAACAATACATTGACCTCCTCGCGCGCCGGGCGTATTTTGATGTCGTAAACAGTTTTGGTACCAGACTGAATGCATTGCTGATTGAAAGAATCCCCCAGCGTAGGTTATGAATCGATCCAAAGGGGGGTTTTCTCATGAGTGCCTTAATGAAATCCATCGACCCGGTTGTTGCTATAGGACGACGCGGTCGCTGCGCTCCCGGTACTGACCTCATTTCAACGGTACTTCTGATACTGTGTCTGCTTCTCCTAACTCCAACCGACGCATCCGCTACCACAAAGCCTGACAAGCACAAAGGACGTGCGCCCAATCTTTCACTGAAGCGGGCCGAGGTGAAGGAGGCCGAAGCGCGCTTGTCAGAGATGGGTTATGGGACAGGTCCGGTTGATGGAGTGATCGATGGCGTCACGCGAAACGCGTTAATTGCTTTTCAGAAATGGGAAGGGCGTAAAGTTACCGGCCGCCTTAGCCGCGAGGACTTTGATGCCATCATGAATGCCGGCGCGCCGCAGTCGAAAGATTTGGGTTACCGTCATGTTGAAGTGGATCTCGATCGACAAGTGCTCTTGTTGACTGATCGTGAAGGAGCCGTCAAGAGAATTCTTCCGGTGTCGACAGGCAGCAACAGACAGTACAACGAAAAAGGTATGAGCGGTCTGGCCTATACGCCCAGGGGCCGCTTCAGGATCTATGCGAAGCTTTCTGGGTGGAGGAAGTCGCCTCTTGGATTGCTTTATTATCCCAACTACTTCAGCGATGGACTGGCGATTCACGGAAATCCTTCGGTTCCTCAAGACCCTCAGAGTCACGGCTGCATTCGCATCCCCATGTTGGCGGCGGCTGAGATAAGCAGGCTGCTGCCGGTAGGGACAATCGTGCTGATCTATGACAAGCAGTCGTTCGTGTCGGCGAAAGAATGGGCGGCAGCGGATAAGCAAAAGCAGGAAGCGAATATTCGGTAGAGCCCATTTCAACTGAGCCCTCCCTGACGGTCGGGCTACTGCACCCACGCCTCTTTATCGCATTCGTTCACGTGGATGGCTCTACCAATATCTGGATTTGGGCAACCTTTGCGACGGCTTTCTCGTAATTCCTTGAAGCAGTCAGGTTAATCGAGGCAAAGGCCAACTACTCCCGTGGATGCGAGGCGTGAATGAAAAAGTTTTCGATAAAAGTAAACATAATCCGGTTTCAAGCGTCTTTATCTTTGAGCAGGCAAGAAAAATGAGACGGATAAATGAAACCTAACTGTGGGTTCTTGCACTAACTAAACAGGGATCGCACTAATAAGTCAGGGGTAAGTCAAGGGGAGATCGTCATGTTGAAAGTACACGCTAAGAATTTGGGGACTGTCGCTATCCTGTGCCTGCAAGGGCGAATTGTGCACGGTGAAGCGGAGATTCTACGAAATGCCTTGCAATCCGTGTCAGAGGCCAGCGCAATCATAATCGACCTGGCGCGGGTAACTACAGTCGACGCCCGCGGTTTGGGAGTGATGCTGGAGTTGCGCGAGCAGGCTGAATCAAAAGGAATCCGCTTCGAACTCATGAACGTAACGAAACTGGTAAGCAGGGTGCTGGAAGTCACCCGACTGGATTCTGTTTTCCAAATTACAGCCGGGGTTGAATTCTTTCCCGCAGTTTCGCATAGCCGGCGCTCGTCGATGGCGACGTTTGCGTCGTGCGCCTAGCGGTCAGGGTTTAGGTAGTTGGGTGTCGGGTGCAGACGATCGACCAGACGCTCTACACCCTTTGCCCTGGACTCCCCTTGAGAAGTGAAATCTTGAATCCCGCCATAGCGCTTCGTAGCCTGGACAAATCGCGCCGACCCCGCGCGCGAAAATAATCCGACCCTGAAGTTAATAACTTAAACCTCACAGCTTCGTCTCAGATTGCTCCAAGACTCTCATTGAAGCACCGAGCTTCCTGCCCAGGATGATCGTTACAAGGAGAACGCGGTTTTAGTTGGTACCAATTCTCACCGCGATCTCGACCAGACCGCCAAAGGGCGTATTATGTTATCCCTGAAAAGATTATCTTGACGCCAGACAGTCTTGCGCCTATTCTTACGCCCACGCAACGTATATTGCTAGCGTACGTAGTTTACCTTTAAAGAAAGTCTTCCGTACGTCCCGTTCCCGATCTCTGGCTGATCGTACGAAGACATTTCTCGTATACCGCACGTTTGATAAACGCCACTGGGAAATCGGGATCAGTCCATCATCTCACTCAGTGACCCACGCAAATGACCCGGGACGCCTCGACGATGATTTCCGAAATGAGGCACCAACACCAGGGAGGAGCGTTATGGCAGACCAGTCGATAAAAATCGTTCCATCAAATTCCGGATCCGGAGCGGCATTTCAGCCGGATCTTCAAGGTTACCTGCCGGGGGATGCGCTGCCCGCACAGCAGACTGACATCGTTTCGTGGAATAACACGACGGACGATACGCACCAGCCCTGGCCCACCGATTCCAACTACAACCCGTTTTCCGACGCACTGGTATTGCCCAGGGGAGGGCCGAACTACATGGCCGATCCCATTCCCGCGGGACTGTCGTCGACTCCGGCCTACATTGTCGCGCAAACGGGCACCATCTATTACTACTGCAAACTGCACCCGACGATCACGAGCGAGCGCGGCACGATCGACGCTACGGAACAGCCGACTAGCTAAGTTGACTCCGCATGAATTACCTGGCGGTTTGTATCCTATTTGTCTTGATGAATTTTGTGGATCGAAGTTAACGAGATGAGAAGAAAGTGAGCGACTGCGATGACTATCAACAGATCAGGCCTTCAGGCTTCGACAGACTTTCCAACAGGGAGTGAAGGGAAGGGACCGCGCCAGGCGTGCTTTCTCCAGTTTCCGCGTTCAGGCTTCCGCATCGCCTTAGCCGTCTTTGTGTTGTTTGCCTTGAAGGTGTTGCCGGTTAGCGCGCAAACACCCACGCCCAGTCCCTCACCCGCTGCTCCGCTCGTGAACCCGTGTCCGACTGCGCTTATGCCGGGCCAGACTCTGATTCCCGTCCCGGTAATAGGTTCCGGGGCCGGTAAGCTGCAAGGAACGTTAATACTCGGCGACGAGCAGGAGTGGATGACGTTTCGTGTCTCCGCCACACCGGGAAATACAGCTCCTCCGGGAATAAGATCGCAGTGCATACCGCAACACGTGCGGACCTTTCGAGAGTTTGGCGCCATGTCGTCGATGGCTTCTTCACCTTACGGCACTTACGCGACGGACCCGCACACGAAAGCAGCAGTGCAGTACGCTCTCCCCAGACCGGGTCCGACGCTTCGAGCGCGGCTTGGCGATCTTGTGCAACTTACCTTTCTTAATCAAATCGATCCCGGGAATTTCCCTTACTCAATTGACCGGGGAGAGACAGGAGTTGGTGGGGGGTGCGATGAAAGCAACGGCGGATATCCGGGATCTGACAAATACCCGGACTGTTTTCACGGCTCGAGTACGGGCAACATCCATTTTCATGGCACGCATACCAATCCGAATACCACTGGCGACAATGTGTTCATCGAAGTGCGACCGTCCCTAATAGAAAAGGGCAAACCGGTTGTTACGCCGCAAAGCGTCGCGTCGTCTTTCGACAAGTTTTTTAAGCGATGCGAAGTCGAACTAAGCCGCAATGTTCTCAAAGAGTGGCCGCGAACCTGGAGTGATTTTCCGAGCGACTGGACCGACGATCAAAAGAAGTTACTCAAGCAATACGACAGTGAGCTCGAGAAGAAAAGCGGGCCCGGCGTGCGCAAACTTTGGCCTGTCGATGAAGCCCAACTGAAGCAGGGCGCCTGGCCGCAGTATTATATTGGCGCGTTTCCTTACTGCTTCCGCCTTCCCGAATACACCGAAACCGCGTGGCCTCCTGCCAAACCATCTGCGATGCAAATGGGCGGCGCCGGCACTGCAGAAATGCAGTTGGACGATGAGATGGCTGGGCGGCCTTTGATGATGGGCCAGGCGCCCGGAACCCATTGGTATCATGCTCACAAGCATGGCTCGACGGCGATCAATGTCGCTAACGGCATGACGGGCGCGTTCATTATTGAAGGGCAATACGACGATGACCTTAATGCGTGGTACGGCGCTAACGGCGCTGCCTGGACACGCACGCAACCGGTGTTGGTGATTAATCAGCTCGGAGTTTCGCCCAACTTGATGCGTGGCGGCGCCGGACAGGACAAAGGTCCCGACTTTTCGGTCAACGGCCAGATTCAGCCGGTGATTAATATGCAGCCCGGTGAGGTTCAGATGTGGCGCATCGTCAACACCTCCGGACGGGCCTTTACTCTTTTTACCGGTCCACCCAAGGGTTTTCATTGGAGGCAACTGGCGCAGGACGGTGTCCAATTCAATGATTTTAATTACCAGAGACACTCAGATAACTCATTCTTGTTGGCGCCGGGGAATCGGGCAGACATACTCGTAAAGGCCCCCGATGCTCCGTGCGTAAACCCGGAGGACTGCAACGTGATCGTCAAGAACGAGGTCGATCCGAGAGATCTCGTCGGGACAAAGCCGGCACCGCTGTTAAGTCTGTTGTCAGTCAAAATAGCCGCCGGTACAGTGCCCCTCACTCCAAACCAGAAGAACTTCATTCCCAAAGCTCCTGGCTTCCCGCCCTTCCTTCAAGACATTGCCAAGGAGGAGGTGTCGGGCACCAAGACGATCGTTTTTGCATCAGGATCTCCCGGTGGTCCCCCGACACCTGCGAGCCAAATGATCGACAACAAGAAGTTCGATGGTGAAGTGGGTGCGGTCGTACTACTAAATAAAGTCGAGGAATGGAAGATCGTGAACGCGACGATGAATGCAATTTCTCATCCGTTTCACATTCACATTAATCCGTTTCAGATTGTGGAAGTATTCAATCCGAATCAACCTCTGATCGATCCCATGACGGGCAAACCGCCAATCGATCCAAAAACTCATAAGCCATATATCGACCCGCAAACCAACAAGGTCGCAACCAGGTACGCGTTTCATGATAAAGGTCGCGCACCAGGGCAATGCTATCTGGATCCGGATAATCCTGACACCTGGAACCCGAGAGGATCTCTTCCGGCGCAACCGTGCAATTCTCCCGGGTCACAATCGAATTTGATCTGGTGGGACGTTTTCCCGATCCCGTCCGGGTATGCGCCGACAACAGATGTTAAGGGCACTAATCCATTGCTGAACAGTAAAGGCCAGGCGGTTCAGGTGCCCGGCTTTTTCAAGATGCGCAGTCGTTTTGTCGACTACTCGGGTTTCTATGTAATCCATTGCCACATCCTGGCGCACGAGGACCGCGGCATGATGACGATCGTTGAGGTAACGCCGGTACGGACGCCGTACTCTCATCATTAGTATTAGCCGCACGAATGGTCTCGCATAGCTTACGCGATGGTTTGATCTCCGAAAGTCGTAAGACCGGAGAATTTAGGCAGGGTCGCTATGTGGAAACAGCAGCGAACGACTTTGATGGCAATTAGTTCCGCCCTCCTCGCCGTCGCGCCCAAGTGTCCCATCTGTTTTCTGGCCTACTTCGGGATTTTCGGAGTAGCAACGGCGTCCGCTTCTGTCTACCACGTTTGGCTGCCACCGCTGACGGCGATCTGGCTTGCCCTGACGGTGGCGATGCTTTTTTTTCGTCTCAGCGACCAGCGTCGATACGGTCCGGGCTTGCTGGGAATCTGCGCCGCGTTTGCGGTACTGGTTGGCAGATTCGTCGCTGACTATCCTGTTCTGGTTTACGCCGGCATCGCAGCACTTGTCATCGCAGTTATCTGGCGCACGTGGACCCGAAGTTCAATATCGACGGAACCGTGTGTGCAGTGTGACGGGCTGCCAGTTATCAACCACAACGAGCCGGGCGTGAGCAGCTCATAGAGATGGCAACGTTCGAAGGCATTAACCGATAAGGAAGGAACAAGGATCATGGCTGACACTGCACAGGTCACCCGCTATGAACAGGTCAAGCAGATACTGGACCGCGCTGCGGCCGGCGGCGCAACCGATTACGACGGCAAGGGCTTGTTCTGGCATTTACCGTTGTCGCAACTGCTGCAAGTCGAGATCTATGGCGTTCGTGTAATAGCTCCGGCGGAGGCTGCAGCTTCCGCATCGTGCTGTCATCACGAGGCCGATATGAGTTCGAGCAGTCGCAGCGCGAGATCGGGTCTGGTTCAGGGGCTGCGCGGCGAGGCCCCCTTCGACGGTAACCAGTATCCGCCCTTACCGTGGGGCGGGCAGACGGTTCCGAAAGAGGAGATCGGATTCATCGCGGAGTGGATCGATGATGGATGTCCAGCCGGTGATCATCAGATCTCCTTCGACGCCGAAGGTAAGACAAGCAAGACCACGCTCGAGACGATTGACCCGAGCAACGTCGAGGAGGCAGCCCGCAGCTTCGCGGTCTACGAAGGCTCGCCGAACGAATACAGTTACAAGTATGGCGAGCTCAAGCAGCGCATGAACCTCGACTGCATGTCCGAGACGCAGGTCGAAAAATTCCGCTGGGCCTTCCGCGAGCTCTACCGCTTCAACAAATGGCCTGAGGATCGGCGCAGCTATAACAACATGGCTCTGATCCATCAGAACCATTGCCAGCACGGGTGGGAACGCTTTCTGCCGTGGCACCGTGTTTATCTCTATGAGATGGAGCAGGCGCTACAGGATGTCTGTCCGGACATCACGATCCCTTACTGGGACTTTACGATGCCGCAGTATTGCCCGGAGCATCCCGAAAAAGGGCAAATCATCCCGCGTTCCTACCAGGCATATCTGACCAAAGAATCGATCACATACCTGGTGAAGCACGCTCATCCGGCACTACCGGCCAAGGCTGGAGCAAGTCTGTTCGAACAAATGGTAGAACCAGGATTGCGTTACCCCTCGCAGCAGACTTTCTTTGCGGCTGTTGAAAAAATGACGAGTAAGGAGTTCACCGAAGGCCTGTATCGTGAACGATTCATAGACGCGTTGCTGGCGGCCAATTCCCTATGGTACCCGCTGCGTTATCCGGCAGAGTTCGCCGGCGGCGGGAAAATCAACCAGGTGATCCGATACCACTACCCGACTGCGGAAGATATGGAACAAATCCTTGCGCTGCGGAATTTTCGAGACTTCGGCGGCGGCAGCTTCTACGATGATTCCTTTGGCTTCCTCGATCAGAATCCTCATAACACGATGCACATCTGGACGGGTGGCCAGAACCCCACGCCGGACAAGAGCCCGGCGGCCTCTCCCAGCGACCTCGCCAGAAATCGCAACCGCTCGGTGCGGGTATCCGGACGGCGCTTCCACTCACTGGCCGATCTCTACAGCCAGCCGGCATCCGGCGACATGTTCAGTAATCTGACGGCCTCATACGATCCGGTCTTCTGGCCAATTCACGTCAACATCGATCGCGTCTGGCACGAGTGGCAGCAGCTAAATCCACATTCGTTGCCAAGCGACCTCGACACAGTGCTCACGCCCTGGAGTTACACAATCGCTGACACTCTTAACATGGCGCGCTTCGGTTATGAATACGTCAAGTGCGCGTTCGTCATACCGGTGGGTTTGGCGACGCCGGTGGGCCGTTTTGTTTCGCAATCAATCAAGGTGCCGGAAACGGTGCGAGGTTCGTTCAAACAGGCCGAGGTGCGGCTGCACCGCGTACCACAGTTACCGGTCTCGTGCTTTATCCGAGTTTTCCTGAATCTGCCGGATGCTAATGCGTCGACTCCTATCGACGACCCGCATTACGCCGGCTACCTGTCCATCTTCGGTCATGGAGATTGTATCGGTGGACCAGGCCATTGCGACCTGCCGCCCAGCCGTCCACGCCAGTACGACCAGCGGCCGCGCCATCACAATACGCCCCGCAACCATCGCGTCAACGTCACCAAAACGGCCAGGCGCCTGCTTGAGAAGGCCAGGGCATTGCAGATCACTTTGGTCGTAATTGGCGCGGATTACTGTGAAGAGAACGAGCTGTTGCGGCTCGACGGCGTCTCTCTCGATTTTCTAGATTGATCAGAAAGAGTTGGAGCAAGAATATGCCTACCATCTACCGGATACATCCGGGCATCGGCATCGCCCGGCTTGGCAACAGTCCAGACGCCTTCTGCATTACACCAGAGCAACCGGCTGCCTTGCCCATTGATTGCGACCAGCGCGGCAACCCTCTGGTCACGCCCGACGGTCAGACTGAGTTGCGCATCAAGGCGTTCAAGGATGACCAGGGACGCCTTAAACGACAGGCAGCGCGTTTCCTGGTTTACGCCTATGACGACGAACATCCCGACGGGCGGCCGCTAAAACTGGGTGATCAGATCGAGGGCGGCGGGAATGCGGGCACGCTCATCAATATCCAATGGCGCGTTTACCTGGCGAACAAGAAGTCCTGCTGGTACCAGTTCCGCCAGCTTGAGGGTGAACACGGGTACGATGCCAATCATCCCTTGCGCAATGCGGCCCTCACTGATCCGGACGCCAGGCAGCAACTGATTATCGATCCGGGTCCGCGCACCGTCGATGGGCAGGGAACACGCACCGCGAACTTCGGGCGCGATGGTGGTGATAGCTATGCAGCGACGTTTCCACCGGCGTTGCAACCAAACTCCATCGACACCCTGGGCAACCTGCTAACCGATGACAGCGGTCGCCTCCTCGTGCTGGGTGGCCACGGGAATTCCGGTTCTTATCTGTTCGATGACTTTGGCCAGCCGCGCATCGTCAGCTACGCGAACAACGATGGCTGGTTTGATGACACCTCGGACGGGCCGGTGATGGCTCGATTGGCGATGTTTTCTTCCCTGGTTGGGGCCGTCCGATACGTGGACGTCGAGTACCCGGCCTGGGTCGTTTGTGCGTATCCCGCTTATGTACCAGAGATTCTCGACGTAGTTACCATGGATGACGTGATCGAGGACATGGCTATTCGGCAGTTCGCTGAGCGGACCGATATCTATGGCACGTCGGGCACGTTCGACGATCCGCAGCACATTGCGCCGACCGACGAAGGTGCGCTGATTCATTGGCGGTCCGGACGCGTGCAGTGGAACCCGAACTACAAACCGTGGTTCTACCGCGACATTTGGAGCATTCTTTATCGACCCGATCAATACAACTATCTTTGCGACGCCCTCGGGCAGTCGAACTTTCCGCACAATCAGTCGACGCGCGGTACCTTCGATCCGGACATGCTGGGAAGCCCACCGGTCATCGACCGGCCCGCCGTAGCCGCGTGCGAGCAGAGATGCATCAAGAATCATCATTCGGGAGATCTGTTCGTCGAAGAACTCGCGGTCGAGCTCGCCCCGTTGGAGACTACCGTGAGAAATGCATCTGCGGGCAACGGAGAGACCGAGCGGCATTTACTCACTGATAAACGTGCCGGCAAACTGCGTGAAGTCCTGTCAAGCTTTGCCCGTAAGCTGGCCGGCAAAAACCCGGGCGACGACGCCGAGAATTATCTGGAGCGTTGGTTGGCCGCTTCAGAATCAGCGGGCGAGGAGAAGGAGAAACTCAAGCGCGCTGTCGACCAGATCCTTGGCGCCGATTCGTCGTACCCCGAGGACGTCACCCATCAGTTCTCGCGGCGGGTGCATGACCACCTGCAAAAATATTTGTCCGGCAAGCTCCTGCGAGACTGCCGGCGCAAATGCGTCAAGGCCAATACCTATGACCCGTACGGCCCCATGCGCAAATATCTCTTCGACTTGCTCCGTGCGCCAGGCGAGGAGAACCAGTTCATGATCAGCGGCAGACCCGACAGCCGAGTCCACAATCTGCCGCGCATGCCTTTGCTCTGCGGAGATAACCCGATCACGAACACTCTGGTGGCGAAATTCTTTCGGCTTACCGATTACCAGTACTACCTGCTGCGCCAGTGGGCGCAGGGTCTTTTCTACAACGAGAAAATCGAAGGCTGGGTCAATCCGCCTCCCGATCCATTGCACCCATACGCGAACTGGGTAAATCGCACGGGGCGCGATCTCGACCGCGGCGTGATCAGCAATATTCTCGGTG
>DATHHW010000086.1:0-2904 GCA_035317005.1 Pyrinomonadaceae bacterium | reverse complement strand
GGTTCTTTTGGAATACCCGATGCAATTCGGCTCCGGCACTTTCGATCTGATGCCCGGACTAACATATCTTGGTGACACCGGCCGGTGGTCCTGGGGCGCGCAAACCATCGAAACGGTTCGCTTCGGTCGCAACTACCATGGGTATCGGTTTGGCAATCAGTACCGTGTTTCGGCATGGGGCGCCTATGGAGTCACCGATTGGTTTGCTCCGTCGCTTCGTCTGGAGGGAAATTGGTGGGAGGACGTTCAGGGTTCCGATCCGGGGCTCGCTACCAACCCCACGCCCGAAGGGCGACCCAACCTGCGAGGCGGGCGTCGCCTCGACCTATTGTTCGGCATTAATGTCTATGTCCCGAAAGGACCGCTAAAAGGAAGCCGTTTAATGGTTGAAGGTGGTATTCCGGTTTATCAAGACCTGGATGGCCCGCAACTCGGCACTGCCTGGATCCTCAGCGTCGGCTGTAGTTATGCGTTTTAAGGGAACACAGTTGCACGCAATTTGCCGGTCTGGTTCCGCGAAGCGGTCCATTTGGGGAATGCGTGCCCGGGTCCTGGCGTTGTCGCTCGCGGCGGCGTTTGCTTTGGCGTCGGGACTTCACGCGCAGAGCGCGTCGCAACGCGAGTACGAAATTAAAGCGGCCTATCTCTATAATTTCATCAAATACGTCGATTGGCCCAGCTACGGCGACACGATTACGATTGGCGTGTTGGGCTACGATCCGTTCGGGACAGCACTCGCTCCGCTTAATGGCAAGCTAGTGAAAGGCCGGCGACTTGTCATCAAACACCTCGACTCAGTGCGCGACGCGCAACAGTGTCAAATCATCTTCGTCAGCTCCTCGGAGAGACAGCGGCTGCAGGAGATATTTGAAAGTTTGAGGTCTGCGCGTGTTTTAACCGTTGGCGAGACGCAAGGTTTTGCGGACGGAGGCGGCATCATCAATTTCATTGAGGAGAATAACAAGGTTCGATTCGAAATTAACGCGGAGGCGGCGCGCCGCACCGGACTGAATATTAGCTCAGAATTGCTGAAACTGGCGAGATTGGTAAAATCGTAGCTCGGGAGCGGAGGAATGCCGGCCTTCCGACAAACAACGATCAAGCGCAAGCTCATCGCGCTGATCATGCTGACAAGCAGCGTCGCCCTCCTGGTGGCTTTCGCATTGATGATCGTGAGTGATTACGTCTCCTTTCGCTCCGGAATGGTGCGAGATCTTCGCACCTTAGCCGATGTGATGGGGACCAGCGGCAGCTCAGCCCTTGATTTTGACGACGAAGAATTTGCGACAAAGACTCTAGCGGGACTTACCGCGACCCCGAACATCACCACTGCGGCCATTTACACCAAGGAAGGAAAAGTCCTCGCCAGTTACCTTCGCGACAAACAGTCCGAACCGCCTCCAGACAAGCCCGGCCCCGACGGATACGCATTTAAAAACGCTTATTTCACTTTTTTCCATCCGGGCTACCTGAATTTGTTTCATCCAATCAGAAGAGGCGGAGAACGAATAGGCAGCATCTACTTGCAATACAGTTTGCAGGAAATGAACACGCGTTTGACGCGTTATGCCGGACTTGCCGGGGCAATCGTTTTGGGCGCCGCCTTGATCGCGTTCCTTTTCTCATCGCGGCTTCAGCGAATTATTTCCGGACCGATTCTCTCCCTCGCGCACACGGCAAGGATTGTTTCCGAGCAAAAGAATTATTCTGTGCGAGCGGAAAAGCGTACCGACGATGAGATTGGTTTTCTAATCGACCGGTTCAACGAGATGCTCGCCCAGATCGAGGAGCATGAAAAGGAACTTCGAGAGGTAAATAAGCAACTGGTGCAATCAGAACAGCGGGCCCGTGCTGCTACTCAGGCCAAGAGCCACTTCCTCGCTAACATGAGTCACGAGCTGCGTACGCCACTCAACGCAATTATCGGATATAGCGAAATGCTTCAGGAAGAAGCGCAGGATTCGGGTCAGGAGAGTTTTATTCCCGATCTCAAGAAGATCAACCGTTCCGGGCGGCACTTGCTCGAACTGATCAACGACGTGCTCGATTTGTCCAAGATCGAAGCAGGCAAAATGGAGCTTTATCTCGAGACTTTCGATGTTCCGAACTTGCTTGAGGACGTTAGCACTACCGTTCAACTACTCGTGCAAAGAAACTTGAACGTGCTGGAAGTGCGTTGCCCTGCAAATCTGGGCGCGATGAGGGCTGACATGACTAAGGTCCGCCAATCCCTTTTCAACCTGCTCAGTAACGCGAGTAAATTTACCAAAAATGGAAAGATCACGCTTGAAGCAGCGCGCGAAATCTCACCGACGCAAGGCGACTGGATCGTTTTCCGTGTAAGCGACACTGGCATTGGGATGACGCCGGAACAGCAGAATCACGTCTTTGAGGCGTTTTCTCAGGCCGACGCTTCCACTGCTCGTGATTTTGGTGGCACTGGTCTTGGCTTAACGATTACCAAAACCTTCTGCCGGATGATGGGCGGTGATGTTTCTTTAACAAGCAGTCCGGGCAAAGGCACAAGCTTTATCATTCGATTGCCGACTGAAGTCCGCGAACCGAACCCTGAATCTGCGGCCGCTTCTGAATCAATTGCCGTGCCGCTAAATATGGAAGGCAAGCCAGTCTTGGTGGTCGATGATGATGCCGATACCCGTCAAGTGCTGAAACGCTTTTTAAATCGAAAAGGGTTCCCTGTTGAATGTGCCTCTAGTGGCGAGGAGGGCCTGCGGTTAGCTCGAGAATTGCATCCCATGGCCATAATACTGGACGTGATGATGCCAGGAATGGACGGCTGGGCAGTGCTTTCAACGCTCAAATCGGAACCTGAGGTGAGGAATATTCCGGTGGTTATGTTAACCATCGTCGATGACAAAAACCTCGGTTACACATTGGGGGCCA
>DATHHW010000085.1:0-5618 GCA_035317005.1 Pyrinomonadaceae bacterium | reverse complement strand
CTATGAACATTCCGTCGGCTCCCGATGCAACGCGCTGGTTAATGACCAGCTCTGCATCAATTATCAGCTCATAACGCGATATGACCGCACCATAGTTTCCTCTCAGACTCTCTATATTGCTAAGGAGCCGCGTGCGCGTTCTAGTGTCCACCGAAGAAATATCGGTAGCGTCCAAATTCACACTGCTTAAGACCTCAAGGAACGTCGCCGTGAGATCCGCATCGTAGGCCGCACTCCCACCTTCCTGCTTTAGCGTGACATTCAATAGGATTTTGCCGGCCTTTGAGTTTCGAGTCGATCCTTCACCACTGGCGCTTTGGTTTACTGTAAGGGTCTGGCCACCGACAGTAATCGCTCCCGTGCGGGCAGCCCCGTTGTTGACTGCAACGACAAAATTTACCGTGCCACTGCCATATCCGCTATTTGCGGTCTTAAGCCAGCTTGCGTTGCTAACGGCTGACCAGGCGCAACCGGTCGAAGTCGTCACACTAAATGAGAAGCCGCCACCTGATGCTCCGAAGCTTTGAATGCTCGGGCTCACCACATAAGCGCAAAGCGCGGCCGAGGCGGGTGGTGCGACTGCTATTATCAGGTCGGCGGCTAAGTAGCCCTCGATGTTTGCGAACGGCTGTTGCCGCTTGTCGCTCCCGAGGTCTCTTTGCACGAGCCTCGGCACGTTGTTCTGCAAATAGTCGACCAATCGTTGCAGAGTCACTTCGCCTCGCTCATTGGCCGCGGCGCCGCGCAAGCCTTCAACCAGCGCCCAGGTAAAGTATCCTTGCTTTTTTACATCGTACTCATAGGACCTCTCTCCGACAGCAGTGGCGTACAACGTGGCAAAGGCCCGAATGTCTTGGTTCCGCTGGTCGAAATTGAAACTCTTGCGGAAGTCAGAGGTCATCAAATTATTGCCACCGCTACGTCCTGATGTTGGGTCACTTCGACAGGCATCGAGAATAAGAATCACCTGCCCAACACCTGTAGCGCGAATCGATTCCTTTATTCTGTCTACGCTTACAGCAGTATCCTCCAGCAGGACCATGTCGTTGACTCCGATCGCGTCGGATGGCAAGAGGAATGCTCGACCACCGCGTTCGATGCCATGTCCTGCGAACGACACGAGCAGCAGTCCATCCTTGGGAACGGTGCCGCGGAGATTGGAAAGAAAACGAAGAACCGTGCTACGCCTAGGTTGCAATCCCAATGGTTGGTCGGATGCGAGCAAGATAACCTGATCTTCTGGGAAACCTGCGTACTTTGTTAAGGCCTCGGCTACCCTGTGTGCATCATTGGAGGCGCCGCTCAATTTCGTTATTTGCGCTTCGCTGTAATCATCGACGCCAATAACCAACGCCCAACGCTTACTCTTGCTCGGCAGCACTTTGATTTCTTCGTCGCGGTGAAGCTGGCGCTCTTGCGACTCGATTTTTGGCCTGGTCTGCGCACTCGTGCAGTGCGGTTTCGGAACCAAAGAACAGACAAAAACTATCGAAAGAGACAGCGCGAGGGAGGGAAAACTAACTTTCATTTCTGCTTTTGGATTACTGAGTTCAGCGAATTAACTGGTTGCTACAGCACCCAGACAGGTATCGGTTTTAGGCCGAGAACGGTGCGGTAACCAGTACGGAACCAGAGCGTAGGCGGGATCGTTCCTAATGTCAATAACTTTCAGGCCGGTATTTAAGTATCGCTTCCACAAAAGGGCGCAACCCATTCAAACTATCTTCCGATTAAGAAGTCAATATTCTTGCGCAGCTAAAGTGAGGTCGCCGCGCCTAAACACATTTGTAAGGAGCCCGTTGTAAACGATCTTCTTTATCGAGAATTTCAAAACGGGCTTTTTCTCACACCACCGGCCGAGGTTGGTTCGTTTTCGCCCAAAGATAACGAACCGTTTGTCCCACGGTCTCCATTGCTTCAGCGTCTTGATCTGAGATTCGGATACCGTACTTCTCTTCCATCCGAATAACTATTTCTACTGCATCAAGACCCTCCGGTCGAGTGAACCAGTTGCCCACTTTAAGGAAGTCATTCCACTTGGTGCACCAGTTAAAGGGTATCTTAGGATGATATTCGTCGTGGGCGAGCGCAGCGACCTCTTCGTAAATGTCTTTTATAGTCTTGCCCAAACGATTGTTAGGTAATCGCGACTCAGCTAGAGTTGCAAGGCGCGCCCATAAACCGACGATTCAACTTCCGCCGGAGTCATCACGACGCCAAGCTCTTGATATATTGCCCGGCTTAACTTTGCGCTGGAATCTGGGGAGTCAAGTCGGATTGGGATATCGTGCGCGGTTGGTCGCTCAGAGCATAATCCAGCGATGCTATGAAGAATTTCCGTCACTGTCTGGTCCCGCGCGCTCACGCCTGATCGCCTCCTAGCATGGTTCAGTAACTCTCAGGGTTCGAGTTTTTTCAAGAAGTTCACAATCCGATTGCGGAGGTCACCCACGTTGAGTGTGGGATTCGTCGGACCCCTACTAAGCACTTCTATACCTTAGGGCTTTTCTTTCGCGTGACCGACAGATTTGCTTCTACGGGCTGGCGACACGATTCAATTCTGAGTTTTCCCGGTACGTGTCGCCAAGGCACCGCGCGACTGTTGATTGACGTACCTGGAGGCACACCGGCGAGCGCCACTTCAAGACGCCACTGTCCCTCGGGAAGGGCAAGATTGATGCGGGACTCTTTCAAATCTATCCATCGCTCAATCTCTGCAGCGGACAAACCACTTTCGTGAACGATAACGCCATTTTGGTCGCGCACCCTTATCCATACTGGGGACCAGTCACTCGGATTAGTTAATAGTGGCCGGAGCCGCTCGTCAAGAATTCTCAAACTCACGTGCCCATAGGTAATCTGAACATGGACATCGCCGACGCTGGTGCGGGTGCCTGGCCCGATGAGGATGCGTTTACCAGCGAACCCCGTACGTCTCCGCAGGTGCGGCCAGAATGGGATATCCACTAGTGTCACATCCTCGGGATGACAAAATGACGTTACATACAGTCGAGCCGACGTGCTCTTATTCACATCGCTAACGTAATTCTCGATACAAAACGTACCGTCCTGTTCTGCAACAGCTCCCGGAAGCAATTGATCAAGCCCGAAGGACACACTAACCACAGTTTGAGCAACGGCGGCGGTAGGGTTCAAAACTACCTTGCCGCATATTAGGCGCTTTCGAACTTGAGCAGTCCTTCCGGCAGCAGGGAGGATCTGCATGGTAATGACAATACAGATTAGAAATTTCTCGACCGCCTTAAACATAGACGAACCTCGTAGAGACAGTTTGACGTGCTTCATTAGTTCTTTACTTTTATCGAGCTCCCCTTTGCAGTGCTTTAAGACTTCTTTCGTATTGTCCTCACTCTTGTTTTGATTGCCTTCACCACCGTCATCAGGGATCAAAGGGGCGCCACCGAAGAAAACCAAGTGAGCCAGCTCATGGAGAATCTGGAGATCCTGAGACTGGTGGCTGGCTGGGTTGTAGCCTTCGAATCGCGTCTTTGATAATAAGTTGAAGAATGGGCCGGCATTGTTAATAACAGCGTTTTGGAACGTTCGAAATTCTGTAGGCTGCTGGTGCATGGTTTGGGGCCCCCCACTGTTTTATCCCCAGTCTCGTGTCGTTCGGGCCATTCGGATAACCTCGCGTCAGTATTTGTTCCAATGCATTGAGTGCCTTAATAGCGTTGGATCCAAAATAGTCGCTGCAAGGGTTTTTGGTGGATAAGATTGTCCGAACGCTGGCGACTGCAGAGGTAATGGCTTTGTCAGTCTTCTGCGGAACCCTTGCCGCAATTAAAGCAATTTAGAGCTGCTATTTCTCGCCTCTTGAACTCAAATTCAGCCGCACCTCGTCCCTCGGTTTGTTCGCTGCGGTCGAGAACGTGATCTCTTCTTTACCGGAATCTCGATCAAGAAGATATTGTCCCCGCCAATGCGCATAAAACCATTGCCTTTCATTCGTAGGAGAGAAAGCGCGAGCCGCCTTGTAATCATCTAATAGGGCGGCGTTCAATCTCTGCTCGTGACAAAAGTCTTGGTTGAGTCGATGCGCCAATGCCACCATTTCATCCTTGGAAAAATGCCGGGGTCGAACGCTAACAGCGAGAAAGAGTGTCTTAGGACCTTCAACGTTGTAGTCGTGCCACCCGACCTTATAGCTTGGTACTGCCTTCGGATTTTGATGCTTACATTTGATTGGCTTTTGTCCAATTGTCAAAAAGCCAACAGCAAGCAATGGCAACGCAAAAAACCAATGAAGAGACATAGCTTTCCCTCACTCCGCACAATCGTGTTTGCGCAGTTCCTGAGTTATGTTGTCGCTGACGCTGCCTGTACTAATACCGAATCGTGTTTGAATTTGGGGGTCGGTTTCCCCCAAGAGCGAGTGCAAAGCCTCGTGTATGATCGTAGCTGTATTTATCCCACCGCGCCGAAAATAGACATCGCTGCGATCGAGCACAGTTCCCCCAAGCGCGCCCCCAGGAAATACGCCCGTTTCAGCCATAGTTCCACCACGCGGGTTGAAATCAGATCGTACCGATAGACCTCCATATCTAACGTCTGTGGGGTTGCTAGGATCAACGACTCCCGCAGCCAAGCGCGTTATTGTGGACTTTGTTCCATCGAACGGATTTTGGCTTCCTACAGCACCTATGAGCGCTTTAACGTCAATACCGTGGTCTGCAAGAAACCTCCTGCAATTAGGTGAGAACGCCAATCGCCCAAGAGCACCCAATCGTTGTTCGTCGTAGAGCTTGGCGTTTTTCGCGTTGAGTGGGGCTTTGATACCGGAGTTCTGCGGCCCACCACCGCCGATGCCGGGATCGCGACCACCGCTGCCGAAACAATTCCAAGATCCCCAGAAGCCTTCGCCCGTCGCGGGATTTGAGTAGTGATACCGAACGCAATATCCCTCACCCTCCGACCCATCCATATTCAACCCGGTCGAGTCCGCGTAATTCACCGGATCATTCTGCACATAAGCATAACGATTAAAACTCTGCGGGTTAGTGTAGTCGTAGCTCCCACCGTAAGGATCAGGCTGAGAGAAGCGCGATGATGGAGAATACCGGCGCGCCATGGCATCCTGTGAGCCATTGGCGTCTCGAATGTAGGTAGTAAAGCTCTGCGGCATAAAGGCGGCGTTGCTCGATCGATTCGTGTCCGCTCCCCAGGGATCAAGCTCAACCGTGCTTACGATGTTTCCAGAGATGTCCGTGGTGCGCTTACTCTTCGTCACTGAGTCTTCATGCACCCAGTAGACTCCGCCCTGTTGCACAGCCAGAAGATCGCCGCCCGCATAAACATACCCACGCTGCCATCCGCCGTTCACGTCAATCTCGGCCACAGCTGAACCACCGAGGACGCTGCTTCTCACGTAGTAAGTTACCGCGCCATTCTCAGTCTTCTGCCCGCGCAGTCCATCGCCGTCATAACCTTGTTGCAAGAAGTAACTGCTCGCACTGGCTGTGGTCTGCTGCCCGGTCGCGTCATACGAATATGACTGCACCAGATCATTGGTCAGGTTACCAGCCGTGTCGTAACTGAAGCCATCGCGCCTGTTGTTTGTATAGCTGTAGAAGATGTCGCTGCTCTGTCCCGCCGAG
>DATHHW010000084.1:0-36967 GCA_035317005.1 Pyrinomonadaceae bacterium | reverse complement strand
CAACACTCCTGGAGCCACTTTCGTGCGCCCCAATGAACTCAACCAGGCGACCGAGAATATCGGCGTTGAATGCCGTTCTCTCCGTGCCTGGCTCACCCAGATCCGCAAACCCGGCCGCTTGCTCAACGCCGGCGAGGCCTTCGAAGAAGCGCATTAGCCTAACCGCAGGTTCGCCAATGATGCCGCGCTCATTCAATTCGCGGGCGACGCCTTCAGGTCCGGCCTTGTCCATCTTGTCGAGTGCGATCAAAGCGTCTGCATGTTTATCGGGAGCCACACCGGCCTGATCGAGAATCCCTGCCAAAACCTGACGGTGATTCACGCGAATAACAAAATCACTAAACCCGAGCGCCACCAAAGCATCACTCGCCGCCGCAATCAACTCCGCTTCCACCACCATCGACTTCGAACCCAGCACGTCCACATCGCACTGATAGAATTCGCGAAATCTTCCCCGCGCCGGACGATCGGCGCGCCAGACGGGTTGAATCTGATAGCGCTTGAAAAACTTTGGCAACTCGTTTTGATATTGGGCGACGACGCGCGCCAAAGGCACAGTCAGATCGTAACGCAGAGCGAGATCCGCCTCACCCGTCTTTTCATGTTCACCGCGTTTCAGAATTTTGAAGATGAGTTGATTGCCTTCCTCGCCGTACTTGCCCATCAGCGTTTCAATGTTTTCGACGGCGGGAGTTTCCAGCGGCTCGAAACCGTAGCGCTCGTACGTTTCCTTGATCACGCTGATGACGTATTGGCGTTTGCGCACGTCGGCGGGCAGAAAGTCGCGCATGCCGCGCGCCGGTTGGGTCCTGGCTGATGACATTAAGTTAGCTCTGGTGTATTTCGTCGCCAATCATAACCTGAAATCGCGCTCTATCAGTAGCCCTACCGTCAGCCAGAGGCGTATAGAGTACCGACTTCAGTCGGGCTTTTAGTGCAGAGTACGAACCCAACTAAAGTTGGTACTCTATACGCCGTTAACTCGAAATCCGCTTCAGTAGTAGAATGCAGCGTCCTCTTAAGGTTTGACCGAGTTTAGATAAACTGAATGGGCTAGTCACGGAGGTTTCGCGCTATGGTTGCTCAACCACTCTACTCGATCGAAGAGTATCTGGCATTTGAGCGAGGAGCTGATGAACGGCACGAGTACCTCGACGGCTTCATTTACGCGATGGCCGGCGAGAGCCCAACGCATGCGGACATCTCCGCCAATCTGGTCATTCTGATAGGCGAACAACTGCGCGATTCACCCTGTCGAGTCAGAACCAAGGACACAAAGATTCGCAGCGGACCCAGGCAACGTCAAACGATGAAGGGCTTGTTCTCGTATCCGGACGTCGTAGTGATTTGCGGCGAGCCCGAGTATCTGGACGATCATCAAGACGTAGTGATCAATCCCGCGGTCATCATCGAAGTGCTGTCCGAATCAACCGAGGCGCGGGACCGTGGCGCGAAGTTTCATCGCTATCAAACCTTGAGCCCAACGCTTACGGACTATGTCCTGGTCTCGCAAGTGGCTCCGATAATCGAACACTTCCAGCGGCAGGCAGCCGACAGTTGGTCTTATCACATCTATCAGGGATCGAAGACAGCTTTACGATCAAATCGATAAGTTGCACGCTGAAGCTTGCGGAAGTTTACGCCCGGATCGCGTTTCCTGAAGAGTCAGACGAGTAAGTGCATTCCTGATTCGGTCCGACTCCTCCCTGAATCTTTGTAACTATTGCCCGACTATTAGAAACCAGATCATCCGCAGATTTCACAGATTACGCAGAACAAGCCACAAAGAGGCACAAGAAACACAAAAAGGATTGGCGGAATTCGTTTGCGGACCTCCTCCCTCCCCCTTGAATCTTTGTAACTTTGCGGGTATAAGCAACGTCATTCAATAAAACGTTCGTCTCGCTCAAGATTTCCAAAGTGAGCGGACCACATTCCGAAATCAATTCTTGAACAGGAGCCTACGATGATTCGACGCCAATTTGCCGCCACCCTTCTGCTTTTCGCTCTGCTCGTACCTTACGCCGCATTCGGCCAGCAACCCGGAGCGCAACAGCCCGCTCCAGATCCGAACGACCCAATTGTTCGCATCAAGGACGAGGGCATGAATCGTTCACAGGTGATGCAGACCCTTTCATACCTGAGCGATGTCATTGGCCCGCGCCTGACCGCGTCGCCGGGAATGAAGCGCGCCAACAACTGGACGCGCGAAACGCTGGAAAAGTGGGGCATGCAGAACGCGCACCTGGAAGCGTGGGGACCATTCGGCCGCGGTTGGAGTCTGAAGCGCTTCAGCGCGCAGGTCGTCGATCCGCTGAACATTCCGCTGATCGCTTATCCCAAGGCGTGGTCGCCCGCGACCAGGGGCCCGGTCACGGGCGCTGTTGTTTACCTCGACGCGAAGACCGAAGCGGATTTGGAAAAGTATAAAGGCAAATTGAAAGGCGCGATCGTTTTGACTCAGTCGCCGCGCGAATTGAAAGCGCGTTTCGCTCCGCTCGGTACGCGGCAAGACGAGAAGAGTTTGCTGGCGCTGGCCGATGCGGTCCCGCCGGGAGGCGGACGTGGCGCTGGTGGTGGCGGCGGTGGCGGTGGTGGCTTTCGCATGACCCCCGAACAGCGCGCGACGCTGAATTTCAATGCGCGCAAGCTTTTGTTCGCGCAGGAGGAAGGCGCGGCAGTGCTGGCTGATGGCAGCCGGGCTGGCGATGGCGGAACGATCTTTGTACAGCAGGCAACTGTGCCCACGATTATCCCTGATGTTCAACCGGCTATCCCGGCCCCGCGGGTGAGCGCCTATGACAAAGTCGCGCCAAACATTCTGCCGCAGATCGTGCTGGCGAATGAGCACTACAACCGCATCGTGCGCATGCTGCAAGCCGGCGAAAACGTGAAGATGGAAGTGAACATCGGCGTCGAATGGCAGGACGCCGATCTGATGGGCTACAACACGGTGGCGGAAATTCCGGGCAGTGACCCACAACTGAAAGACGAGATCGTCATGCTGGGCGGCCACATGGACTCGTGGCATGCCGGCACCGGGGCTACCGACAACGGCGCAGGTGTCGCCGTCGCGATGGAAGCGATGCGCATCATCCAGACGCTCGGCCTGAAACCAAAACGCACGATTCGCATCGGGCTTTGGACGGGTGAAGAAGAAGGACTGCTTGGTTCGGCTGCCTACGTCAAGCAGCATCTGGGCAGCCTCGAGGCCGGTAATCCTGGGGTTGTACCTCCGGGAACTCCCAACAGTCAGCCGGCGGCGCCGCAGAAACTGACGACCATGCCCGAGTATGAAAAGTTTGACGCGTACTTCAATCTCGACAACGGCACCGGCAAGATTCGCGGCGTTTACATGCAAGGCAACGAAGGGGTGCGACCGATCTTTCGTCAATGGCTCTCAGCCTTCCGCGATCGGCCGGGCGAGAATGTTTGGGGAGCAAACACGCTTTCCATCTCGAACACCGGCGGCACCGATCACCTTTCGTTCGATCGCATCGGTCTGCCGGGATTTCAGTTTATCCAGGATGAGATTGAATACGACACGCGCACGCACCACTCAAACATGGACGTGTTCGATCGCATTCAGGCGGACGACATGAAGCAGGCCGCGACGATCATGGCCGCGTTCGTTTACCAGACCGCGATGCGCGACGAAAAGATCCCGCGCAAGCCAGCGCCGGGGAGATAACGCAAAGTAAAAGGGCAAAAGTAAAAAGTGAAGGGCGGGAGTCGGATCGACTCTCGCCCTTGTTTTTTGAAGAAGCCCGATTGTTACCGGTGACCTTAACCGCCAATCACAACCTCCAGCCAGTACCGGGTGAGTTTGGCGCGATTAACTTTCCGATAGCTCCTATAGTCGCGCGCGATTCCCGCATCAGGACGCGCAAACAGAATGTAGACTTCCAGCAGGCCGTCGTCGTTCAGTTTCATCAGATTGTCGAGGGACGGGTCTAACTTTTTGACGCGCTTTTCTTTCGTTTGAGTCTGCACGGATTCCACTACCGAACGCAAAGCTTCTGCTTCCTCTGCGAGGCTATGGCGATATGCGGCTTCCCCGGGATAAGTCCTGGCGAACTTTTCGCTCCGGCCACCATCCTTCTTGTCCAACCATCCGGCCCTGACAATTCCATACATCATCCACGCCGAGGATCCATCACCGTCGCTGCCTTTCAACGCCCGTTCATCGACGGTGATAGTTGTTTCACCCGCTTTTTTTGAAGTTACGGTTGCCGGGATGTCGATCCGTGGATGTCCGATCTGCACTTGTTTTTTTTGCGCCCATCTGCCGATTCCGTTATAAACCATCTTGTTGTACGGGTCAGCTACAATTGCTTCAATGAACTTCGTCCGGGCTTCATCGTCCTTGCCATACTCGAGGAGGGCGTCGCCCCAGTAGCGGTAGGCGGTCTCGCGATCGGGATCGATCTTGATTGCTTTGGTGAACCACTCGCCCGCGCTGTCAAAAAACGCACTCCGAGCGGCGGCGTCGGTCGAATTGTGCGCCTTTTTGAATTGCATGTCTCCGGCAAACAAGGCGGCTTCGTAAAGTTTGGGATCAAGTTGCAGAGCGCGGGCATAGAAGGCCAGCGCCTTATCGATCTCGCCGCGCGTATAGGCTGTCTCGCCGTCGTTCATCGCGGCATCGACTTGCGGGTTGGTTGAAAACTTGGAAGCCTCGCCGCCATCCGGTGGAATTGACGCGAGGACCTCGGCAAGGACAGGCTCGGTCACGCCCAACTCTTTGGCCCGCATGAGATAGCCGCGCGCTCGCAGACGCTCTTGTTTGTGCAACGCCGGATCCTTGATGTCGCGCGAGCGGGCAAAGATACAAAAGCCGAGGAAGAACTGGACTTCGCCGTCTTTGGGATTCTGCACGGCGAGTTTTTCGAGAATCGGCAGCGCCTCGATCATTTTGCTTTCATCGAGCAGTTGCATGGCCCGGCGCCGTTCGGATGCATAATCCGTGTCCTGGGCTGAAACGCGAACTGCCGCTGAGAACATCATCGCCGTGATGATCACCAGACCAGCATTGAGGAAGATTCTTTTTGCGGTTAAGCTTTGGCTGTGCATCGCGAGCACCTCTGAAATTGATGTTGCCGGTAACAGGTTTGCGTGAAAGGACACTGGAAGTCTAGGTTGGATTTCGAACAACTGTCAATGCAATTGGTTTGAAGCGATGTCAGAAAAACTTCTAGGAGAGTCAGAACGAGTTCGTTGAAAAGCCGCTGGTTTCTTCCCCTCCCTTTGGGAGGGGTTAGGGGAGGGTGCGAAGCTTGACACAGACAAGCCCTCGCCCCGGCCCTCTCCCAAGGGAGAGGGAGAAAAGATACTTCAGTCAGACAGCGAGCAAATATGTCCCATCTACTGGAAGTCAAAAACCTCCACACGTATTTTCAGACGCGCGAGGGTTTGGTCTGCGCAGTTGAGGGCGTCAGTTTTTATCTCGATCGCGGAGAGCTGCTCGGATTGGTGGGCGAGAGTGGTTGTGGCAAGTCGATGACCGCGCTCTCGATCATGCGCCTGGTCGCGGCGCCGGGAAAGATCGTAGCCGGCGAAATTCTGTTCGAGAGCAAGAACCTTTTGCAGCTTTCCAACGCCGAGATGCGGGCTGTGCGCGGCAACGACATCGCCATGATCTTTCAGGATCCGATGACCTCGCTGAACCCGGTCTTTACTGTGGGAGAGCAGATTGCGGAAGCGCTGCGGCTGCATCGTCGCCTCTCAAGAAAGGCGGCCCGGGCCGCGGCGATTGAAGCGATGCGCGAAGTTTCCATTCCCGATCCGGCTTTGCGAGCTGACGATTATCCGCATCAACTCTCCGGCGGCATGCGACAGCGGGTGATGATCGCGATGGCGCTCGCCTGCGATCCGAAATTGCTGATCGCCGACGAACCAACCACGGCGCTGGATGTGACGATTCAGGCCCAGATTCTTGATCTGCTTAACCAGTTGCGTAAAACGCGCGAGCTCGCGGTGCTGCTGATCACGCATGACCTCGGCGTAGTCGCGGAAGTAGCCGAACGTGTCGCCGTGATGTACACGGGAAAGATCGTCGAGGAATCGCCGGTGGATGAATTGTTCGCGCGACCGAAACATCCGTACACCGAAGGCTTGTTGCGATCGGTGCCCAAGCTAACCGCGAAAGACGTCGCCAAGGCCGAGCAGCTGCAAACGATTGAAGGCACCGTGCCAAAGCCGACCGCTTTGCCGCCAGGCTGTCACTTTGAGCCGCGCTGCCAGTACCGGATGCCGCGCTGTCGCGAGGGCGAGATTCCACTTTATGATGTGATTCCGGGTGTGCAGGTAAGATGCGTTCTGTTTGATCCGGCGGCGAATCAAGAAAAAATAGAGACGAGCCGGTCAATTGGCGGCGATGGCGGCTCCGCCGCCTGATGTGCGGAAAGGCTTGGCCTTTCCGGAGTTTCTCGATTTATTTTCAAGCGAGGCTACGCCTCGCCAAGTCGGAGGCCTAGCCTCCGAAGCTGAAATAGCCATTACGGAAAGCCGGAGGCTTTCCGCACATCAAAAGGCAAAGCCTTTGAATCCTGCCCCGACTTCTGTTATGCGACCCGAGCACCATGAACTCGTCCGCGTCGGTGGACTGGTCAAACATTTCCCCGTCGAAGACAGCGCCGATGTGTGGCGCGCGGTTGATGGTGTGTCATTCGAGATCCTGAGCGGCGAAACGCTCGGGCTCGTTGGCGAATCAGGGTGTGGCAAGTCCACTGTCGGACGTTGCCTCCTGCGTCTGATCGAACCAACTCACGGCAACATCCAGTTCGAAGGCCGCGAGGTCACCGCGATGGGCAAAGGCGAGCTGCGCCAATTGCGTCGCGAGATGCAGATCATTTTTCAGGACCCGAGCGCTTCGCTGAATCCCCGCATGAAGATTGGCGATATCGTTGCCGAGCCGCTCATCATTCACAAAATCGGAAATCGAGCGCAGCAGCGCGAACGGGTGGCCTGGCTCCTCAGTAAGGTCGGTCTCGACGCTGACTTTATGAAACGCTACAGCCACGAATTCTCCGGCGGTCAGTTGCAACGCATCGGCGTGGCGCGCGCGCTGGCGCTCAATCCCAAATTGATCGTGGCGGACGAGCCCGTCTCAGCCCTCGATGTTTCAGTCCAGGCCCAGGTAGTGAATCTGCTGCAGGACTTGCAGAAAGAATTTGGACTTACTTATCTCTTTATTTCGCACGGGCTGGCCGTGGTCGAACACATCTCGACGCGGGTCGCCGTAATGTACCTGGGTCGTATCGTTGAAATCGCCAGTGCCGCGGAACTCTACATGCGACCGCTGCATCCCTACACCCAGGCGTTGCTGTCGGCCATCCCGGTTCCCGATCCGCAGGTGCGGCGCGATCGCGTGATCTTGAAAGGCGACGTGCCCACCTCAAGAAATCCGCCGTCGGGTTGTCGCTTTCGCACACGGTGCCCAATTGCTATTGACGAATGCGCCCGAATCGATCCAGAGTTGCGCGAAATTTCACCGGGGCATACAGTCGCGTGTATTCGTGTCGAGGGTTACCAGAGCGCGCGGCCTGTCGAATCGCACGCACCGGTCAATAGTTGAGCGCGCAATGGCATTCTTTGGAGTGCGCTGACTTGTCAGCGCTTTAGTAAGCGGCTCTTGAAAGCGGTAACAAGTTACCGCACTCCAAATTCAGGGACACGGTGAAACATGCATGGCGTTGCCAGCGTAAGAACAACTCTAGCCACGCCTAAATAAATCCCGGACGGAAAGCAATCTCCCCGTCCTTCGGCTTTCAACAGGAGGATAGTTTTATGAGCGATCCGAATCAGCCGTTTCAACCACCGCCACCACCAGCTACTGAATTAGAACCCGAGCGTAAGCGACCGGCCAATCTGCTCTGGGCCGGGGTAGCTTTGGTGGTTCTGGGAATCATCATTTGCGTCGGCGGCATCGCCAGTTTCATTCCCGGCGGAGTCGGAACCGGATTGTCTGTGGCCGCGCTGGGTGTTCTATTCTTCGGCCTGAGCTTTACCTCGCTGCCCAATGTTCCTGACCCGCCGCCGCCTATGTCAGCGTTCGAGAGACTGGCGGGAATCTTTTACGAACCTACAGCCGTGTTTCGGAATCTGCGGGCGCACCCACGATGGCTGGCGGCAATTCTGATCATCGGGTGCCTGAACGCGGCTTACATTACGGCCTTCTATCATCGTTTGACGCCGGAGCGCATCATTAACTACACGATGGACAAGCTCGAGGAGAGTCCCATCAAACCGCCGCCCGAAGCAATGGCCAAGGCTCGGACACAGGGTGTCGAACAGGCCAAGTCGCCTATTTTCCAAGCCGGCACCTTTCTCAAGACGGTCGTCGGAGCATTTTTTACCACAGCAATCTTCGCCGCGTTTTACCTTCTCGGGGTTCTGGCTTTCGGTGGGCGGATGCATTTCTGGCAAGCCTATGCCGTGGCCGCACACGTAGCGTTCCCGGTAGTAGTAATCCAGAAGGTGATCAGTTTCATTATTCTCTTCGTCAAATCACCCGATGATATCCACCCGATCCTCGGCCAGGAAACTTTGGTGACCGACAACCTGTCGATTTTGTTCAAGTCGGCGGAGCATCCGGTGTTGTGGGTCGCCGCCCTGTCAATCGGGATCCTTTCGTTTTACAAACTTTGGTTGACGGCGACCGGTCTGCGCGAAGGCGGATATAAGGTTAGTTCTTCGGCAGGCTGGGGCGTGGCGATTACGCTGTGGATACTGGGGCTATTGTTAGGAATGGGAAGCGCCGCGATCTTCGGGAGCTTCTTTTCGTAAGACAGGACCGCAAGCAAAAAGTGGCACAGACTTGAGTCTGTGATTGTCCGATCAGGATCTAATCACAGACTGAAGTCTGTGCCACTTTCCTTATTCGTAGCGCAGCGATTCAATGGGATCGAGCCGCGCGGCTTTCCACGCCGGCCACAATCCAAAGATCATGCCGATGCCGACGCTGGCGACAAAGCCGGCCACCGGCGCCCACAGTGGCACGTAAGACGGCATGATCAGCTTGACCAGCAAGGTCAGCAGCCAGCCAATCGCCAGTCCCACGAAGCCGCCAAAGCCGGTCAACGTCATCGCTTCGATCAGGAATTGCCAGAGGATGTCTTTGCGGCGCGCGCCGATGGCTTTGCGCACCCCGATTTCGCGCGTGCGCTCAGTCACCGACACCAGCATGATGTTCATTACGCCGATGCCACCCACCATCAACCCGACTGAGGAAATCACTACCATTGCAATGGCGATACCGCCGGTGATTGAATGAAAGGTGCTGATGAGTGACGCGGTTGTTTCGATGCCGAAGTTATCCGGGTTGCCGAAAGGAACCTGACGGCGCACGCGCAGCGCATCGGTAACCTGGTCCATGGCCTCCTGCATCATCCCCGGCTTGGCCACGGCCAGCAGATAAACGTCTTGCGAATTAGGTTTCAGCTTGCGCGCGTTATTGTAGGGTATGTAAACGACATTGTTCGCATCGTCGCTGCCCCCGCCAAAAAGGAACTGCTCGCGCTTCTGGAGTATCCCCACCACGCGATATTCTTCCGATCCGATCTTGAGCGTGTTGTCTATAGGTGATCCAAACGGGAAGAAATCGTCCGCCACCTTTGAGCCGATCACGGCGACATTTTGATTCTGATCGTTTTCAAACTGAGAAAAAAACCGGCCTTCCGTGACGTTCTGCGTGCCCGCCTTTTCAAACTCCGGCAGCGTCCCCTGCAGGGCCACCGAGGCGGAAGTCTTGCCGCCGCCGCTGACCAGAATCTTTTGACCGAAGAAGTTGTTGGTGATTTCCAGGAAAGGGACTGCCACTTCGACGGCGGGTAACTTGGAAAGCGCCATTGCATCGTCATATGTCAGAGGCTTGCGCATACGCTCTTCGCGTGACATGCGGCCGACGTGAATCCCCGGGTTGTACTTACTGATATACATCGAACGCGTGCCGTATGCTTCGACTTCCTTGGTAAAGGCCGTGTCGATCCCGCTGATGATCGAGGCGATCAGCATCACCGTGACAACGCCGATGATCACGCCGATCACCGTCAGGAAGGAACGCATCTTATTGGCGCGCAGTGTCGCCAGGGCCAACCAAAGATTTTCGAGGATGTCGCTTCTGATTAATTTCATAATCTTGTCCCTCTGACAGCCTAGCCGTCAGCGCGCAGAGCTTCAATCGGATCCAAACGCGCTGCTTTCCACGCGGGTATGATTCCGGAAAGGACGCCAACCCCTCCCGAGGCCGCGAGTGCCCCGAGCACCGCCAGTATCGAAAGGTAAGTAGGAAAGAAAGTCGCGGTAACAATCTTGCCCACCACCCACGCCAGAAAAATGCCCACCGCTCCACCAATTGTGGCTAACGTGATCGCTTCCACCAGGAATTGTTTCAGGATGTCGGTCCTGCGCGCGCCCAGCGATTTGCGCAACCCGATCTCTTTGGTCCGCTCGGTCACCGAGACGAGCATGATGTTCATAATAACGATCGCGCCCACAATCAGCGCAATCCCGGGAACCGCAATGGCCACCAGAAAGATCGTCCCGAAGAGCCGATCGCGCAAACCCGTGATGGCGTCGGGCGTGACAATCCCGAAGTTGTCTTTTTCGTTGGGCCCCAGGCGACGGCGCGCGCGCATTATGAATCTCGCTTCCTCTACCGCGTCGTTAAATACGTCATCAGTTCTCGACGTCGCAGTAAAATAAAGCGACCGCTGCCGAATCAAAGGACCGAAATCCAGGGAATAGGTTTTCAGCGGGATCACGATAAAGCTGTCCTGCGGAATGCCGAACACGGTTCCCTTCACTTCTTCCACTCCGATCAAACGGTAAGGCAGCCCGCGGATGTCGATCTCGCTGCCGATGGCGTTGCCGGCCGGAAACAATTTGTTAGCGATGTCCGCACCTACGTAGGCGACGCGCGCTGCGCCGTCAGCTTCGGTATCGGTAAAGAAACGACCGTTGGCGATAGTTCGGTTGTCGATGTCTCCGGTGTTTGCCGTGGCGCCGATTACCAATACATCTTCGAGAATTTGATCGTTGCGCTTTACCAGTGACGGCGTGCCCCGCGCTTTAGCTCCGATCTTGCCGATCAGGGTCGCATGATCTTTCAGGTACTGGTAATCGTCCAGCGTCAGCTCTTTATTGCGTCGCTGGGCGGCCGCGATAGTGTCGGTGTCTTTGAAGTCTTCGAATGGGTTGAAGCGCTGGACCGAAAACGACTTGGCCCCGATGCCGGCAATCTTTTCGTCGATATAAACGTTAAAGCCCTGAATCAGGGACACTACGGTGACAAAGGCCGTGACCCCGACGATCATGCCCAACAGTGTCAACGCCGAGCGCAACTTGTGCGCCCAGATTGCCGCCACCGCAACTTTCAGTACTTCTAAGAGTTTCACTTGTTCTACTACGGTCGACGAGCGGTTTTGGTTACCGAAACCCGGCCGCTTGCCGTGTAACGAGGCAGTAGCCCGACCGTAAGGGAGGGCTCCTCTTCGACATTCACAACGTGAGCCCTCCCTGACGGTCGGGCTACTGCCCCGCTCGACATGCTCATTCGTATCTCAACGACTCAATCGGATCCAGCCGCGCAGCCTTCCAGGCCGGCCACAAGCCGAAAACAATTCCCACGGCGGCCGAGATGCCCACACCTACGCCGATGGCCCACGCGGGAACAAATGCGGGCAGGGGCGAGTATTTGTTCATGAGAATACTCGCCAGCTCTCCTACAGCCAGCCCGAGCAGGCCACCGATTCCCGTCAGCACGACGGCTTCAATCAAAAACTGGGAAAGAATATTGCTCCGCGTCGCTCCGACTGCTTTGCGCAAGCCGATCTCTTTAGTCCGCTCGGTAACTGAAACCAGCATGATGTTCATCACGCCGATGCCGCCAATCATCAGCGCTACTCCTGAAATCGCGGTCAGCACCAGATAAGTCGCACCCGTTAGCTGATTGTAAATGTCCAACAGCGCGTCCTGCGAGGAAATACCAAAGGTGTCGGGGGCGTTGTGCGGGACTTGTCGGCGGCGACGCAAGATATCCGTCATCTCGTCGATCGCGGATTTGACGTAAGCGCGCGAAACCGGACGCACGATGATAGCGAAGATCGTTTCTGGAAAATCCATCTCGGGATAGTATTTGTGAAACGTGGAAATCGGAATGTAAACCTGATTGTCGCGCGATTGGCCAAAGATTTGGCCGAGCGGTTCCATCACGCCGATGACCTTAAACGGGTGCCCGGCGATCTTCAGTTCCTTGTCCAGCGGGTCTTCGTAAGGAAAGAGCGCATGCACCAGGTCCTGTCCCACTACGCACACGTTGCTGTGCTCTTCAACGTCGAGATCTGTAATGTAACGCCCATAACCGACAAAGTTCGAAAGGGTAAACTCATGGTAAGGCGTGACCCCCAGTAGTATTGGCGTGTCGCTTTGCTTGTCCTGATAGCGCACGGTTTCGGCAATCTTGCGATAGAACGGTGCGACGCTCACGATCGAAGGTGCTTCGCGGCGAATGGCATCGGCATCTTCGACAGTCAGCTCCTTGCGGTGTATTTCTTCGGCCGTGGGCTGATGGCCGAAGCTCGGATCGAATTTCAAAGCCCAGATCGTATTCGAGCCGAGCCCCTCGATCTGTTTAGCAAACGATTGGTTTAGTCCCTGGATAATTGACACCATAAACATCACGGTCACGACGCCGACGCTGACTCCGAGAATCGTCAAAGTCGAACGCAGCTTGTTCGCGCGCACCGTGTCGAACGCCATGTAAGCGGATTCTTTAACGTCGATGAAGTTCATAAGAGATTCGCCACGGAGGCACAGAGACACGGAGGAATGTCAGGAAACAAAATGAACAACCTGCCACCTTCACTTTTCATCTCTGCGTCTCCGTGCCTCTGTGGCTAAACTTATTCCGCTCGCAAAGCCTCAATCGGATCCAGTTTCGCCGCGCGCCACGCCGGCCACAGACCGCTTATGACCCCGACGATTGATGACATACTAACGCCGAGCACTGCCGACCAGATACTGAAAAGCAGCGGGAATCCAATCAGCAATGCAATCAGCCAGGCCACGCCAAAGCCGGTCAGGACACCGACCACGCCGCCAATCGCAGTGACCATCACCGCTTCGATCAAAAACTGGGTGCGAATATCTTTCTGGCGCGCGCCGACGGCTTTGCGAATCCCGATCTCTTTAGTTCTCTCCGTGACGGAAACCAGCATGATGTTCATCACGACGATGCCACCGACGACGAGCGAGATTGCCGCCACCCCGATCGTCACGATATAGATGTTCGAAGTCGCGCTGGAATAAAGATTCAGAAATACATCCTCGCTTTCCAGCGCAAAGCCATCGTCCTCATCCCTGCCGGTCTTGCCGCGGCGGTTGCGCATGATCGCGCGCACTTGATCTTCCGCGCCTTCAAGCTGTTCGGCAGTTGGCGTTTGAATGAAAACCACCAGCACGCCAGAGGCGCTGAATGCGCCGCGCGAGATATTCAAGCCAAAGTTTTTCTTGTACGTCGCGAAGGGAATATAGATCCGGTTGTCGCGCGAGACGCCGAAAATCTTTCCCAGCGCCGTGAGCACCCCAATGATTTGATATGGGCGGCCGCCGGCCCAAATCTCCTGACCCAGAACCCGATCCGGCGACTGATTCGGAAACAGGTTAGTAATCACGTCCGGTCCGACTACGGTAACGTCGTGCGCGGAGCTGCCTTCGCTCTCGCTCCAAAACCGGCCGATGTCGACCGTCACGGCATCGATGTCGAACATGGCTGTGGGCGCGATGGCGCGCACCTGGACGTTATCCGCCTTCTGATTGCCGTGTTTGACAGTCACGCCATCGTTCGCGACTACTCCAGTGCGCCAACAGTTCGTACAGAGACGAAAGATTGCCTCGGCGTCTTCCTCAGTAATGTCTTTGCGCTTGTTGAATTTGATGAAGTCCTCGCGCGAAGTGATGACGCGCGGCCGCTTCGAGATCGTGAACACCGTCGAACCCTGTGAAGAAAAAGTTTGGGCCACAGTCTGATCCAGACCCTTAATGATCGTGACGACCGAGATAACGGCGGTGACCCCGACAATGATGCCGACCAGTGTCAGCGCCGTGCGCAGTTTGTTTTGACGCAGACTGGCCGCCGCAACCAGGAAGGATTCCCAAAGCGCGGCGATCCTGAGGGCTGGAAACGAACGAATTCTTCCAGGAAGAGCGACACGCCGGCCGAAACCCGCGGCCTCCGGTTTTGCGTCGCTGCGGGGGGACATCGCAGCGCCTCCTATCTGACGGTCTCGTCTTTTTCGATCAGTCCATCGCGGATCGAGATGATGCGCTTCGCGCGCGCCGCAATGTCGTGCTCGTGCGTGACCAGGATGATGGTGTTGCCGTCTTCGTACAGTTTTTCGAAGAGGTTCATGATGTCGTAGCTGGTGGCGGTATCGAGCGCGCCGGTTGGCTCGTCGGCAAGCAGAATTGACGGATGATTCACGAGCGCGCGCGCGATTGCCACGCGCTGGCGCTGGCCGCCGGAAAGCTCGTTGGGCCGGTGCGTCATGCGATCCGTGAGATCGACAGCGGCGAGCGCTTGTTTGGCCATCTCGTGCCGCTTGGCTCCGGGGATCCCGCCGTAGATCAACGGCAATTCAACGTTGTGCAGGGCCGTGGCCCGGGCAAGCAGATTGAAAGTCTGAAATACAAACCCGACTTCCTGGTTGCGAATTCGCGCCAGATCGTCGTCGTCCATCTCAGCAACATTCTTGCCGTTCAGCCAATACTCGCCCTGTGAAGGTGTGTCGAGACAGCCGATCAGGTTCATCAGAGTCGATTTTCCCGATCCTGACGGCCCGGTAATGGCCAGATATTCGCCGCGTTTTACTTCGAAAGAAACGCCGTGCAGAGCGTGCACTTTCTCTGCGCCCATGTCATAGGTCTTCCAGAGGTTGCGCATCGAGATCAGCACGTCGAGCTTGCCGTCCTGCGAAGGCAACCCGGGCTTGGCGATGACGTCGGAAGAAGTTTGAGATGTTGCGACCGTAGCTTCGGTCATTAGCTTCCTCCGCCGGCGTTAGCGTTGGGGCCGGAAGCTTTTGTTTGACGCTTTACACCGGCGCCTTCCTTCAAAGTTTTCAACACGCGACTGGGACCGGTGATAACTTCGGCGCCGGCTTGCAGGCCGCTGGTGATTTCGATGTCCGATTCGCCGGTAATGCCCGTGGTGACTTCAACGAATTTTACCTTGTTATTCTTATCCAGAACGTAAACGCCCTTTTGTTCTTTCGGCTTTTCACCGACCGGAGTTGGGGCGCTGCTGGCAATCGAAGGACCGGGCGAGGGAGCCGGCGGCGCCTTCTCAACAATCGCCTGGAGCGGAACGGCAATCACGTTGGTCTTCGTCTTAGTGGTAATCGTCGCAGTGGAACTCATGCCGGGACGAAGCTTGCCGCGCACGTCGTCGGCTAGATCTTTGAGTTCCAGCGTGACTTTGAACTCTTTGGCCTCCTGCACATTCACGCGATTGTTAAGACCACCCGTGGTGTCGGATTTTGCAATGGCCAGCGGGTTTTTCATCGTCACGACCGCGTTGACTTCCTTTTCCCCCAGCGCGTCAACCTTGACCTTGGCCTGTTGGCCCACATCAACGTTGGAAATCTCAGTCTCGTCGACGTTGACCTCGACATTGATTGTTGACATGTCCGCGATGGTCATCAAAGGCGTCGAAGATAAGGCAGACACCGCATATTCCCCTACGCGCGTGGGAATGTCAGCGATGACGCCGTTGAGCGGCGAGTACTGGGTCGCCTTTTCGCGCTGACTCGACTGGCCGCGCAGAATTGCCTGCTGTTGACTAACTCGCGCCTCGCTTGTCTTCACATTAGTTTGTGCTTCCTTCACCGCCACCTTCTGCTGGTTGGCCCGTTCCTGGGCTTCCTTGACCGCGAGCTTTTGCGATTCGAGATTGGACTTCGCGGTATCAAGCGCAATCTTTGCCTGCTCGTAGCGATCGCGGGCGGCGTCATAGTCGAAGCGTGACGCCACACCCTTTTCGATCAATTCAGTGGAGCGCTTCAACTCGCGTTGGGCAGTATTCACGTCGATCATTGCGCGATCGACGGCCGTCTGTTGCGCAATCACCTGCTGACGTGCGGAAGCAATTGAGGCTTCCGTTACAGCTAGTCCCTGCTGAGCTGACGCAACCGCATTGCGCGAGCTCTGCACGTCGCTGAGCGAAGCCTGCGTGGAGGCAAATTGCGCTTCCTGGCTCGACTGCAATTGCGTCGGATCGATGCGCACCAGCGGCTGGTTTTTGGTGACCAGATCGCCGGGGTTGACGTAGATCTCGAGGATCCGGCCGGCGATTTCACTGGTCAGCCTAATATAGCGAATCGGACGCACCTCGCCCGAGGCTGTGACGGTCGACCGCAGTTCGGGCCGCACGTCCAGCTTGACGGTGGTGACTTCAGGTTCGTCTTTACGGGTGGCAACGACACTGATGATAACAATCAGCGACAGCACGACGAGCGCTGATACTGCGATGATGATTTTCTTCTTTCTACTGAGGGCCATTTCGGTTTCGAATCCTTAATTGACTTGATTTAGCCGGGTTTTGCGTTTGTCAGACCAGGTACACGCGCCGCGAATAGTTCACGTTGAGTTGTTTTTACGATGAAATCCGGCGCCTGGTTTCAAAGAAATCTCGACGCGACAATGCATTATAGACGATGGCCGCGATACTGCCGAACCCATTTGAGTCCAGGCTGGCCCCTTAGGTTCCGAGCGGCTCGAAGGCCTGCTTTGCCCGCCACGGGCCGGGATTTGGTGGCGGTCTCAGTTTGCGTTCAGAGTTCAACCTTTAGGTTGCCGATTGTCGGCGCAAGCTAAAGCTTGAACTCTAAACCGACCTGCCTACCCGTGGATTCCAGGCCGTTGGCGCGGTCAACAGTTTCGCGTTAAGATGTCTATCCACGCAGGTTGATTTATTCGGTACCACCTGCGCCCCCGAACGTAATGATCATCTGTGAACGATGCGGAACAGAGAATCTGAATGGATCGCGCTATTGCGACGAGTGCGGCGCCGCTTTATGGCTCGCGGGAAAATCCGGCGGACTTTCGTTGCCCGGGTCGAAAAACAATGGATCCGATGGGAATGGCAGCAAAGACGCGGCAGCTACCGTTGCCCAATCAAACCGAAAAGCGGGTTCACCCTTGATATCAGAGCAGCAAACTTCAGTGCCACTGTCTCAGTCAGGCAACCGTGTGCACGCAACGCTCGTAATAGAACGTGGCAACTCCGCCGGCAAGCAATTTCCTTTGAGCAATCAGGACGCCAATATTGGCCGCTGGGATGCGGACGGCGGGGTCTTCCCCGATGTCGATTTGGATTCTGACGACCCCGAAGCCAAGGTGTCCCGGCGTCACGCCCGCATTTCGTTGCGTGACGGTCAATACGCCATCGAGGATTTGGGATCTACGAATGGGACTTTTGTAAATCGCGGGCATCGTTTGGCGCCCGGTGATCGTCAGTTGCTGCAGGACGGTGATGAAATTATTGTCGGTAAGACTTTTTTGCGTTTTCGTGTTGCCAGGTAAAAAGACTCGCGGGCTACCGGGCCGGGGGCCTGGTCACGGTTTTTCGACTCCTCCAGAAATTAGCAAATGAAACCTTGTTGTGAATGTGGCGCCAGTTTGGGGCCCGACGAAAATTTTTGCGGCAAGTGTGGCGCGCGCCAACAGGGCGAAGACACATCGGTGGTGTCGAAGAGTGGGAGTGTGAGTAGTGAAGCCGGGGAGAATTCCCAAGTTGTCGGCCTGAATCAATCGTCGAACCTGGCCGAAGCCAACAGTACCTGGACAGAAGTGGAACCGATCACGACGTCAAAACCTGCTGACAAGGCCCGGGGTACCGGCGAGATTGTAGAGAGCGCTGAGTTTTCATCGAAGACTTCCCGCGCCGATTCCGTCCCGGACAAGCGACCAAAGCCCAAGGCGCTGGCCGGCGGAAAAGTCCTGAACGGCCGTTACGAAATTGTGCGGCGGATCGGCGGTGGCGGCATGGGCGCCGTCTATTTGGCCAAGGATCGCAACCTCGGCGAGGCGCTGCGCGCGGTCAAAGAAATGATCGAGTCGCACATCGACGATGCCCAGCACGAAAAGGCGATCGCTGACTTCAAACGCGAGTCGCTCCTGCTCACCGAACTTGAACATCCGTCGATTCCCACCGTCTACGACTATTTTTACGACGACGCGTCGGAACGCTTCTATCTGGTGATGAAGTTCATTCCCGGCAGCGATTTGTCTTCCAAGCTGCGCAATGCCCCCAACGGACGCGTCGACGAACCGACCGTGACTGAGTGGGGCATCCAGGTGGCCGACGTTCTGCACTATCTGCACACGCGACCGCAACCCATCATCTATCGCGACCTCAAACCGGCGAACCTGATGATCGACAGCAACAACTACCGCATCATGCTGATCGATTTCGGAATCGCGCGCTGGGTAAACAAGAAAGAGAAGGGTGTCACCGCAGTCGGCACGATGGGCTATGCTCCGCCTGAGTTATTCAGTGGCCAGGCCGATGCGCGCGTAGACATCTACAGCCTGGGCGCGACGATGTTTCATCTGTTAACCGGCTCAGATCCGCAGGACAATCCGCTGCTAATCTTTGATTTCAGCAAGAATCCACGCCCGCGCCAGATCAATCCCGGACTTTCAAGCGAGATGGAACGGCTGCTGATTCGCGCAGTTGAGTACAAGCCGGAACATCGCTTCCAGTCGGGAGCCGAGCTGCGTGACGCGCTGGCAAGCCATCTCGAGAAGCTGCGGTCGGGCCAGGTCAGCTACGGCGCGCCGGCCGCCGAGCTGGGCGGCGAGACCATGCGCGTGGCCATGGTTTTTTGCGGATTCTGCGGCGGGCGCATCGCGGCTGACGATATTTTCTGCGCGCATTGCGGCTCGCGCCAGCCGATGGCCGGCACTGACTCCGGGTCAATACTCGCGCAAGCACGCGCTACGGCTAAACTGGTCGTGGCCGGCACGACTGAACTGGATGCCTCGTTCCTGCTGCAAAAGGACAGCAACCTCGTGGGGCGTACGGACCCACTGTCGAACATTTTCCCCGAAGTGGATTTATCGCGTTTCGATCCGCAGACCAAAGTCTCGCGTCGACATGCTCGCATCTGGCGCGAAGGTGAGGCGTTCATGGTTGAGGACCTGGGCTCGGTAAACGGAACGGTAATCAATGATATGATTCGCCTCGAGCCCCGACAGCCGCGCGCTCTGGACAGTGGAGATCGTATTCGCATGGGCGAGACCACGCTGCACTTTCTGGTTGGATAGTAACTGCATTTAGATTTTTGATTTAGTCTAGCAGGCTGATGAAAAACTAAGCGTAGCCACAGAGACACGGAGACACAGAGAAAGATGAGAAGAAAGAGGGTAAGCATTTGTTGGCATTTCTGATAGATTCTGAATCTTTCCCTTCTCTGTGACTCTGTGACTCTGTGGCGATTTTGCTTTTTTCAGCACCCTGCTAGGGCCTCGTGCCTGAAATCGAAACTGACCGATCTGGCGGCAATCGCAAATCGTCAATCAAAAATCCAAAATCGCAAAGCCCTATGACCGCCAAGGTTCAAACCGCAAAACTACCGTCAGGCGCCGCAACCCCAAGGGCTGATCAGCGCGTGCGCGTACGCTTTCGCGCACCCTTTGCGCTGCGCTGTGGGGCGTTGTTGATCGACTATATCCTGCTCGCGCTGATTATGGTTTTCAGTACTATGATCGCCCGGCTGATGGGTGGTGGCGCGCGCATGGCCGGCGGCACAGCAGAGAAAGTCGGAATCCTGATTACCCTGATCGTCGCCGTGCTTGACCTCGTAGTCATGGCTGGACTGACCGGAAGAACAGTCGGCAAGTGGACGACAGGTCTGCGGATTGAGCGCACTGACGGCCGCTTGCCCGGGATTGGCCGGGTCGTGCTGCGTCACGTGGTGGGATATCCTTTGTCGCTGATGCCCTTTGGCCTGGGGTTCCTGATCGTTGCAGTTAGTCCCACTGGCCGCGCGCTGCACGATTTGATTGCCGGCACAATCGTAGTGCGAAGATCCGGCGGGCCCATAGTGGCGCCCACGCGCCAACCGCGCCCGCATGGGGCATAGATGTAGCGCAAACTGTTAGTTTGCGCCCGCAAGCTGCCAGCTTGCGCTACAAAACCAATGGCTGAGTTAATCGTCAAATATCCCGATCGAGCCGCTGAGCATTTTCAGATCAGCCGCCTGCGCGTCACGATTGGACGCTCCGCTCGCAACGATCTGTGTATTCCCGATCCGTTTGCGTCGCGGGTTCATGCCGAGGTGCGCAGCGAGGGTGACGAATACTTTCTTCAGGATCTGGGCTCTGCGAACGGCACTCTCTACAACGGCTCGGTGGTTGAGGCGCCCATCACGCTTACTCGCGGTGGCCGGATTCAGATCGGCGAAACCGAAATCGTTTTCAACGACAGTCCGTTTCCGCTCAGCAGCGGCGCCACCATGATTACGGACAACTCGTCGTCGATTCCTGAAGCCACGATCGCCCTGTCTTCCGCCGATCGCACGACCTCGGGGCTGTTCGAAGCCATCGAAGGCGCGCGCACGCAGTCCGAAGAAACCGCCGCCAAAAGTTCCGCAAAGCAAAGCGACCTGCTGGCCCTGATCAGCAAGGTGGGCGTGGCGTTACTGGCCTCAGTAACGCTGAACGAAACCCTCGAGCAGGTTGTTAGTTTAGTCTTCGAAGCTGTTCCGGCGGATCGATGCATGGTCATGATGCGCGACGAGAAAAGCCCCGAGCTCAAGGTGGCCGTCGCTCGCCTGCGCGATCGCGTGGGCGAAGTTGGCGAGATTCGGATCAGCCGCTCCGTGATCGACGAAGTCGTCACGAATGGCAAGTCAGTTTTGACTTCCGACGCCCAGGCCGATCCGCGATTTGCCGGCGGTACGGTAATGCTGCAAGGCGTGCGCTCGGTTCTGGCGGTGCCGTTGGGAGTTGGCGCCAATGTGTTCGGTATCATCTATGCCGACTCTCCGCTGGCCGAAGGCCGCTTTACCGAAGATCATTTGAAAGTATTGACGACGCTGGCTTCGGTCGCGGCCATTCGCGTCGAGAACGCGCGCTTGACTGAAGAGCAGATGGAACGCGAGCGCCTGGAACGCGAGCAGCAAGTCGCCAGCGAGATTCAACAACGCTTCCTGCCCGCTTCGGCCCCGGTGGTCGCCGGGTATGAACTACAGGGCATCAGCTTTCCCTGTTACGAAATCGGCGGCGACTATTACGACTTCATCCACCGCGAAAACGGCAGACTGATCGTCGCCCTCGGTGACGTTTCCGGCAAAGGCACAGCGGCCGCGCTGCTGATGTCATCGCTGCATGCGGCCGTGCACGCCCAGGCCGACATTCACGACAGCCTGGCGAAAACCATCGGCGCGGTTAATCGTTATCTGGTCGAAAGCATTCCCGCCAATCGATTCGTCACGCTCTTCTACGCCGAACTGGATCCGAAGAGCGGCGCGCTGGTATTCCTTAACGCAGGCCACAATCCACCGCTCATCGTTCACGCCGGCGGCACGATGGAACAGCTCGCGGCCGGCGGTCTGCCGCTGGGCATTATGCCGAACGCCGATTTTCGTGAAGGCCGCACCCAGCTTCATCCGGGAGATGTGCTGGTGATTTATTCTGACGGAGTTTCCGAAGCGGTGAACCCGGCCGGTGAAGAGTTTGGTCCCACGCGGCTCTACGAAGTAGTCGCGCGCAACCTCGACGCTTCCGCGGGCGGGCTGCGCGATCGGATCGAATCAGCACTGACCAAATTCTGCCAGGGCACGCCCGCCGCCGATGACATTACTTTGGTGATCTGTAAACGGCTGGCCGAATCAGCCGATGTCGCGGCCGCGGCGGGAAGTTAAGTCAGGAGCGCCGACATCCTTGTCGGCGGTTCGCGGGCATCCTGCCCGCGCGTTTCGTGTGGTTTCATGGATCGATTCTTTAGGTGCAGAAGGTGATCCACTAAGTCGCACGAAATTTCATCAAGTCACGTTAGATCAAAAAAGTTTCGCGCTTCGCGCTCAGTGCGGACGGGACGTCCGCGCTCCCAGCTTCACGCATCCTGCTCCGCCAGCGCGCTCGCTTCACCGGTGGCCTCGGCCGCCGGACTGCCACCAGTCATCTGTAACGCAACGATTAGCTGCCGACCTTCTTTTCTTAACTTCGGCAAGCGCAGAGCAAAAATGGCCGCACCGAAGACACACACGACACCCCCGATTAGCACCGTCCTGGGCGCACCCAAACTGCGCGCCAGCGAGCCGGCTACTAAAGCGCCAATCGGGGCCATGCCCATGAACATCATTGAATACACGGCCATCACTCGCCCACGCAAATGGTCCGGCACCATCGCCTGAATCAGAGTATTCGAGGCGGCCATCTCGATCATCATCGTGAAGCCGACCGGTAACAGCAGCGCCGCCGAAAGCCAGAACGAACTTGATAACGAAAACAAAGTCAGGCTGGCGCCGAACCCGGCAGTTGAAACAGCTACCCAACGCCCCAGGCCGTACACTCTGTTCCGGGCCGCTAAACTGAGCGCCCCGAGCAACGCGCCGAACCCGGACGCTCCCATCAATAGTCCCAGACGACCGGCGCCACCGCGCAGAATCTCAGCCGCAAAGATTGGCATCAATACCGCGTATGGGGTGCCGAATAGACTGACTGCACCTAAAAGCAAGAGCAATGCTCGCACCGGCGCTGTGCGCCAAACAAAACGAAACCCTTCGACAATATGTGTCAGGGGCGATCCGGGCAGCGACACTGTTCGATGCGGGCTGACGCTCATCATCAGCAATCCTATGATGACGGCAATGTAACTCGCGCCATTGATAAGGAAGCACCAGCCCTCGCCAATTGTGCCCACCAGAATCCCAGCGATCGCCGGTCCCACAATACGCGCTCCATTGACGAGTGAAGAGTTAAGAGCGATGGCGTTCATCAGGTCTTCTCTGCCCACCATGTCGACCACGAAAGCGGAAGCGGCCGGAACATAGAAGGCGTAGCTGACACCCAGACATGCCGCGAGCAGGAAGAGATGCCAGACATGAATTTTATGCGTCAGAGTGAGTCCGGCGAGGATGAAGGCGAGCACCATCGCGACTATCTGCGTGACGATGATTATTCGATGACGACTGTTTCTATCGGCGAGACCGCCGCCAATCGGCGCCAGAAGAAAAACGGGAATCTGTGAAGCAAATCCGACCAGTCCCAGCAAAAGCGCCGAGCCCGTCAACCTGTAGACGAGCCAGCTTTGGGCCACCGTCTGCATCCAGGTGCCGGAGAGAGAAATTAGTTGGCCGGCAAAGAAAAGTTGGTAATTCCTATGTCTGAATGCCCGTATCGACGCAGGCAGTTTCGAGTCGGCCAAGTTGTCCCCTTTGTGTTCGATTCATTATCCATTATTCGCCGGGGGAACTAGAAGACGGCGCGTTTACGCTCTCTCGCCTTTGACTCCAAACTAAACCGCGGTTCGATTCCTTCAGTATTACCTTCAAGTCTCGCCACGACATATTCGCCCACCACCGGCCCGTGCTTGAAGCCGTGGCCCGAGCCGCCGCCCACCAACCAGACGTTATCAAACTGTGGATGGAGATCGATGAGAAAGTCGCCGTTGGAGGTATTCTCGTATTGGCAGACACGCGTCTCGGTTACCGGCGCATCTTTCAATTCCGGCAAGCGCCGGGCGAGATAGCGACGCGCCTCGGCCAGTCCCTCTTCGGTAACGACTCGATTCCCATGATCAGGATCAAACGCTGGCCCGTGTCGATCGATCGCGATCTTGATGCCGCGGCCTTCCGTGTCCGGTAAGCCATAAGCTTCGTCTTTGAAGTCGATCCAGGTGGGCAGGTTCGGAGCAGTGAACCTATGTCCCGCGGGTGTGCCGAAGAAAAAAACCTCCTGCCGCGTCGGATGTATTCGATCCGCCAACAAGCCGGGAAATATTTTCGGCAGCCATGGGCCACAGGCGAAGACGTAGCTGCCGGCTGAGATGCGTCGGCCACTTGCGGTCGTAATATGATCCAGCTTCTGTGTGGCACGCGCATCCTGCGCGTGAGTCACGGGCGGGACTCCCGTGCCACTGACCGCATCCTGCAAATATTCGACGCCGGTCTTAATTGCCACGAAAGTAACGGCCTGCACCGCACGACGAGCAAGGAGCACTCCGCTGTCAGGTTCAAGCAGGGCCCAGGAGATTCGCTCCAGACCAATCTGTGGGTAACGCCGGTTGACTTCCGTCATCGTCAACTGTTCAAACGGAATCCCAACCTTCCGGAGCGTCGCGGCTGACTGAGCCGGATACGGATCGTCTTCATGGGCCAACCACAGCACACCGGTTCGTTGAAAGAGCCTCTGATCAATTCGCGCGAACACTTCCTGCCAGAGCCGCAAGGACCGCTGCGCCGATCGCGTGTAAATCTCATCAGCCCCGTAGCCCATCCGAATGATGCGCGATTCGCCGCCCGAACTTGAACGGCTATGGCCGGGACCGTGAGCGTCGATGAGAACGACCCGCTGCCCCGATCTTTGAAGCTGATAAGCCGTCCAGGCGCCAAACACTCCCGCGCCGACCACGGCAACGTCAAAGGGGCTTTCGTTCACTGCTCGTTATCCGTTGCTAACTTGAGAATTCTCTGTGCTCCCTCTGTGTTCTCTGTGTCTCTGTGGTGAGTCTTTCTTTGAGGGTTGTTCACCACGGAGACACAGAGCACACGGAGGTAGCACAGAGAAAAACTCAAATGCCTTCGAGGTAAGCTGCTTCGCCGTGGATCGCCATATCGAGTCCTTCCGTCTCGCCCGCTTCATCGACTTTCACCTTAGTGATTCGATCGATTATCCAGAGCATTCCGTAAGTAAAGACGAACGCCCAGATCGAAGAGAGGACCACCGCGCCCAGTTGCACCAGGAAAAAACGCGAGTTGCCGCGGAGCAAACCATCCACACCGGCCGGATTGAATAACGTAGTCGCGAAGACGCCGCAAAGCACAATGCCGAGGAAGCCGCCAACGCCGTGCACACCCCAGACATCCAGCGCGTCGTCCCAACGGAGTTTGTTCTTCAGCGCCACGGCGTAAAAGCAGACGACCCCCGCGAGGATTCCGATCAGACAGGCCGTGGCCGGTGAAACATAACCCGCGGCCGGCGTAATCGTGGCCAGGCCCGCCACGGCGCCAGTGAGCAAACCAAGAAACTTCGGCTTCTTGGTCGTCATCCAGTCCATGCAGAGCCACGCGATCGCCGCGAAGCTGGCAGCCAGATCGGTATTCAGAAAAGCGACCGCCGTGACTGAATCGACGCGGAACTCGCTGCCCGCGTTAAAGCCGTACCACCCGAACCAGAGCATCCCCGTACCCAGCGCCACCAGCGGGATCGAATGCGGCCCGGCGTCCGCAACCTTGCGCCTGCCCACGTACAGCACCGACGCCAACGCGGCGATGCCTGCGATGTTGTGGACTACGATGCCGCCGGCGAAATCCAGCACGCCCCAACTCGCCATCACCCCGCCGCCCCAAACCATGTGCACAAACGGAAAGTAGACCAGCGTGAGCCAGCCGGTTAAGAAGAGCATGTACGCTTTGAACGTGACGCGATTCGCAAACGCTCCCGTAATCAGCGCCGGCGTGATGATCGCAAACATCATCTGGTAAGCGCAGAAGACAATCATCGGGATCGAAGGATTGATCAGAGACGGCATGTCCAGAGTGATCCCGCGGAGAAAGGCCCAGTGGAAGTTTCCCAGGATGCCGTAGAAATCCGTGCCGCTTTTTAGATCGCCACTGAAGCAGACCGAGAAACCAAACGCCCACCACAGCACCGTAGTCCAACCCATGGACACGAAACTCTGGATCATGATGGCCAGAACATTCTTGCGCCCGACCAGACCGCCATAAAAGAAAGCCAGCCCCGGCGTCATCAGCATGACGAGGCTGGAGCAGAGCAGCATGAAAGCCGTGTTTCCGGTGTCGATGATCATTAGAGTTTCTCCTTCGTTGGATTCTTATTCAGTTGCAAGAGCCACCGCAGAAATCTAATCCTTGATCTCTTTTAATAAATCGACGGGCTGAATGACTTTGAGTGTTCTGAAGCGTTGGCGAAATTCCTTACAATCGTCCGTGTAGCCTGTCATTAAATCCAGCAAGTCCCTATCGCCACTTATTATAAAATCGGCGCTGACTTTGACCGCCAGGTTTATGTAAGATTCATCATCTTCATCACGCGAGTATCTGAAAGTCCTTGGAACGTTGGATACAAAATCGCTGAAGTTTTGTAAGCGCTTGAGGAATGCACCTGCGATCTCATCACTCAGGTTGGGAAAACAGGCGCGCACTTCGGGGCGGTTGAGCACGTCCTCGATCTCCAAAAGAACTTCATTGCTAACAAAAAGCTGAACCAGACCCTTTTCAGCTAGAGTCAAACAACCAGCGGCAACGCTTGTCTGTCGCGCTGCCGCTTGTAAGAGCACATTGCAGTCAAAGACGACTCGAGGCTTCGCCACTCAGCTGGCCTTTTCCTTCCTGGCGCGAGAAGCTTCCTTTCGCGCTTCAGTGAATAGGGCGTCGAGTGCTTCATCGCTCATGCCGCTGTCCTCGACACTTTGGCGGAATGGCGACAGGATTTCATCAAAAGATTTCTCTGCCAGCAGATCGATACGGTCCCGCCTCCTGGAACCTTCCTCAACGAGCGACTCGACGTAATCCGCCAGCGGTTTCCCCTCTTTAGTCGCTTGTGATTTCACCGATTCTTCAACTTCAGGTGGCAAGCTAATTGTTATTGTCATGTCTGGTCCCTTTGAGCCGTGCATTTTAGCACTGAGCAAGTCCGAACGAGCTATGGAGTTAACGGGAGTCCGCTACACGCGCTCACAACAGTTCATTTCTTATATAATTGAATTACGTTGGCCGCCCTACCGCGCTCGTTCTCAGCAGACTTTACTTTGCGCAGCAGACTCGGCGAGACGTTCCAATGTCCGCCGTCTTCCGTGATGACCGTTACTGTCTTCTTGTTGTAGCGAGTCAGCATGCCATTTAACTGAGGATGCCCATCGGGCTTAAACGTGACCCGATCGCCAATTTTGAAGTCCAGCATCTCAGCGTGTGCGCGCATTTCGCGCAAGAACCGCAAACGCGCCACGATTCTGTTGTTGAGATCGATGAGTTCCGCTTCAGTGAGTTGATCGATATCCATCTTCATCACTCCTCCTGCATTCTCTCAAGACCGGATCCCTTTATTTGTGCCTGACACTTCTCTTCCTTTTTGGCTTGATGTCGCGAGATTAGCTCTTCCAGAGAGATCACCTCCGCAGGCCGAGGCACTCCAAAGCGTTTGCGATAGAGTTGCCGTCCTACCAAAGGCGATCCTTTTTCTTTAAGTTGCATTTCACACAGAGCACCTGTCCGTTGTCCAGAGTCGTCTTCCCACCACGAATCCACGCGACAACGTGATCTGCATGCCAATCAAACTCGCCGACACTCCTTTTGCAGGACTGACATCTTTGATTGTCTCGCGCATAGAGTTGGATCTTCTGATCGTTGTCGAAGACACGTTTCGAATCGAGTTGGATGGTAGCCATGCCTGGGAAAGACGTGAAGAAGTCCATAATAACGATCTTGAAGCGTTCCTCAACCGACCGTCGTGAGTTCGCAGCACTGGTCATGTAAAGTTTGTACTCATTGTCCCGCAGTCGTTTGGCTTCTGATTCTTGATACCACGCAAGGAAGTCCGCGTAGAAGCTTTTTGTGAGTTTGTTGCCAGACTGCAGAAACGAAATGAGGAGATACAGATTCACCGTCTCGGCCCGATTGAGTAGTCTCGACCTTGCAGGGAACAACTTGTCCAGAGTATCGAGAACCTGCGTCATTCGGTCTATTGCTGACTTTGGAGCCTTCTTCTGGTAATCGGCATACATTTTTGACAACAAACGATCAGGGATGTCGGATGGGCCGCCGTTCAGTTCGAGCATCATCATTTGGGCGGCAACCTGATCGTACGCATATCGAAAATTGGCAAACGACACTTTTGAGAAGAATCCATGTCGTGCCTGTTCTCGTATCAACTTCGTCATCTCTCCCGGCATCGCATTTCGTACTTCGGCCGGCTTGAGAGGCGTGCCATTGTTTAGCCGATAGAACAAGTCGGCGATCTCGTCTTCGGTCGCCTGTTGGATGATGACAACGTCGAGCGTGTACTTGTGAATGCGCTCAAGCTTGAGCTTTGGGGGCAACTCATCGTAGGTCGATTCCGCCACCTCGAACAGTTCATCCCCGACAAGTACTTCCTCCGCCTCTTCTGAAAGCGCGTACTTGTTTGAGAGGAACTCCCACAATGCACGCATGCGTTGTTGGCCGTCTATGATCTCGTACGTAAACCCATTGGAATTAGTCTCTCGAAGGTAAAGTTTGGGAATGTCAATTTTCCGGAGGATGCTGTCGATGAGCAGACGCTTCTGATTCGGCTTCCATACGGCTGACCGCTGGTAGGTGGGATTCGGGTTGATATCCTTTTCGTACTCTTTGAAACTGAGAAGCGGCCAGTGTTCCTTCTTAGTTTCCATGGATCTCCTATCTTGTCTTTCTGGGAACCAATATTCGGATGACGTGCTTCGGCATAATACGCCTTTCGAGCCGGTGATCAAGATTCGTGACGGGGCAGTAGCCCGACCGTGAGGGAGGGCGTAGATCGGTCGCTCTCCCGACGAAGGACAACGCCCTTGCTCACGCGCGGGCTACTGCCCCGGGAGAGGCTTGCGTTGCAAGAGGTCATAGCAGCATAATTTTCCACATGACAGAGAAGGAAATGGCGCTGCAAAAAGTCCGTGAGTTGCCGGACGATTGCTCTCTCGACGAGACCGCTGACCGCATTGAGTTTCTGGCTGCGGTGCAGAAAGGTCTCGATCAGCTGGAACGCGGCGAAGGTATTCCCCACGAAGAGATCAAGAGACAGTTGGCCTCATGGCTTACAAACTGATTTGGTCTCCGGCCTTCCACGATGTTTCGCCCGCGAATCGAGCGGCGCGGACCAATCTCATACAGGCGCCAAATTCACAACCAAACTCGGAAAAGCGGACCGCCAAGCGGACCTCTTGAGCCGCAGTCGATGGTTCTAAGTGAATTTTTCCGGTTTGGGGCTTAACTCTTGCAATTGTTCAGGTTGTGGAGAAGAGAGTTGATACTCAGAGTATCAACGATGGTGCTCAGAGCCTCAACGATGGACCTCGGAGCCTCACGTGTGAACCTCAAAGTCTCAACGATGAGGCTCAAAGTCTCAACGATGAAGCTCAGAGTCTCAACGATGAGGCTTGGAGCCTCAACGATGGAATTCAGAGGTTGAACGATGAAGCTCAGAGCTTGAACGCTCGAGCCCAGAGCTGCAACGGTCGAGTTCGGAATATCAAGGGCGAGGTTCAAAGACTCAACGATGAAGCTCGGAATACCATGGTTAGAGCTGAGACTTAGTCCCAGGGGCGCTGCCCCTGGCTATTACATCTCAGGCCGTTGGCGTGAGGATTGAGCCCTTGCTTACGCGCGGGCTACCGCCCCGGAGTGATCAAGATTCGTTTCGTAACCGATCCTCACGCGAGGGGCCGGCGATGAGGCGCATCACGGCATGCCCGATGGCCACGATACCGATATAGGCCGCGGCGTCAGCGAGGATGGGGGCAATGCCCGGGGCGAAAACCATCCATGCCGGGTACCTGGCGGCGTACAGGTAATCCCGCGGTGGACCGATGATCGCCACGACGACAAGGCACACTGCCAAACCCCGCCATCCAAACCGCCGGGCCACGCGCCAGGTAACGAGGTAGATCGGCGTAACCGAGATCGTGAGTCCGAGATAGAACAGCGCCACGAAGTACGGTGTCCAGAAGATCGGCACGCGCCAAAGGCCTAACGCGTTGCCGGCGACGATCGCGCCCATCCCGAAACACCCTACGACTGCTCCACCGACGAAGGCGCCCACGACGCGGCGCGAAGTTGGCCTCGTGAAATAGACGACGACAACCAGTGCGACGAAGTACGCGCAGGTCACAAAGATAATTTGTAGCTTTGTCACGCGTCCCCAGGGCGTTTACTCGTCAGGCTACTGCCGGTGTCACCTGAATCACTTAGGAGTGATGGTGCCGGCGGCGGGCCAGTTCGTATCGCTTACGCGCTTGAGATTCATCTCGAAGATACGGACGGGCTCCTTGCCGGCCATGATCCGATCACCGACTTCGAGCCATGTGCCATTCTTGATGACAGCCGTGTAGCGAATTGTCATCGGCCCGGCGGGAATTTCCCAGACGTAACCGTCCGCCGTGCGGTTAAGCGCAAAGTCACCGACGTTGCCTTGCGCATAAGAGTGCAGAGTGTAAACCCGCGTGGACGGGTTGTACGAGATGGTGCCGAACGCATTGAAACCAACCGTGCCATCCGCGTTGTAGCCTCGTCCCTCGATCACCTTAATCGAACCGTCCAGGAACGGACCGATGCGCTCAGTTTGAGTGATGTTGTGTTTCTCACCAGAGGGCAGAATGGTCCAGGCCGGTCCGCGCCAGACTCCGTCCATGAAGGAGAGCGGCGCCATTGCTTCGCGCTGAGCCGCGATGAGTGTGGCCGGATCCGGCCGCCCTTGTCCTGAAGCAGTCAAAGGGACTCCCGCCGCGACAATCAAGAGAGCAAACACACGGATTCGAAATCTGTTCATTTTTTCTCCTTAAGGATGCTCCGCCCTTTGCCACACAACCACGCCTTCATCGGGGAGCGGAGGAACACGGTCTAACGGTGACAAACTTCCGGTGCTGACTATGGACAGTCAGTGTTTAGCTTTTCCACGCGAAAGGAACGCCCGGTGCTCCATGGTCCCCAAACACCTCTGACCTTTGCCCGCACCATCCACCGCCAGCCGGTCAGATTAGGATGCCTTGCTTATGCCAATCGGCCCGAGCGTGGTTATCTGGTCCACAGCGGCCTTTTCCAACTCCACGCCGGGGACTTTCAACTTCAGTAGTTGCGGTAGGTAGGAACCAGCTACCATGAGCACGAGCGAGCCGAAAGTTACTGCGATGTATTCGGTGATCGTAAGGTGTTGAGCCTGGACCAGGAAGTCAAAACGCGGAAACTTTGCTCGATCAAAAAAAGACGCGACAAAGATCACCTGGATCAAGAAGAAAACGCCGATGGAAAATACAAAAATCAGCGGCGGACCCAAGCCTTCGATAAGTCGTTGCGGCGAGCGCGGCGGCAGTACCTTATCTATTTTTTCGACCGCGCGCTTGGCTTTATGTTGATCCGGATCGCTCTTAAAACATCTCTTGAAATCATCTCGAGCGTCGTACAAATGATTTTGATCCTTCCGCGTCTTGGACGTTTCGTAAAGTTTCACGCGCGCGTATCCTCTCGAGTAGAGCACGCTGGCCAACTCTGTCTGCTTCAATCTCTTTGAGCCGGTGGGCCCACCCGCAATTCTGATCGCCTCGTCGTACTGAACAATCGCGGCGTCGTACATATCCGCGTCTCCGGCATCGCCCATGGCGGTGTAGAGACCTCCCATGCCGATTTTGGATTCGATATGATTCGGGGCCCGTGCCAGGACAGTTTGGAATTCTCGTTCAGCGTCCTCCAATTGAGAGTTACGAAGATAAGCCTCAGCCAGGTTACTGCGGAGAGAGAGATCGTCAATGTCAATCGTCAGGGCCGCGTCGAAGTAGCTGATGGCCTCATCAAATTTTTTCCGGCGCGTCGAAAGAATTCCCAAATCAGCCTTCGGTTTGGCGGACTTTATATAGGGTGCGGCGGCTTCTTCGTCCTTGTCGAGGGCAGTTTTTAGAAGTTTGGCCGCGTCGTCATACTCTTTCATGGTCAGCGACAACTCTGCTGAGAGCACCAGCGTTTCGACGTCAGCGGTCGTTTTCAAGACCTCGTCGAGTAGGCTTTTCGCTTTCGCATAGGCATTTCGCGCGTTCCAATAGGCGGCGCTTCTTTCTTTGGCGCTGCCTTCCATCTTCTCAAGATAGAGAGACACCAGACCGATCCAGGGTTTGATCTGATTCTGATCTATCTTAAGTCCTGCCAGATAAGCCTGCTCGGCCTCGTCGAGATCGCCAAAAACCTCGTGCAGCAGGTTGCCAAAATATAGAAAATGCCCCGTCCACTCTTTCTCTTTAGCCAGCTTGCCGCAATTGGAATAAAGCTTCCTGGCTGTGCGCCACTCCTTCATTGCGTCATCGTATTTCCCCTGCGTCCAGAACATCGAAGCCAAATTGTGATAGGCGTAGGGGTACTGTTTTCCATTCGTCTTAGCAGCTTCCAGACTTGTTATTGCTTTTTCGAAGTCGCGGACGCAGAGGTAGGCATCTCCCAGGTCATTATACGAATCCCCGAGGTTCTCGCCGGCTTCTAGTCGTTCGTTCCGGGCCGCGACGCGCGCCGTTTCATCCGCTGCGTGCTCCTTCTGCTGGGCCGCATCTACCTGGGCGCTGTAAAGCTTCGCGGCCTCCTCGTAGTTTGTGATGGCTTCCCGATATCTTCTGAGGCTGTAAAGGGCCTCACCCAGGCCCGTGTACGCCTCCGGCAAGCTGGGATCGATTGCCAAAGCCCTCTCAAAATTAATGATTGCCTGCTCGTACTGCCATAAACAATTCAAAGAGTTAGCCAGCCCCAAATAGGGAGCCGCTCGGTTGTCGTCATCCCGCAGGATTTTCTCAAACGCCCTGACCGCTTCGCGGTACTGATGTTTGTCGAACAAACCTTTTGCCAATATCAGTGGATCTGGATCATTCGTTCCGGGTTCCATTAATCGAGCCTCCTAATTCGGGAAAGCTTCCGGGTGGTATTTGTTCGAGGATCCTCCCGCTATCGCATCTCAGTCGGTCTTTCTTTAGCGCGAAAGAGCCGCGCCTTTAGGTCACCGAACCGGGCTAGCTGGCGAGTTTGCGAAAGCCGCAGAGTCCCTGGGAGTTGGCTCCTCTTGCATTTGAACGCACGATATTTCACGTTCCGTGGAAAAGTCAATACTTTGATGCCCTCATCTTCAAGACACCAGGGTAACTCAAAACGATTCCTTGACAGTCCTCGCGACGCTCATTAGGCTGGTTGGCTCAATCGCGTCATTAGGGTTTGCCGGCCTCCTGCCTTTATGATTTGTGCCTCATTGACCGAGAACCGTTCATGATAAAAAACGAAATCATCAATCGGATTAAGGATCAACGCGCCAATGTTGGAGTGATTGGGCTTGGCTATGTGGGGCTGCCACTGGCGACTGAATTTGGCGCCAAAGGTTTCAAGGCCATCGGATTTGAAGTTGACGAAAACAAGGTCGAGCAGATCAATGCCGGCCGGTCCTACATCGGCGATGTTTCCACTCCCCAGGTGAAAGAGTTGGTTGACGCCGGCCGCCTGCGGGCCACCATCGACTTTGATCATCTGAAGGAGTGCGACGCTATCATCATCTGCGTCCCGACGCCGCTCCGGAAGACGAAAGAGCCCGACGTCTCTTTCATTCTGGCGGCCGCTGAACAGATCCAGCAGCGTCTGCGCCGCGGTCAGTTGATCATTCTCGAGTCAACCACTTATCCCGGCACGACTGACGAAGTGTTGTTGCCCATGCTGGAAGAAACTGGATTGAAGTTGGACGAAGATTTCCTTCTGGCCTTCTCGCCTGAGCGCGTCGATCCGGGTAATCCCGATTTTCAGACGCATAACATTCCCAAGGTCGTCGGCGGCGTGACTGATGATTCGACTGAAGCGGCCGCGTATCTGTATTCACAAATTGTGAACGAGGTTCATTCGGTCAGCTCGGCGCGGGTCGCGGAAGCAGCAAAACTTCTGGAGAATACTTTTCGTGCAGTCAACATCGGCATGGCAAATGAAATGGCCCGGCTCTGCTATGCGCTGAACATCGACACCTGGGAAGTGATTCGTGCCGCCGCCACCAAGCCGTTTGGCTTCATGCCTTTTTATCCCGGCCCCGGCATCGGCGGTCACTGCATCCCGCTTGATCCGCATTATCTCTTGTGGAAAGCCCGTCAGCATGGTTTCGATTCGCGCTTCATCGGGTTGGCCGAGGAAGTAAATTCGCGCATGCCCGAGCACGTAGTGCAACTGGTAGCCGACGGGTTGAATGACGATCGCAAAGCGATGAATGGATCGCGCATCCTGCTGCTGGGCGTCGCGTACAAGCGCGACATCGACGACGTGCGCGAGAGCCCGGCGCTTTCCATCATCGACCGTCTACGCAGCAAGGGCTGCGACGTGCGCTATCACGATCCGTTTGTGCGCCAGTTGAACTTTGACGACGCCCATACGGAAAGCAGCGGCGAGCCCATGTTATCGGTGGATCTGAATGACGAAGAGATCCGAACGTCGGACTGTGTGCTGATTGTCACTAATCACAGCCAGATCGATTATCACCGGATCATCGAGCTGGCGCCGCTGATCGTGGACACGCGCAACGCGCTCAACGGAGATTTGCGGCGCGACAGCCGGGCGAGGATTATTCGATTGTAGGTTTTATAGCCCTCTCCCTCTGGGAGAGGGTTGGGTGATCTTCTTTACTCCCTCTCCCTTTGGGAGAGGGCTGGGGTGAGGGCCTGAGCGAAACCTTTCTGGTCTAAAGTTGTCGCAGGTAAGCACAACGAACAAATCAAAAGAAAATGGTTCGCGCTAGGCTTCGCACCCTCTCCCCTAACCCCTCTCCCATTGGGAGAGGGGAACGCGAACCTCTTTAAGATCGGGTCAATCTTCACCCATCAATAAACGCCCGCTGCCACAACTCCAAAGTCAGTAACTGAAACACCTGCAGGTTGTAGTCCTCTCTGCCTGAAAGATTCGCGTCGATCACGCGCCGCACTTCCTCGGGACGGAAAAGACCGCGGCGACGCACCGTTTCTTCGGACAACAGATCATCCACCATCGGCCGCAAAGGTCCGCGCAGCCACGAACGAATCGGCGCTCCGAATCCGGCTTTCTTCCGCCAGACAACTTCACGTGGCAAAAGTTTTTCGGCGGCGCGCTTCAGAATGTATTTGCGCTTCAGTCCGCGCAGCTTCAAACGGGTAGGCATGCGCGCGGTCAGCGCGAGCATTTCCTGATTGAGAAAGGGCACGCGCACTTCCAGATTCGCGGCCATCGACGTCTTGTCCGTGGTCATGAGATTCAAGCACGGCAGAAACGTTTTCAGATCGACGTAAAGCAGTTGGTTGAGCGGCGCTGCGTTTTTCACTCGCGCAAAATAACGGCGGTGCTCGCTGTAAGCATCCAGATCGCGCGTGGCCGTGCTCATCTCGTCCGTGTATAGCCGCGTCTTCGCCTCGTCCGTGAAGTAGGTCCCGTAACCTAGGTAACGATTCTCGAAATCCAGCGCCGCACTGCGCGCGAATTTTTTCGCGTTGCGCAACGGCGCGGTCAGCCGACCCGGCATCCCGCCCGGCAAGGCGAGCGCCAGCGCTTGCATCACCGGCCGCCTCAGCATCTGCGGCACCGGATCGAATGCGCCCGCGAGTTTCATCGCCATTTGCCGTGGATAACCCGCAAAGACTTCATCGCCACCCATTCCGGACAGCATCACTGTTAGTGTTTCGCGCGCGGCCTGCGACACCAGGTAACTGGGAATCGCCATATCGATCGGCGGCTCGTCCATGTGATAGACGAGCTTTGGCAGCAGCTCGGCCACATCAGGCTGGAGCATGATCTCGTGATAGTCGGTGTCCAGTTGCTGATTTACCCGCCGGGCCCACTCAACGTCGTCGGGAATAATGTCATAGCGCAGGTCTTCAGCTTCGATGCCGATGGTGTATGTGCCAATGCGCCGGCCGTCGCTGTGATGCTTCATCATCGCGACGATTGATGACGAATCTATTCCGCCTGAAAGAAACGATCCCAATGGCACGTCCGCGACCATCTCGAGTTTGACTACGCGATCGAGCGTCTCCAGCACCTGCTCTTGCCACCAGGCTTCGCTTCTTCCTTCCTCGATCGAGTCGAATGAAATGTCCCACCACTCGCGCACCGTCAAATGGTTATCGCGCCAAGTGAGGATATGGCCCGGCGGAACTGTTTTGATCCCCGTAAACAGCGTGTTCGGATCAGGCACCCACAAAAACGTCAGGAACTGATGCAGCGCTTCTCGATCCATCTCAGCCTTGATTAAGCCACTGGCCAGGATCGATTTCACTTCGGAAGCAAAGACGAACGGAGCGCGGACATCCTGTCCGCTTTTCTTTTCCAGATGAGCGTAATAGAGCGGCTTAATTCCAACGCGATCGCGCACCAGAAAGAGCGTGCGCTCCCGCTCATCCCAAAGCGCGAAGGCAAACATGCCGTTCAAGCGGGGCAGACAATCCTCGCCCCATTCCGCCCAGGCGGCGAGCAATACTTCGGTGTCGGTTTGAGTGCGAAAGGCGTGACCTTTGTTCGTCAGTTGGTCCCGCAGTTCGCGATAGTTGTAGATCTCGCCATTGAGAATCACGACCAGACGCCCATCGTGAGACAGCATCGGCTGATGGCCCGCGCTGCTGGTGTCAATGATCGACAAACGACGGTGACCCAGCGCGACTCGCTCTCCTTCGTCGTTGATTACGAGAGAAGTCCACACGCCCTCGTCGTCCCGCCCGCGATGCTCGATGGCCTTCAGCATCGCGCCGATGCGCGCTTCAGGGTTGGTTGTAATCAGTCCGGCGATCCCGCACATAAGTCGTTTATAATAGCGCGTGCTCCGAACAAGTCGAGCCCGACAGACGGATTTCGAGGCAATCTCATAACATCGCGGGTACAGCGAGAGATGATCGAATATGAGGTCATCTATGAAGCGGCGTTCGAAGTCAAGAGGTTTTAAGTCCAGACTTCGGCCGGGACGCCGCGGCGCCTGGCTTGGTTGATATTTCGTTTGAATGCTCTTTGACATGAGACTGTTAGTTTTTAGTTTACCGCCG
>DATHHW010000083.1:0-5604 GCA_035317005.1 Pyrinomonadaceae bacterium | reverse complement strand
ATCAAGTCCGCTCTCGTTCCCGACCGGCCGAAACTCAGGCGACTTGTCGGCCACGAAATCAGGAACGTCGATACCGCCCCATTTGCGTTGCCCCTGGTCCCACCAGACCAATTTCTTGCCCTCGCTCCAGGGTTCGCCGGTCGGCGCCGCGCTCGCTCTATTATATATGATGCGACGATCTCCCGGCCAGGAGAAGCCCCAGCCGTGGCCGAGATAATCTTTGGACTGGCGCGAGTTCGCCTTGTTAATCTTATCGGGACCGTAGACACCCGAGTAAATCCACCCGCCACATGCCGTTGAACCGTCGGACTTCAGCCGCGGATAACCATCGATCTGTGGGCCATGATGCGGATCGCCGTTGCGAGCGAGACCGCAAACCACTCCGTCAGCGTCCGACTGTGGGTTTGTATACCACCCATTGATCTCGGCCAGAATTGCTTCCGTTGGCGGCATGCCCGTTTCATCTTCCGGATACCACCAATCAAGGTTACGCAACGGTTCGTCGATCGGATCGTTCGATTCTTTTGCTTTGGCGATCAAACGGATTGCCAACTGGTGCATGAACCACTCGTCGGATCGACAATCTCCGGGAGGCGATACCGCCGGCTGACGCCACTGCAAAAGCCGTTGTGTATTGGTGAATGTGCCGTCGTTTTCGGCGTGCCCAGCGGATGGAAAAAAGAAGACTTCGGTCTCGATCTCCTCCGTTTTCAATTCCCCGCGCTCTATCTCCGGCGAGTCGCGCCAAAATGCGGCTGCTTCGATTTCCACCAGATCACGCACGACCAGCCATTTTAACTTTGACAGTGCCTTTCGCTGTAAACGGGAGTTTGCCCCTGCCACCGCCGGATTCTGGCCCATCACAAACATGCCTTCCATTTTTCCGTCAGCCATGTTGGAAACATATTCGAAGAACGAATGGTTCCCCGTGATCTTCGGAACCCAGCTGTAACCGAAGTCGTTTTCCGCCGTCGCGTTCTTACCATAGTACGCCTTCATCAAGCTGATGAAGTAACTGGGATAATTATTCCAGAGACCGGTCGGCTTGGTTTGATGCGCGAGGTAATCGCGCAACGTTTCTTCCGTGCCGTCCCCTTTCGGCATCGAGAGATAACCGGGCAAAATGTCGTAGAGCGTCGGAATGTCGGTCGAACCCTGAATGGAAGCGTGACCACGCAACGCAAGAATTCCCCCGCCCGGCCGACCGATGTTGCCTAACAAGAGCTGCAGGATCGACGCGGTGCGAATGATCTGAACGCCTTTGGAGTGTTGCGTCCAACCAAGCGCGTAGCAAATCGCCGCGGTCTTGTCCGGACCCGAGGCGGCGACCAGCGCATCCGCAACTTTTTGAAACAGCGCCGGCGGAATCCCGCAAATCTTTTCGACCATTTCCGGTGTGTAGCGCCCGAAGTGACGGCGCAGGGATTGGAAGGCACAGCGCGGATGTTGCAAGGTCAGATCGCGCTCGGGAAAACTTAGGCCGCTATCGCCTTGGTAACCCCAGCTCTTATTGTCGTAGGCGCGCCGCTGCTCGTTCCAGCCCGAGAAAAAGCCGGTGGCACCTTCTTCCGCATCGCGAAAATCTTCGCGCAAAATGCAGGAGGCATTGGTGTAGTGCACCACGTAATCGCGGAAGAAGAGATTGTTCTCAATAATGTGCCTGATGAGCCCGCCCAGAAAAGCAATGTCGCCGCCGGCACGGATCGGCACCCAGATGTCGGCCAACGCACTGGTGCGCGAAAATCTTGGATCAACATGAATAATGGTCGCGCCGCGCTCTTTTGCTTTCATGACCCAGCGGAAACCGACCGGGTGTGCTTCGGCCATAGACGAGCCCTCGATCAGAATGCAATCGGCGTTAGCGAGATCTTGTTGCGCAGTCGTAGCTCCGCCCCGGCCGAAGGAGGTGCCCAGACCGGGCACCGTGCTGCTATGTCATATCCGCGCCTGGTTGGATATGCAGACCATCCCCAGGCCGAGAGTGAAAAGTTTTCGGATAAGATAGTTTTCTTCGATATCGAGCGTGGCGCCGCCAAGATGACAGATCGCGGTCGTGTGATTGATCGTCATCCCGTCCTTTTTGTGCACGAATGTGCGCTTGCGCGATTCCCAAACGCGATCGGCCAGCATGTCGAGCGCGCGATCCATTGAAATGTGCGTCCATTCTTTAGCGCGCGGCGCGCGATATTTCATTTTCGTCTCCCGGCGATTGTGGGTGAGTAATTGAAAAGAAGCGGCGCCTTTCGGACAAAGGTTCCCCTGGCTGATTGGACTCTCGGGATCGCCTTCGATCGAAATCAGTTTGCCATCCTTGTGAAAAACAAGCTGCCCGCAACCGACTCCGCAGTACGGACAAACCGAGCGCGCCACTTCCGCACCGTCGATCCGCGCGTGCATCGCGCGCGTTTTATCGGACATCGATTCGAGCCCGGTTCCGTCTTTGCCTTCACGAATTTGGCGCACGAGCGGCCATTTGGAGAGCAAAGCACCAAGCGAGGTCATGGCAGAATTCTGCTGTTTCAATCTCTAGTTGGCGCCAGATGAGGGGTCAAACCAAATGTTCGCGGGTCTTCATGCGAATTTTCTCGACGCGGCGGGAGGAATGTCCAGTTGGTAGGCCTTCGTCCCTTCTACCGTGAAAAATGGATCGTTGGTTCCCCACACGATTAGCATGCGCGGTTGCTTGGTCCTCAAAGCTTGAACAACGTCGGGATTCGATTCCGCAGCCACGGGAGTCCCGAACCGGGTAGGCTCCGAGGTTCTGTATTACACTTAATCCCTAATGAGCTGTGTTGGAACTTAATCGTTAGGCCGTTTGAGCTTAATTATCTCCCCAACCAGATTGCTCTGGGGTGCGAGCTAATTGGCCTTTCGTGGCCAATCGAACAAACCCGTAGTTTCATTGCGCGGGCGAGCATGCCTGCGGGATATGCTGAGGCAAGAAAGATAGTCTTTCCCAAAATGGCCCGGGCGATCCGACAGTCTGCTCATGAAAACTTTAGTTAAGGAGAGCCAATAACATGAGCAGAACGATCAAAGCAGTCGAGCGTCACATGATTCCGCAAGCCAAAGTTCCGCCAGTCCGGCTCGGACTTCAGTCTCGCGCCGCGAAGCTCGTCGCCGAATGGCAGCAACGCGGACCAGAAACACTTTCCGGACATGCATTTCGAAAGCTGCGCTTGGCCTTGGCGCCGTCGCAGTACGTGATAACCGCGGGTGCGGGCGGTTAGGAGAAGCTATGCGCGGAGCGATTGAAAGAAATCGAGTGGGAGTCAGGGAAATGGACCTGATGAAAGCAATCCGAATTCATAATTATGGCGGACCGGAGGTGTTGCAATATGAAGACGCCCCGAGTTCAAAACCGGCACCTGGTGAAGTTTTAATTCGAGTCCATGCAGCTGGCGTAAACCCGGCCGACTGGAAGGTTCGGGAGGGTCACTTTAGGCAGTTGGTTCAGCACAAATTCCCGCTAATTCTCGGCTGGGACCTCTCCGGTGTGATTGAGGAAGTCGGCCCCGGCGTGTCGAAATTTAAAAAAGGGGACGAAGTCTTCAGCAAACCAGATGGGTCACGCGATGGCGCTTACGCCGAATATGTCGTCGTGCGCGAATCCGAAGTCGCGCTGAAACCGAAATCGCTGCATCACGTCTATGCGGCGGCTGTGCCTTTGGCGGGCATAACGGCCTGGCAGGCATTGTTCGACGTTGGACAACTGAAGCGTGGACAACGTGTGCTAATTCATGGCGGCAGCGGCGGCGTTGGTCATTTCGCTGTCCAGTTTGCGAAGTGGAAGGGCGCGCACGTTATCGCTACTGCGTCCACAAAAAATCAGCAGCTGTTGCAAGAAATCGGCGTCGATCAGCCAATTGATTACACGACCCAACGCTTCGAACAGATCACCAGAAACGTCGACGTGGTGTTGGATACGATCGGCGGCGATACGCAAGAGCGCTCACGGAAGGTCTTGAAGAAACGCGGGCTGCTCGCTTCGGTTGTTCAATCGCCGGATGCCGAGAAAGCCAAGGAGTTCGGCGTTCGCAGTGCATTCGTCTTGAGTCAACCCAATGGCAATGAACTAGCTGAAATCGCCGCGCTGATCGACTCGGGCAATCTCAAAGTTGTGCTCGACCGGATCCTTCCGCTCTCGGAAGCGCGTCGTGCGCATGAGCTAAGTCAAAACGGCCACGCGCGCGGGAAGATCGTTCTGCGGGTTAAGGAGGACTAAGCCATGATCACGATGTGGATCTTGTGGGCGTTGATAATCGGCCTGTTTGCGATCAATCCCGAACAGTCTAACGAAAGGGAATGAGTCATCATGCAGGCGAAAGGTCATGCCATCACAAACGGGAGACTGGGCGCTTTGGTTCGCAGTGTTCAGTTCGATAATCGGAGTTTTGTTAGGCGTGCTCGGCGTTTTCATCCTCGCGCGTTGAAAGAGAGGCAACCATGAACACAACACATTCTTTAAGTCTTGCCGCTGAAGTCCCCCCTTACGCGCAGCTTCAGCGCGAGATGCACGATGCTCTGCGGGCGCAGCACCCGGACTGGATTTTACCAAGTGGCGATTATCCTACCTGCGACTCTTATGACGCCCGATTCGCGCACTTGCTCCAATTGCTGCCAACGGGGCCTCGCGGACTGAAGCAAGGCAACACTCAGTTTCAATTCGAATTCCAATATCCTTCCCGCGTCACTACGATGCATCACAGACAATGAAAAAGAGGAAAATAGTTATCGCCGGCGGCGGGTTTGCCGGTCTTTATGCCGCCAAGTATCTGGACAAGAGGCTGGCGCGCAGGCCGGACATCGAAGTGACATTAATCAGTCGCGAAAATTTTATTCTCTTCACGCCGATGCTGCATGAAGTCGCCGCCGGAGACCTTTCACCGACCGACATCGTCAATCCGCTCCGGCGCATTCTTCGTCACGTGAATGTTGTCGAGGCGGAAGTGAACGGCATCGACTTGTCGGCGAAAAAAATTCGCTGTGTGGCCGGCGTACGGAATCTGAAGCTTGAATTCGAGTTCGATCATCTTCTTCTCACGATCGGCTCGGAAACGAACTTCTTCGACCTGCAAGACGTGCGGGATTGGGCGGTAACGATGAAGAGCCTTTCCGATGCCGCGCTGCTGCGCAATCGAATGGTGGAACTGCTAGAAGAAGCTTCTCTGCAAAAGGACGAGGCGACGCGCAAAGAGTTACTCACGTTCGTTACCGCGGGCGGCGGGTTCGCCGGCGTTGAGACGACGGGCGCGATTAATGACTTCGTGCGCGAGACGGTTAAGTTTTATCCATAGCTGTGCGAAGAGACGGTTCGAGTCGTCGTGGTGCATCCGGGGACGTTTCTGCTGCCGGAACTTGGAGAAGAGCTCGGCCGCTACGCCGAAAAGAAATTGAGTGAACGAAATGTAGAAATAATTAAAGGCCCGCGTGTCGCGGGATACGATGGGTCGGTCGTTAAGTTGAGCGACGGCACATCCATTCCCGCTACGACTCTCATTTGGACGGCTGGTGTAAAACCAAGCGCTGTCATTGAATCGTTAGGCTGCAAGAAAGAGCGAGGTCGTCTTTTTGTGAACGAGTATCTCGCTGTTCCGGAGGTCA
>DATHHW010000082.1:0-18473 GCA_035317005.1 Pyrinomonadaceae bacterium | reverse complement strand
GAGATTTGCGGAATCTTCAGATACCGCCGCATGATCGAGTTGTAATAAAAAATTCTCGAGGCGCCATACTGCCCGGGAAACACTCCGCCCTGGTACGGCAGATTAACGCCGGCCGAATCGACGAGATAGATGATGGGCACGTGCGAGCGCATCGCAATCTCCTGCGCGCGCAGAATCTTCTTGATCGTTTCCGGCCACCACGACCCCGCTTTCACCGTCGCGTCGTTCGCGACGACGACTACTTCACGCCCATTGACTCGACCGATCGTCGTCACCACCCCCGCCGCCGGCGCGCCGCCCTTGTACTCGTCGTAAGCAACCAGCAAACCTATTTCCTGCTTATAGGAATCTTTGTCAAGAAGAAGATCGATTCGCTCACGCGCAGTTAGCTTATGAGCCTTGTGCTGCTTCTCGATCTTATCCGGACCGCCACCGAGACGAAGCTTTGCTTCGAGCTCGCGCAGTTCTTCGGTTAACTTCCTCAGTCGCGAGTGCTGCGCATTAGGTTCCGAGGATAAAACTTCTGATCTCTGACTTCTGATCTCTGACTTCTGAGGTTCAGCGGCAGACGAGTCCGCCTTAGCGACCCTGGATAGCGGCCTCACCTTGAATCCGGATGTGGACACAACTTCAGACTTCATCTCAGCCATCTCGGCATGCGCCTCGCGTGGACGATCAACTTTTACTAGTGTGAATAGCTTGGAGTGAAAATATCACAGATCAAAGCTCAAGGTCATCCAGGATCAAGACCGCAAATTCGGTCACGCGTCGCATCGACTGGTTGGTTGGCATCTGCTTGTTTGAGGCTAACCGCCGTGCTATCGTCCTTGTCATGAAGAGCCTTGCCGAGATTGAAGCTGCCGCCGACTCGCTGCCGCCTGAGCAGAAGGAGCGGTTGCTTCGCTTTCTTGCCGAGCGTTTGCGTCAACAGGCGGCGCCGTCAACACCCTCGGCCCCGGTATCCCGCAGCAAACGCGGATTTCCCATATCCAAAGGGCGTCTGCCTTTTACTTCCGCAGACGTTAGTCACATAGATTCCGAAGCAGACCCATCCGGTAATGTGATTGTTAGACGGTAATGTTCTGGTCGCCATTGCGATTGACACCCACGTATTTCATGTGCGGGTTCGCCAATGGTTCGATTCGTTATCAGAGCCGTTCGCCACTTGCGCGATCACTGAGGGTACGCTCTTGCGTGTTCACATGAAGCTTGCGGAAGATACTAGTGCGGTCGCAGCTTGGGCAGTGCTGGAGGGTATTCATCAAATGCCCGATCATGTTTTCTGGAATGACGGATTCAGTTACCAGGAAGTCCCCCACGCAGGATTGGTTGGTTTGACGCAGGTGACTGATGCCTGGTTGGCGGAATTGGCCCGGCGTCGTGACGCTAAACTCGCAACTCTGGACACTGCACTTTCGGCCCTGCATCCAGATGTGGGCTTTCTGATTCCATCATAAGGAGTCTGCTGGCTGCGCCGCCCGGCTCACCAAGGTTGATCAGTGAATTCGCAATCGTAGACCTGTTACGCATCTCAAACCCATTCATCGCGCAGCCTTCTCACATACTCGTCTCCGTCGACACCGCTGCGAGATATCTTTGCCCAGACCATGAGGTTCCAGAATGCTATGGCGCTGTCCAACGTCGTCGCCGTTTTACAATCCACTCCCTGCAAAGGCCAGATGTTGTATCCTTGGGCCTACAACGATTCTTTCCGCTTCACGAAACCAGTTGAAAGAGCCCGGAGCAACCATGAGCGATCCAATACTTGACTCCACGACGCACCCACGGGAAAAGCCGGTATTACTACAACCCGACAATCACGGCAAGAATTATGAGGCTCTGTTCGTCCAGATCGACACAGGCGAGATCAAACTGCCGATGTTCCAACGCGAGTTCGTATGGGAGAAAGAAAGGTCGACCAAGCTTATCGACTCCATTCTCAAGGTTCCCTTTCTCGCTTACAACCATGTTGGCGATCAGGTTCGGCTCCTTGTCTTTCTGATATTCCTCCAAATACTCCTTGGGAAAAAATGATGATAGTTGCGACTAGTAGCAATCTTGAGGTTGCTGTTGTCTAACACAACCACGTCGCTAGTATCGAATGTACTACCGATGGCGAGCCTTCCCCGACAGTCGGGCCAAATGCCCCCGGGGAACTGGATGTGCGACTTTGCCAATAGCAGCATAGTCTGCAAAAGGTCCGCAGAAAGGCAACGATGCGGAGAATGATCTAAGGGTAGTCCAGGAGAACCCCAGCGTTTTATTTGACATCTCTGACCAGTGGGAATATTTTGCTAGCATTCTACGTTGCTAATGAAGCAGCTACTTTTGTTAGGCTATATAGACCAAGCTGATTTTGCTTAAAAACCGGTATCAGAGGGGGGAAAATGTCAACAACTAACGGCTGGGATCTTGTATGCGGGTTCAATCAGGACTATCTGAGCGCGTTGGGCGCTTACCTTTACGCTAGCGGCAAATTTCCCCACGGTTACCAATCGGGTGCCTATGATCTGACCCTTGAGCCGCCCGATTTGACGATATCCGCCGACTCACCGAATACCATTGCCTTCAAGGTCAGCTTTGAAGGCACTCAGGCCGGCAAGCCGATGTCGGGATATGTGAACATGGCGGTGGATCTCTCCAAGGTAGCGATTGATTATGTGAACCAGCCATCCTACCTTCAACTGGGCGGTAACTCATCCGATTACGCAGACTGCGGCAACCTGGATTCCTTCAACAGTCAGGGCTGCACGTTGGAAGCCTGGATCAATACTTCGGTGAAGACCGCTCAGAACATCCTGGTCTTCGATGGCGGCTCTCCATCTCTATCAATGAACAATAATCGTCTGACCCTAAACTGGGACGGCGCCAATTTGTCCACGGATGGGACCGACATCTCAGATGGCAACTGGCATCATGTGGCGGCCGTGGTCAATAACAATGAGATAACGTTTTACAAAGATGGGCAGGCCAAGGATGAGGTTCCGCTGTTTGGCGGCTCCACGAAGAGTAGCGCGGGCGATCTGCGCCTCGGTTACGAGAATGGGGGCAGTTCAGCTTTTGCAGGGAACCTGACCCAGGTTCGCGCCTGGACTGTCGCCCGCACGGCACAGCAAATACAGCAGAGTCTCAACGCTAACTTGAGTAGCAGCCAAACGGGCCTGATCGGCTACTGGATCTTTACAGACGATGCCGTTATTAATCAGGTGAACAAACAACCGGGAACTCTGAGTGGAAGCGCGGCGATCGTCGAACAAACCCAGCCCAGTTTTGCTTCCTACCTCCTCTTTTGGGACCCCCAGAACACTTTCACAGTGACCAGCGACGTCACGATCGGCACCGCCAGTGGTGATAATCCCGGGCTCGACAGAACGATTACAGCATCGATGGAAGCCTATGCCTCGAGCGCCCACATTATGGGCAGTCAAAGCGGTGGGTCCACTTTCATGCCAACCACAATCAACTTCATCACCAGGACCAGCGCGTCCAATCCAAACGCCGATCAAATGCTCGGGCTGATGATGACGCAGAACCGGCCGCAACCCTCAGAGGATCCGAACCAGGCTTTCGCCGATGATCCGCAAACCTTGATCCCAAGCGGCAGCAATTCGGTTGTCGGTCTCTGGGACTATGTTTTCCTTTACTACATGATGGCGCCGGCGATGGTGAAGGCTCTTCACGTTGATTCTTCCCAGATTCAAGTTACGGCAGGAGAACCCTCTCAACTGGTCCTCCAGGGAGAAGTAAACCTCAAGAAAATGAGGGTAACCAAGTTGAAAATGTATATCAACGATGATGGGCTCTTTCTGGGAGTACAGGGCTACATCTGTAATGAGTTGATATTTGCGTCGCTCCAGGCGACGTTAAATCTAGTCGTAAACAACGCCGCGTCCGCCGCTGAACAGTCCATCCCCGCGCAATCCGCCTCCGAGCAACCCGCTTTGGGCAAAGTTCTTTTCTCTTTTAAGAATTCTCCGGCTGAGAGATCCGCGGAAACTTTTGTGTTAACGATGTGGAACCCCTACGTCAGGGATACCGCTTCCGACACCCTTACGCTCTCTTTAAAGAATGTCAGTTTCCAACTTGCCTGGAATCAATCGAGCCCGGATGTCCAGAACTGCGAAGAGGTTTTGGCCTTGATGCCGGTCATGGCGCCGTGCATAGAGTCCTGTTGCCAGGGCATCCTTTTGTTGATTCAAGAGACAGCGGTCTCGAAAGCCACAGCCAAGCAGCAACAAGTGTCGTTAACTGAGAATGCGAAGTTTGATCTCAACGAGATCGTTTTCGACGATGGATTCATTCTCTTCGGAACAGCTATCCCCGGTGGTTCCTCATCAGCTTAGACAGTCTGACCGCCGGCAACGTGCGAACACAAAAGACGCGCCGGTTCCCGCCACGGAAACAAGGTTGGGTAGGGTCACCGGCGCGCATGCCGCTTTTTATTGTTTCTCACACTGCAGCAACTGAATGTAGGGCAGGCTCGCTTTGGCGCGCCCGGTTGTGCCGCTATACGAGTAGTTGCCATCTTTACCATAGCCTTTCGCACAGCAGCCCGTCGTCAAAGCAATGCCGGCTGAATCAGTATTGAGGCTGCCGCTATACTCATGCGTGTGTTCCCGATCTTCCCCAGGCGTGAGCGGCTCCCCGCCAAAAGCCGCCGGACGCGCGCCTAGCGGTAACCCGACGAGAAACCGCCCTTCGGTCAAAGTAGAGGCTGCCCATCCTGTTGGGCAATTCGTTGCCTTAAAGAAAACGGTCACGCCGGCAGGGGCCGCGTCGGCGCTCGGCGCCGCGGTCTTTCTGCAGACCAGCAGTTGTAGATACCCGACACCGACATCGGCAGGCGCCGTAGTTAGATTAGTATTTCCGTCGTTTTCGAGTTGTTTTCTCCCGCTGGTAGAGACAGACTTGTTACAGCAGCTCGAAAGTCCTCCAGCACAGCAGCCACTCGCCCCGGCGTATTCGGTGCCCTTCACCACAACGGCATTACTGAAGGAATGTGTATGGGTCGGCGATTGCTGATTATTGAGAGGCGTCCCCACGACTTCCCCACTCTTTCCCTCTTTCGCTCCCTGACTTGGCGTGGGGACGATGAACAGTCCGTTGGCTGGCGCGTAGGTTGACCAACCCGCAGGGCAGCTACCCCTGGCAAAAACGGCGATTGACTCCGTTGGGTAAGGGTCGCCTGCTGTTTGAGCCTGGGCCGGCGCTGCCCATATAGTCATCGGCAGAGCCAGCAGAAAAACTCGCAGACATGTTTTCGTGTCGATCTGTTTTTTCCAGTATGACATCAGCGATCTCCTTTCTACTTCTGGCAGATAACCAGTTGGTAAAACGGCAGATTAGCGGTAGCGGGTTGTGTGGCTGCATTGAGCGTATAAGTCTTCGCCTTGGCGCCGTCTTTGTTCTTACCGCTTCCTGCCTGCAGGGACTTGGAGTTAAGTTTGATCTTTGCTGAGTATGTGTGGGTGTGGGTCGGCGGCATTCTATCCGCCATTGGTAAACCCAGGGTCCGGCCTACTGTGTTGCCATCGATCACTCCCAGAATCAGCCGCCCTCGCCCAGCATCCGGAACCGCCCATCCGGCTGGGCATCCTGTGGTGGTGGGCGAAAAGAAAGCAACCATCCCAGCGGGACTGGTATCACTGCTCTGAGAACTGCTCGCAGTGCTCGTCAGACTCGCTAACTTGCCGTTTGTGCTCTGAGCATAGGTGACATCTCTTTCCGACCCGAACATTACAGTCAGGAAGATTAGAAAGAAAGGGACTTTCAGGTAGCTCACTTTGAACCTCCTATGTGAAGTTATGAGTTGTAAGCCTTTCAGACTCTAAACGCGTGTGGCTTGGACCTAAGAGAAACTTAAGCCGCACTCTCCTTGAATCAGATAACGGACCTCTGATGGTTGCGTTTAGCGACCTCATCATAAGTCTTTAGCAAGGCTGAAGGAAAGTAGGTTTCGGGTGAGAAGTCTTGCATAAGACGGTTTGAATGGGCGACACCATCGATATGCAGCATACCTGGCATCGGAGTCCTTGTCGTAGCCCACCGTTCGATCTTCTTGATCTGCTACTGCCAAATTAGTCTAGACAATGGCTGGGGAGTTGTCTGCTCGGGCAAGCCTTCGAGAATTAGGACACGAGAACCTCGCAACTCGATTGCGACCGTGCCCTCAGCCGTGCGGAATGAACGCCGCTCGGATGGCGACTGTTGATTGTCTGCTGCACCGGCGTTGGACGAGGCGGTGTTTGATGATTTCGCCGTTCCCGGATAGCGAAGTTCGGTGCGTTTCGCGTACGCATCGAAGAATTCGCGCGCGTCGTTTTCCCTGTCCCAGGTTGAGAGCGAGACAAATAGGACTTCGCCTTTTGGGCCTTCGTAGACTGCGAAGCGATCGCCGCCCCAGCCGGCTGCAGCGCGGCGCGATTCGACGGGTGACTTGAGAAATTCATCGAGGATTAGATAGAAGCCCCACTCGCCCTCGACGTCGTAGTCGAGTCGTTTCCAACCAGCTTGATTTGATGACCCACCCGCTAACGCGGGTGATAATGACTTCATATTAGCGCGCCCCAGTCCAGTCGAGCGGCCCGCGTTCACGAATTGTTCGCGCTGCGCGCTCAATGCGGGCGAGTCGCCCGCGCTCCCGGCGATTGGTTGAATGATTTCGTCCGAAAGTCGACCAACACTGCTCGCCTGCTGCCCACTGCGCACTGCCCACCGCCCACTATTCGCTGACGGCGCACCCGCATTGAGCAAACTCGTAATATCAGGCAGGGTCACCTTGACTGCCGCTTCGTGCGCGAAGTATTTTTCGGGATGCAGAATCTGCTCAGTCGATTGCGGCAATTCGGTAAAGGCCTTTGAGACGCGGTCCCAACCGGCTTGTTTGTACAAGCTCCTGGTCCAATCAGTTCCCTGCTGATAAGGAAACAACAAAGTCTCACGCAGCGCCTGCGGAGCTTTGTCGAGTTCCTGCGATGCCATCCCGCTGGCGCCGAGCGATTTCAAAAACAAGAGCACGCGCAGCGGATTGTTGGCGACATACAACGCCATCGCCAGGGTCGCGTCGCCCTCGATCAATGCATGCACGGCCAGTTCGGCGTCGGAATCCCCTTTGGGCCAATGCTCGAATCGCCGCAGTTTGAAATGCTGATCCTGAAGCGCGTGCGTCAGCTCGTGCGCCATGATCGGTCTCTGGCCATCGAGATCGATCCAGTCAGCAAGATGAAATTCTCCTGTCTTCGGATCATAATAGCCGGCTACTTGTTCAGTTAGCACCCGCAACATCAAAGCGCGATACTGAAAGTCCGGAGGCGCCAGTCCGAGCTTTTTCAGAGTGATCTCCGCGGCATGAATCTGTGCGGGCGTGGTTTCTTCGTCGAGGTTCTTCACGATCATGCGCTCGATCTCCGGGCGCGACTGGGTCGAGCTCTGCACCGGGCGCAGGATAGCGAGTTGTCGAATCTCGCTGGTCTCTTTGAGGACGTCCGCGGTCGCGGCGATAAGCGCGGCGTTGCGGGCAGCGGCGGTTGTAGTCTGCGGACTTTGCTGTGAAGAACTTGCGGGCGGCTGAAAGACTCCGGCAAAGGCCAGGACTATTGATACGAGGGCCGTGCTTATGAAGTGAATCTGCCTTGGCATTTAGACTGTTGCTGCTCCGGGATTTATTCGCGCTGCGCGCTCAGGCGGACAGGATGTCCGCGCTCCATCGCTCCCCGATTTGCTTTGACATCCACATATTTCGCTCTTATAGTCCGCTAAAACGATCAGCAATTCAACAGAAGACGACCGTTAGAGATCACTAGCGCAGGGTTCGCTATTCATTGAACTGGGGCGGGAGAACATCAGCGTGATGAATCCGGACGAACAAGATGAAATGAACGAGTGGCACGAAGCGCTGCTGCGCGTGCGCTACGCCGAAACCGACAAGATGGGCGTCGTCTATCACGCGAACTATCTGGTCTGGTTCGAGATTGGCCGCACCGAATTCTGCCGGGCCCGCGGATTCTCTTACCGCGACATGGAAGAGAACGAAAACGCTTTTCTGGTAGTCGCCGAAAGCTATTGCCGCTATAAAGCCCCAGCCTATTACGATGACGTCCTGATGGTGAGAACTCACATCACCGAGCTACGGCGCAGGTCGCTGCGTTTTGGTTATGAGATCGTGCGCGAATCTGACGGGGTCGTCATCGCCGAAGGAGAGACCGGACACGTGGTCACAGACGCAAACGGCCGCGTGCGCTCAATGCCGTCGGGCTTTGCTGAATTGCTTTTAGCGCCACCGGCCGAGACTGACCTCGCGGGTGAACCGGTTCCGGAGGATGAGGCGCCGCTCTGAATCAGTGGGCAGTGTGCTGTGGGCAGTGAGCAGCTTTGGAATCAGCGAGCAGTGACCAAACAATGAACAGTGCTTCCAATATCCAAACAAAAAGGAGAGTCCCCCATGAAAGTCAAAAACTACCAGGAACTGTTCGCTTGGCGGAGGGCGATGGATTTGGTTGAGGATGTTTACCGAGCGTCAAGAGAATTTCCCCGTCAAGAGATTTATGCATTGACGAGTCAGATCAGGAGGGCGGCCGTTTCGATTCCTTCAAACATCGCCGAAGGTCAGGGAAGAAGAACGACTGCTGACTTTCTTCGTCATTTGTCGATTGCGTACGGTTCGCTGCGCGAGGTCGAGACGCAAGTCCTGATCGCTCAAAGACTCGAATACCTTGTTCAGGGAAAGGTCGAGAAAGTTCTCAACCGCGCCGGAGAAGTGGGACGGCTTCTAAACGGTCTAATGGCCTCCCTCGAACGATGAGTCATTCTGTTCTGCCCACTGCACACCGCCCACTGCACACTGGCATCATTGTTCGTGACTCAAATTAATCCGCTCGATTGATCGCGCTCTTCCCGTCGCTTCATCGACATCGACGATCGCGCCGCAGATGCGCACCTCACTTCGGGAATGATCCGGCTTGCGATGGATTGGGGACGTGAAGCGATGGATAATGTCGGCCTTTTTCATGCCAATCACTCCGCCATAGCTTCCCGTCATTCCCAGGTCCGTCAGGTAGGCGGTGCCGGAATGCAGGACGCGCTCATCAGCGGTTTGGACGTGGGTGTGGGTGCCTACAACCGCCGAGACCCGGCCGTCCAGAAACCAACCCATTGCCATTTTTTCCGAAGTCGCTTCCGCATGCATGTCGACGATGCGAATCCTGACATCGTCAGGGAGTGAAGCGATCAACTCGTTGGCGATGCGAAAAGGATCGTCGGCAGGTTGCATGAATACGCGACCCAGAAAGTTCATCACGGCCACCTTAACGCCGTGGACTTCACCAACCCAAATTCCCTTGCCGGGCGTGTGTGGCGGGTAGTTTGCGGGACGCAAAAGGCGCGGCTGTTTATCGATGTAGTCGATGACTTCGTGCTTATCAAAAATGTGATTGCCCGAGGTCATCACATCGATGCCCGACGAGAAAAGCAGCTCAGCAATCGCCGGCGTGATCGAGAAGCCGCCGGCGACGTTCTCGGCATTCATCACCGTGAAGTCGATCGCATGCTGCTCTTTCAAATCCTGCAAACGATCGAGCAGCGCCACGCGGCCCGGCTTACCAACGACATCACCGATCAATAGAAGTCTCATAAAAGCAAAATAGCGCCCGCTGTTACCTTGCGCGATCGCAAGTTAACGACTTGCGCTACCAAAAGAATAGCAGGAGGGAAAACCGCCGAGCCGTTCCAAAGCCGTAATTGAACCTGAGTTAACAGGTGGGTGACCTGTTTTTCGTCGCTCGCTCTCGGCCCTTCTTAACTATGAAGAACGGCACTAGCGCTCGCCGTCGGTCTCCCTTTTCAACGACGTTGGCTCAATCATCGTTGCTCGGTGACGAACCCGGCAGAACCTTCCCTCTGCCGCGGGGATATTAACATAGGTTGGATAAGTTTGTTAGTAGTCTTTAGAGTAAGTTTTGTTCGTGTAATTTCGTGTGATTTCGTGGATCGTCTTCTGCCCAGACCAAAGAATCCATCCACGAAATCACACGAAATAACACGAAGGATTCTGAAGAGTCGTTGAAGGGAGTTGCTGTTAGTGCTGAACTCGACCCAGGCTACGCGGCCTACGGCAAGGACAGAGGGTAGATAAGCAACCGACTCAGGACGAAGCTACCGGCCGCGTGAGGCTGCGCGGAACTTTCAGCAGACGATCAAGCATCTCTGAGCACTCGGCGCTGCGCGTCGCCAATTGTTCATCGGCTTGATCGTGGAGCTTTCTTAGCTGGTGCAATTCATCGGCGATGTACAGAGCGGCCAGGATCGCGACCTTCCGAGAATCAACCGTGAGCGTGCCGGAAGAGATTTCACGCATGCGCTGGTCTACATACTCGGCCAGTCCCTTGAGGTACTCGGGGTCCCCATCGGACCGGACAGTATAGGCCTGGTCGTAGATTTCAACTTTGATTGTTGGCGACGTCGCGGCGTCGGTGTTTCGGTCGAGGTCAAACTTGTCTGAGCTCATCCGCGTAATGCCTCCGCAATCTCAGGATCGGCCGCGGCCACTTCATCGAGCATGTTCTGGACTTTGACTCTGATCGCTTCGCGTTCAGCCAGCAAACGCTCGATCTGAATCACGAGTTCCTGTTTGTCCCCACCCAGATTACGAACGGTGGCGAGCTGCCGCTCCAGGTCATCTTTTTCCTGGCGCAGAGTTTTGGTCAGCTCGATCGTGCGATAGATCTTGTCTTCGAGGTGCGAGAACTTTTCGAGTCCGTTCGATGCCATCATTTGTTCATCTCCGTGAGCCGCTGCAAAGTCTGGCCGATTATCCGACTTACTACGCGGGAGCGCAAGATTTATCTAAAGTGGCGCAGACTGAAATCTGTGATGCTTCGATATCCCCACAGACTGAAGGACGTTCTGAACGAGTACTCTCGACGCGTAGCGTCGATGTGAATTTAGCCCGGCCTTTCAAGGCCGGGAAAGGCGGACGGAGTATTCACGTCGCGTAGCGACGCCTGAAACTAGTTCAATTCAATTGTCGCTACGCGACAAGACCCGCTCACTGCCTGATCCCGGCTGAAACGCCGGGCTAGACTCAGATCGACGCTCCGCGTCGAAGACACTTGATCGGAGGTTCCTAAAGTCTATGCTACTAACGAACCTCGGCGTTGAACTTCGCCTTAAGTGTTTCCACGAGCTGCCAGTGGATCTCGTCCACTTCTTCATCGCGCAGAGTGCGGTCATCAGCACGGTATTCGAAACGCAAAGTGACGGAACGCTTGTCATCGGGAATGCCTTCACCTTCATACGTGCCGACAAAGTGCGCGCCAATGAAGTGTTCGGCTTTTCCATTGCGGGCCGCTCGCAGCAACTCGGCTACGGTGACCTTGCGATCGACGAGCAGCGAAACGTCGCGCACAATCGACGGGAAACGCGGCAGTGGCGAATAGAGCACTGGCAACTCTTCGGTGTCGAGCAGGACAGTTAGATCAACCTCAGCCACGAAGATCGGCTGCCGAAACTTATAGGCCGTCGCGAGTGGCTCAGCCAGCCTGCCAATTGAGCCAACCTGCGTGCCCTTAATGCTGATAACAGCCGACTGTCCGGAGCGCAGATGTTTGACTTCAGCCATTTCAAAATCAAGCGGCGGCAGGTTCATCGCGTCGACGGCCGATTCGAGCGCGCCTTTAAGATCAAAGAAATCCAATTCGCGCTCAGCCTCCACACGGTTCGCGTTCATGGCGCCACCCGTCGCGGCCAGGGCGAAAGCCTCTCGTTCAAGCGGCAGTTCGCCTGGCTTAATCGCACCAAACACACGACCCGTTTCGAAGAGGCAGACGTCGCGGTTACCGTGATTAAGGTTGTGACGGATTGAATTAAGCAGGCCCGGCAGCAGAGTCTGTCGCATGCGCGAGGCCTCTTCAACAATCGGGTTGGTGAGCACGACGGGCGTCAATGAGCGCCCGGCGAAATCAGGAATCAATTCAAAGTCTTCTGTCAGTTCGGTAAAGCTCAAACTAATCGCTTCATCAAATCCGCGCGCCGACATCGCTTTCCGTAACGCGCGCTTAGCCCGTTCGCTCGAATGATATTCGCCAGCCAGGCTGGCTGGAGGAAGCTCGGTCCTAATCTGATCATAACCCGTGTGGCGCGCAACTTCCTCGACGAGGTCCTCCTCAATCGCCACGTCGTGACGCCATGAAGGAACGGTGAAAGTGAGCTTTGCGGGATTGTCTTCAAGCAACTCGAAACCCAGGCCCGTTAGAATTCGCAGCATGTCCGCGCGCGGAACCTGCACACCCGTGATAGCTGCGACACGTTCGGGACGTAGTGCGACGGTCTTCGTCGGGAAAGGAGCAGGATACACATCGAGCACATCTTCGGTGGCGATGCCGCCGGCGATTTCGCAGATCATACTCACGCAGCGCTCCTGCGCAGACAGGACCCCTTCGGGATCGACGCCGCGTTCGAAACGATGCGAGGCTTCGGTATGTAAACCGAGCAGCTTCGCCGTACGTCGCACCGAAGCAGGGTTGAACCAGGCGCTCTCGATCAGAACATCCTGCGTGGCGCTCGAGATTTCGGAGTCTTCGCCGCCCATCACACCGGCGACAGCTACCGGACGCGTGGCGTCGGCGATCACCAGCATTTCAGAATCGAGTTTGCGCTCAACTCCATCCAGCGTCTTGATTGCTTCACCTTTTGCCGCGCGCCTTACCACGATGCGCTGCTGCCCGAGTTTCGCGAGATCGAAGGCGTGCAGCGGTTGACCCAACTCGTGCAGCACATAGTTGGTTATGTCGGCGACATTATTGATGGGGCGCTGACCGAGAACTTCCAAGCGCTTTACCAGCCAATCGGGAGACGGCGCAATCTTGACCCCGCGAATGACTCTGGCGGCGTATCGTGGACATAGATCGGGATCGCTGATTTCAACGCTTGCCAGGTCGCTGGTCTTGCCTTGCGTCCCACCGATCTGAGATTTGAGATTTGAGATTTGAGATTTTTCGACTACTGCCAGCTCGCGTGCAATTCCAACATGTGACAGGCAATCGCCGCGATTCGAAGGCACCTCGACATCCAACACGAAGTCTCCGTCGCGCTCGTCGACCGCGTCGACTGCCAGACCAACATTCGTCAGCCGCTCCCTCACCTCATGAGGGTCGAGCTTGGTCTCGGTTAGTTCGCGCTGCCAGTTATAGCTGATAAGCATGAGCTTTGATCTTTGTGCTTTGTACTTTGGTGTCTCTTCCTCGTAGACCAACTCCTAAAGGAATTGACCAAGACCATTGAATAGCGAACAAAGTACAAAGCTCAAAGGACGAAGTACTAAGACGCATCTATCTAAACTGCTCCAGAAATCTGATGTCATTCTCGAACAGCAAACGAATGTCATCCAGTTGATAAATTCGCGCGCAGGTTCGATCGATGCCGAGTCCGAAAGCAAAGCCGGTGAACTCTTCGGGATTCACCTTCGCCGCGCGCAGGACATTTGGATGCACCATGCCTGAGCCGCCCAGTTCGATCCAACCCGACCCTTTACAGATGCGGCAGCCCTTGCCTCCACAGTTGAAGCAACTGTAATCAACCTCCGCGCTGGGTTCGGTGAATGGAAAATACGAAGGTCGAAAGCGCGTCCGGGTTTCGGGCCCAAACAAACGATGGACAAATTCCGCCAGGGTTCCTTTCAAATGCGCCATGGTAATGCCGCGATCCACACACAGTCCCTCAACCTGAAAGAACATTGGATTGTGCGTCGGGTCGGGCGTATCGCGACGAAAGACCCGGCCGGGCGCAATCATCCGCACCGGCGCGCCGCGTTTTTCCATCGCGTGAATCTGCACGGTCGAAGTCTGCGATCGCAGAGCAAACCCGTCGGTGGTGTAGAACGTGTCCTGTGGATCGCGCGCTGGGTGCCCCTCGGGGATATTGAGCGCGTCGAAATTGTAGAAGTCGGTTTCGATCTCGCGGTCGTCTTCGACAGCGTAACCGAGCGAGACAAAGATATCTTCGATCCGCTCGCGCATCAGAGTGATCGGGTGCAAGTGTCCGGGGCGCGGCCGCCGTCCGGGCACGGTTACGTCGATGCGATCTCGATCAATTTGGAGCGCGTTAATAAAACGCCGGAGATTAGTTTCGGCTCCGTCCAACGCGCTTACGATTCCATTCTTTACAGACTGGATCGCCTGGCCCGCAATTGGGCGCTGTCCCTCGACAACGGTTCCTAGCATTCGTTGTAAACGGGTGATTTCGCCTTTCTTGCCTAACAGCCGAGTTCTGAGATTTTCGAGGTCTCTTCGGGCGGTTTCAGCTTTCTGCGCCAACGAGTCGCCTTGCCACTTTGATTGAAGCCCGTCAACGAAGAGCGGGTCACTCGTGTCGCGGATAAAACAAGAAAAGCGCTCCCATTCAACTTGGAACGCCCCCTGTACTTTCTTAACTTGAGGTTGAAATCCCTCAAAGTAGACCTGCTCGGCCACTCGTAACTCCTTACTGTTTCTTGACTACAAGTGATGGAATGAAAAGTACATCGGACGGTGACAGAGGTTACAGAACCGCGAGCGGTAGCGACCGGATCCAAACACTTAATTTGGAAGGTGCAAGAGTCAGATACCAATCAATTCTAAGTTGAATGTTGGCATCCGGTCGCTACCGCTCGCGGTTCTGTACCAAATTCATCAGTCGTCCGCTTCGCGGACTATGGCTAAATCGGGCAGCATCAACTTGCCGCATGGGATCTTTTTCGCTCTCAGTCATTCAAGAGAAATCGATACGCTACGGTTTTTTCTTGGCTGCCACCCACTTACCCGACAACTGGCCACCGTAATCGTAATCTCCGACAAGTTTCCCATCGACCATCGTGGCTACGAGGGCTGTCTGGGCACTCCCGCCGTCGAGGATTAGGGCTAGGTTTCCGTCTTTCCAAGTCCCTGACGAAACCGTCGAGTTGCCCAACTGTGAGCTGCTGCTGCCGGTTACCTTTTCGCCTTCCAGTTTCAGGACGAGCGTGAACGGAAAAGCCTGGCCTTGCGCATCTGCTGCCGCGTCCCACTCACCGGAGATTTCATCCTTGGCAATTCTTTTCAGTTCAATCGGTCCTTTTTTCCCGTCAGCCGATAGCTCTCCGACGAGCTTGTCATCCTTTTGCCGGAGAGTAAGCTTCGCCACCGAACCTTTGCCCGCTACTTCCAAAGACAAAAGACCCTCAACCATCTGGCCTTTTTGAATATCATATACGCCGCGCGGCGTCGTAAAGCGGCCTGAAAATTTTCCGGCTTCGTCCGCGAGGTCCAGGGTCACTTGTACGTCACCTTCAGGGCCCTTGGCAGTGCCTTCGTACTTCCCGGCCGATGACGATGCAGGTTTTTGGTTCGCGCTGTCGGGATTCTGTGCCGGCACGATCAAGGGCACGATCAGCAGCGCCAGCATGGCAGGTAGCAATCGGGAAAATGTTTTGGTCGTGAGATTCACGTTCTTCATAGTTAGTCCTTTGTTTAGATTGCTAATCAAAAAACTCCAACTCGGCCCAACTCAACTACGCGGCGGCGCGCGCTTGCGGTTTATTCTCCAAAGCGGTCTTTGCTTGCGCCGCAAGTTCGGTAAAGGCTGCGGGTTGTTTGGCGGCAAAGTCCGCCAAGATCTTTCGATCGAGTTCGATCCCCGCCAGTTTCAAACCGTGCATGAACTGCGAATAGTTCAAGCCATTGAGCCGCGCCGCGGCGCCAATACGCACGATCCACAGCGACCGGAAATCTCGCTTCTTTAATTTCCGTCCGGTATAAGCGAAGTTTAAACCACGCTCGACCGATTCCTTAGCTGACCTATAAAGCTTCGACTTGGTCCCGCGATAGCCCTTGGCTAACTTAAGGATTTTCTTGCGCCGTTCCAGGCGTTTATTTCCTCTTTTTGCTCTCGGCATAATTACTTCCTTTCCTGCTTGTCCGACAAACTTTAGTTTGTCGCATGCTTCGCTTAGGGCTTAACGCAGTCCTACGCTCAATCAGTGTTAACGACAAACTGAAGTTTGTCGGACATCAATCTTTAGTCTCTTCCGTACGGCAGCATTCGTCTGACCCGATCGAGGTCGCTGTCCGAAACCAGAACATCAACGTCCAGATATCGCTTCCGTTTGTTGGTCTTCTTCGTCAGGATGTGGCGCGCGTGCGAATGGCCCCGCTTGATCTTACCGGTGGCCGTAAGGCGAAAACGCTTTGCCGCTCCTTTATGTGTTTTTAGTTTTGGCATGATTGCTCCCTTTCAAATCTCAGATCTCCAGATCTGCAATTTCAAATTCCAGATCATAAATTTCAAATCCTTTGCCCGCTCAGTCTCAAGATCAGCTCGGTTGGTTCTCTCCCGAAGATTCTGGCCCGGCCGGTGTCGCCGGCGTAGCCGGAGTTGCCGGCGCTGCTGGTGCGGGCGTGGCTGGTGCGGGCGTGGCCGGTGCGGGAGCGCTTATTGGGCCTGCGGGTGCTGCCGGAGTTGCAGGCTTCGCCGGCGCTGGCCTGTTCTGACCACCCTGAGCCGCAGTCGGACGATCGGACTTGGCTCCCTTATGTCGCTTCGGCCCAAAGATCGTGAACATCTGGTTGCCCTCCATGCGCGGGCGCATCTCAACTTCGCTGATGTCCGCCAAATCCTTTTCGAGCTTTTCCAGAATGCGCGCCCCCAATTCACGGTGCGTCATCTCGCGGCCACGGAACCAGATCGTCGCTTTCACTTTGTCGCCTTCGGTAAGCCACTCGCGCGCGTGCTTCATGCGATAGCTATAGTCGTGCTCGTCAGTGCCCGGGCGAAACTTTACTTCCTTGACCGTGATGACAACCTGTTTCTTCTTGGCCTCGTTTGCCTTCTTCTTCGCCAGGTACTGAAACTTGCCATAGTCAATAATCTTGCACACCGGCGGATCAGCGTTCGGCGCGACTTCGACCAGGTCCATGCTTTTTTCGCGCGCGGCGCGAATAGCGTCGCGCGTGTCCATGACCCCGAACTCTTCACCGTCTTCGGCAACCACGCGCACCTGGGGTACGCGAATACGTTCGTTAATGCGTGTGACCGGCGCACGGCTAAAACTGGGACGACCGCGGCCTCGAAAACCTGTAGCTATTGCTGCACCTCCTTAGTAAGTAGCACAGACTTTCGGTCTGTGGCTGTGGTTAAGTGAATCTACCCATCGGGAACACAGACTGAAGTCTGTGCAACTACGTGTTCGTAAGAGCGCGCGTCTCAACCAACCGCCGCGCCATTTCTTTAAACTCTGCGAGCGACATCGCGCCCAGGTCGCCTTTCGATCTTTCCCGGACGGCGACCTTGCCTTCTTCCACTTCACGGTCGCCCAGCACCAGCATGAACGGAACCTTCTGCATCTGCGCGTCACGAATTTTGGCGCCGATCTTATCGTTGCGAACGTTTACCTCGACTCGCAAACCCGCAGCGCGCAAATCCTGCGCGACCTTCTCGGCATATTCATTAATGCGATCCGTGATTGGCAGCACGGCGACCTGTAACGGCGCCAGCCACATCGGAAACGCACCGGCGTAGTGCTCAATCAGCACGCCAAAGAAACGCTCCATCGAGCCAAACAACGCGCGATGAATCATGATCGGTTGATGCGGCTTGTTGTCCTCGCCGATGTACTCGAGTTGGAAACGCTGGGGCAAGTTGAAATCAAACTGCACCGTCGTCAATTGCCACAGCCGGCCAATCGAGTCTTTAACCTTGATATCAATCTTTGGCCCATAGAACGCAGCCTCATCTTCCATCCGTTCATACTGAAGATTCTGTTCTTCCAGCGCCTCAACCAGGGCACTCTCCCCGCGCGCCCAGTTCTCATCGGACCCGAGATACTTCTTCGTGGAGTTGGTTCCGCGGACCGACAGTTCGATTTTGAATTCATCAAAACCGAAAGCACCAAGGAGAGCGAAAGCGAATTGGATGCAACTCACGATCTCACCGCGCACTGTCTCGGGAGTGCAGAAAATGTGCGCGTCGTCCTGAGTAAAGCCCCGCACTCGCATCAGACCGTGGAGGGTGCCGGATAGTTCCGCCCGATAGCACGTCCCGAGTTCGGCATAGCGCAAGGGCAAATCACGATAGGAGTGTTGAGCAGATTTGTAGATGCCAATATGGAACGGACAGTTCATCGGCTTGAGCCTGAACTCCGTTCCTTCCAACTCCGTGGGCGAGAACATCACATCGGCATAGGTCTCTTCGTGGCCGCTCACCTGCCACAGCTCTCGCTTGGCGATGTGCGGAGTAAAGACGAGTCCATAGCCGCGCCGTTCAAGCTCTTCCCGCAGATAGTCCTCCATCTGCTTGCGAATCGCTCCGCCTTTTGGGTGCCAGAGCACGAGGCCCTGCCCGTACTGTTCCTGAATCGAGAACAAGTCGAGCTCGCGACCCAGCCGACGATGGTCTCGCTTCTCGGCTTCTTCTCGTTGCTTCAACCAGGCATCGAGTTCTTCGGGCGTGAAGAAGGCCGTGCCGTAGAT
>DATHHW010000081.1:0-2217 GCA_035317005.1 Pyrinomonadaceae bacterium | reverse complement strand
CACGAAGGTTGGCGCACCCAGTCAAGCAGAACCACGCAATGCTCATGTCTGCTTGCGACCCGGAGCAGACGTTGGCGTCTGAAAAAGCAGACTTTCGCCCGACACCTCGAATTGCGATCCGGTCGGCCTGAAACAGCCAACCGTGTCTTCGGTAGCTACGTCCGCCATCACGATCGGGATTGGCGGACCGAGGCATCTTTCGCTGTTCGGCGCACGCCGTCGCACGCGCAGATACTAGGCATTCCCCTGGTTGCGCGCGCACTCGATCGCCTGCTCGAGCACATCGCGCAACCCATGCCGCGCCGAATCTTTACTATTCGCGGAGTGCTGATTCCATACTAGTCCTGCCTCTTAAGAAGGGTTACCCGGCGGCCGTTCAGCCGATACTGGAAGTCCGTGCAAAGCAATACAACCTGTTTGGCGTCCATGTCGCTCGGCTCATCCACGCTGATCTCGATCCAACAAACAACATAGTCTTCGGCCTCGATGCCCATTCCTTCTTCCCTATCACTCAACAAACGGCCGACTGTTGCGCGAATCGTCGTTGCAGGGGCGTCTTCGTAGAACAGTTCAATTCGATCACCAGATTCGAGATTTAGCATTGCACCTCCACATCCACCCAGGCGATCCCGTTGCAAACGTCCGATGTGCAGCCACCCTTGTGCACGCGTCGCGCCTAACCACAGCCGCATTCGGCGTTCTTTCTGCTCGTGTTCCGCTTGACGGCGATTTCGCCGGTCATTGTGCTGGCACTACGACCGGAGCGCCTTTGTCCTTTACCAAGAACACGACAAATTTTGCTGGTTTGGTGCCGCTCGCATTCCGGCCGACGACGTGAACATCATCGGGACCTTCATAGAAGGTCTGCCCCGGTGTCAGTGTCACTTGCTTTCCGCCTCTCACCTGCATCACAACGGAGCCCTCCAGTACGTAGACAAACGCATGCGCCTTGTGGCGATGTATAGGGTCCGAACTGCCTGGGGGATATTCCACGGTGATCATCAGGCCTTCTTTGCCCGGAAGGTTTGTCAGGTCTTTCGACAGGACCTCCGTTACCTTAGCCTCCTGTGCCGCCAGTGGGCCGGACATAAGACATGCCAACGCCAAAATTACTTTTGTGAACGTCACGATTTAGCCTTTCGCTTGACCGACGCCATTTCAATGCGTCGGGTTTATTGGTCGGTACTTCGCAGTTCCGCGTAGTGCCCCACGAGTTCCTGTTCGGCACGCAGCCAATCTTCGATGTGGTGTCCGTCCGACTGAAGGCGAGTTGGCAATCTCGTCGTGTGTAGGCGACTTTCGACGGCCGATGTGCTTTCTCATATCCCGCTCACCAGTGGTGTCCGCGGCGTACCTCTTCCCTGACGCTGTTGCCCTTCTGTTGCTGTTTTACGCGGCGAGGCCGGTTGCTGCGGACTGAGTGAGCCAGGTTTCGAAACGCGTCTCGCCGAGTCGTGCGTTATTGCCCGGAACCAGTGTTCTCTCGCTGATTTTCGCCCCAGAGTAACGCGCGTTTGGATCAGCGATGACTTCGCGGGGATCTTTGAGCAAGGCCAAACGCCGACGCACTAGTTCATCCATGCGAAACTGATCCGGGCCTCCAATTTCCACCATACCGTTTACCGGCGGGCCCACCGCGATTTTTCCTACGGCACTCGCGACATCGTCGCCAGCCATCGGCTGGAAAAGCACAGGTGGCAAATGCACCTTGTCGCCGACGACGGAAATGTCAGCGAGGCCCTTGAGGAACTCGAAGAACTGCGTCGCGTGCACGATGGAGTAGGGAATTGAAGATTCTTTGATCAGTTTCTCCTGAGCGATCTTGGCGCGGAAGTAACCGCTTTCGGACAGCCGATCGGTTCCCACAACCGATAACGCAACGTGATGTCCTACTCCTGCGGCCGCTTCATAGTTGAGGAGGTTACGGGTTGATGTCTCAAAGAACTTCAGCACTGCAGCGTCCTCCCAGGAGGGAGAATTTGATACGTCAACGACTACCGAGGCATCTTTCAGCACTTCGGCCAGTCCTCGCCCGTGAGGCTGTTGGCCCCGGTGTTGGGTGCTGCCGCTACCGCCTCGTGGCCATGCTCACGCAGCTTTTTGACAAGCTTTGATCCAATGAGTCCAGTGCCGCCGATCACTACGATTTTCATAATCGTCTCCTTCATTCTTGACCAAGGCATTTCGAAGTCATCGGTCTCTTGTACTCGCTAAAAC
>DATHHW010000080.1:0-20768 GCA_035317005.1 Pyrinomonadaceae bacterium | reverse complement strand
TGTAACTGTTCTCGAGACCACCGACAGGCGCGCTGAGGTCCTGAAAGCCCCATCCGCCGACCCAGCCCTGACGCTCGTTGATGAAACCGATGCCCTCCAGGTCGTTGTTGATGGCGGGAGAGGACGGTTTCTGGTTCCTGGCAACGTGCTTTCTTACCCAGGACTTGCCCCCATTGTTGGTCACCAGGATCGATGCATTGCGGAAATTCTCGAGCGAGATGAAGCCGTGAGTTTCGTTAAGGAACTGGATCTTCCAGCCCCATTCTCCACTTTGGAAATCTTTGATGTTGGCCGTCGTGTTGGTCCAGGACTTTCCGCCGTCCCGAGTGCGAAGTATGACGGGCTTTACCTTGCCGTAGCGACTCAGCCGCGGTTCCGGGTAGGCCTTGTGGTCAACCTTACTCTTCTCATCGATCAGTCCGCCGACAACGAATCCATTGTCCTCATCAAAGAAGTAGATGTCGATCAGATTCGAGGCGTACTTCCTCATGTCGATCAGTTCCCAGCTCGCGCCGTTGTCCGTCGTCTTGATGATGGCCGGACCCGGGAGGCCGGGATCGTTCGTCCCGGATCCGTAGGCGACGCGCTCGTTGACTGCGTGGAAGCCGCAGATGCCCGCAGGCGAACCCTCAGGCAGGTTTTCGACCGGGGTCCAGGTCTCGCCCCCGTCTGTCGTGTGGTGCAGGAGCGTCTGAATGAATTGGCTGGGCGACGTGATCGAAGCTACGTCAATATTGGTAACTGCGCCGAACCAGCCAATCTGGCGGTTCGCCCAGGACATGCATCGCAGATAGGGCAGGCTGGGAAGATTGGGCGCGAGGAAAAACTTCGGCGTCCAGTTTGCGCCTCCGTCTTCCGTCATGCAGACATATCCACTGCTGTTGACCAGCCAACCGGTCATTTCGTCAAAGAACCAGATATCGTCGGTTCGTGAATTAGCGACCGGAGAATTCTTTAGTAATTGCCACTGGTATTTGGTGACTGGGGCCAAAGCTGCTTTTGCCATAGGTAGAACTCCTTCGATTGAGTATTAGATTTCGCCGATCAATGAGTTAGATTTCGCCGGTCGGTGAGTTGTGCATTCTCTGCAATTCAATCGATCACCACAAGCGGCGATCTGGTGGCGATCTGGTGTCGATCACAGGTTGCGAACGACAAGTTAGGCCAAAACGCCTAACCTGGCAACTGAATTACGCCGCGAGGATGGCTCACCGCGTAACGCTGGTTAGGATTCGGAGGCGCCTGTTGCCAGCCGCTGTTGACTTCGTCAAAAGGATATACGGGAATCCCCAATTCGCTGGCGATCCAGGGCAGGATCCAGTCAAAACTGGCTAATCCACAGCGGTTGGCGCGGTCCGTCATGCGAACGAAATAAGGTGAATCGTTGATGAATTTGTCCGGCTCTCTCAAGCGACTGTCTCGCAACATCTCCGATTGTAAGATTTGCTCTGCAGCATCCCGAGTGAACCCCATGCATCCGCCCTGAATGGAAGGAGTCTCCCGCTCTGTTTGCAGCGTTCCGAACAATCCGCTACGAACCGGCAGATACTGAAATCGCCGATGAATCACGGTGTCGGGGTCGATCTTCAGCAGGTATCGAGTTGGTTTTTCGAGGAAGAGTACGAGCATGCGCTCGATTACCGCTCCGCCATTCTCGATACCAAACAATCGTAACTCACGGCGAAAGTCGACTTTGTTACGCTGGGCGAGGATCGGAAAGCGAGGATCCGGATCCCCATCAGACCGTAATATGACGCGGCTCGCCGCATAGTGTTTGCGCAGGTCTCCCAGGCACTCTGCCGTGGCATCGTAGTTTTTGTAAGTCAACGCGAAAAACGTCAGATCGTCATCGCAGTAGTTGGTCAATACATCAGCAGTCTTTGACATGGTATGACCCCGAACAAAAGGCGCTCGAGTTGCCGCGCACCTCTATTGCATCAGCCCTGACAGGTTGCCATAGTTGTCGCTTCCACTCAATTCGCGGTGCAGGCAGTTAGTGCTTTCCCAGGATGCAAAAAACCTGAGCGCTGTTAAGTTGAAGAATGTGGATCATGCTAAACTTAAGAAATCCGGCTCGGTAAATTCGCACGAAAATAGTTCCCGTGTCCCGTCGTGCGTTGATTCTGCTTCAGTCTGGCTTGTCGGTTCATCGGGTACATTTCCGGCGATCAGCATCATTGACGAGGCATGATTGTGAAATCGGTAACCATGATCTCCTGGGAGTTGGATCCGTTTCGCACACGGGGCGGGACGGCGTACGCAATTCGACGCTTAGCTGACCAGTTGACGGGGCTGGGAATCGAAACCAGAGTTCTCTTACCGGATTGCCTGGACACTCGCCCCGGGAAGGACTTGACGCCAAAGCTTCTGCCGATGCTCGTGAAAATGCGCACCGAGGTCCGCGGTGGTCCGCGAGTGCTGCAATATAGTGAGTTTTGTCGAGCTGCGCTTGAGGCGGTCGAACAGATTAGCACCAGCACAGGACCCGTCATTGCTCATGGCGACGAAGGCGCGATGTTTATCATCGAGCGGAACAGAAAGCGATCAAGTGAGCCATCAGTCTTTTGGCTTCATAGTCTTTACGACCCACCAATCTGTGACTTTTCGAAAGATCAACGCCGGCTTCTTCCGTCGCGATCCTTGCTTGCTTCTGCCGTTATGATGGCCGACATCGTCGTCACGAGCACGGGCATTTTGAAGGACGCGCGAGAGTTCGAATGGCCTGAGCAACTCAAAGAATTGCAGAAAGCACTCACGTTTGCGTCAGACGGACATCGAGTGCTGACCGTCGAATCCATGGGGTGCCTTCCGGGGGGCCCGAAGAATTCGCAGGGCACCCTGATTCCCACTTCAAGCCTGGAGAATCTGAAAAACGTGCCCTCACCCTATGTTCTGTTCCCGTGCCGCCCGTCGGTAGACAAGGGTCTCGGCATTTTCGCGGCGATTGCGGAACGACTGCGAGCGGACAACATCGCGTGCGTCGCGGTGCAGCGACCCCCGCCGCGAGTAAAGTTGGAGGATCCATCTAGAAACGGTGATATTTACTGGTTGCCTTGGCTTGCCCAGGATGAGTTGCTCGTCGCTATGCGCAACGCAGCATGTACGGTTCTGCCGAGTATTACGGAAGGCTTCGGTTTGGCCGCCGCCGAGTCGATCAGCCTGGGCGTCGCCACTTTGTATCAAGAGGTTGGCGGGCACCATGGTTTGCAGGAACATCCCAACGCCCTGCCGGTTCCCCTGACGACAAGCGAGCGGGCCCAGCTTTACGGTCTATGGTCAGAATTAATGAGCACCCACCCTGACTCTTGGCCCGTTTGGGCCAGGCATGAAATCTCGCTGAGGCCACTCGTCGAGAAATGGGTCGAAGCCATAAGATCGGTTGTGTATCGTGGGGATGGTGATCTGGGAGGGATTGAAAACGCCCATTTTCCGGAACGGCCGGTGGAGGATGAGTGGGGAAATAGACTTCGTCGACGGATTGAGGTTGGCACAAACGCTTAAGAGTGCGGATAGGTACCTTTGATGGTCCCACCGATAACACAACCATCGTACGAATTGGCCGACAGACTCTTGCCGGGTTCGGCATGGTGTGAAAGCATCGGCATTGGAACGTTTGCGACCGACAAATTTGCGTTAACCTGACAAAGCTGCCTGGGAGCGACAAATGGCAGGGTTGGTAGAACATCTCGCAGAGCTTTGGCCACGAGACGGCCGTCCACGGTTGATCCACCTCATGCCGTGGGACCTTACCGTGGGCGGCGCTCAACGCATGCTCGACGTGTGGTGTTCGCACGAAGCCCACCGCTGGGATACGCACATCCTCACGGTCGGCGCGCGCGGCCCGTTTGTGTTTGCCGGTGCAACGGTCCATGCCGAATTGGGGAGTTCGCAACTCCTGAGTCTGATTGAAACCCTGCAGCCTGATTTGCTGGTGCATCACGAGCCGACAGATAAAAACGGGATCAGTTCCAGGTGCCCTCAAGTCTGGATCTTGCATTGCACGAATTCTCTGCGAGAGTTGCCGCCAAAACATGCTAAGGCGGCAACCGTGTTCTCGAATTATGACTCACACGAAATTCATTCGGGCTGGCGGCAGTCGTCGCTCACGGTCTTGCCGCTGCAAATCGATACCGCTGAGTTTCGCCCAACCAAACGGAGGAAGCGTGTTCGCCTCGTCTGCGGCATTGTGGGCCGTCTGCACGAGGATAAGGTGCCACGCTCTTTCATCGAAGCGATTCTGGCATGGCAACCGGGTCCATGGCGGATCCGCTTCATCGGGCACGGACTCGATACTGGCTATCAGCGATTCGTGAGCGGGAAACTTGCGAAGCTGTCCTGGGTCGATTTTTCGGGCGATGTGACGCCGAATAAAATGCCATCAGCCCTGCGCCGGCTCGACGCGGTGCTGATTCCCACGGACGCTACCCAGGGTGAAACCGGCTCCTATACCGCACTGGAGGCGATGGCGACTGGCTTGCCCGTGGTTGCCCGAGATTTGCCTGGGCTTAGGTACAACTGTGGGGATGCGCCATTGTACGCGAGCGAGGATACTGAACTTCTCGCCCGACTTCGAGAGTTGGATGAGGCGGACGCACGTTCTGAGGCAGGGGGCAAGGCGCGCAAATCAGTTGTTAACGAACATGATGTGCATAAACATGCGGCTGCTCATAGTGCGAGCTTCTCGGCAGCCCTCGGCTGCGAAATTTCGATTTTGATGCCTGTCTTCGATACGGCAGCAGCGTACCTGGCGGAGTGTTGGGAGTCGATACGGACTCAGACGTTCCGCGAATGGGAGCTGGTCCTGGTGGATGATGGATCGCGAGCGGCCGAAACGATCGCAGAAATTGACCGCATCGCCGGTGATCCCAGAGTCGTCCTCATACGCCTCGATGAAAATCAAGGTATCGCTCACGCTCTTAATGTGGGATTGAGCCGATGTCGGGGAAAGTTGGTGGCGCGGATGGACGCCGATGACAAGATGATGCCGACGCGGTTGCAGCGGCAATTTGCCTACTTGCGGACTCACTCGGACGTGACCGTACTGGGGACTCAACTGCAGGGGATCGAGTGGGAAACGGATGAGCTCCACCCACCAACCAAGCATCCCGAGCAAGTCACGGACGAGTACATCAAACACCAGCGGAACACCTCGGAAATCTGGTTTCTCAACCACCCCACCGTAATGCTGCGCCGTCGCGAAGTAATGAATCTGGGCGGCTATCCTATGTATCGCGTCGCTCAGGATCTTGGCCTTTGGTTGAAAGTGATTAAGGCGGGTCTGAAAATCCACAATTTGCCTACCGTCGAGTTACACTATCGGTTACATCCCAATCAAGTTTCGAGAGCCAAGGGTGTGCGTCGCGAGGAATACGCGAAGATCGTCGAGGAGTGTTGGAAGCCTCACGCGACGATGCAAGAAGAAACTGCGTGAACCTGGGCATCAGCTTACGCTACTGATGTATAGGCGCCCGGCTTACGGCGAAACGACTGCGAAGAAAATAGCCGAGGACCGTGTTTCCTCAGAGAATCCGTATGAACGTCTATGTATCGCTTACAACCATAAAGCAAAATGAAGCTAGTGTCGTTGAAACGTTACAAAGCATGGCCGCTCAAACACAATTGCCTGACAAGTGTTTTATCTTCCTTTCAGAGACCCCCTATTTATTGGACCCAGGTTTCACAAACGGAACGATTGGTTCGCAGCTTTCAGACTTCATGAAATCGAATCCGCTATTTGAACTACGCTGGTGTCCGAACACAGGACCCTTTCGTAAGTTGCTGCCACTTCTTGAGGAGAAGTTTGACGAGAATTGCCTGATCATCACGATTGATGACGATACAGTGTATACCGCGACGCTTTTGGAGAAAATTGTTGGCGATTTCAACAGATACAAAGGCTGTACAGGCAATTGGGCGTTAACGCTCCACCACGCCGGTGATGTTCGTGCTCTGAATTATGAGAACTTCGCTTATCCGATTTCCAACTATTTATACAACTTCCATCTTGGCAAAGGGGGCGTTGCTTACCATCCATCGTTTTTCAACAAGACCAGAAACATCATGTTCGATGATGACCTGATTAAGGAAACGTGCCCTACGAATGACGATGTATGGTTCAATTTCATGAGAATCGCAAATGGAATTAGTTGTCATTCCGACAATATCTCATACATGACGAAAGACAATACGAATACACAGACCGCACTCTGGTCAAACTTCAACGCCAGGAATCGAACTAACTCAAAATATATGCGAGCCACAATTGACTTGCTGATTTCTGAAGGACTCTTGACGGAATAACAACGCATTACATCGTCGATAACCTGAGGTCGTAAGCCGAAGTGGGCGTCGGATTAGCCGTGGCTCGAAGAATCCATCTTTCGATTGCCCTGGCCACACCATCTTTTTCGATGGTTGTGGTTACCCAATCAGCGGACGCCTTGACCGCGAGGGGTGCATTCCCCATCGCGACCCCAATTCCTGCATATTGGAGCATTTCGATATCGGTGAAGTCGTCCCCAACGGCCATTACATTTTCCGGTCGCAGTGCCATGATTTCCTCAGCCAGATAACGCACAGCCGATCGCTTGTTGACGGCGGGATGGAACGCCTCAAGCAACGTTATTGATTTGTACTGCTTTACTTGAGTTCGGCTGTACGAATTCTTCATCTGGCTGGAGAGCCGTGCAACGACTGAGACATCATCGCTCAGCACCATCACTTTCGTGGTTGCCTGATTTAGCAGTTGCCGTAAGTCACTCACAACGATTGGCTCAACCTTTGACCCTTCAAAATACTTGATCGATGCGCCATTCAGATTCGAGACATACACATTGTCCTGAAGATAGAAGTGAACGGATACGCGGCCGCTCAGGCTTAGCCGTTCCGTATGATCCAGCATTTGTGCTGCAACTCGAGGTTCCAAGGGCCAGTGACGGTGAACGAATCCAGTACCAGGTTCCCGGATTAGGGCTCCCTCATTGCAGATTAAGGGTAATGTTGAACCGATGGAATCATATGCGTGCAGGGAAGACTGATACCGTCGGCCGGTAGCGATAGCAACCGCAACCCCCCGGCGTTGGGCTGAATGGATGGCCTGTGCGACGGAATCCCGGATGCGATTCAATTCGTCCACAATCGTGCCGTCAAGGTCGAGCACCAGCAAGCGGACCTCGGCGGCCGTCTCCGAGGGCGCCACCCGGACTGCTGAGTCGTTGCGGTCATTGTTTTCGTTCATTTGCGATTCACGAGACAAGCAGCCTTCCGACTCTGCTCGATTCAGAGCTGAACTCAAACGGTTTAGCACTCAGCAAATCGATGTATTCCACATCGCCCTCACCAAAGCCATCGAATCAAATCGCCAGGCTCGCGTTCAGCCGATCCGAAATCACCATTGAGCCCGGTTTGTGCGTGATGGAAAGCGACGGCCGCGCACGCTCTATCGCAAGCTGCGCCGTGACTCCACAGGCCCAGAACACTGGGATCTCATCTGGACGCATCTGCGGTGGCTGCCCATTAAATAGTGGCCTTTCCAGGTCGCTGATTCCGATCTGCTCGGGCGCACCAATATGGATGGGCGCGCCATGGACGCCCGGAAAGCGCGACGTGATCTGGATCGCCCGGATGGCTTGTGCGGGAACCAGCGGTCGCATCGTGACGATTGTCTTTCCCGCAAACGCGCCGACCGGGAATGTGTCAATATTGGTCTGATACATGACCACGTTGTCACCGCGAGCCACGTCGCGCAGCGACACACCCGACTCCATCAGCGCATGCTCAAAGGAAAATGAACAACCCCAAACAAAAGCGACAAGATCGTCGCGCCACAGGTGCTTGATATCGGTCGGCTCCTCGATTACCTCACCATCGCGAAACACCGTGTAGCACGGAACATCGGTGCGAATGTCCAGGTCTTCACCCAACATCGGCAGGTAAGGATCGCCCACACCGCCGATGGCGATAAGCGGGCAGGCTTTAGGGTTGCGATGGCAGTACGTAGCAAAGTCGAGCGCATATTTCTCTGGCAGAATACACAGGTTTGCCTGGACATACCCTCGGGAAAAACTGGAGGTATATCCCGCATACTGACCGGTGCGAAATAACAACCGAGCCTCATGGGCGCTTAGAGATAGCGTTGCGGGCCCGGAGGCGGAAGGGGACGTATTCATAGCGTCATAATCTGGAAGCAAATTCCGCGTGCCGTTATCTTTTAGGTTCTAGCCTACACATGTCTTTAGCAAATCAATCTTCTCCTTAAAATAGTCTCCGCTAAATCGACCCTCAGTCGTGGCGAGCTTGAGGATCGTCTTCTTCCGGCCCATGTCAAGCATCTGAAACAGCTTTGCCAGTTCGGGCAATTCATAGGACAACAATCGAGTAATGCACCTTGATGTGTATTCCAGGTCGTGCGTTGCAAGCAGATCGGCGAACTCCTCAAAGCTGGCGATGCAGGAGTTATTAATTGCGTATTCAACTTCTGGTTCAATCTCCGCAATTTCTCGGTCGACCGCCAGAATATAGAGCCAGCGAATCTGGGGCGGATTCATTTTGTCGAAAGCCTGCTGCATGTAGCACTGGTGCGTTCCGGTAACGTTGATATCATTCACGAAAAGAATTGACCGTCCGCGAAAGTCGCGCGGTTCGATTAAGGGCTCGGGCGACTGGTCATAAAGCTGGTGTCTTTCTTGCTGCGTAAACGTGCTGTAATTGTGGTACTTATTCAGGGATTCCGAATTCTTAATCTCCAGGTCATCGGTTTCGACAGGAAGATGTACGAGGGACAGCGTGATGGAGTCTGGCAGCTTGTTCTTTAGGTCTTCGTAAATATACGAACACAACAAATTGGGCGCCCCTGGCAGAACGTTGTAGGCTGGGCCGGTAATTGCCCAATCAGTGGATCCCGGAAGAGACTGCGTGATGACGTCCCATGCCAGCCGTGACAGTTGAGCCCCATAATAGTCGACGCTTTCAGTGGCCCCCAATTTTAGACGCGGGTAATGGCCGAAAAAGTCATCGCTATAGTCGATTGGCAGCTTCTCTATTATGCGGAGCGAACGGAGTGACGCTTGTTGGGTGGTCGTCAGATTCTCTCTCCTTGCGACAGACAATGGACGACCCGACGATATCATCATTACCTATTCTACATCCACACTTTCGTCAATCATCGCCAGCGGGGATCCCTTCTGCGTCGTATGACCTGACCAGTTTCATCTGGTCCTGGAAGCCGCCCAGATTTTGAAAACCATTTAGTACCGCTAGCTCCAGCAATCTTTTTCTGCGCTCCGCATTGAGCGCCCGCAGGACCTGGTCAAGTTCCGCCATGCTCAAGTTCATCAGCCTCTGCACGCATTTGCTAGTGAATTGAATTTCTTCGCGGGACACCATTCGTAACAGATCCTCGAACAGGACGAAATTGATCTGCCATTCTATCTCCGGATTCGACCTGCCGACTTCCTGATCTACAGCAATCACATACAGCCAGCGCACGCAAGCAGCTTCGGCCCGCTCAAAGTACTGCTGCATTGTGTGTTGTTGTGCGCCGGTGACGCAGATGTCGTTGACGAACAAAACCGGCCGCCCGTGAAATTCAGCGTTACGGGCCAGCCATTGGCTGAATTTCTCGCGCTCTGTCACGCGGTCCGCATAGTCCAGTTTTGCATAGTCCTGCGACTTGGTCGGATCTTTCCAGTCTACCGAGGCCGTCGACTCGCTATCGTGCTGGATGTCAATCAAAGTGAGTTTGCGAGCGCGCAAATCTCGCTCCCGCTGGCACAGTCTGAACAGTTCCCAGCACAACAAATTGGCGGCAGCCGGTGTCTGGGCGGCGATCGCCGGCGCCGTCAATACCCAGTCGGTATGTTCCGCGTCACTGGCGATTAGTCCCTGCACCAGCGGAAGCAACAACTCCGCGAAATGGCGAACGCTCCTGGTGACTCCAAGTTTGAAAGCGGAGTACTCTGCGAAAATCGCATCGCTCGGATCGATCGGCGTTACGTTGATACGGTGCACGCAAGTGATATCGGTGCCGTTCATCTGCTCAAACGAATTGCTTGCTTCGGTGCGGTCATTAAAAAGACTTGGGAGCACGGTCAGCGTGTGCTCCCAAGCCGGTCGCCGCTGCGGAGGTTTGCTAGTATTTCCAGTTGCCGAGGATCCGCGCACGCCTTTTGGTCGCGTTTCTCACGGCTTCCTCCACCGTATTGTCCTGGATTGTATCCACCGTGAACCCAGTTTGGCCGGTACTGACAAGAAAGCTGAAATCTCCCCCCTCTCCTTGCGTCAGAGCGATGTTGATAGGTTTCCCAAACCAGGGGGTAGGTCGAACTCGATCCTCCCGTTACCGAACTGAATGAATTTCCAGGCACGCCGCGAATCCATTGGCTCTTCCCTGCGACCGCGGAGGGATTCGGCTTGACCGGCGAAACGAGCGCGATGAACTCCAGCCAAGCGAATTTGGCTGCTTGCACGTGATCGTTGACCGCTATCTCGCTCGTGTTGGTCCGATACAGATCGCTGGGGATCAGCGGTGTAGTCGTGGTCAAGTTGGCTTGCGTAATCTGGGTCGTCGGAGTAACCGGGGGCCCGAATACTCCTGGCGGCGGGCTCGGCTGGTTGATCGCCGATGATTTGAGGGCGGTGGATGGGGTGGAGGAAGGCTTGCAAGACAAAGCCCCAACGGCCACACAGACGGCGAATAGTCCTATAGCCAAAAGCGTAGTCAGTTTAATCTTCATTTTGCCATTTTTCCCCAGCCACAGGGGGAACACAAGTGTCGATGTAGTGACGATCTGGTGTCGATCGAAATCACCAGCAACTCGGATCTTGTTTCCTCGGTCACCAATCTCGGAGTGCTTCCTGCAAGCTTTTCCAACGCCAGGTACAGCCTGTTATCTTTCGCTTTCGGTACCGCTCAAGGTCCTTTTCGATATTCCTGGTCGTGCGGATACCAGCTGCGGAAAAGATGAGATTTTGAAGCTTGATCGCCCTAAAGTTATAGAGGTCGGCGAAATCATCGGCGGGGATTTCAAAATGATTTCGCATTGCGTGGGCAACCGCGTGACCAAGTGACTCTTGCAAATACATACGAAGCACCTGGTGAAATACGGCGATGTCCCGTCCCAGGTGCCGCTGATGAATGCCTTCTGGAAGCCCTTCAAAACCTTTGCCGGCGAGACGACGTAGATTGCGATCCAACAAGAATCCCCCCAGGTCGCGGTGCCAAAACCGCTTCGTGGGCATTCCATCCCGCAACTCCATCAAAATATTCTGCTCATGCATTTCGCCAACGAGGCCTTCTGTCATTCCGAGGAAGTAGGCCTGGTAGATGAGTGGCGTAAAAATAAACTTGTCAACCCAAGCCGTGGGTTCAAGTCGGCTGGATTTGATCAAATCCACAATCCGTGGGCGTTCATTGTGCGCCGAGGCAACCAAGCTAAATAGCGGTATGATTTCCTCTCCTCGGTCAAGTTTCCAGGGTGTGTCTCGTGCCAAAAGCCCGGCATTGGTTTGCTTATGCACGAGCCCTACCGGGTCATCAATCAAAAGAATTCCCTGCTGCTCCAGGTCCGCTCTGGGAATCCCGGCAAGCAGCGAGGAGATACCAACGCTGCGCCTTATTTCGTCAAGCCTAACGTTTCGATTCAGCCCCCCGACCCACACGTTAAGGGACGTTTTTACCGCAAAAGGCGGTCTGCTGGACCGCGGATTCCACACCAAAAGAGTGCGGTGGGACGCCATTGGCGTTGCCACGAATCTCGGATTTCTCCACCTTGCGCCCTTCATGTCGCGATTCAGGAAATACTGCACGGTCAGTGGATGCACAAGATGAGAGTAGAATTCCGAACTGGATCCCGCAAGATACCAGGGTAAGGGGCGTGTCGGATTTTGAAACAAGCGGAGGTGTTCCCTCGGTGCTTCGAATTCCGGTAACCAAAACACCGGCTGTAGTTCTGGCCAGAAATCGCGCGCGACTGAAGTAGGTTGGATCGGGTAATCGCCTTTGCTCACAGTACGATCATTGAGTTTTTGTTCCTGATGAATCCACTTCACCGGATCCGGGTAATTCAAACTGAGTTTCTTCAGCGCCGCTCGTCCTGGCGCGCGTGGTCGCAAATAATGTTGGGGATTTGCATCTGGTATTCTGCCTGTCATCATTCGCATACCCCGACCCTGTGCCGGTTGTCAGATCCAAGACCGTTTGGTCCTCTTTCAAATTAGCAAGTCAAACTATTTCACGGCGCCGCCACACCTATAGTCATCGTCGCAATCAATCTTCAAGTGAAACAATGCTGCTAAACGCTGCTCATATTCTATGAGTTAAGGCGGGTTCGGCGTAAATCGAGATCATTTACTTTTGGGAGACGTCCGCTCGGCGGGGTTCGTTCATCCTGGGGACTCAATATAACCGTACCACGCAGCCTGTGGCGGATCCTGCAGAAACGCTCGACTGGCTCTCACGTATAACTGGTTGCCCCAGTCATAGTGCCAGAAGACCTTTGCCGTTTCGTTAAGCAGCCCTTCTCGGGTCATGGCCCAATTCAACAGCCGCCGATTCTGTAACCTGACGTCATTTTCGTCAATATGTCCATCTGCCAGCTGTCGTTCAAAATAGTCGCCGACGTTCGCGTCAATGTCCTCTTCAACCTTCGCCCCCATGTCGAGCAGTTCCCCGGTTAGGGAATCTCGCAGCGTCAGATCCACTGCCGCCCCGTTGGTATGCGCCGGCCAAGTCCGGGAATCGGCCTCGTTGAAGGACACTGGATCGACTATGAACTGCATCGCGTAAGCCCGGTGTTCTTGCTCGCTGCCACTTGCGTTCTGCTGTTTCGCTTTTGAGTAAAAGAAGTTCCACAAGCCCTGCTGGCAGGCAACTGAACGATGACCATCGTGCACGAACAACTCCGCCTCGAACGGCCGCAGTCCCTCGTTGACGCGGGCAAGTTTTTCGGCCACCGATTTTCGCAGCCAAACGTCTTGTCGGCTGCCCTCGATCGGACTGCCAAACGGCGGATTCTTGCCGTCCGTCTTTGCGTAGTAGCTCTCGAACGCGACGCCAACCGACTCCAACGGGATCAGCGGCTCGCGACCACGCGGGTCATTCTTATCAATCGGAATCTCCGAATACGGGCTCGAAAACATTCGCGGCGAAGTGATCGGGACTTGATGATCAACGCGCATCCTGCTTCGTGGCATGGGGCCCTCCGTCGTTGTCACAGGCTGATGAACAACCGCACTATTGACCAATAAACACCGCCTTGGTGCCGGCAGTTATTGTAGAGTTTCGCCCGGCCGGCACGCAAACTATGCAACCGTAACTAGCGAGCTATTTTGATCTTGCGCCTTTGGCAAATCTGGCGCGTAATATAAAAACTTATGTTCAATGTTTGTCCCAACTGTGGAGAATATCGCGCCGACAAAGCCATTGTGCCCGAAGGAGTGTATGCGATATGCCCGGACTGCTGCTTTCGATATAAGTTTATCCGATTGCCACTATTTATTCTCACCGGAGCAAGCGGCGTTGGTAAGTCAACTGTGTGTCTGGAACTTGCAGCTAGAATGAAAGACGTAGTGGTCATGGAAAGCGATATTCTGTGGCGCGCAGAATTCAATCAACCTGAAACCGATTACCGCGAATATCGAGAGACTTGGTTGCGCGTGTGCAAGAACATTTCTCAGGCTGGTAAGCCTGTTATCTTATGTGGGGTTGGACTGCCTAGTCAGTTTGAGCAATGTATAGAGCGTCGTTATTTCTCAGAGCTTCATTACCTGGCCTTGATTTGCGATGATCAAATCCTTCCCTCACGGTTGACGTGGCGCGGTTCTTTGAAGGACGAATACATCAAAGAGCAGGTCGCATTCAATCGCTGGCTGCTAAATAATGCCCAGAATACGGAACCACCAATGACTCTTCTGGACACTTCGGAAATTACAGTAGATGAGACAGTTGAAAAAGTTGAGCGGTGGATACGAAGCCTAATAAATGGACACGCATGAACATTGGTAATGGCAACCGCCATCTAACAACTCATTCAAAACCGACACTTCGACAGCATGTTTCCCAAGTCACGTTGCATTATCGTCTAATCTTTGTTCTAAGCTTGCATTCATCCTGCGCCGTGACGCTGTTGTGACCGAGTGGGGTATGGCCGGATTCCAATCCATGCAGCCGCGCTGCAGTGAATTATGGCATTCTCAAAACGAAAACCACCCGAGGCACGCAGAAGCGACTGCCATGACCAATTGGCCGGACGCTGGGTCAGCGACCCTTATCGCTGGATGGAAAAGGACTCGCCGGCCCGGCGAGCCTGGGTGCGGGGACAGCACGAGTACACGATGGCTCAACTCGCGTCCCTGCCGATTCGCGAAGGTATCCGCCGGCGCTTGGAGGAGTTGATGCGCACGCCCGCCATGGGGACCATCACCAAAGCTGGAAAGCGATACTTCTTTCGTCAGCGTTTCGAGGACCAGGAACTCTCGGCGCTTTATTGCCAGGACCTCCCCCACGGCGCACCGCGGCTGTTGCTTGATCCGAGCGAGCTGAGTTCCGACCGCACGATCACGCTGGCGGACACGTACCCCTCTCGCGACGGCTCGCTGATCGCATACCGTCTGTCCGAGTCCGGAAGCTCCGGCATGTCGCTCTACGTAATGGATGTCGAGAGCAAAGAAGTGCTGCCGGACGTCATTCCCGGTGACGTAAATCCGGTCGCGCACGCATGGCATACCAGGAACCGAGTCGCGTGGCTACCTGATAACAGCGGCTTTTACTACACGCGCTGCCGAGTGGACACGCCCGCCGGAGAGGCGCGATTCCATCATAAACTTTACTTCCATAACCTGGGTGATGATTGGCGCGACGACGCGCTGGTGTTTGGCGAATCGCTTAAGCGAGAGCAAACGCCCTATCCACAGCTGTCGTCCGATGGCCGCTATCTGGTTGTTGTGGTCCAGGATTTATCGGGCGCCGCGCCGTGTTCGCAAGTGCATCTTCTGGATCGCGAGGATCCGCAACGCGCCTTCCTTCCCGGCGTTCAAGGGATCGGGGCGTTTATCAGCGCGGCATTCCATCGAGAGCGGCTCTACATCCAGACAAATCACGAGGCGCCGTTGGGCAAACTCACCGCGATCAAGCTCGCGGATATTGCCGCCGGCGAGTTCGCTGCCACAACCGTGATCCCCGCGGGATCTTATCCTCTCGGAGCCTGGACGACGGTCGGAAACTACCTCTTTGTCGAGACCATCGAGGACGTCTCGTCACGGCTGCGCGTGTATGACCTGGCAGGAAAGCTCGTGAAGCAAATCGAACTGCCCGGCATGGGCAGTATCAACGTGCTAAGCGCGGAGCCAGAGTCGGAAGATCTGCTAATTTCGTTTTCGTCGTTCTTGATGCCCAGAGCCGTTTATCGCATGGATCTCGAAACCCTCGAGTACACACTCTATCATCAACCCGAAGTACCATTTGATCCAGAGGTGTTTGAGATCGAACAAGTCTGGTTTGAATCGTTCGACAAGACCCGGATACCGATGTTCCTGCTTCATAAGAAAGGGATCGATCGCGACGGCAAGAATGCTGCGGTGGTCCATGGATATGGCGGCTTTGGCGTCAGCCTCCTGCCGGCTTTTACGGCACACGTGATTCCACTCCTTGAACGTGGCGGAATCTATGCAATCGTCAATGCGAGAGGAGGGGGAGAGTTTGGCGAAGAGTGGCATCGGGCCGGCATGCGCGAGAATAAGCAGAAGGTCTTCGATGACTTCATCGCCGCCGGCGAGTGGCTGATTGCCGAAGGGTATACGCAGGCCTCAAGACTGGGTTGTTTTGGGTGGAGTAACGGTGGTTTGTCGGTCAACGCCGTCGCGGTACAGCGTCCGGATCTATGGAAGGCGGTGGCCGCGGGCGCGGCGGTCACCGATATGGCCCGCTTTCATACAGCCCACGGCGGCCAGCACTGGATCGCCGATTACGGTTCACCCGAAGATCCAGATGACCTCGACTTTTTGATGCAATACAGCCCCTATCACACGCTGCCACAAAAGATCGAGGCCCCCGCAATACTCACTGTGGTTCCCGACAATGACGACCGCGTCGCTCCCTGGCACGGCTACAAAATGCACGCTGCATGGCTGGCCGCAAACGTGTCCAGGAACCCGATCCTCTTGCGCAGAGAAGAGCAGGCGGGACATCGGGGCAGCCCCGTAGCGACCAGAACCATCGCCCGTTATGCCGACATCTGGGCGTTCTTTTTCTGGCAACTCGGCCTCGACTGAGTCCAAACTGATCACAACCGAAGATGTGCCCCTGGGAGAGGGTTGGGTGAGGGCCTGAGCGAGGGACCTGGCTTGTTCTAATGTTGTCGTCGATAGCGCGACAGCTAATCAACATAAATACCTCGCGCTAAGCTTCGCACCCTCTCCTCTAATCCTTCTCCCAATGGGAGAGGGGAATACGACCTCGCTAACATCTTCACTCAGCGTCGAACATTCGCTCAACCGGTGTGCGTCCCTGCTCATCATGCGAAGCGATTGCTTACGCTGCGCTCCGCGCATACATCACTGGACAGAACTTTGTTCCTGCTAAACGTCTTGGTCGTGAAAACGCCGCTCGCACGGTCGCCCGCGAACCGCTCTGTTGAGATTGGGCGTCGACCGACGATGAATGCACGTGTCAGAACAGCGATAGCGACCAACTGCCACAGAACGCCGATAAAGTTATCGTGTCGGATGTTGACCGCCCACAGTGATGCTCCGCCCGCGAGAATTGCGATGGCAATGTGAACGCCGGCAAATTTTCATTACGGACGTGCAAAGGCAGGCTCCACAATGAAAACCAATGCCGTCGTCGCGATTAATGCGCGGACGTTGCCGTCTTCTTTCGCTGAACGCGGATCCTCTAAAGCGATATCGCGTCGCTTAGATTCGCCGACCAAGTTGTCGAGAATGTTCAGCGTTTTTACTCAAAATATTGATGATCCGACCTGGTCTCTTTTAAATTCATTGACGGTTCCGCGCCGGAAATGCCAGAATCGTCACGGCATTGAGCCTGTCTGGCCCAATGCGTAATCAGTATCTCAAGGCTTAAGCGACCTCATCGAATTGAGAATGCTTGCCAACCAACCTTTGTGAACTTCCCGCAAAGTTCTCCTTAACTACGCTGCTGAAAGACCTTCCGTCGTAGCTTACCAAAAGCAGAACGCGTGAGTCTGAAGTGGCCAGAAAACCGTGAAGTCATACTCAACTCTGATTAACCTAACGCCAGTCCAAGACTGTTTGGTGCCGCCGGCCAGGACGGCCCGAGTGCTCCTGCTCGCCGCAGCTATTTCGTGGCTATTGGCCATTTGTTTCGGCCTTTGGATCCTTTGGGGCTACGAGAATACTCCGGGTCAAGCTGCGGAGCCGCCGAAGCAATGGCCGGCCGACAGCAAGATTCAACCTGCACGGGACCATGCAACTCTGATCGTGTTAGCGCATCCGCATTGTCCCTGCACGAGAGCCACGATTGGGGAACTTGCCTCAATCATGGCTCATTCCCAGGGGCGCTTGACCGCTTACGTTCTCTTTGTCAAACCAGCGGGTTTTCCTGACGACTGGGACAAGAGTGACCTCTGGCAGAGTGCTGGCAGCATTCCCGGGGTGACGGTCGTGATTGACGACGAGGGCGCTGAGGCGGATCGTTTTCACACCGCTACTTCCGGCCAGTGCCTACTCTACGATGCCGGCGGACGTTTGCTGTTCAGCGGCGGAATCACAGGTTCGCGCGGCCATTACGGCGATAATGCAGGTCAAAGCGCAATTGTATCGTTCGTAAACTCCGGAGCCGCTGAACGAACGGAGAGCGTTGTCTTTGGTTGTCCCTTGTTCGATCCAAAATCTGAATGTCGAATGCCAAAAGATGAGAAACACAAACACTATCGGTGATGAACCGTCCGCACGTCGGATCACGGAAATCTTCAACGAGCATCAGCAGGATATTTGTAAGCGAACGGACCATATGTTCGCGGTCTTGATGGCGCTTCAATGGATCGCGGGGATCGCTGCTGCTTACTGGATTTCGCCTTTGGCATGGGCCGGCGGGACAAGCCGCATACACCTCCATATTTGGGCGGCCCTGGTCCTGGGTGGAGCGATCAGCTCCCTCCCGATTCTGCTAGCGGTTACCCAACCCGGCCGCGTTTCAACTCGTTACACGATCGCCGTGGGACAAATGTTAACGGGAGCGTTGCTGATTCATCTCACCGGCGGCCGAATCGAAACGCATTTTCACGTGTTCGGTTCACTAGCTTTCCTTTCCTTTTACCGCGACTGGCGCGTGCTGGTTCCGGCCACGGTCATCGTGGCAGCGGATCACTTTCTTCGAGGAGTTTTCTGGCCCCAGTCCGTTTACGGCGTGCTCTCCGCCAGCGAGTGGCGTTGGGTTGAGCATGCAGGTTGGGTTTTGTTCGAAGTCACCTTTCTTCTAATTGCGATCAAGCGGAGCATTAGTGAAATGTGGGGCATTGCCGAGCGTACAGCCGAGGTTGAGAGTCTCAACCAGGGACTCGAAGATCGCGTCGCTGAGCGCACTCATCAATTGGCCGCCGCCAACACGAGCCTGCTGGCAGAGGTAGGCGAACGCAAATCAGCCCAGGCAGAACTGGAGCGAAGTGAGGAACAGCTTCGCCAGTCTCAAAAGATGGAGGCGATTGGTCAACTGGCAGGAGGCGTGGCCCACGACTTTAACAATCTTCTCACGGCCATCTGCGGCCACAGTGAGCTGGCTTTGAAACGTCTTACGCCCACCGATCCGCTCCACCGGCATGTTGAACAGATAAAGAAATCCGGGGAGCGCGCCGCCGCTTTGACCCGCCAACTCCTGGCTTTCAGCCGCAAACAGATCCTGCAACCCAAAATCATCGATCTCAATCAGATTGTTGTTGATATGAACAAGATGCTCCAGCGTCTGATCGGCGAGGACATCGATCTCCTGATGGGGCTGGCCGCGGATCTCGGAAAAGTTAAGGCTGATCCCAACCAAATTGAGCAGATCTTGCTAAACCTTTCCATCAATGCTCGCGACGCGATGCCCCGGGGTGGCCGGCTCACAATCGAAACGAGTAATGTGGATCTGAGCGAAGAATATTCGCGCGATCATGTTTCTGTCCCGCCGGGACAATACGTTATGCTCGCAGTGAGCGATAACGGATGTGGCATGGACGCGGAGACGCAGGCGCATATTTTTGAACCGTTCTTTACGACTAAAGAGGTCGGTAAAGGCACGGGCCTGGGGTTAGCGACGGTATACGGCATCGTCAAGCAAAGCGAGGGAACCATCTGGCTCTACAGTGAAGTCGGTCGTGGTACTGCGTTTAAGATCTATCTGCCATGTGCTGAGGCGCGCTTGAAAGAAGTTGCCGGAGAAGCTGATGACTTCGAATCATTGCAAGGGACTGAGACAGTCCTGCTGGTAGAGGATGAAGCCGTAGTCAGGGAGATGGCGACTGAAATACTTCGGGACAGCGGCTATCATGTGCTGGAAGCAAAACACGGGCACGAGGCGATGATTTTGGGCAGGCAACATTCCGGCGTCATACACCTGATGCTGACCGATGTAGTCATGCCACAGATGAGTGGTCGCGAGTTAGCCGAGCAGTTGACGCCGTTGCGCCGCGATATGAAAGTGCTCTACATGTCCGGCTATACCGATGATGCGATCGTTCATCACGGAGTGTTAGACGAGGGAACGGCCTTTATCGGAAAGCCGTTCACCCCGAGCGCTCTGACGCGAAAGGTACGCGAGATACTCGACGCGGCTGTGGCGGTCTGATAGCCCCTTCCCAATGCGAAGTCCCAACTTCAGTTTCTCACGGGGTTGGAGCTCCTGGGGCACTACCCATCTTGCTGACAGACTTTCAAAGTTGATCTTTATGTCGTCAGTAGCGGCGTAGAAAAAATTGCGAAGAGTGTCCACTATGCGCAGCAATAACGTTAAAACATGAAGGCGGGCGATTCTCCAGTCGCTCGCCTCTTTGCTTCCCACGCGAAGGCCAGTGACTGAAGGAGCACTCCCGACCTATCCCCCGGCGAAGGTAAAATGATAGCTTGTGTTCACTCGCAACTTAGCTTGAGGAAACTGCCATGCTATTGCTTCGCTCGCTTAGGTTCATCACTCTGCTGTTGGTTTTCGGATTAGGTCTACTCGACGCGCTGGTTGCGCAGCAGAATCCTCCTCCCACAAGGTTGGCGATCGAGGTCACCTTCTATCCCGGCAGGAAGCCCGCTTTTCAAAGTGTGCCGGTGGTTAAAACGCAGGGCTCGTGGTACTCGCTCTTCGGCCGGATTGCTTCCTGGCAGCCACCCGTCGAAGCACGGGTGACCAGGGCGGTGCGGATAGTCCCCTCAGTCGAAGGAGACGCGGTGCGAGTCGTTGTCTCTTTGTTGTCCGGTGAAAAGGCGCTCGAGCATGAGCAACAAATCGCCAGCTATCTGGTTAGAGAAAACGAGAAAATCAGCGCCGACGAGTTGAAGCAGTTTGGAATCGAGCCTTTCGGAATCAAACTGGTGCGGGTTGCCCCGAACGTCACGCCGGTGCCCCCGGTGATTCTAAAGGGAGTCATGTCCATTGTCGTCGTGAACGCCGTGGCCGTTGACGCGACCCTTCCTGCTTACAAGATCACTTTATTCAATCAATCCAGCAAAAGCATCGTGGGGCTGGCGGCTGATGTTTTTACCGGCGACAAGATCGAGTTGGGCGCGAAACCGCGCGAACCTGACGGACAACCACTCGCTTTGGCGGG
>DATHHW010000079.1:0-59378 GCA_035317005.1 Pyrinomonadaceae bacterium | reverse complement strand
GTCAACATTTGCGGGCCGCTTTCCTGTAAATCAATTTCGGTGCGCCCGAGACAAGGCAAAATCAAAGCCTGCTGCCCCGTAATCAAATGCGCCCGATTCAGTTTCGTCGATACGTGCACAGTCAGACGACAACGGCGCAGGGCATCCGCCGTGTATTCAGTATCGGGCGTAGCCGAAAGAAAGTTTCCGCCTAAGGCAAAGAATACTTTTGCCGCGCCGTTATGCATCGCCTGAATCGCATGCACGGTATCGAGGCCGTGCCGGCGCGGTGGCTCGAAATCAAATTCCCTCGCCAGGTCGTCCAGGAACTGCGCACTCGGCTGTTCCCAGATGCCCATGGTCCGATCGCCTTGCACGTTGCTGTGGCCGCGTACGGGACAAAAACCCGCGCCGGGCTTTCCCATCTGGCCGCGCATCAGCATCAGGTTGACGATCTCCTGGATGTTGGCGACGGCATTCTTGTGCTGCGTGAGACCCATCGCCCAGCAGAAGATTACGCGCTCAGATTCAATAAAGATGCGCGCCGCATCTTCAATTTTGACTTTCGACACTCCGGATTGTTCGAGGATGTCGCCCCAATGGACAGGACCCAGCGCCGCTTTGAATGCCTCGAACCCGGTAGTGTGTTGCTTGATGAACTCTTGATCGAGAACCTGGCCCGGCCGGCGCTCTTCCGCGTCGAACAGTTCCTTCATGATTGCTTTCAGCAAAGCCACATCGCCATTGATGCGCACTTGCAGAAAGAGATCAGCCAACTGCGTACCTTTGCCCAGCCAGGTCCACACTTCTTGCGGATGTTTGAAACGCGCCAGACCAGTTTCCGGCAGCGGATTGATGTGCACGATTTTGCAGCCGCGCCGCTTCGCCTGCATCAGCGAAGTCAGCATCCGCGGATGATTGGTCCCCGGATTCTGGCCGATGACAAAGATCGCGTCGGCCAGATCAAAGTCGGCGAGTGTCACCGTGCCTTTGCCGAAGCCGAGCGTCTCTTTCATTCCCGTGCCGCTGGATTCGTGGCACATGTTCGAGCAGTCAGGCAGATTGTTGGTGCCAAACTGGCGGACGAAGAGTTGATAAAGGAAAGCCGCTTCGTTACTGGTCCGGCCCGACGTGTAGAAGATCGCTTCATCAGGAGAAGAAAGCGAGTTCAGTTCCCGCGCGATCAATCCAAACGCATCCGGCCATTCGATGGGTTCGTAATGATCGCTACGCTCGCGCAGAATCATCGGATGCGTGATGCGCCCTTGCGCGTTCAGCCATTGATCGGACTGCTGCGTCAGCGCCGTGACGCTCCACTGTTTGAAAAATTCAGGAGGAACTCGTTTTGTCGTGGCTTCATCGGCGACGTGCTTAGCGCCTTCTTCGCAAAACTCGAAATGCGAGCGCTCGCCGTCGGGTTCAGGCCAGGCGCAACCCGGACAATCAATGCCCTGCTTCTGATTCAATTGCAGCAGCGTGCGGGTGCCCGAGACAATGCCCATCTGTCTGAAGGTGTTCTTCGCCGTGCTCCACACCGCGGGCAGCCCGCCGGCGACTTTGCTGATCGGTTTGATCTGAACCGGACCAGTCTCTTCAGGAGACTGGGCGTGGGTGCGGGGCAAGCTGTCTTTGATGTCTGCCATTGGATTTGCGCGTGATCGCAGACACTAATTCTAGTTCTATGGGTGGCGATGATACAAAGACCCGCGGGAATGAAGCGGCGCCCAGTCGGCGAAGCCGACGATATATCAGTAGCCCACAGCGCAAGCTGTGGGTTAACCCGCGACAATCTCAAGCGAGCCCCAGCGGGGCGACATAATATTGGATCAACGTCGGCAAAAATGGGGGGTTATGTCGCCCGCGTTCGCGGGGTATGTTTCCTGGCCGCCCGCAAGGCGGGCTTAATATGATTGTGATCGGAAATTGACTGCTGCGACTCAGAAACGATCTCGCCCCTCATAAATTTAATTCGCCAACCGCTCACATCAATCTGCCGGAACCACGAATGAAAGTCCCGGAACACCAAAGCGACTTACGGGTAGTCTCAAGTTAATTACCAGTTCCTCGCAATTCATTGACAGTACCTCAAAAGAACTTGAAAGTACCCCAAAGCTAATCGTAGGTACCACGAATCTGATTACAGGTACCGCCAAGCTAATCGCAGGTACTGTAAATCTGTTTGGAGGTACCACGAATCTAATTGAAGGAACCTCTAAACGATTCTGAGGAACTAGCAAACTTAGGTGCATTCTCCAAAACTCCCAATAAATACCCTTGATTTTCGATAAGAAAGGCATATACTGCCGGGCGTCCCAGCCTCGTCTGTTAACTCACGGCCTTTGGGCCTCAACAAAGGAGCAATCTGATGGCGAGATTAAAGAAACGTTCCGCGGTGCTTGAAACCGCACGCCAACGTCTGGCGAGCCTGAAATCCTTCAAGACCCCGCCCGACTTTGGTCCCAATCTAACTATTCCCGGGTATGAAGCAAAAGAAAAATCAGTCGGCGATATTCTCGACGCCTACAATCAATCGCTGGCCGCGTCCGATCAATTACAGAACGAGTTCCTGGCCGCAGAAGCCGAACTCAACGAACTGAACCGCCGCTTTCTTTCCGCCGGCGAGGCGCACTATGGCCCCGACAGCAGCGAGTACGAAATGCTCGGCGGCACCCGCAAGAGCGAACGCAAACGCCCAACCCGAAAAGGCGGCACCGGCGGCACAACCCCGCCAAAACCATAATCAGACCCCGCGCTTCCCCGTGCGATGGAGGCCAACGAGGAACCTCCATCGCGGAAGCCGGGGCTTTGACTATTAGTAATTTGGATGCAGGGTTTATCACGAGAGCCAAGGCGATGCACAAGATTGTGGGCGAGCGTATTATGGCGCTGATGTGGATAGCTACTTTTTGGTGCTTGGTCAACCTCTTAGTGTCGAAAGGGAATACCTCATGAAAGTCTTCATAAGTTGGAGCGGTGAGCGAAGCCAGCTACTGGCGCAGGCTTTTCACGGATGGCTTCCATTGGTACTTCACTATGTAAAGCCATGGCTGTCAGAGGCTGATGTGTCCGCCGGAGATCGCTGGGCTCAAGCTGTTGCGACGGAACTGGAAACCTCTAACTTCGGGGTCATCTGTGTAACGCCCGAGAACCTTGGCTCACCCTGGGTACTATTTGAGGCAGGTGCTCTCGCAAAGTCGATGCAAGGAACCAAGGTCATACCGCTTCTCTTCAATCTTGAATTCAGTGACATCAGTGGTCCGTTGGCTCAATTCCAAGCCAAGAAGTTTGAGCGAAGTGGATTGGCAGAAGTTGTTCACTCCGTTAATCAATCGGCGCCCGAACCGATTCCTGAGGATCGGGCAAGGCAGCTCTTCCACGCATTGTGGCCTGAACTTGAGAAGCAACTGGAATCTATACCTGAAGAGGCTCCGACCGAGAAACACATGCGACCGCCACACGAGATCCTTGAGGAACTCGTTACCGGAGTCCGCGGCTTGGATGTTCGCTTTAGGGATCTTGAGAGTGTCGTAACGGAGCAGGGACCCCGTTCGCGTCGTAGGGGCTTCAGGCGTTTCCATCCCATGATGTTCGAGGAAATGGCCGAGATGGTTTCTGAAGAGGGAGACGATCCGATTTCGCTTCTTATGTTCGGCGGTCTTTTGCGAGACGACTTCCCGTGGCTATATGAAATCCTGGTCGAAGTCTACCGTGAAGTACGCGATGGCAACGCCAAAGCAGCACAGAAAGCCATTGAACGGCTCCGCCGCGTCACAAGAGTTATGGGTCGGGGTCCGTTTATGGAAGAAATGGCAGGCGGCTCCTCAAAGGAAGCGCACATGATGATGATGGAACTGCCAATGATGCTTGATCACTTTCTGCATAGGTTTGAAACACGACGGCTCAAAGGTGCGCCCGATGCTGATAGCGACGAATCCGAGGCTCCTGCCGAATAGCCACCGCCTTTTTCTCATCTTCGTCGATTGAATCGAGGTTTAGATGTAATCGCTTCGCACGTCAACTCTGGCGTTGGGCGTCAATTCTAGAATCTCGAAAAATCGCAGGCTTGGCCGGTTTTACTGTTTGTTTGGTTCGGTGAAGGTTGAAGTAATCGCGGCTGTCAGACGTTAGGTTTCCACCTGTTAGTCTGGAGTTAGTTATGGATAAAATTGGGGAAACAGAAGAGCTAAAGTATCTAAATAACCTAACATTGACCAGAATTAAAGATGCGAATGTAATTTGGTTGACTAGCCTTGGTACAGTAGCCGGTCTAATTGGATTAAGCGTACAAACCAAAATCTGGGTATTTACCTATGTCGCCTTATTTATGCTACCTGGATTTATTTATTCGATTGCATGGCAATTGGATGGAATTGCCAGAATCAGAACATACATAAAAGTATGTCTGCAGCCAGTTCTCGGAGGAGAATGGGAGACGAGATGGCCTAAGCATCCATTTGTGAATAAGCATAGGCGACTCGTGCTATTCAGTGTCCCATTGATATTCAGTTGGATCTATTTATTTGCAGCATCATTATTATGCTACGTAGGTTGGTTATATTTTGAAATGAGCATATGGATATTTATTGCAATCTATTCCATACCCTTGGTCGCAATAGTTATTACGCTTTATGCAATGCTTGATTCCTTTTCTGTAAGGGCTTTTACGCGATATGAAACAGGTTGGAAGGAAATGAAGAATTCGTGAAGATGAATCGGGGGTCAGGCCTGCGATTTTCGCGATTTTAGAACTCGTGATCTCGCAGCCGATATCGATCTAAAGACCGGGGGCAACGAATGAGAAATCACAATAACCCGCAGGCCTGAGCCCGCTTCTGATTTTTAGTTCAGGCGAAGTAAAAATGCTCCCAGACGAGCAAGCCAAGATCTTCTTGCAATATGACTATGCCGAAGGGAAGGCACTGTGCACGCAATTCTTAACGATTGTTGTGGCGGTGCTGGTTTTCTCACTCGCCTTCTCGGAAAAGATCGCTGATTTCCACAAGGCATCGAAACTCGTAAAAGGCCTTCTGCTGACAGCTTGGTGTCTCTTTATGATCGCAATAATCTTGGGAGGAGTGGCATTGTACGATATCGCTATGGCCGCAGGTAACGCGTTATATGGACACGACACCAGCTACTATGAGGGTGAATCCGCAGCAATGACGATGGCTATTATCGGAGGCGGATCTTTTATAGCTGGCCTGATAGCCCTCATGCTTTCGGCGGTGGGCACAGTTTTTAGGCGCCATCGAAACTCAGTGAACTAGCATGGGATTGCAAATCGAAATCCTATGTCGCCCAGCTGGGGCTTCGGTTTCGGATGGTTGACTCTCACCCACAGCTTCCGCTGTGGGCTACTAATATTTCGTTGGCTTCGCCAACTCCTTGACCATCAATTTTGACAAACGCGTTTCGAATCACGTGGATTGTTATTCGGGGCAGTAGCCCGACCGTGAGGGAGGGCGTTGTACATCGCCAAGGATACGCCCTCCCTTACGGTCGGACTACTGCCCCGCCCTTCTACCAGACCAGAATCTATCATTGACTTGCTGCTTCATTTAGCTTAAAAGCATCTTCTTCTCTTCTATCAGTTCGTCATTAAGAACAAGGGCATCAAGCCACCATTGCCGAGGAACCCGAAATGACTTTTTCAAGATTGGCGCGCTTGCTCGTCGCGAGCGCTCTGTTTGTCAGCACGGCCGCATTCGCTATTCAGGCGCAGGACAAGCCGGGCCGCGATCCAAATCAGCCCATCGACGAGGACTACACAAAGAAGATTCGCGAGTACACGACCGAACCTTTCTTCAATTCGCCGCTGACTGATTACTTACCCGCGTCCCCGAATGTGCCGACACCGAAGGCCGTGTTGGGTGATGTAGCGGGTGCGCCGGGCAAGTTGCCCTACGCCGAAGAGGTCTATCGCTACATGCGCCTGCTGGAGAAGTCGAGCCCGCGCGTGAAGGTCTTTTCCATCGGCACCAGCGAGGAAGGCCGCGAAATGATCGCGGTGGCCATCGCTTCTGAATCACTGTTGGCAAAACTGGATGAGAATCGCGTGCGCTTAACCAAGCTGGCCGACCCGCGCACGATCAATCTTGACGATGCCGAAGCGGACCGCCTGGTCGATCAGTCATTTCCGGTTTACTACATCACGGGGACGATTCACTCGCCTGAGACGGGCGCGCCGACGGCTTTGATGGAACTCGCTTATCGTCTGGCCGTCGACGAAAGCCCTTACATCAAATCGATCCGCGAAAGCATGGTCACATTGATCACGCCAGTGGTTGAAGTCGACGGACGCAACCGCATGGTCGACATTTACAACTGGCACCTCGCGCATCCGAAAGAGAATTGGCCGGGGCTGGTTTACTGGGGCCACTATGTCGCCCACGACAACAATCGCGACGCGATCGGTCTCTCTTTGAAACTCACTCGTAACGTGCTCAACACCTATCTCGCCTGGAAGCCGCAGGTGCTGCACGATCTCCACGAATCGGTTCCCTACCTTTACGACAATACTGTTGGCGATGGACCCTACAACGCCTGGGTCGATCCGATCCTGACCAACGAATGGCAGATAATCGGTTGGAACAATGTATCCGAGATGACCAAGTTCGGCATGCCCGGCGTGTTCGCTCACGGAAACTTCGACACCTGGTCGCCCGGCTATCTGATGTTCATCGCCGCTACGCACAACGGCATCAGCCGTCTGTACGAAACCTTTGGCAACGGAGGGGCAGATACGCTCGAACGGACACTGTCGCCGGGCGAGTATCAGCGCACGTGGTACAAACAGAACCCGCCGCTGCCGAAAGCCCGTTGGTCTCAACGCAACAACAATAACTACGAGCAGACTGGGTTGCTGACTTCGCTCTATTACTTCAGCAACAACACCAAAATGTTTCTGAGGAATTTCTATTTGAAGAGCAAGCGCTCGGTGCTCAAACCGAAGAACGAAGGCCCGGCGGCCTATGTTTTTCCCGCAGACGATCCGCGTTTAGGCAATCAGGCGACTCTGCTGCGTCTGCTCCAGGCCCAGGGCTGCGAAGTTAATCGCGCCACCGCACCTTTTACGGTGACGATGAAGAAAAAGGCCGCGCCACGTGGCCGGCCCGGGCCGACTGGATCACCCTCGCCATCTTCATCTCCGGCCAAGCCTGCTGAAACCGAGGCTCGGACCTTCCCGGCCGGCAGTTATCTCGTCCGCATGGATCAGCCTTACAGCCGCATCGCCGACGCTTTGCTTGATTATCAATACTGGGCGCCGAACGATCCGCAGACCGACATCTACGACGATACCGCCTGGACCATGGGTGAACTGGCCAACCTCGAGGTCGTGCGCGTGACCGACACTAAGGTTTTGGACGCCGCGATGGAACGTGTCAGCAGCGAAGTGCGCTCGCCCGGAGCCGTGAACAGCAGCGGCAGTGTCTACCTGATCAATCACAACGCGGACAACACGCTGGCGACGCTGCGTTATCGTCTGAAAAATGTGGCGATGGAGGCCGCGGAAGAACCCTTCGAGGCCGGCGGCCACAAATTCAATCGCGGCTCGTTCATTATCCGCAAGGCAGCGGCGGACGAGTTGCAGCGCGCCGCGAGCGATCTCGGTATACAAGTCTTTGCCGTCGCGGACTTGCCGTCGGTGAAAACCCATCCGGTGAAGGCTGCGCGCGTGGCAGTCATGCACACCTGGCTCAGTACGCAGGACGAAGGCTGGTGGCGTATCGCGTTTGATCAAATGCAGGTGCCGTTCGCTTACATCAGCACTCAGGACGTAGCGAAGGATGCGGATCTCAGAAGCAAGTACGACGTCCTGATCTTTGCTCCCGTCGGGCGTGGCGCCGCTGCGATTATCAATGGCCTGCCGATGTATGGGAACCCGCTGCCGTGGAAGACAACGACCCTGACACCAAATCTCGGCAAGACCGACGAGACGGAGGACATGCGTCCCGGTTTGGGATGGAATGGGCTGATGAACCTGCAGAAGTTCGTGCAGAACGGCGGTGTCCTGATTACCTCTATGGACACTTCCGATTTCGCGGTTACTTATAACTTCACGCCGGGCGTCTCGATCGGCCGGGCGCAACGTCTGCGAGCGGTCGGCGACATCCTGCGCATCAAAGCGGTTGATTCCACGAGCCCGATCGCCTACGGCTACGGTGATTCGCTCGCGATGTATTGTTCCAATGGGCCAATCTTCAACATAGGCAACACCGTCGGTGGTGGCGGCGGGCGACGTGGTGGCGGTGGCCAGCGCGCCACCGGCCGCGGCACGCCGGACGATCCCGACACGGTTCAAGGCCGGCCGCCCGTCGAAGCTCCCGAAATGCCCAGGGCCGAAGTCTGGCAGGCGCTGCCTTTGACCGACGAGCAACGCCGCAACAACGGCGGCATCATTCCGCCCCAGATGCGGCCCCGGGTCGTGCTGCGCTACGCCGACAGCCGGGAGTTGTTTGTCTCAGGCCTGTTAGATGGCGGCGACGAGATTGCCCAACATCCCGCGGTAATCGACGCACCCTACGGCAACGGCCACGTAGTGCTCTTTTCAACCAACCCATTCTGGCGCGGCCAGACTTCGGGCAGTTACTTCCTGGTCTTCAACGCGATTCTGAATTTCGACAATTTGAACGCAGGGAGGAAGGTGGAGGAGAAGTAACCCGTCTGCAGGCTGCGCTGCCTTGCAGAGAAATCATCGTGACTTACTGACGTAGATGGGTAATGCCTCTTCAAACATCATCTCGTACTGCTTGAGATAATGCTTGAAGGTGAGCGGCGCCCCTGCCTTATCTAGAAGCCAAGCCACGGGAGCAGGTTTCTGAAAGGTCTTCATATCCAGCGGCATAATCGAAGCTACTTCATTGGCCCTGAAATACCCGAATGTTATGCGCTGATTGGTCAGCCTAACGTCATACTCGGCTGTTTCCGGCCGTTCCAGATCTGTAACACGGATGTCCTTAGCGCTAGTTGCTCTTATCTTACACGGGCCCAGTAGCTTTTGAATCGATTCCACAAGGGCGTCGCGCAGTTGCTTGCTTGTCTTTTCCCGATACAGACGCTGGTAAATCTCAACCAACTTGGCGTCGAACATGTTCGCGAGGCAAATTCGCACCTTTGCTCTGCTGAGGTTGCCTATTACTATTGGTCCCGCCCGATAAACGGCCAGAAGATCGATTGACCGGACAGGCTTCCAACTCGCCAGTTTGTGCACGCCATCGACCGTGATGGCATGCCAGTCTCCGACAAACGTCTTGACCTCTTCCACGATTGTTAAGTCTCCGAAACTCGGCAGAGTCAAGTAGGGTTTGGCGAATTTTCTTTCGGCCGCTTCCAATCTTTTTTCCATTTGCGGCCAATCTCTTTCAAATTTCTCGGTCAGCAGGCGGTCGTTCAAGGGCCTGCGTGTCGCCTTCTTAAGCTGAGCGTTTATTGTCTTCAACAGATCCAGGACTTCATCTTTTCTGGCAACCGTGTGCTGGAACTCGCCGAGCGGCGAAGGAACGTCTTCATGTTTGACTTTATGGAGAAAAGTCCACAGCAGCGCACCTTGGGTTTTGGAAAGCGCACCCGCTTCATAGTGGAGCCACGGGCTATTGAGATTGTCGGGTGTGAGACAAACAATTCCAAACCGCGTCGCCTTAAGCGCACTCTGGATCTCGCTGCTCCATTTCTTGCCTTTTTCAATCTTGGGAGAGTAGAAAGGCTCGATTGTCCTAATCACGCGCGGAAGCAATTCGTTTAAGGCATCCGCAACCGCGCGGCTGTGGTCCCCGGACCAACTGAGGAATACTTTCATGATCGGCGAATGGTCGCAGGCTCTGGGGCCAACTTGTTAACTTTGACTAAGGTGCTCGAATGATAGTAGAAGGACTACCTAGGGTCAACAAAATTATCTTCAACGACACCAGAGGAAACAAAGAATGAAACGTCTCATATTACTGTTTTCGATCTTCCTGCTCTCGAGCTCGATCCTCGTTGCGCAAACCCGCTCGAGTTCCGAGGCGAAGACACCCACCATCGCCGAAAGAGTCGCCGGCATGGAAAAGTTCCCTGGCTACTTTCCGTTTTACTGGGACGCCAAAGCCGGCAAAGTCTGGCTGGAGATCGATAAGTGGAACTCGGAGTTTCTTTATGCCGAGTCTTTGCCCGCGGGCATCGGCTCGAACGACATTGGTCTGGACCGAGGCCAGCTTGGTCAAAGCCACATCGTTCGCTTTGAACGCACTGGGCCAAAGGTTTTGCTGATCGCTTCGAACTACGGCTTTCGCGCCAACAGTGACGACGCGGATGAACGGCGCGCGGTGAAAGACGCCTTTGCCGAATCGACCCTGTGGGGATTTGAAGTAGCTGCCGAAGAAGGCGGTCGCGCGTTAGTAGACGCCACCACATTTTATCTGCGTGACGCGCATCAGATTCCCGGCACGCTGCAACGCGATCAACAAGGGACCTTTCGTTTAGATCCGACGCGCTGTGCCTTCTATCTCGCAAACACGAAGAATTTTCCAAAGAATACCGAAGTCGAAACTACTCTTACGTTCACCAGCGATGGCGAGGCTGGACCGTTGGTGCGACAGGTTACGCCGATCCCGCAAGCCATTACTGTTCGCGAGCACATCTCGTTTGTCGAATTGCCGCCACCCGGTTTCAAGACCCGCGTCAACGATCCACGTGCCGGCTATTTCGGAATTACCTTCATGGACTTTGCCACGCCGATTAGCGAACCCATCTCCAAGCACTTCATCAGTCATCACCGATTACAAAAGAAAGATCCGTCCGCTGCGATAAGCGATCCCGTCAAGCCAATCGTCTATTACGTCGATCGCGGCGCGCCGGAACCGGTTCGCTCGGCGTTAATCGAAGGCGCGAGCTGGTGGAACCAGGCCTTCGAGGCAGCCGGGTATAGAAACGCTTTTCGGGTCGAGTTGATGCCCGCCGGCGCCGACCCAATGGACGTTCGTTACAATGTGATCCAGTGGGTGCATCGTTCGACGCGTGGCTGGTCGTACGGTAACGCGCTCAGCGATCCGCGGACAGGAGAGATTATTCAGGGCCGCGTTTCGCTTGGCTCGCTGCGCGACCGGCAGGATTTTCTGATCGCCGAAGGATTGTTGGCTCCGTATGAAAAAGGAAAGTCTCAGACGGCAAAGATTATGGAGCAGGTCGTGCTCGCGCGTTTGCGGCAACTCGCCGCGCATGAGGTGGGCCACACGCTCGGACTGCAACACAATTTCGCTGCCAGCGTTTCTAGTCGCGCTTCAGTAATGGATTATCCCGCGCCCTTCGCAAAGCTCGGCGCCGACGGCCTTCCTGATATCTCTGATGCTTACGCGAAGGGGATTGGCGAATGGGACAAGGTGACTATCGCTTACGGTTATCAGGACTTTCCCGCCGGGATAAATGAAGAGGCCGGTCTCGATAAGATACTGAGCGATGCTTTCAGTCATGGGCTGATGTATCTCACCGATCAAGATGCTCGCCCCTCGAGCGCATCGAGTTCTGTCGCCCATCTGTGGGATAACGGCGCGAAGGTGGTCGACGAACTGGCAAACGTTATGAAAGTGAGGGCTGCAGCGCTGCGCCGTTTTGGCGAAAACAATATTCGCGAAGGCGCGCCGATGGCCACGCTCGAAGACGTTCTGGTCCCGCTCTACATGTACCATCGCTACCAGGTCGAAGCGGCCGCGAAGTTAGTCGGCGGGCAGGACTACACGTTCAGCTTGCGCGGCAAGGGTGATAAGAACCCCCAAATCATTGCGCCCGAAGAACAGCGGAGGGCGCTGGCCGCGGTGCTGGGCACGCTAAAGCCTGAAGCCCTGGCGCTGCCCGAATCTGTGCTTCGTCTGATCCCGCCGCGGCCTCCTGGTTATCCCCGCACGCGTGAAGACTTTCGCATTCGCACGTTTCCAAACTTTGACGGACTAGCGCCGGCGGAAGCCATCGCCAACCACGTCTCAGACTTTCTTCTCAATCAGGAGCGCGCCGCGCGTCTCGTCGAATACCACGCCCGCGACGCTCGCTATCCTGGATTTGGCGAAGTGCTCGACAGGATTTTCGCTTCGACTTGGAAAGCGCCGATGGGGACGGGTTACAACGCTGAGATTCAACGCACCGTGAACATGGTCTTGCTAATAGATCTAATGTCGTTGGCATCGGGAGAACGCGCGTCAAACCAGGTGCGTGCGATCGCCGAAGCAAAACTGGCAGAGTTGAAAGGCTGGCTCGTGCAGCAACAGGATCTCACGCGTGACGAGAGCCAGAAAGCATTTCTGTCCTACGCCGCGAACCAGATCAAACGCTTCCAGGAAGATCCGAAAAAGATGAACCTCAGCAAACCGAACGATCCACCGGATGGTCAACCGATTGGCACGGACTGGTGGAATCGCGCGGACCGGGATTGGTGCGATTGGAAATGAATTTGGAGTGCGCTGACTCGTCAGCGCTTTGGTCAGCGGCGACTTGTCGCCGCGAGGTTTAGCTCGGTCTTCCAGGCTGGCCGCGACAAGTCGCGGCCTATGAAAGCGGTAACAAGTTACCGCACTCCAAAACAGCCCGTGTTATCATCCTCGCTGCTTCAGCAAACTCGATCATGAACCTATACGATGAATTCCAGTGGCGCGGAATGCTTCATGAAGCCACGCCCGACTTACAAAAGATCCTCGCCGAGGAAAAGCTAACGGCTTACATCGGCTTTGATCCTTCGGCGGCAAGTCTGCATGTCGGATCGCTTTTGCCGGTGATGGGCCTGGCGCGCTTACAAAGATTCGGGCACACGCCGATTGCGATTGCGGGTGGCGGCACCGGGTTGATTGGCGATCCGAGTGGGAAGACGAAGGAGCGCCAACTATTAACGCCGGAACAGGTTGAGGAAAATCTTGCCGGTATCAAAGAGCAGTTAAGCCGCTTTCTGGATTTTGACGCGACGGCTAATCCGGCAAGCATCATCAACAACGCCGACTGGCTTGCTCCTATTTCCATGATGGAGTTCCTCCGCGACGTCGGAAAATACTTCACCGTAAACAATCTTCTCGCCAAGGAAGCTATTAAGCGGCGTCTGGAAACGGAAGAAGGCATTTCTTTTACTGAGTTCAGCTATCCGCTGTTGCAAGCCTACGATTACCTCGTCCTCCATGACCGGCACGGCTGCACTCTGCAGATGGGTGGCAGCGATCAATGGGGCAACATCGTCGCCGGAATTGATCTGATTCGCCGCTTGCGAGGTGCGCGGGCCCACGGCCTGGTATTTCCGCTGGTGACTACCGCGGCTGGGGTTAAGTTTGGCAAGACCGAGGCGGGCGCGGTCTGGTTGGATCCTAAACTGACTTCGCCTTACCGGTTCTACCAGTTCTGGCTGAACACGGATGATCGAGATGCGATCATCTATCTGAAATTCTTTACCTGGATGTCGCAGCAAGAGATCGCCGAACTTGAAGAGAGTGTTCGGACTGAGCCAGAGAAGCGCCGGGCCCAGAGAGAGCTGGCGCGTCGCGTGACCGCTCTGGTTCATGGCGAGACCGAGCTTGAGAAAGCTTTGCGCGCGTCGGAGGTGCTCTTCGGCAAGGAGATCAGTGGGTTGGGTGTCCAGGAGATTCTCGACATCTTCGCCGATGTTCCTTCGACTGAATTGGAAAAATCAAAGTTGGATGGCTTCACCATTACCGATGCGTTGGTTGCGTCCGGTTTGGCGCCTTCCAAAGGCGAGGCCAGGCGGCTGGTCCAGGGCGGTGGTGTTTGTGTGAACAATCGTCGCGTCAGCGATCCGCGGCAGACGATTTTTGGTTCAGACTTGATCGATGGCCAGCTTTTGGTTTTACGCAAGGGCGCGAAGAACTATCACGTTATCAAGGTCATCGGGCAGTAGCCCGACCGTAAGGGAGGGCGTAATTTTGGAGTGCGGCGACTAGTCGCTGCTTTTTAAAGCGCTGACAAGTCAGAGCACTCCAAACAAGATTATTACCCGCTCACTACCGCGAGCGGTTCTGTATCGACTCCTCCGGCTGCGGCCGCAGGCTCTCTTCAATTTCATACCTCGCTTCTTCTTCAAGGTCACGACCTCGCGCTTTCCGCCAAGCCAGCAAACGCTTATTCAGCAGGGTCATCGCAACCGACAAGAGCGGCATTAAAACAAGATAGATAACGAAGAATGGAATATTGTGAGGGGTCTTGACCCGAAAGAAACCCATGGCCAGGACAATCAACAAGGCTACTACCGAGCAGACGCTTGCCAGAGTGCTCTTTCTCATACGGGAGCTCTACGGGCTAAGTCGTTCACGGATGTAAACGGGCAGGTCACTTACCTTCACTCGCTCTTGTTCCCAGGTGTCGCGGTCGCGCACGGTGATGGCTTCGTCTTCCAGCGATTGGTGATCGACCGTCACGCAGAAAGGCGTTCCAATCTCGTCCTGCCGTGCGTACAGCTTTCCAATCCCGCCCGTGTCGTCGTAGACCGCGCGTACGAGAGGTTGCAGCGAGCGCTTGATCGCTCTCGCCATGCCGACTATCTCAGGTTTGTTCTTAGCCAAAGGCAGCACGGCCACTTTGATTGGCGCCATCGAATGATGGAGCTTTAAGATCACGCGCGTCTCGCCCTTGTCAGTCGTTTTTTCTGAATAGGCGTCCATCAAGAGCGCCAGCACTGTGCGATTAACGCCGGCCGCGGGTTCGATCACGTACGGGTAGAACCGTTGCTTCGTTTGTTCGTCAAAGTATGACAGGTCTTCCGTAGAATCCGGATTCAGGCGTTTTCCTTCCGCGTCTTCCGGCTTCTTCGAATGGGTTCGCAGATCAAAGTCAGTGCGATTAGCGATACCCATCAACTCGTCCCAGTTGCGTTCCTGGTCTTCACGTTCAGGAAAGAAGCGATACTGAATGTCGACGGTGCGCTTGGCATAGTGCGCCAGCTCTTCTTTCGGCTGTTCATAAAGACGCAGGTTATCGGGCGAAATTCCGATGTTGATGAACCATTGATGGCAGGCATCGATCCATTCCTGATGCGCCTGTTCGTCTTCGCCGGGCCGTACGAAGTATTCCATCTCCATCTGTTCGAACTCGCGCGTGCGAAAGATGAAGTTTCCCGGCGTGACTTCGTTGCGAAACGATTTGCCGATCTGCGCGACGCCGAAGGGCAGCTTGCGCCGGCTGGTGTTGAGTACGTTATGGAAATTCACGAAGATGCCCTGCGCGGTTTCCGGACGCAGATAGACGAGTGCGTCGGGATCCTCTTCGGCTGTCGCTCCGACGTGAGTCTGAAACATCAGATTGAAAGGTCGTGGTTCGGTGAGATTCTTTGAACCACAATTGGGACACTTGCCGTCCTCGAGCTTATCGGCGCGCAGACGCGTTTTGCAATCACGACAATCCACCAACGGGTCGGTAAACGTTTCTTCGTGCCCCGAATACTTCCAAACCAGACGGTTCAGGATGATCGAAGAGTCGAGCCCTTCGATGTCGTCGCGTTCGTAAACCATCCAGCGCCACCATGCCTGGCGCACGTTGTTGGCGAGTTCGACGCCGAGCGGCCCGTAATCCCAAGCGCTGCCGAGACCGCCGTAGATTTCAGAAGATGGATAGACAAAACCCCGCCGTTTGGCGAGCGATACAATCGTTTCAATGCTTGGTGCAGACACTTGGTTTGTGAATCGTAACCGTGAATCTTAATTAGAAAACTGAGCGGGATAGGAGTGTAGCAGGCAAGACTGACAGTTCAAAAGGACGAGATTACTCGGAGCGATGGGGTCAGTACCGAGAGCGGTAGCGGACCGGGTCGCGGATCGCGGACATCCTGTCCGCCTGAGCGCGTAGCGAGCGGGCCACCTGTCCGAAGATAGCGAGCGTGCTGCGCACGCTGGCGGACAGGATGTCCGCGCTCCAGAAACAAAAGCGCGACCGACTCAATTGAATCGGCCGCGCTTTCTTTCCCCCTTGTAACTTAATCGACGACAGCGACGGCAACCGCTGGCCAGCCTTAAATGGCTTGCGGGCTGCTGGTAGATCCTGCGAGGCTCCCCCTAGCCCCGTCAGGCCGCCTACCAACAGCCCCTGCCTTTTGCTCTTCGACTGTTTTGGCAACTCCGTTCCCCCGAAAGAGCCGCCATCGCTCAGATGTAAAGCACCTCCCCCAAAGTGCCTCGCAACCGTTGTCTCCGAGCCTGACCCGCATTGCTTTTTCTACCCTTTTGCTTTTGTCGACGGAAGCATCAGCAACGAGTGTGCCAATACGCTGGTTCAGGTACCCGGCAAACCAAACTTCGTGACTGCTCTAATAAAACTCGGCGGAAAAAATCTGAAGGACCTGATTGAGGCGTTTCCCGGAATGCTTGAGGCTAAAGCAACTTGTAGGCGTTCAATACAGATAGATTGCAATTATGAACTAAAATCGCTCGCAGGAGTTGATCGAACCGCTTGCTGTAGCAAGCGGGTTTCAAGGGCGAGGCGAGCACGGTCCCAAGTCCGCGCCAGCGGACGACTGACAATAGCCCAGCGATTTTTATCGCTGGGAAGCAAAGATTATTTTTGCGAAGTCCGTGAAACGGACGGCTGAAAGAGCGACATGCCGGTCTTTTCAATTCAGCCGTCCGCTTCACGGACTAAGTCTCCTTCGCTTCTCACCCCCAGCAGTGAACTGCTGGGCTATTTTCATTCGTCCGCTGCGCGGACTGATGGAAAACTCTGCTAGGAAAAGATTACCGTTACGACCAGCAGTGAGCTATACCCAGCACACGGATTCAGAAATTATTCGGATGGAACGGCCGTGCGTAGAATTCTCGATATAACCAACCGAGGACGCGGATCTCAGCCGTGCAGAGTGTCTCCAGCCAGCAATTGAAGAGAAAGTCTGCACGCGTAGCCGCGGCAGGAATCTTTTGCGATTCACCAACCATGGAACTGGCCGCGCTCACGTCGAGATCATAGGCCGCGGAAACATCCTCAGTCGCCTTTGACGCCCGCTCGAGCGCGTTCAATAACTGAGCAATCCAGGCATGCAGCTCACGTTCGGTGGGGTTCTGCGCGATGGATTGGAGAATGCCAATAGCCAGGCGATCTTCGGCGCGATTGAAGTTGAATACATCTTCACCTGCGCTGCGGCTCTGTTCCTGCTTCCACTGAAACAGCTCTTCGACTTTTGCGTGTTTGATCACGCCAACACGCTGGTCAAAATCGAGAAACCACTGGATTACGTCCGGCAACGAGTCATAATCGACGGCGCCGTATTGATCACGCAGGAGCACGGGCTCTGTCGGGGCGGCTGAATCTGTTTTGGCTGGGTTGTGTTTCACTTAATACCGGTGTTTAGAGTACCGACTTCAGTCGGGTCTTTCAGATTGGCCTTGCACAAAAACGTGGCCTGGGCCGAGTCCGCGTGAGCGAACGTCTGACAATAGCCCAGCGATGAAATCGCCGGGAGCAGCGAGAGATCTACGAAAGTCCGTGAAACGGACGACTGAAACAGTCGATATCTGGCATTTATCACTCAGCTGTCCGCTTCACGGACTTAAGTCTTCTTCGCTCATCATCCCAGCAGTGAACTGCTGGGCTATTTTCGTTCGTCCGCTGCGCGGACTGGTCTAGTTGGCCATTCTAAACGTTTCCAAATCACTCCCGGCTGATACCCCAATCAAACGCCTCTATTAATCTCCAGCGTAAATGCTGCCCGGGCCTCGCCCACGCGTTCACCGCGTCGATTCTTAATCACGGTCGGCGCATACGATGCCAACGCCGCCAGTTCATCTGTCGCCAGAACGTTCAGTTGTCTGAGGGCGTCGATGACTGCCGGAGGCCGGGCCCGGTGATCGTCGCCGTCTTCAATCTTAAGCGCCAGTCCCAGTCCGCTCGGCCATTCGGCGTAGGGCAGGACTCCCACTGTATAGACACCTTCAGCGCCTATTTTCGAAATCAGACGTCCTTTGCCCGCCCTGATTAGTTCGGTATCGAGACGATCTTTCGTGCCACCGACCATCTCGGGAAAATCTATCATGGCTTTGACGATGCGTTTGCAGGCGGCCCTGGTATTCGCGTCGAAGGCGTCGGCCGGCGCCACCAACCGGGCATACATCAGCGCCATGGCCCGCACCGGGATCCCGAAAACCGGGACACCACAACCATCGACACCGACCGCGATTTGCTCCAGCGGAATGCCTGAAAACTCTGCCACGGTTTTCGCAATCGCCTGCTGCACAGGATTACGCCAATCGTCATAGCTTCCCGTCGGCGCGCCGACATGCCGCGCCAATGCCAGCATGGCCGCGTGCTTGCCGGAACAATTGTTTTGCAGCACGCTCGGCCGCTTTTGATTGCGGGTCAGCTCGCGCGCGACTTCGGCGCTGAACGGTTCGTGCACGCCACACTTCAGCGCACTTTCATCCAGCCCGATCTTGTTGAGCATCGATCGAACCGTGTCGACGTGAATTGGCTCGCCACTGTGCGAACCGCAAGCGATCGCGACTTCCTGTTCGGTGAAGCCAAAACGGTCCGCGGCGCCCGAAATGATTAGCGGGATCGCCTGAAATGGCTTTCCCGAAGAGCGTACATAGGTGACTGTCTCAGGGAAACCCAACTCGGCAACGGCAGCGCCTTCGCCGTCGACTGCCGTGAGATGTCCCCGATGCCGGGATTCGACAATCGGGCCGCGCCAGACTTCGACCAGCGAAGCGGGTGTCGCGGCTACAGCATCACTGTGGTTGGACATGCTGGAGCATCTTAACTGCTTCGCTGAAAAAAAAGAAAAGCAGGCCAAGTGGCTTTGTATTAAGGATGACCAGTCGGCGCAGCCGACGATTGAGAATAGCCCAGCACTTCAGTGCTGGGGATCTCAGCAAAACGTACTAGAGTCCGTGAAGCGGACGGCTGAGGATTTCCGTAAACCTCTGAATCAGTCGTCCGGTTCACGGACTCTGAGTGTTATTTACGCCCGATTCCCAGCACTGAAGTGCTGCGCTATTGTCAGCCGTCCGTTTCACGGACTTCGTCGTGAAATTGTCTCTGCTTCGCAGCAAGGACATTTTTGCAAAGCCGATTATTCAAGAAAAGGCAGCGCTTTATTGCGGCCGGCAGAGCTTTGTTTTGTCGCAGAGAGCGAAACCTTGCCTGTTACAGACGAAACCTAGTCTGCGACGGACGAAACCTCGTCTATCACAAACGAAACCTCATCTTTCGCAAACTAAACCTCGCCCGTCGCAAACAAAGCTTTGTGCCTCGCAGACAAACCTTTTGCTGGCGCAAGCAAAGCTTTGTGTGTTGCAGACGAACCTTTTGCTGCTCCAAATAAAGCTTTGTGTGTCGCGGACAAACCTTTTGCTGGCGCAAACAAAGCTTTGTGCGTCGCAGACAAACTTTTTGCTGTTCCAAATAAAGGTTACTAAGGCACAAAGCAAATCTGCTCAGCCCCTTTGTAAACCTACAAAGTCTCTCAGCAAACGTGCAAAATGCCCTATCAGCGGGCTGATGCCTGCTATTTTTCTTATTTTTCCTGAGCAGTTACCGAGGAGGAGGCTGCGGCGGGGTTCACTAACCTGGGGCGGACCGATGCGGACTTTCGCCGGCGCCCGCCGAACGAGAGCACCGTCAGCTTCACGGCCCGTCGTCCGAACTGAAGAGCTTCCCGAGCCGTCGGTGTCCAGATGTCAATGCGGTGTCCTCTAACCGCTCCGCCGGTGTCCGCGACGACATATTCTCCGCTCAAAGAGCCAGCTTCCAGCCTGACGCGAGTGCCCAGGGGCAAAACTGACAGGTCGGCGGCGATCAATCCGCGGCTGACGGCCTGGCCACTGGCGGTCCGTCCGCGCAGACTGTAGGCCGTTGCCGTGTAGGTTTGCGGCGCAACTTCAAAATCGTCGTCGTTTGTCGCAGATGCTGCTTTCTCGACTCTGGATGGACGTGTGGCCGGTTCCGCGAGTGTCGGTTCGGAAACTTTGGATTCCGAGTTCGCCGGCTGTGATTCAGGCCTTTGGTCTAAAGTCTGAACCTGCTGAGCGGGCTGAATTGGCTTAGGGTCCTGAACGTAGGTCTTGGCGTGCGAAATTGCAGAAAAAGCGAGAAGCACACTGACAGCGCTTCCAAGGGCAGTGGATTTCATGAATCGGGTTCTCCTATCCGATGGTTTTAATGCCAGCTTTTCAGAAACGCGGCGCGCGAGTCATGTAGTGCTCGTGACTCGACCCTCGGCTCTAGGAGACTGAAGGTAGTCAGCCGAAGTTGGAGGGCATCCTGATGCGCAACGCTGAAAAGTCCAAAGAAAGAGAAGCAAACCTTACGGGTTCACTTGCCGAACTGAGGAAGGCTAACACAGGGGTTTTGAGGTGTCTACCGGTCGATCTCGCGCAAACTGTATTGATTTCGGGCCATATTTTGGCCCTTGGAACGGTACAGCGGCCTCCCCGTCCCCACTTTATAAGAGCTTCGCCAGACGCCCAAGAGCGGGAAGAAGCGTGTCTATCAGGTCACAATGACTTCAATTTTCTTAACCTTTTTCAAGGTTGGCATACTTTTCGATGAGCTTCTTCTGACCGTAGCCGGGGAAGCTGACCGTGAACTTGGTCTGATCGCCAGAGCCTTCCCGGCGCAGAACCAGGCCCCGGCCGTACTTGGCATGACGGACGTAAGAGCCAGGAAGGATGTCAGTGCTGGGAGCGCGGACGTCCCCGTCCGCGTTGAGCGCGGAGCGCGAACCCTGGGGTGAGGTTCCCGAGCCTGACGAATTGACAGAGGGCGCTGTCGCCGGACGACTGTCCTTATCCTTACTGCCGGATTTACCGCTGGTACTCCCGTAACCACCCATTTTTGCGGCCCGCTTGCGAAAGAACTCCTCGATCGACTCGACGCTGTCATAAGTCTTACCCGGAAATTTTGTGCCCGGACGGCGCGCACTCAACCTGCCGGAATTAGCGGATTCGGAAACCTCACCGGGCTCATCCGAGGATTGGTCGTACTCATATTGAAGTGAACCAGCCGCCTGCTCCAGGGTTTTCGAGCCGCGGGCGAACGACAGCCATGATCGGCCTCGCGAAATATCATCAATGAGCTCAAGAGGCATTTCGTTTAGAAACTGTGAAGGTTCCGAGGCCAGTTCTTCGCCATATACTCGTCGCTTGACGGCATGAGTCACGTACAGGTACTTCTCAGCCCGGGTCATCGCTACATAAGCCAGCCGGCGCTCTTCTTCGATGTCAGACGCGTCGCTTAACGAACGCGAATGCGGGAACAGGCCGTCTTCGAGCCCAACGATGAAGACGACCGGAAACTCAAGGCCCTTTGCCGAGTGCGCCGTCATCAAGGTCACCGGCACGTCGCTCTTGTATTGGTCTGTATCAGCTACCAGGGCGGAGTGATCGATGAAGTCGCGCAAGCCTTCGGCGCCCTGCTCGTCATAGTCTACCGCCGCGTTGACCAGTTCCTGTAAGTTTTCCAGGCGTGCCTCGGCTTCTTCGTTGTTCTCTGCCTTTAAGGCATTTTCGTAACCGGTTTCCAGGATGGCGGCTTTGACGAGGTCTGAAACGGGAGAGGCGGATTCGATTGATTGCACCGTGACCCCCTCCCTCACCGTCGGGCTACTGCCCCGGGCCTCGTCGCCTTCCTCATCTTGACCAGCATCAAGCATTGCGCTTTCAGCCCTCGCCGCCAGGCCTTTGACGATCCTTTGAAAGTTCGCGAGGGCGGCGCCTGCTCGTGGCGAAAGGCGTCGTTCATCCTGCAGCAAATCAGTAATGGCCTCCCAGTAAGAGACGCCAAGTTCGCGCGCGCGAGTGTCAATTTCTTTAAGCGTCTTGTCGCCGATGCCACGCGTTGGAGTATTGATGACTCGCTGCAAAGCGATCGAATCGTGCTGATTCATCGCCAGCTTCAGATACGCAATGATGTCGCGCACCTCCATCCGTTCATAAAACGAAAACCCGCCGACGATGTTGTATGAAAGTCCCGCCCGGCGCATCGCTTCTTCAAACACGCGCGATTGCGAGTTGGTGCGATAGAGCACGGCGGCGCGAATGTCCGGGTCGCTACGCAGATGCTCCTGGATCTTGCCGGAGACGAAACGCGCCTCAGATTCCGCGTCGAGCGCCTGGTAATAGCGAATCTTTTCGCCCGCGGCGTTCTGCGTCCACAGCGCTTTTTCTTTCCGCTCGATATTGTGACGAATAACGCCACTGGCAACATCCAGGATGTTTTGTGTCGAGCGATAGTTCTCTTCCAGACGAATGACCTTGGCCGAAGGAAAATGCTCTTCGAACTTCAGAATGTTGGTGATGTCGGCGCCGCGCCAGCGATAGATTGATTGATCCGGATCGCCTACCACGCAAATGTTCTGCTGCTTTTCAGTGAGCAAGCGAATCAATGCGAATTGCAGAGAGTTAGTGTCCTGATACTCGTCTACCAGCAGATAACGATACCAATCGTTGTACTTCTCGCGGGCTTCCGGAACATCGCGCAGCAAGCGGACTGCCTTGATCAGCAGATCGTCAAAGTCGAGCGCATTGTTCTTCTGCAAGCGTTCTTCGTATTGTTGAAAGACGCGCGCGATCGAAGCTCGACGCTCGTCTACAAACTGCGATCGCGCGGTATATGCTTCGGCATCTTCACCGCGATTCTTTGCCGCGCTGATCGCCGACTGTACCGAACGCGGCGCATACTGCTTGTCATCGAGACCAAGGTCACGAATGCAGTTTCTGGTCAGGCGGACTGCATCATCTTGATCGTAGATGGTAAACGAACGCGTATATCCGGCCTGCAACGCTTCGATGTCGCGCCGCAGAATACGCACGCACAAGCTGTGAAAGGTCGAGATCAACGGTGCACTGCCGAGTTCAAGTCCCTCCAGAAGTTTGTTGACGCGATTGCGCATCTCCTCGGCGGCCTTGTTCGTGAAAGTCACCGCGAGAATGTTGCGCGGCCAGACGCCGCGCTCAGCAATGATGTAGGCGATGCGATGCGCGATGACGCGCGTCTTGCCGGAACCCGCGCCCGCCAAAATCAACAACGGCCCGTCGCTGGAGGTAACTGCCTCGCGTTGTGGTTCGTTAAGTTGGGAAAGAAAATCCAAGACTTATCCTTTACGTTTGAAGAATTGCACGGCGCGCTCGTGTTTCTTTGCGGCCGCCAGAGAGTCAAACGTGCCGAGGTTTCTGCGCTTGCCGGTCTTTGGGTTTTTTTTGCGGGAGTAGAGACGATACTTACCCGACTTTAGTTTTCTAATCAACGTACTGCCCTCACGTTTTGATTACTGCCATTTAAGCACGTGAGTGTGAATGTTTGGAAGTTAGTAAATGTTCTTGATGGTTTAGGCCCGAAGGGCCGATAGGTAATAGCCACGTCCGTAATGGCGTGGGCCAGCTCTACTGAATCAATCTCAGACCCGCAAGGCCGGCGGCCAATGCGATGTCATCAATCATTGCTTTGTGCCGCAGCTTCGGGGCTCATTCGCCTGGATAGATTCTGATCCACGCCCTTACGGGCGTCGCTATTGAATATCGGCCCTTCGGGCCTGACTGAAGTCGGTGCTCTAAACGTTCTTATTAGTCCGCGGCGCGGCGCAGTTCGTTGAACAGGTTCACCAGATCATTCAGTTGATAATTCGCGTTCAGTCCACTCGGGTTCGGCAGAACCCAAACTCGCGCCTCGCCGATCGGTTCAGGCTGCTCACCGATAACGGTCTTCGGACGCCCAAAGGCCTCGCGATAGGCGCCGACGCCGAGCACCGCGACAATTCGCGGACGATAGCGTCGCACTTTCGCCCTCAGGCTGCGGCCGCCTTTGATGAAATCTTCTTTGGTTAACTCTGCCGCGGCCGCCGTAGCCCGCGCCACGACGTTAGTGACCCCGATTTGGAGCTGCAAGAGCTGGCGCTCTTCGAACGGCGACAACAAACGATCCGTGAATCCCGATTGATAGAGGGCCGGCCAGAAGCGATTCCCCGGCCGCGCAAAGTGATGACCTACGGCGGCCGTGTACAGGCCGGGATTGATTCCGCAGAAAAGCACGCGCAGCCCGGGCCCGATCACATCGCGCACGGTTTTCCCCTCGGCCTCGATCAACTGTTGTTTGGTTGGCTTGAAAGGCCGCCCTGCCGCGGGTTGTGCTCGCTTGCTGACCATGATGATTCGCCCATAGACTAAGAGTTGAAGCGCGAAGAGACAAATCAAACGCTCTTATTAGCTGGGGTGGATCCCAACTGACCGCAGGAAGCGGGGGCGAGCCCGCCTTCCCGACCTTGAGCTTGATTAACTTGAGTTGGTGATTTCCGATTGAATGGCTTTCGAGGTTGGGCCTACCAAAACTGGATGGAGATCTCTCAGGTCAGGAAGGCGGGCTTGCCCCCGCTGCTTGGCGCAGACCTTAACAAGGAAAATGGCAACCAGGAAAACGTCGAGGAAGAAGAGTCACAAAGTAGTGCCGTCGGAAGCCACTTGTTCGACAGCCCGCCCGGCTCGCGTGCCTGAGATCGTTCGTCCAATGCTGGCTACGCTCGTCGATGATCCGTTTTCCGATCCTGAATGGATCTTTGAGACGAAGTGGGACGGCTTTCGTTCGATCTGTTTCGTTAAGAGCGGAAAGTCGCGGTTCGTTTCGCGCAATCAGATCGACATGACTCCGCAGTATCCCGAACTAACCGCTGTCGCCAAACAGATCGATGCGAAAGAAGCGATCCTCGACGGTGAGATTGTCGCCCTGGATAAAGACGGCATGCCACGATTTCAACTTTTGCAGCCGCGCGTCGGACGCAAGAGCGGGATCGAAGCACTGCGGGGCCAGGGGCATATCGTCTACTACGTCTTCGATCTTCTTTACGTTGACGGCTACGACTTGACGCCTTGCCCGCTAATTGAACGCAAAGAAGTGCTGGAACAAATTCTGCGGCCGGCCGGCTTCATCAAAATCTCTGAACACATCGAGGGTGACGGCGAAGCGTTCTTCAAACAGATCGAGAAGTTTCATCTGGAAGGCATGATCGCCAAACGCGCCGCCAGTTCGTACGTTCAGAAACGAACCCGGGACTGGTTGAAGGTCAAGACCATTCAGCGTTCCGAAGTTGTGATTGGCGGTTATACCGAGCCGCGCGGATCGCGCTCGCATTTTGGCGCGTTGGTCGTGGGACTTTATCGCGGTCACGATTTGCACTATGTCGCGCACGTGGGCGGCGGTTTCAACCAACGCAGCCTCGGTGAGATTTACAAACTGATGCAGCCATTGAAAACGAAGGCGAGTCCGTTCGTTGATGCCCCGAAAACCAACGAGCCGGTTCAATGGCTAAAACCAGAGTTGGTCGCCGAAGTGAAGTTCTCAGAATGGACCGCGGACTATCGGCTCCGGCATCCCGTCTTCATCGGTCTCCGCGAGGACAAGAAGCCGGAGGAGTGCAAGTTTGAGTTTGAACGCGATACGGACAAGGTCGTTCGCAAAGGTGGCCGTAAGCGTTGAGCTGTTCTTTGCGCCTTGGCGCCTTTGCGTGAACCAATCCGGAAAAATCTCACGCAAAGGCGCAAAGACGGAAAGGTAAGAACGCTGAGAAATATTGCGATTTCAGGAGTTTTAGGACCCTAAGCATTGGGCCGCATCAGGCCGCGGAAGATGCCCTGAACCTCGACCCGCGAGGCATGTACCCGAATGGGTTCCAACTGCGCGTTCGAAGGTCGCAATTCGACTTCATCACCAAAGCGGAACAAACGCTTCAGGGTGGCGCGCGCGCGATCGATGAGCGCCACCACGATTTCGCCGTCGCGCGCTTCAGTTCGATTTTCGATTAGCGCAATGTCGCCGTCACAGATGTGCTCGTCGATCATCGAATCGCCTTTGACCCGCAGCGCATAGATACGCTCAGGCCGCACGCGGCCAAACAGGAAGCGCGGCACACAAATCATCTCGATGTCTTCAATCGCGTCGATCGGAACGCCCGCGGCAATGCGACCGAGCAGCGCAACTTCGCAAACTGCATCCGCCGGCACTTCTTCAACTTTGACTGCGAGCGTAAAACGTCCCGGCTGATGGTCGCGTTTGATCAGGCCGCGCTTTTCCAGCGCCGAGATATGTTTCGCGATCGTCGCTTTCGAGCTGACCCCGAAGTAGCGCGCGATCTGAGCGTATGATGGTTCGTGTCCGTGCTTCGCGAGAAAGCGAGTGATGTAATCGAGGACTTCTTTCTGGCGTTGCGTACGTGGCAGCATGTGATTTACGTGGAGGACGATTCGAATTCTAATCGTCCAAATCTAAATGGTCAAGCAATCTGTGTTGTTAGTAGTGATTCATTTTCTTTCTAACATCTCATTAGCACCGAGGCTTCAGCCTGGTGGTGTCAGAAGCCCGACCGTGAGGGAGGGCAATACTCGAGTCGGCCAGCTAACGGCATCCGAAAAAACGTCCGCAGCCAATTTCTTCATCACGAGTACTTGCGAGTATGGCCCTCCCTCACGGTCGGGCTTCTGTCACACACTCCCGATGATTGAGCTTGAAGCCCAAGCGTTTAGGATTCTCCGCCGTCAAAATTCATTTGACTAAGCCTGCCTGATCGGATAAATGTTCTCGCCCGAAACGAGTTTTGATAGTAGCGTGTAACCGGTTCTGCTGCACGGGCGTTCTTATAGTTGTCACCGTTTTCTGCGAAGACAGTTTTGCTACCTGCAGTTTCTTTACCACAATTCGATTGAAAGGAAGTTTCCCCAAATGAAAGAGACGTGTCGTTCTGCTCGCGACTTTGGCGGGCTCATGGTCGTAATCTGCGTGCTCCTGTTCGGAGCTATGGCGTTGGGAGCCCTGGGCGCGCACGCGCAAGACCCGACGCCTTCCCCGTCGCCGGCCGCTGCTCAAAGTCCCGCAGCTACCCGCAGCGCGACCGCGACACCGACTCCGAGTCCCACGCCGACGCCCGTCAACTGGTCGACTGATCCGATGCTGAAGCGCTTTGTCTGGCGCGGCATCGGACCGGCAAGCATGGGCGGGCGCATCGACGACATAGCCGCGGTAGAAGGCAATCCATACATTTACTACGTGGGCTTTGCGACCGGTGGCGTCTGGAAAACCGTCAACAACGGCACGTCTTTCACGCCGATTTTCGACACCTATTCGACTGCATCCATCGGCGACATTGCCATCGCACCGTCGAACCCCGACATCGTCTGGGTGGGGACCGGCGAGCCCAACAACCGCCAAAGTTCGAGCTTTGGCGACGGCATCTATAAATCGACTGATGCCGGCAAGACCTTTGCCAAAATGGGCCTCGAGAATTCGCAAACAATCGCCCGCATCGTCATCGATCCGAAGGATCCGAACATAGTTTATGTGGCGGTGCTCGGACATCTGTTTGGACCAAACAAGGAACGCGGAGTTTACAAGACCACCGACGGCGGCAAGACCTGGAACAACGTGAAGTTCATCGACGAAGACACGGGCTTTACCGATCTGGTCATTGATGCGTCCGACAGCAAGACGCTCTATGCCGCATCCTACCAGCGACGCCGGACTTCATGGGGCTTCAATGGCGGCGGGCCGGGGTCTGGGATCTGGAAGACGACCGACGCGGGAAAAACGTGGACCAGGCTACAGGGTAATGGCTTGCCGGAAGGCTTACTCGGACGAATCGGCATCGACGTTTCGCGATCGAATCCGAGCGTCCTCTACGCGCAAATGGAAGTCGGCGCCAGTGTGGGAACCGGCGGCGAGGAGCAAGCTCCTCCGGGTGGCGCCAGCCCCAGTCCGACACCAACGCCTGCATCGACGGCAAGTCCGGCCGCATCGCCGACACCTACTCCTCCCGATCCGAAAAAATCCGGTGTCTGGCGATCAGATGATAAGGGCAAGACGTGGCGCGTGGTGGCTACGTGCTTTAACGCGGGCGGCTGTCCCGAAAATAATCGCTCGATGTACTATAGCCAGCTTCGTGTCGATCCCAGCAATCCGGAAAATGTTTTTGTCGGCGGTTTGAACTTTAGTAAGTCAACCGACGGCGGCAAGAAATTCACGTCGCTGCAACAGGGAATCGCGCATAGCGACCATCATGCGATTTGGGTTGATCCAAAGAACGGCAATCACCTGCTGATTGGAAACGACGGCGGCCTTGACGTCAGTTACGATCAAGGCGCCACCTGGGAATTCATCGCTACAATTCCGGCGGCCCAGTTTTATGCAATCGCTGCCGACATGCGTAAGCCGTATTACGTCTATGGCGGTTTGCAGGACAACGGTTCGTGGGGCGGCCCTAGTCAGACACGCAGTAATGCGGGCATCACCAACGCGGATTGGTTCCGGACCGGCGGCGGCGACGGTTTCTACTCGCAAGCTGATCCAAATGACTACAACATCGTCTATTCCGAATCGCAGAACGGCTCGATGAGTCGACTCGACTTGCGTACCGGCCGGTCCGTCAGCATTCGTCCGCGCGCCGCGGCACGTCGTCCAGGCGGCGGCGGCGGTGGGGGTGGCGGTGGACGTCGCGGCGGTGGTCAACCGGGCGCGTCACCTTCGCCAACGCCCGAGGACCCACAGGCAGCGCTGGCTGCATTAGCGGCGCAACAGGGATTTGGCGGTTTCGGCGGTCTGGGGGCGGCAACTTCCAACATAGTTCCCGCGCCATCCCCGGGTGAACAGTATCGCTTCTATTGGAACACCCCGATTGTGATGTCGCCGCACAATTCGCGCATTCTCTATGTAGGCGCGGATCGGTTCTTTAAGTCACTTGATCGCGGCGACACCTGGACCGCATCCGCCGATCTCACCAAGCACGTCGACCGCAATAAGCTTTCCATCATGGGTGTTAAAGGCACCGACCCGATGGCTTCAAAGAACGATGGTTACACCAGCTTTAGTTACATCGTGACCATAGCCGAATCGCCAATGGTCCCCGGCATTTTGTGGGTGGGCACGGACGACGGAAATGTTCAGGTGAGCAAAGATGGCGGCGTCACCTGGACGAACGTTTCCAAGAGCGTCCCGGGCATCGGCGAGATGTACCACATTAATCGTGTCGAGCCTTCGCATTACGATGCGGGTACTTGTTATCTCGCGGTCGACGGCCACCGCTTTGATGACCTGAAGCCGTACTTGTTTGTGACTCGGGACTATGGTGCGACGTGGACTTCCATCGTCGGCAATCTGCCGGCATGGGGCACGGTCAATGTCGTGCGCGAAGATCCGAAGAACAAAGATCTTCTGTACGCAGGCACGGAATTTGGGCTCTATATTTCCATCGATGGCGGCAAAGAGTGGAAGCAGTTCATGTCGGGACTACCCACTGTGCGCGTGGATGACATTTTGGTTCATCCTCGTGACAACGATCTGATCATCGGCACGCATGGTCGCGGTATTTACATCCTGGATGACATCTCTTCGCTGCAACAACTGACCTCAGCGAAGGTGCTGGACAAGGATGCATTTCTTTTTGATGTGCGGCCAGGAACGCTATGGTTGAATGACGCGCGTCTGAACCGGTATAGCGGCGGCGCGAAACTCTATCGCGCGAGTAATCCGCAGCCCGGCACCGCGATCAGTTATTACCTGAAGTCAGCTCCTACGACTGAGGTCAAGATCACAATCTCTGACTATACCGGCAAAGTAATTCGCAACATCGTGGGTACGAAGGAAGTCGGCATCAACCGGGTTCAGTGGAACTTGCGCGGCGATCCTCCGCCTCGGCCCGCCAACCTGCCACCTGGATTCGGTGGCGGCGGTGGTGGGGGTGGCGGCGGCGGTGGTGGCGGCGGCTTCGGCGGCTTCTTCAACATCGGTCCGGCCGTTGATGTTGGAACCTACTACTTGAAGTTGTCGGTCAATGGCAAGGAGTACACGACGAAAGTCGTAATAGAAACCGATCCAGGAATTCAGTTCTAGATCGGCTGCATACCAAGCTGAGAGGCCCGCAGATTATTGGTCTGCGGGCCTCTTCTTATTCAAGGACTCTCAAAATCAAGCACTTCAAGTAGTGCGTCTCCGGAACGCCCAGCAGCACGGGATGGTCGCGTGATTGGCCGCGCTTCTCGATAATCTGCACTCGCCGACGCGCGTCCAAAGCGGCATCCGCGATTAGTTCGACGAAGAGATCCTCGCTCATGTGATATGAACATGAGCAGGTAACCAGCACGCCCCCTGCGTTCAGCAGCTTCAGTGCCCGCAGGTTGATTTCTTTGTAACCGCGCGCCGCTGATTTCACCGTCGCCCGGCTCTTGGCGAACGCGGGCGGATCGAGCACGATCGTATCGAACCGTTCCCCGCCGGACTCCATTTCCCGCAGAGCATCGAAGACATTGGCCGTGCGAAATTCAACGTTGCCCACTTCGTTCAACTCGGCATTGCGTTGCGCCGCCACGACTGCGTCACCAGAGATATCGATGGCCAGAACGCTGTCGCACGAAGCTGCGAGATGCAGAGCAAATCCGCCGTTGAAGGTAAAACAATCCAGCGCCCGGCCGTGCGCGACGCTGCGCGCAGCCAGATAGTTCTCCCGTTGATCCAGAAACGCTCCGGTCTTTTGCCCGCCGAGCGGCGACACCACAAAGCGGACCCCGTGTTGGTTGATCTCGACTTCGTCAACCGCGTCTCCGTAAAGCATGCCCGACCGCAACTCGAGTCCCTCGAACTCTCTTACCCGCGCCTCGTTGCGCTCGATCACGGCGCGCGGAGTGAGTTCATCCGTCAACAATTCAGTCAACATGCCCTTCAATTTTTCAGTTCCCTGGGAAAGCGTCTGAAGAACCATGACGTTGTCATACACATCGACAATCAATGACGGCAGGAGATCACCCTCGGAATAAACCAGCCGATAGGCATTTGTCTCCCGCCTAATGGCGGCGCGGCTTTCGGCACACTGACGCAGACGTCCTCGCCACCATTCACGGTCGATCGTCTCTTCATGCATGGTGAGGAACCGCAGAGCGATTTCGGATCTATCGCTGTAGAACGCCTGGCCGACAAAGTTGCCCGCTTCATCCAACGCGCGCACGATCGCGCCGCCAACGGCTTCGCTCGCGTCACGCACGTCGCTGCGGTAGACCCACAGGTGGCCCTGACGAATGCGCCTCGCTCCGCGATTTGAGATTCTTACTTGAGACATAAGGAATTCTGAAGTTACCACAAAAGGCAGTAGCCCGACCGTCAGGGAGGGCGTTGTTTCTAGCTTCGGATCCCGGACGCCCTCCCTTACGGTCGGGCTACTGCTCCGCCTTACTTTGGTGAAGAAGGTATTTTCGACTTGACCGCGCGCCATTTGCGCGTGAAAATTGCGGAGCGCCGAATAACTCTGCGGTTTAGCGCGACGTAACCTCCGACATCCGAGCTTAATGGCCGCATCTGCTGAAGTAATTAACGCTCCGAACCAACCTGAAAGCGCCACCACGCTACGCACCATCGTCGAATTAGTCCGCCGCATTATGCGTTCGGACACCGCGAGCATTATCAGTTTCTCGCTCGCTGATAAAACGATCACGTGGAGGGCGGCCAGCGGCTTCCGCACTCACCTGATCGATGAAGATCATCCACTGGTGCGGCCGATTACGGATGAGATCGCCCAGCAACCACTGACGACCGACTCGATGATGATTCTTGAGGGGATCGGAGTCCGCGGCGAACTCCCCGGTAGCGAATACCCCGTCCACGCCGCCGAAGGGGTGCGCGATCTGGCGCTCGCTCCGCTGAAAGCTCAGGGTCAGACGATGGGCGCTCTGATCGTCGGCTATCGCTCGCCTCATGATTTCTCCGATGACGAAAAGGAGATGCTGCAGGATTTGGCCGAGATGGCAGCGTTGGCCCTGGATAACGCGCGCCTGGTGGAAACCGTGAGCGAGAACGAATCACGACTGCGTCTGGCGCATCAGGCCGCGCGCATCGGCACTTTCGAATGGAATATCCAGACCGGAGTTAACACCTGGTCGCCGGAACTGGAGGCGATGTATGGCATAGCATCCGGCAGTTTCGCCAACACTCAGGCCGGCTGGGAAGACCTGATCCATGGCGATGATCGCGCACTGGCCATGGCCTCGGTGCAGAAAGCGGTTGAGACGGGCGCGCCAATCGAGGAGGAATGGCGGGTGACCTGGCCCGACGGCAGCATCCACTGGCTGTTCGCTCGTTTTCAGGTTTTCGCAGATGCCTCAGGCGAACCGTTACGCCTGACCGGCGTCAACATGGATATTACCGAGCGGAAGGCCGCCGAAGAGGTTCTACAGCAAAGCGAGGCGCGCGCGCAGCGTGGCAAGAGGATTTGGGAGCAGACCTTTGATGCGATCGGCGAGGGCATTCTGGTTCACGATCAGCAGCGACGGATCGTTCGCTGCAATGCCCGAGCCGCCGAGATGATTGATATGCAACCGGCAGAGGTGCTCGGCCTCTCGTTCAGCGACGCTTTAGCCCGCTTGGTTGGGGAGCGAGCGGCGGCCTTTCACCTGGCTGAGAACACGGACGGCCCTTCCGCTTTTGAGGTGCAAACAGAGGACGGCCGCCGGCACCTGGTGTCAATGTTTCCGATCAGACAACCAGACGGCGACTCAGTCAGCGTGGTGACCTTGAACGACGTTACCCGTTTATCGGAAATGCAGGAACAATTGGGACGCACGCGCCGACTGGCCAGTGTCGGCCAGTTGGCGGCGGGCGTGGCCCACGAGATTAATAATCCACTGGCGGCGATCACTACCTGCGCTGAGGCGACGATGCGCGACATGCGCCAGACCAGCGAAATTCTGGCGCTGGCTGAGACTCGTCAATGGAATTACTATCTGGAAGAAATCGTGCGCCAGTCTTTGCGCTGCAAAGAGATCACTCGCGGTCTTTTGGATCTGACGCGGCAGCGAAAAGCCCGAAGGACTATGTGCGATGTGAACTCAATTGCCAAACAGTGCGCCAAGGTGGCGGTACAGCGGGCAGGCTCGGCCACAGAATTCGAAATCAACATCGACGAGAACATCGGAGAAGTCGCGACCGACGCGGCCATGGTGCGGCAAATACTGGACAATCTGTTCAGCAATGCCATCGATGCATTGGGTGATGGCAAAGGGAAAGTAGGCCTCTCGACCAACCGTGACGGAGATCGGATCTCGATTGAGATAACTGATACGGGGACCGGCGTTTCGTCTGAATTGATATCGAGAATCTTTGATCCTTTCTTCAGCACGAAAGGTCCAGGCAAGGGTTACGGGCTGGGTCTGGCTATTAGTTTGTCACTGGCTGAATCTCTCGGTGGCGCGCTGACGGTGGAATCGAAAGCAGGCGAGGGCAGTCGCTTTCGCCTCTGGATCCCACGGCGCGGCCCGGAAGAGTGAGACTCTGCGCGGTTTGTTCCCCTCCCTGTGGGAGGGGTTAGGGGAGGGAGCGAAGCTTGAGGCGCACAAGCCCTCTCCCCGGCCCTCTCCCAAAGGGAGAGGGAGAAAAGCTCGACCCGTTACCACAGAAAACATGAGTAGAAAAATCCGCGTTCTGGTCGTCGATGACGACAGTCTCTTGCGCAAACTGATTGCCGATCAATTGGCGCGCGCTGAGTTTGACGCCGTCCCCGCGGCCAGCGGCACTGAAGCCCTGGCAGTCCTCCGTGAGGCGGACTATGACGTAGTCCTGCTCGACATCATGATGCCGGATATCTCGGGCCTCGACGCGCTGCGCGAAATTCGCAAGTTCGAAGATCCTCCCGAAGTCGTAATGCTGACCGCCGATACCTCACTGGCCACCGGCGTCGAAGCGATGCGGCACGGGGCGTATGACTACTTGACCAAGCCCGCAACGCTCGACGAAATGGAAGCAGTCATTCGTAAGGCCGATGAAAAGCGGCGACTGCTCAAGCAGAACGCCTCGCTGCGTTCCGTAGCCCGGCCAACGTCCAGCGGCGAAGAAATGCTGCCGATTTTCCATGAGAATTCAGCCATGGCGGCGCTGGTGGAGCAATCAGAAACCGCGGCCCGCACCGATTCAACCGTGCTGCTTTCCGGCGAATCAGGCACTGGGAAAGACGTGCTGGCGCGACTTATTCATTCGAAGAGCATGCGGCAGAGTCTGCCAATGATCACCGTTAATTGCGGCGCGCTGCCTGAGACTCTTTTTGAATCAGAGTTCTTCGGCCATGAACGTGGGGCTTTCACCGGCGCCAGCTCTCTGCGCCGGGGGTTGCTCGAGGCCGCCGATGGCTCGACGCTGTTTCTTGACGAGATCGGTGACATGCCGCTGGTCATGCAGGTCAAGCTGCTGCATTTTCTCGAGCAGGGCCGCTTTCGTCGGGTGGGATCGACCCGGGATCAAAACGCGGACGTGCGGGTGATCGCCGCGACTAATCGAGATCTTCCGCAGGAGGTCGAGCGCCAGCGTTTTCGTGCAGACCTCTTCTATCGTTTGAACGTCGTGTCTTTGCACGTTCCGCCTTTGCGCGAACGGCCCGAAGACATTCCCGCACTGATCGATTATTTTCTGGGCATTTATCGGATCCGCTTTGTTCGTCCTAAGCTGGATCTGTCCGCCGAGGCCCGGGAGCGTCTATACACTTACCCGTGGCCGGGCAATGTGCGCGAGTTGCGCAATTGCCTCGAACGCGCAGCCGCAATCTCTCTGAGCGATACCATCGAAGCGAGTCAAATTCCCTTCCTCAATTCCGAAGCCGCGGGAGTCGCCGCCAGTAGTTCGGCCCAGGCTGCGGCCGCGGCGCCTCAGTCTGCCCCCGTTACTCTGGAAGAACTCGAACGAGAACACATCCTGCGTGTGCTCAACGACAGCGACGGAAATCGCGAACGGGCCGCGGCAATTCTCGGCATCTCTTCACGCACGCTCTATCGCAAACTACGAGAATATGAAACTCAAGCCACGTCCGTCGGCCTCGCCACCGAAGGCTGAACCACTGCCGATGGACTGGGGCAGTAGCCCAACCATTAGGGAGGGCTTGCTCCCTCTCCCTCTGGGAGAGGGCCGGGGAGAGGGCTTGTGCGACGCATCCTAAGATCTGAATCCCCTGTCACTCGCAACCACAAACTACGAGAGAGTTCCTTACGACTTTGTTTCGGTTACGCACACCTCTGTTTCAGTATGCTGCGACTTTGCTTAGCCAGGCCGCAACGACGCCTCGGTTGCGCTCAACCTGGCAATGGGTTACGCGCAACGCTGCCCCGGTGACGCGCAACTTCGCCCCGGTAACGAACAACTCTGCTCAGGTACAGCAAAACTTTGCTTGCGTATTGCGTTACTCGATGGCAAAATTCCGCGCATTCAGGACGAAAGGCACGTTCCTTACGCACCTTTCGCGTTTTTCCTGAGTAATTTAACGTTTCCTGACCAAGCGGTCACCAAACGCGTGACACTGGGGGCCTTCCACCCTCGCGAAGTTCCTCTTGTTACAAATCCCGATGTGCTTCACCGGCATATCACACCTTTAGTCAATTACTCATGCGCTTCACGCGCAACAGAAAGGTGGCTTCACATGCCAACTGGACCAAAAGAAACCGAAAGCAAAATGAAGAAGATGCTGAATGCCTGGGAGGAGATAGCCCCTGAGAAGTCATTCGCGGGCACCACTCTCGACCAGTTCAGGACGATCGTTACCCGGGCACTGACTGCGCGGGCACGCATCGCTGACTTAGAGACTCAAATGCTCCAGGCAATCAACGAACGCGAAAACGCCGACGAAGCTTTCAATACGAAAGCGCAACAAGTCGTCAACGGCGTGCTCGCCGATCCCACCGAAGGCCCGGACAGCGCGCTGTACGAAGGCTTCGGCTACACGCGCAAGAGCGAACGCAAGTCCGGCCTGACCCGGAAAGGAGGATCATCCAAGGGCGGCGCCCCGCCACCCGCAAAACCGTAGACCATTCAATCCGCGTTAGCGTTGGGCAGTTCAATCCTCGACGCCGACGGACGACGGGGCAGTAGCCCGACCGTGAGGGAGGGCTCCGTGAGCGGTGGACTGCGCGTAGTTTTCTATCAAATGCGCGTCGCTCACCGCTCACTAATTAATCAGGACAGAGTCGCATCGCTTGCAACTTTCATTACTTTCGCGTTTCCAACATTCCATTTACCATGGGCCCTTCGACCGAGCGGTTGGAGGACTTTAGTGAGACATTCAAACCTGACCCGTCTGGAAAGAATCGAAGAGTCAATCTACCTGGTTCGTGGTGAGAGAGTGATGTTGGATTCTGACCTGGCGAAACTCTATGGGGTCACCACAAAGCGTTTCAATGAACAGGTCAAGCGCAATCGCGCCCGATTTCCAGGAGATTTCATGTTTCAACTTACCCGCCGGGAGGCCCAATTAGTGCAAAGTTCAAGGTCGCAAATTGCGACCTTGAAGCGCGGTCAGAACATCAAGTACTTGCCATATGCTTTCACGGAACACGGTTCAATTATGGCGGCGAATGTCTTGCACAGCGAACGAGCAGTTCAAGCCAGTGTTCAAGTGGTTCGGGCGTTTGTGCGCCTGCGCCAAATGCTGACCTCAAATACCGAATTGGCGCGCAAGCTGAAGGAGTTGGAAGGCAAATACGATCGCCAGTTCAAAATCGTATTCGACGCGATTCGCCAACTGATGTCGCCGCCGCCCGCCGGTCGCAAACAAATTGGCTTTCGTTCTTATCCTGGCAAGAAGTAAATTCTGCGCTCGCCTGTTGTCTCCGCCCCGCCCGCACGCCTTGGAGTGCGGCGACTCGTCGCCGCTTTCAAAAGACGCGACCAGTCGCGACGACGAAAGCGCTGACAAGTCAGCGCACTCCAAAAACGCGCCTCGGGGCAGTAGCCCGCACGCAAAGCGACTATGGCGGAGCGGCGACCGTCGCCGCTTTTGATAACGCCGACAAGTCCGCGTACTGCCCAAAAAAGAATTCGACATCACGAGTTTTTGGTTCCCGTTCACAAGAAAAGCCTTTGCCTGAGGCAATTTGAGCCTTATCATGCGGAAGCTATGAAGGGGTTCGCCAATTACGCACGTGAACTGGAGGTCTTAGTTTTAGACGCAGCCGCCAAGTCTGGAGACCCAAAATGCCGTCAACGGATCGAGGCAGCCCTTGACGGAGAACCTTCGGCTAGAAGTCGAGCGAGTATCCCGATTGATGATCTACGAAGCAATGGAGCCTTCTTCACGAGCAGAGAGTTGGCTAAACAGTTGATTTCTACAATAGAGCCACAGCTCGTTGATGGTGCCGTCGTATCCGACGTGGCATGCGGAACCGGAAATCTGCTCACAGCCTGCGCCTATCACTTACCGATTCTAAGTGACGTCGGGCTAACACTGGAATTGTGGGGTCGGCTTCTATCCGGCACCGATATCCATGAGGAGTTTGTCCGTACAACGCGGGCTCGAATAGCTCTCGTCGCGCTTGAGCGTGGAGCACCTTTAGGCTCGCAGCGTATTTCCCTAGAAAGTAGTTTCCCTCAGATAACAGTTGGCGATGCCTTCCACCAGACTGAGATAATTTCACAAGCCGAGTGTATCCCGCTTAATCCGCCCTTCACCACTATGACTGCTCCTCTGAATTGCACTTGGGCCACCGGAAAAGTATCAACCGCCGCACTGATGCTGGAGACTTGCGTGCTCAATGCTAAACCCGGAACTAGAATTGTGGCGATCTTGCCCGAGGTTCTTCGGACGGGTTCTCATTATCTGCGATGGCGCTGGGAGATCGAACGTATCGCAAGGATCGATTCGGTTGAAGTCGTCGGGCTCTTTGACTTATGGACGGACGTAGATGTTTTCATCTTACGCCTAACTGTCGGACGGCAAGACGTGGTCTCGGGGGAGGGATGGTGGAAATCAGATGAAAGGGTTCAGGTGAGCGCTAAGCGATTCGGAGATCTTTTTGAGGTTAGAGTTGGTCCCGTAGTTCCACATAGAGATCCTCACCTCGGAAGCTGGTACCCGTTTATTCACGCGCACGACCTTCCCGCATGGACGACTGTCAATATTGATGAGAGCTCGTCGCATCGCCGCTTCCCAGGGACAACATACACACCGCCCTTTGTAGTTGTGCGTAGAACATCGCGGCCGGGCGATAAGAAACGCGCCGTCTCGACCGTAATAAGAGGAAAGCGAACGGTAGCAGTCGAGAATCATTTAGTTGTCTTGAAGCCAAAGGATGGTCTGCTCCGAACGTGTCGGGATGGATTAGAAAAACTGCAATCCAGTGATACCGACGTTTGGCTTAATGAAAGAATTCGTTGCCGACATCTTACGGTTTCTTCAATTGGGGAGATTCCCTGGTGACAATAATAGCTACTGACCACATCAAATTTGCGCCCGACACTTTGGCGCGGCTCGGTGAAGAACTCATTCCAAATCCTGATCAAGGGATCATTGAATTGGTACGCAACTCTTACGACGCTGATGCTGGTTCGTGCACTGTGGATTTCTCTCAAGCCAGTAATTCAATCATAACCATAAAAGACACCGGGGATGGAATGGATCTGGAAGCAATTCAGAACGGGTGGTTTGTCCTTGGACATTCGGCAAAAGCCGACGATGCAAATAAGCCCACAAGGAAGGACAGATTGCCAGTAGGCGATAAGGGACTCGGTCGACTCGCTGCATTAAGAATGGGCCAAGTTGCGGTTCTGGAAACTCGGCCCAGATCCCAGCCAGGCGTACTCTATAGAGTCACGTTCGACTGGAGCGAATATGTTGACCAGAAGCTTGTAGAGGATGTTGATTTCGAGATTGAGAAGGGCTCTACCAGTCGAAAACCGGGTACAGATATTACTTTGAAGCAAGTTAGAGCTCGGTTTGGTCGAAGAGAACTCGATCGACTTGCCCGTAACATACTACTGCTTTCAGATCCTTTCGGAAGTTCAACGGGCTTCAAAGCAAAATTAGTCGCGCCCGGTTTTAAGGACCTCGAAGCTAAGGTGCGGCATGGTTATTTTCCGGACGCCCAGTATCGGCTGGAAGCGAGTCTATCAAAGGAAGGTTTAGCGACAGCTCGGTTGTTAGATTGGCGAGGCCGGATAACACATCGGGCCAATCATAGCGATATCGCTGGGAAGGAAGGCGCGAGTCCGTACAGAGCTGTGGCAGCAGATTTGAACCTGTGGGGATTTCTGCTTAGTGGCGAATCCTTCTCAACCAGAAAGAGCAGTGTGACCGAGGTTAAAGACTGGCTTTCAGTTGTGGGGGGCGTTCATCTGTACTACCGGAAACTCCGCGTTCCGCCCTACGGTGACCACGGACACGACTGGCTGGAAATGAATCTCGCCCGATCCAGGAGCCCAGAGGAGCGACCATCGACAAATAATTCTATTGGGCGCGTTGTAGTAGAAGACCCGCAACACTTCCTGACTCAAAAGACTGACCGCATCGGGTTCATAGAGACTGAACAGTTCCATGAGTTAAGGCGGTTTGCGATGGACGCTTTAGAGTGGATGGCCAGGGAACGCCTGCGCGACGCCGAAGTAAGGCGCGAGCGCGACCGTATTCAAGCGCCAAAGACTGTCGCTAAAGCTGTCGAAAAGCTCGATCAGGCCGTGAAGGATATTCCGAACAAATATAGGGCACCTTTAAGTGAGGCCATAAGAAAACTTGAGAAAGCGGCGCAACGGGAAGCGAAGGTCCTTCGTGAGGATTTGCAGCTCTATCGCAGTTTGGCAACGGCGGGTACCACTGCCGCGGTATTCGCCCATGAAGCTGGTAAGCCAATTTTCCGTATTGGAGTTCTAGTTAGCCTGATCAAGAAACGTGCTCTCCGGCTATTAGGTCTACAATACAAAACCCTTGAAGAGCCGGTGGATCTGTTGGAGCGTTCCACCGCTACTCTAAGAGGCTTTACGGCTATTCCGATTTACCTCCTTAAGCGAGACAAGCGTAAGGCGGAACGTGTCAATATTCAGCAAGTGATTGACGAGGTGCTTGGCGTCTTTGATCCTATTTTACAAGACGCCAAGATTTCTGCGACGAGGGAATCAGCCGACTTTGAGATTTACATTCTTGGGAGTATCGCCCTACTTGAAGCGATCATTACTAACTTCATCACTAATTCAGTTCAAGCATTTAATCGCGAGGACTCAACCAATGTTGCGAGAAAGATAGTTGTTACTACTCAAGTTTCAGGTAAATGGGTCTTGATAAACTTCAGCGACAACGGTCCAGGAATTAAAGACATAAAACTCAATGAACTCTGGTTGCCCGGCAGAACGACGATAGCAGGAGGCACCGGATTCGGTCTCACTATAGTGCGAGATGTCGTTACTGATCTAGGGGGAACCGTTAGCGCCATTGCCCACGGCGAACTAGGCGGAGCAGAATTCATCGTCAAGTTACCCCTGATAGGAGAATAGAATGAGCGCAGTCGTTGCAATTCCGGCTTCCGAAATTCATCGGGTGGCGATCATAGATGACGATTACATCCAGGCGCAGACGACCGGCCTCAACGTAGAAGAAGCAAACTTTGAGCCTTTCATTATTCGGGCCGATAGTCGATTTGAACGAATGGAGGATTTACTCACAAAGCTTCTTGAAACTGGATCGCAAGCCGTGTTATGCGATAACCGTCTCACTCCACAAGGATATGCCGCTTTCAATGGCGCAGGATTTCTAGCTTTGTTATATGACCAGAAGGTGATGCCGAGCGTGCTGATTACGACATATGTCGACATGGATGCAGATGAATCTATACGAAGATGGCGCCATAAGATTCCCGTGCTGCTTGATAGGGATTCTGCTGCTAATCCAGAAGTCCTGAAGCGTGGCGTGTTTGAAAGCGCCAGGGAATTGCGAGGAGAAGTCTCCGTCGAAAGAAAGCCTCATCGAACCCTCATTCGTGTAACGAACGTCGACAAAGAAACAAAAGAACCCATCCTTGACGTGATTATTCCATCATGGAATCCCAAGCGCGCCGTCCGCTTTCCGCTTTCGCTGATTAAACAGGAGATTCAAGCCGACGTTCAACTTGGCACTCGTCTGTTTGCTCAGGTGAATATCGGTGCAGAAGATCCGCAAGAACTTTACTTCAAAGACTTTGAACTAGCCCCCGAACCTGATTCAAATGACGGCCTCACCTGAAATTTTTGTTTTAGACGTTGGACATGGAAATTGCATGGTCCTGCTGGATACCGAAGGCGTGACAGTAATCGACTGTGCCCCTGGCGTGACTCTGACGCAGATCCTCGAACAACTCAGAATAAGCGAGATCTCGAATGTATTGATCTCTCACGCTGATGAAGATCATGTGGGTGGGCTAATTGCTCTCCTGCAAGAGCCGGGAATCACCGTCCATAATGTTTACGTAAACCCCGACGCGCAAAAGGAAACAGAAATCTGGAACGATGTTCGATGGGCCTTGCGCGACGCACGCAGAACAAAGGACACCAAGATCATTACGAGCCTTACTTCTGAACTCACCGGCTCGTTGGATAATGGCGAGGTTCATGTGGAAGTGATGGGACCTAGTCCTGAATTGGTTCTTGGTGATCATGACCTGAACGGACGGCGCCTTACCTCTAACTCAAAATCAGCAGTAATTCGGCTTGTGCACAACGGACGCCCTCTCATGCTTACAACTGGTGATCTTGACGGGATAGGTTTACAGAACTTACTGGAAGAGGTGGCCGACATCCGCGCAGATATCCTTGTTTTCCCTCATCACGGTGGTAAGCCTGGTGGCTCGGATCCCAAAGAATTCGCTGCTGAAATCTGCTCGCGTGTTCAGCCGCGTTCAGTCATTTTCTCGATAGCACGCACGCGAACAGGGTTTCCGAGACTCGATACAATCGAGGGAGTAGCCCAGGTTGCGCCACAAGCACATATTGCATGCACTCAACTCTCCCAAGAATGCGCGACGAACACTCCGTCGGAGTTTAAGCACCTTCTTGATTATCCAGCAAAAGGTCGCGGCAAAAATAGCTGTTGCGCTGGTACGATTCGGATCGATGTGGGCCGAGACGAAGACTATCAACATTTCAACGAAGCTCACGGGGTGTTTGTAGCATCGCTTGAACCCACGATGTGTCGAACACAAGTCACGATGGCTGTACCGTTAGGTACTAAACATCCAGCCGCTTGAGGTCAACAAGCTAGTACTGACTTCATCATTCGTCGAGTTATCGTCAGACTAATCCCGCAAAAATCATTACTAGACAGTGCTGTTAGTATTTCACTAACGCTACTCCATGAAGAGCAGAAAGGAGTAGGCAGCACACCCAGCAGGAACGAGGACGATTTGATTCCGCGACTTGAAGACAGAGTTCTGCCAGAAGGCATACATCGATGCACTCTCGAAGAGTGCGAGGCCGCGTTTGGTGGGTTCATGCGTTCTGACCGCAGGCCTCGCCTGGCCGAAGCATTGCGGCGGTATATAGGAGATGCTCGTTCGGCCGGAGTTGCGGTCGCCGTTCTCGTTGACGGGAGCTATGTAACGGCAAAGGAAGAACCTCGCGATGTTGATTTGATTCTGGTACTCCGCGCTGATTTCGACTTGTCGGCTGAGGTGCGGCCGATGGAGTACAATGTCCAATCCAGGCGGGCTGTAAAAAAGCGGTATGGGTTCGATGTTCTTCCTGCGACCGAGGGCAGTGAAGCTTATGATGAATACGTTCGCCTTTTTTCTCAGATCCGTCAGGACGATCCGGAACAAAAGACGCCACGGTCCGCAAAGGGCCTGTTGAGGATCGAGCTATGATCCAGAATGACGAACAACTAAATGAAACCAGGGCCGCGATAGCGCATTTGGAGTCGGCGCTGGCAGCCTTAAAGCGGGACGTGCTGCCAGTCAACCAGGCCCGTTTCGCCTTAATGGCAGAACCTGCGGTGGACCAGATTCGCGAACTCCGGGCACAGGTTGAAGAGTACGTAGGAATGACTTCGGCAGTCTCGCAGAAAGCCGAGTTCATCAACCGCAAATGACCGGAGTTACCTTAACTGCGTAGCCAAAATTCTGCCTGCCGGAACTGGCTTGCGCAACGGTCGCCCGAGATAGGTCCAATAGTATTAGAACGGCGTGCAAGCATCGCCGACGCCGTCCTCATTAGTTTCCCGCTGATCCGGCTTTGCCCAAAAAAGTAAGGTTATCAGTCCGCAAAGCGGACGAATGATAGTAGCCCAGCAGTTCACTGCTGGGAAAAGGAACTGAAGGATGTTTAGTCCGTGAAGCGGACGACTGAACGATAACGACCCGATTCTCTGATCTCTTCAGCCGTCCGCTTCACGGACTTGGTCTCGTACTCCTGCCAATCCCAGCGATGAATCGCTGGGCTATTTTCAATCGTCCGCTTACGCGGACTCAAGGCAGGCTACTTTTTTGGGCAAAGCCATCTGTGGCGGATTCTTCTGGTCACGAATTAAAGAGGTCCGCTCATGATTGTTCATGAGCGGGCCTCTTGCTGATTGCTTGTTTAGTTATGAAGTTACAGGCTCAGCCTAAAAGCAGTGTTGCCAAAAGGACCTGAACTCCAGTTTTCTCTTCCGCCATCACTGAGCCACTTGAGCCCCTGCTGAAACTTAAATAACTCAACTGAATTCGGAAGATTATTGAAGAGGCTCGCCAACTGACTTGAGCCACAGAGTATCGCGACTACCTGGCCGGTGCCCGCGTGTCCGGGATTTGGGCCATAGCCGGGATTGGTCTGGACGATGATGATCTTCTTGATGTCTCCTGAGATCACAGAACCATTTTTCTGGATTGAGCTGGAAACAATCACCGCCACGTACTGCGGTATTGTTGACGGCGGATTCGAGCTGTTGCCGGGCCGGCTCGTCCATAGGCCACCGCACGTTGGCTGGGATGTCCCGTCTTCGAAACCCTTGAACGCGTTCGGGCCTGACCCGCCGCTCATCGGGTTATTCTTCGACCATTGCGAGCCCCAGAAGTACACGGTGACCCCGCCAGCCAGGTTTGCCAGATCCCCGACGACAAATTGTCCCTCCCCCGGGAACTGGAACGGGGTGCAGGCATCGCCGACGCCATCACCATTGGTGTCCCGCTGATCCGGGTTAGCCGTGGTCGGGCAATTGTCGCAGGTATCACCGACACCATCGCCATCCGAATCAGTTTGACTTGGGTTGAACTTCGCCAGGCAGTTGTCGCAAACGTCACCCACGCCATCACCGTCTGCGTCCGCCTGATTTGGATTTGAAGTAAGGCGACAGTTGTCGCAAGCGTCGCCCACGCCATCGTGGTCTGTATCCGCCTGATTCGGATTTGCCGTAGTACGGCAATTGTCACAGGCATCGCCCACTCCATCATGGTCGACATCAAGCTGATCGTGGTTTGCCGTAAGGCGACAGTTGTCGCAGGCATCGCCCACTCCATCGTGATCAAGGTCAGCCTGATCGGGGTTAAATGTCATCGGACAATTGTCGCAAGCGTCGCCGATTCCGTCTCCATCCGTGTCGATTTGATCGGAGTTAGCGGTAGCGCGACACGAATCGCAGACGTCGCCAACGCCATCGTGATCAAAGTCGGCCTGATCCGAGTTGGCCGTTAGGCGACAGTTGTCGCAGGCATCGCCTACTCCGTCATGATCCGCGTCAGCCTGATCCGGGTTGGCCGTCAGGCGACAGTTATCGCAAGCGTCGCCCACACCGTCATGATCCGCGTCAGCCTGATCCGAGTTGGCCGTCAGGCGACAGTTGTCGCAAGCATCTCCAACTCCGTCGTGATCATTGTCAGCCTGATCCGCGTTGGCCGTCGTGCGACAGTTGTCGCAGGCATCGCCGACTCCATCATTATCAGCGTCTAACTGATTAGCGTTGGGCGTGGTGCGACAGTTGTCGCAGGCATCGCCAACACCATCACCGTCCGAGTCCTCCTGACCGGGATTAGCCGTCGTGCGACAGTTGTCGCAGACATTGCCTATTCCATCACCATCGGAGTCGGCCTGGTCGGTGTTAGGCGTGTGCACGCAGTTGTCGCATACGTCACCTACCCCGTCTCCGTCAGCATCTTCCTGGCCGGGATTGGCGGTCATGCGGCAGTTGTCGCAGGCGTCGCCTACACCATCATGGTCCGCGTCCTCCTGGTGGGGATTAGCCGTCGTGCGACAGTTGTCGCAGGCGTCGCCTACACCATCGCCATCAGTATCCAGCTGATCGGGGTTGGCCGTGGTCGGACAATTGTCGATACAGTCCGCCACCCCATCGCCGTCGCTGTCGGTATCCGCGTGGCCGCAACCGCAGACACCCGGAGCGATCTTGTTGGGATCAGTCGGACAGGTGTCGTGACAGTCGGGTGTGCCGTCACCATCTGTGTCGGTATCAGGAACACCACAGCCACAAGCGCCCGGAGCGGTCTTGTTAGGATCACTCGGGCAGGCATCGTGGCAATTGGCCGTACCGTCGCCATCTGTGTCCGTGTCAGGAACGCCGCAACCGCATTGGCCCGCGGCGATCTTGTTAGGATCATTCGGGCAGGCATCGTGGCAGTTGGGCGTTCCATCGTGATCAGTGTCAGTGTCGGCAAAGCCGCAGCCACAAACTCCCGGAGCGATCTTGTTGGGATCATTCGGGCAGGCATCGTGGCAGTTGGGCGTACCATCACCATCTGTGTCGGTGTCCGGAACACCACACCCACAAACTCCCGGAGCGGTTTTGTTGGGATCGTCCGGGCACGCGTCGTTACAATCGGTCCGGCTGAGCTTGGAGACGAAAGCTTCGCTGACGCCGCGGTTGGGCGAATGATACGCGGCAGGAGTCGAGGGGAAGTCGGCAGAGTACGCGCCACCGGCCACATACATCGTGCCCGTCAAATCCACCGCGACGGCGAGGCCCAGATCAGGCCCAGTGCTGCCGCTGAAGAAAGTTGAATAGAGCAGGCCGGCCGGGCCCGGTACGCTCGGATCGATCTTGGCGACAAACGGACCGCCTCTCAGGGTGGGCGGCACAGCGCAGGGCGAGATGGGAAAGTCGGGCGAACAGGTGTCGCCGATCAAATAAACTTTGCCGGTTGCATCCACTGCGATTGCGTGACCTTCGTCGCCGCAGTAGGTGCCACCAAGATAGGTTGAGTAGATTAGATCGGCCGCGCCGTTTCCCGCCGGTCTAAACTTAGTGATGAAAGCGTCCATCCTGGCGGTGCCGCTGATTAATGATGTGTGGTTGACCGTTTGGATGGCGTCGGGCGTGATCGGGAAGTCGGTTGAGAAGGTCTGACCTGTTAGATAGACGTTACCCAAGGCGTCCAAAGCCAGGCCGTACGGCGACTCAGTTGCGTTGCCGCCAAGGTAGGTTGAATAAAGAAGTGAAGTTGCGCCGACCAGGTTCGGGTTGATCTTGGCGATGAAGGCGTCGCTGGATGTTCCCTTCGTGGATTGGAAAGCGCCCGGCGTGACAGGAAAGTCCGTCGAGTTCGTCGCGCCGGAGAGGTACGCGTTGCCGATCGCGTCGACGACCACCCTGACTCCCTGTTCAAAGTGATTGCCGCCCAGGTAAGTCGAATAAAGTAGATCGGCGTTGCCGTTACCCCCTGGATTGAGCTTTACCAGGAAGGCGTCCGGGTAGAAGGAGTAGGGGTAACTGTAACTGCTCTGGAAAGCGTTGCGCACGGGAAAATTGATCGAGTCTGTCTCGCCCGATACGTAGATGATGCCGGCAGTGTCCAGCGCAATGCCCTCGCCGTAGTTGCGATAACTGCCGCCCAGAAAGGTTGAGTAAACAAGTTGCGCCGCGCCCACGGCACTTGGGTTCAGTTTGACGATGAACGCATCCTGTACGGGGCCGTGCGTCGTCTGATACGCGCCCGGCGTAGTTGGGAAATCGGTCGAGGGCGTATAGCCCGTAAGGTAGATGTTGTTCAGGTTGTCGAGCGCAATACCCGTGACGTTGTCGGGCTGGACGCCACCCAGGTAAGTCGAGTAAAGCAGGGTCGTCCCATCGGCGCTCAATTTCGAGACGAAGACGTCGTAATAAACGCCGCCATCGCCGTTCGCGCTTTGCAGTGCGCCGGGTGTAGTGGGGAAGTCCAATGAATAGGTTTCACCCGCAACGTAAGCGACGCCGGTGGCGTCCAGCGCAAGCGCCTCGGCTCTGTCAAAGGAACTGCCGCCGATGAAGGCTCCATAGACGAGCGTGACCGTCGGATCGATCACTAACGAACGGCTTGCGTCGTACTGGGCAATCTCGAAGCCGACCTGCTTTCTTCCCTTCATGACGTAGCGACCTTCGACAGTCTGCCGTTTGCCGCTCACTTCCTGATAGATGACAGGTTTGTGCTGACGTACCTCGCCTCTCCTGGTGCGCAACACCAGATCGCCACCGTCCTCAACGCGCATTTGCCGCGCTCCTTCAAAAGCAATCTGGATGCTTTTTGGATCAGCGCCAGGGGCCACGACAAAGTCATATTCAAGCTGGCGTTGATTGCCGTACATCACCAGATCCACGCCGGGATACATCTCCTCGTATTTGACCTTGGCATAGTTGGCAACATTCGTGCGCCACTCCGCGGGATCGTTGCCAATGAAGTAGTTGCTTTTACCGGGCAACTGATCGACACCCGCCATTTGCGGTGCGGGGTTGGCGCCCACAAACTTCATCCGCAGCATCGCTGATTTCGACTTGCTGGATTTGGCAAAGCGGGTAACAAGTTCATTTCGCTCGTTGCGCTTTTCCTGCTTCTCGGTTCCTAGGCGCAGCACGGCTTCGGTTGGCGTCAGAAAAAGTCCATAGCCGTTACCGCGAGAAAGGAACTTTACCGAGCGGTCGGTCTGGCCTTCGTTGGCTTCAAAGCTGAGGGGCAGTTTGCCGAAACTTTCTCGCAGCCGTGCGCGGCTTGCGAGTTCTGTCTCAGCAGAAGTAGAGACTCTGTCAGTCTTCGAGAAGCCAGCCGGAACGAAACCTGCCCCGGCATTTCGCGTCAGGGCAGTAAAGCCAGCGACGACTGCAATGAGCAGCACCAGCAGCAGGCAACAATTAATAAATGGTCGACGAGTGACGAAACGACGAGAGTTGAGGGACATGGGGGCGATCTCCTTTTCGAACGATTACGAGGAACAGAAGTCGGAAGGTCGGGTACTTTTGAAGAGAGCGAGTACAGCAATAACTAATGCGAGCAGCCTTATATCTCTTCAAATGAAGGATGTCAATGCTTTATTCTTTGTACGATGCCGGTACTTTTCACTCTTATGCGCGACCGCGGATCAGCGATGTCTTGACGAACGACCGTTCGCGTCGTGACCTGACAGACTGTCAGTCCACTGACAAAACGTCAGCGGGTCTGTCATCCAAAGTCTTAGTACCGAGTACTTGCATGGTCGCTTATCTAATCTGAACAACTCTCACTATATCTTCCCTTTAGCTGGGTGCGGCCAGCGGCAGCGCCCTGCGGCACAGTGATTGTTAAGGTAAGCTCGCCTGATTGTCTCGACCCCTCAGGTGATTTTAGAACAAGGTCAGGGAAGAATCATTCAAAACAAGGAATGGGAAGAAAGTTGGGCGCAGCGTTCAGTCTGAACGTGCGCCATCTCCGATCCTCCAAACCAGCCCGAAACGTCAGGAGACGAAAACCAAATGATGAAGTCAAAGAAAAAGTTTATGGTGCTGCTGATGGCCGTGTTGACCTTAATGGTTGCCGGCGCAGCCGGTTTTGCGCAGCGACATCTCATGCTCGCAAAGGCCGCCAGACCTGAAGTGAAGATAAAGCTTTCGGCCGCGGTCGAGCGTGACTCTGCGCTCGTGCCTTTGGACAAAGCGGCGGCGGTAAATCCGGGTGAGATCCTGGATTGGACCATCATGTCTGAGAACAGCGGCAATGCTGCGGCACTCGAATACAAAACCGTCAGTCACATTCCGCGCGGCACCATGTTCGTCGCCGACAGTGCTAAAGCTGACGGCGCCCAGACCGTCTACAGTATTGATAACGGCAAGTCTTATTCGGCCCAGCCCATGATCGAAGTGAAGCAAGCCGATGGATCCGTCAAGCAAGTGCTCGCCCCAGTTTCTATGTACACAGAGATTCGCTATGAGTGGGCCGATCCGCTCGCGCAAGGCGGCAAGCTCTCTGCTTCGTACAAAGTGCGAGTGAAGTAAACCCGCCAGGTTTAGAGCCTAACTAAAACCAGCTCAAGGTTGAACTCTTAACTCACCCCTGCCCTACCCAAATCGATGAGGACTCATATGAAGAACCGAATAACACTTGTCAGCAGCGCCGCGATCCTGCGCCTGCTTATTGCCTTGGCGATCGCCTGTGCGGTTTCTACTCCAGCCACCGCGCAGACGCCCGGCGGCACTTCGATCACTAACCAGGCCAGCGCGTCGTATACGGACGGCACGAACACCTACAACACCATCTCGAATACGGTGACGGTAATTGTTTCGAACGTTTCCGGTTTGGCGATTACACCTGACGCCGGCAGTAATCCGACAGTTGTAGCCGGCCAAACTGGCGTGATCTACAACTTTACGGTAACCAACACCGGGAACTTCAGCGACCAGGTGCATTTTCTGGCTAGTGGCGCCAGCGCCTCTCTCAGTGGTTCCAGTCCGGCCACAATCACTAACGTCGTCATTGACATTAACAATGACGGCGCCATCGACGGGGGAGATACTCTGCTCACCGGTGGAACGGCGGTTGATTCTGCGTTCATTGCGCAGAATGCCTCAATTCACGTTTTGGTGGAGGTCAGCATCAACGCAGGTGCGAGTGCCGGCCAAACCGTGCAGGTCTTCCTGGGTGACGCGGCCACCGGTGGCCCAAGCTACGACAATCAGCCGCTAGCGGCAGTCGTGCCCTCGCATGAAGTGCGGACGGTTTCCGCGGCCTCAGTCAACGGACAGCGAGAAGCTAAAGGTGATATCACAGTTTCCGTCGAAAACGACGCTCGACTCGTACTCACCTTGACTGCTGCCCCTGGGCCAGTTGCGCTCGGCGGCGACATAAACTACTCAGCCCAGCTCCAAAACACCGGCGCTCGCTCCGCCACAGGCGTATCACTCACTGGCGGCTCCGGATCGTTTGTCTACATCATCGTGCCGGTGCCGTTGAATACCACGATCAAAGCCGGACAGACTTTCCCAGCCGGCACCCTGTATTCGACGGATCTGCTCAACGCTGCGACGCCATTGTCAGCAACGTATCAATCCACGCAACCGCCAGTCGCCAACATCAAGCGCATCGCTTTCCAGGTTGGCGTCAATCTCGGTGCTGGAGCTCTTAGCGCAAGCTTCCCGTACATAGTCGTTGTGAACACCGGCATCAACGCCAGCAATCCCATCTGGGAGATCACCGACGCGTTCGGCAAGAACTACTTCAACAACAACATCACGGATCAATCCGGCGACAACGCGTTCAATCAGGGCGACAGCAACGCCGACTTTAATGAACCGAAATCCGGTATTGACCCGCCCAACGGCACCCAGGGCAACCAGCAACGCACCACCCTGACAGCAGTAGGTTCAGTCCTGGTTGGACCGAGCGGCGCCCCTGCGGCAGTTGGCCCAACTGACAACAACGACGACTACTCGAACAAGAGCGTTAACACCGGTATCGCCGGGGTGGCGCCGGCTGGAGTAACCACGGCGGCCGGAACTCTCGTTTACGTCAACACCATCCAAAACACCGGCAACGCGAACGACACGTTCACGATTGACGCGCCGACTGTGCCGGCTGGATTCACCGTCGAAGTTTCGACTGACGGCGGCGGCAGCTACACCACAGTTTCCGGTGGCGGATCGGTTTCGCTGGCCATTGCCTTCGGAGCTTCAGCGAACATCAGCGTTCGCGTCACCGAGCCAGCCGGCAAGACCGTCTTGACCGGTTACGACACTATCGTTCGCGTGGCGTCAGGCAATACGCCGGCCGCGAATAATAAGACTGTCGATCGCCTCTACACCGGTTTTGTCCGCCTCGACAAGACGTCGAGTGTCAGCAATAGCACCGGCGTGGGCGGTGCTACCGATCCCGTCCCCGGCGCGGTCATTACTTACGACGTCACTTATACGAACGTCTCTACGTCGAATGGTGATGCGAACTGCGTCAAGTTGACGGCGAGCAATCTCGTCATCACCGAAGACGGACTGGTCGCGCCAAACAATTGGGGAACCTACACGACCAACAGCGGCTCGCCCAGCGATTCGGGTTCGGGCACAGTCGTCACCGTCAGCGCCACCAAGTACACCGATACGGTGGCCTCAGTCGCGCCCGGTGCGTCCGCGGTGTTCACGTTCAAACGTTCGATTAACTAAGGCCCCTTTTGCCAAGTGGCACAGACTTCAGTCTGTGAGTGGATCGTGACACAGACACTGTCAGTGTTCGCGCCTTTCACAGACTGGAGTCTTACCACTTTTAGCAGCACCACTTCCCCCAATCGAAACGGTGAAACCTCAATTAAAAAATCTTGTAGTTGTAGCGAGCTTGATAGCGATATTGCTGGGAGGGTCAGCCGACGCGCGGGTCTTTGACGATTCGACCAATGGCGGCACGATCATTTCCAGCCGCGCCGAAGCCAGTTACCAGGACGAAGCGGGCGAAAGCTATAACACCGTCTCGCCAACCGTCACGGTCACGGTGCTGACGGTGTCGACGATCGCCGTCACGCCGGACGAAACTGCGCCGTCGGACAAGGTCGCCCCGCACGAAGGCATCACTCGGCTCTTTCGCGTCTGCAACACCGGCAACAATGCTGATACGATCACGCCGACGCGCGTGGATCTCACCGCGCCCGCAACTCTCAACTCGCTTTACTTCGACCACGACAGCAGTGGCACGCTGACCGATGGCGATGCTCAGGTTCGGATTAATGAATCCGTATCCCCGCAGTTGCCGCCCGGCGGCTGCATCGGCGTGCTCGCGCTCATCAACACCAATGACTCGCCATCCCAAAGCACACTCACCATCAGTCTCGCCGCGCGCTCGAACGCGGTGAATGCGGTCAACGGCCGCGGTCAGGACACAGGCATGATCATCAATACGATCGGCACTGGACCGCGACTTACTGACCCTGACAACCCCAACCTTCCGCCTGCTAGTCTCATAAATGGGAAGGCCGAGGCAGTCGTTGCCATCGGCGCGACTATCACAGCCTCGATTGCTTTCAAGAACGTCGGCGACACCGCCGCCCGTAATGTCGTGATTACTCAAGAAGTGCCCAAAGGGATTGACTATCTTCCTGATTCGCTGCAAATTCCGGATCACAAAGCCGCAACGGCAAACGATATCGCTCAACCCTCTGACGTCAGCCACAACTTCGTCGTGCGTTTACCGCGGGTAGATCCCGGCGAAGTTGTAAAACTCTCGTTTCGCCTGCGCATAACCGGAAATTTTTCGGGTGGCACCGGTCTGGTAAGCGGTGCTGTGATAACAGCAGACAACCTCGCTCCGACGAAAACCGGCAGTGCCATCATCGTGATCAATCCTTTCGGAATTGTTTTCGCCGGCCGGGCCGGCAGCTCTGCTCCGATCGTGGGAGCCCGGATAGAAGTTATTACCGATCAAAACGGCGAGAACTTTGTGCGTTTACCGTCGGACGCAGGCTTCACCCCGAACGAAAAGAACGAAAACCCGTTCGCCAGCGACGGCCAGGGGCACTTTAGTTTTGCGCTGAGTCCTGACGAAATTGGCAGTGAGAACTTAACTGCCAATTACTTCATGAAGGTTACCGCGCCGGGCTACATCACGCGCATGGTGCAACTCAGTCTCCGTCCGTCTCAGGCCGGCCTATTTGCTCTTACCGTTCATGCAGCCGACAGCCAGCCGTTGGCGGTGGCCGGCGGATTCGATCTGGTCCGCGAAGACGTGCGCATCAACGACCTGGCCGCGCTCGTGCTGAACGTCCCCATGTTCGAACCGGCCGGAATACAGATTGTTAAGTCAGCCGATCGCGCGCGCGCTGAGATCGGCGATACGATCACCTACCGCATCGAAGTTCACAACCCCACCTCCGCAAACGTAAATGACGTAGTAGTCAAAGATCTCTTGCCGGCATCTTTTCATTACGCCACCGGATCTGCGCGGCTCAGTCGCGGTCCCGCTTCAGAGCAAACGATCGAACCGGAAATCCAGGGTAACGAAATGCTGTTTCGCATCAGCGAGATCTCCCACGGCACATCTGCACAGCTCTTGTATCGCGTGCGCGTGGGCGCAAATGCCCGCGAGGGCGATCAGGAGAATCTGGCGATCGCTTCGGCCACGTTCCCCTCGGGAGAACACACGCAAAGCGCGCCGGCGCGGGCCATAGTCAATGTGTCGGCGGGAGTTTTTTCTACCCGCCAGGTTCTGGTCGGCCGCGTCTTTGTCGATACCAACGGCAACGGACAATTTGATGAGAGTGACCGGCCCATGCCGGGAGTGCGGCTCTATTTGAGCAACGGCCAATCCGTAATCACCGATTCGGCTGGCTTGTACAACTTCCCTTCTCTCGGCGATGGTCCCCAGGTGATCTCGCTCGATCCTATCAGCGTGCCGAAACATTATGCGTTGACCGACGGCGGTCGAGTATCGGGTAAGAGCTGGACGCGTCTGCTGCGCACGCCCGTTGGTGGCGGCGCGTTGCTGCGTCAAAACTTTGCGCTTCGTGATACTCAGAAAGCGCCACCGCTGAGTCCGCAAAATCAAAGGAACGATGTCACGACCGAGGATGGCACGCCGCAGCAAAGCGCGCCTCCGCAAGCCAGCGTCCCACGCCAAACCGATGGATCGCAACCGGCGATGACAACACCTTCCACATCAGACGCAAACGCAATAACACCTCGAATCACCGCTCCCGGAACCTACGAGATGACGGCCACCGAAACCGTCTCAGCCGTGCCGGCGGGCGAGGTGCGAATACTCTCGCCCGCGCCGAACTCAGTCTCGATGTCAGCCGCATTGCAAGCCGAAGTCCGCGTGGCTTTGAACTGGACGGTCACCCTGGACGTCAATGGCGAACAGGTTTCAGACAAAAATATCGGTGTCCGCAGTTTGGATCGCAAGAACCAGGTTTCGACGTTCACTTTCGTCGGCCTTAACTTGAAACCAGGTCCGAATCGACTTCGTTGCACGGCAATTAGTCCTCAGGGCGCACCCGGACGTGCCGAAGAGATCGTCGTGATTGGTCGCGGTCCTGCGCGTCGACTTCAAATCGTTTCCGAAAAGCCGGAGATTCAATCCGGCGGCAGTGATTCGACGATCGTACGCGTCAAGGCTTTCGATCAGTGGGGCAATCCCGCGCTTGACGGCCAAGTAGGCATTGAGACCTCGCTGGGCCAGTTGATGCGAGTCACGGATAATTCCGATAAGCCTGGCGCTCAACCGTCGACTGTTTCGACACTGCAGTCAGATCTGGCCAAGCCGTTGGGCAGTCAATTAAGCCAGCCGGCAACCCAGGTTGGCGGACAACTGGTGGCTCAGCTGGAAGGCGGCGAGGTGGTGCTAAAGCTAACTAGTTCGGGAACGCCCGGCGAGGCACGTTTGCATGCGCAGACCGGCGACATTGAGGCCAATGAACAGGTGCGCATCACTTCGGAAATGCGCCCAACAATACTGGTTGGATTTGCTGAGATGAGTTTTGGCAAGGGAATTCCCGAAGTCGGATTACGTGATGAGCAAGGCCAGTTCCGCCGCCGTCTCAGCTTGTTCTATAGCGGCCGGATTTTAGGCGATAACATGCTGACCCTTTCTTACGATACGCAGCGTCCGATCAATCGCACCGCCGGCCGTGATCGGGTCTTCCAGCTTGACCCTCTCGATCGCGTGTATCCGCTGTTTGGGGATTCTTCAACGCGATACGAAGCGGCGCAATCCAATTCGAAGCTCTATGCGCGGGTCGATCACAAGCGTTCATATGCGATGTTCGGTGACTTTGAAGCTGACATGGAAGCGCCACTCGCCGGCTACGCGCGCAAGCTGACAGGTGTCAAAGCCCATCTGGAAAATTCGCAGGGAGATTTCATCACCGTGACTGGCGCCAAGCCCGATACCGCGTTTGCACGCGATGTTTTCCCGGCGGGCGCGCTCGGAATTCTGCAGCTTTCAAGCGGCGAAATCCTGACCGGCTCGGAAGTGGTCGTGCTCGAAGTGCGCGATCGGCGCAATCCCGATGTGATCATCTCGCATGAAACGCTGACGCGTTCAGTGGACTACAACCTCGACGCAGCCACGGGCCGGATGTTCTTCATGCGTTACATCTCGACGTTCGACAGCGCGCTCAATCTGACCCAGCTTGTCGTAACTTACGAACATCGGGCCGCCAGCTTGAGCTCAGGGGTTTACACTGCGCGCGCCCGAAAGAATTTCAAGGGGATCGGTCTCAAGCTTGGTCTGTCGGCTGTGCTACAACGACAGACGGAAGGTGACTTCCTGTTGGGCGGCTTCGATGCTGAAAAGAAATTACCGCGCGGAGGTTCGCTGCAATTGGCCTGGGCCGGTAGCCAGGGCCGGATCATGGGAAGTGGCAATGGCTTCGGCGCTGATGATACGAAGCATGACGGCATGGCTTATCAGCTCACGCTGACTCAGCCTCTGCCGTTTTATGGCTCGACGGTTAAGGCGCGCTATGTAAATGCATCGGCAGGTTTCTTCAATCCGTTCGGCGGAACCGTCACGCCGGGTTCGCGTCGCGGCGAAGTAACTTTGGAAATGAAGCCGAGGGCAAACTCAACTCTTCATTTCGGTGTTACCAGTGAAAGCAATCACACGGCAAACGTAGATAACGGCCGGCTGACTTTCTCCGCGGCGTGGGACCAGATTCTAAACGAGCGCATCAAGTTTCATCTCGGTTTCGATCATCGGACTTTCACTGATGACCTGAACGACAAGCAAACAGATTCGAACCTTATAACCGCCGGCGCCGATGTGCAACTCACCGACAAACTCCAATTCTCAGTCAAGCGCGAGCAGAACCTGAGCGCTGCCGATCCCACCTATCCGACGCAAACAACGCTTGGCGCGACCTATCAAATGAGCGCGCTGACAAAAATATTCTTCACGCAAAGGCTGGCGTCCGCGCCCATTACGCCCATTGGTGATTATTCTGGCACTGGCTTCGCAGCGGTTTCATCGCGGCGCGAAACGGCCGTTGGTGTCGAGACGCGTTTTGGCAAATACACTTCGATGACGGGCCGCTATCAAATCGAAAATGGAATTAATGGCACGGACAGTTTCGCGGTGATTGGTTTGCAGGATCGTCTGCCGGTAACGAAAGAGCTTTCGCTCGAACTTGGTTTCGAGCGCGGCTTCCATCTGGACGGTCCGAATCAGAGCTTTAACAGCGCGGTGGTCGGTCTCGGCTGGCAGCCGAACTCAGATTTTCGCGCCTCAGCCCGTTACGAGTACCGCGATCGCGGTGGTGTCGGCCAGGTCATCGCCGCCGGCGCGGCCGGTAAACTGCGCGAAGGCATAACTGCGCTATCACGTTTTCAATGGTCGCGTGGCGCGTTTGCCGGCAAGAGCAACTCATCATTAGAAGGGACTGCCGCACTGGCCATTCGTCCGCTGACGTCGGATCGCGTGGGCGTGCTTTTCAGCTACACGCATCGTTCTTTGATCCAGGATGCCGGCTCTGCGACTCCAACCAAAGATCGCATCGATTCGCTTTCTGCCGACGGATATGGCCAATTGACGAAACGCCTGGAAGTCTACGGACGTTTCGCGCTGCGCTTTAACGCTAACGGACAGCCGCAGCTTCCCTATGTTTCGACCCTCTCGTTCTTAGGGCAGGCTCGCGCACAGTATCTGGTAACGCGGCGTTTGGATTGGGCAGTTGAGACGCGTCTGCTATTTCAACCATCGTCAAACACGATGCGCTCGGTGTACGCCACTGAAGCCGGATTCTGGGTGCTTCCCGACATGCGTCTGGGTTTCGGGTACAATTTCAACGCGGCAAAGGAACCGGGCACGCAGGCTCTACCCACGCGGCGTGGTTTTTACTTTACCGTCTCGTCAAAGCTTTCCAATCTCTTTGATCTGTTTGGGACGTCGAAAGCGGGACTGGCTCCGAGCACTAACGATCAGGATAAGAACAAAGAGTGAAAAGCCCCGGAACAAACATCCCGGAAGACCGATGTGTAGGTTGCGAAGCCTTCCAAACTCTCAAAGAAATACCTGGCTACTAATAAAGGTTGATAGGACAACGTGAAGGAACTGTCCAAAACATTGCGCTCAGTTCTGTTGGCGTGCATGACGCTAGCAGTTCTTTGTGTTGTCTCGAGCAACGCAAGCGCAGCAACCTTCACTTCATCGGGATCAGGAAACTGGAATCTCTCGGGTACGTGGGGCGGCGCTGGTGTTCCTGCGGCCGGGGATAACGTAGTCATTAGTGCCGGAAACACGGTGACTTTGGTTGCTAACACCAACATCACGGGCGTCACGGTCAACGCGACAGGTGTCCTGGCCGGATCCACTTTTACGCTGGGAGTTACTGGAAACCTGGTCGTGAACGGAACGCTCAGCGGCACTGGCGCAGTCACTCTGAGCGGCGCCGGCACCAACATCGACGGTACCGGATCGATTACGAACACGGCACAGCTGACGATTAGTGCCGCGCATACGATTCTCTCGACAGCGAATCTTTCGTTTGCGGGAACGATTAGAGTCCAGGGCGCCATCGTCGTTACAAACAACGGCACCGTCACGACAGCCACCGCCGGTGGCATCACAGGTACGGTTGCCGGATCAACGTGGACCCAGGGAACCACCGGTGTGCTGAACATTGCCGGACCATTGCTGACGACGGGCACGCTGACGGCGTCAGCGAACGGGAATACCGTGAACTATAACGGCGCCGCCCAGACTGTTAAGGCAACCGCCACCTATCACCACCTGACGCTCGGCGGCAGTGGCATCAAGACTCTCACTGCAACTACCACAGCAATCAACGGAAATTTGACGATGAGTGGTACTGCCACCACAGCCACCGTTGTCGGTCTCACGATTGGTGGAAATCTCAACGTTGGAACGGGAACAACCTTCACCGCCGCAGGGTTCGCACTCACCGTAAGCGGCGCGACGAGCGTCACGGGAACCCTGACCATCTCTTCCGCTACGGGCGCCAAGGCTTTTAACGGCGATGTCACGGTGAACGTCGGCGGAATCTGGAATAACAACACGGCAAACGCGGCGCTGACTTTACCCGGAAGTATTTCCAATTCAGGGACATTCAACGCTGGCACGGGTGTCCACACTCTCAGTGGAAGCGGCAAGACAATCAGCGGGACATTCTCAATTCCGAGTGTCACTGTCAGTGGAACCTATCAGAACAATGGAAGTCTGACCGTTACTACGGCGCTCGCCGGAGCGGGCACATTGACGAACGGCGCCGCCGGCACGCTCATCATTAATTTTACCGGTGCGGTAGGTCTGACGAATCTTACTGCGACTGCTGTCGGCAACACGGTCAACTATAATTTTGCCGGCACCCAAACAATCAAGGCTACGACCTATCACCATCTCATTCTCTCTGGTACCAGCGCGAAAACTGCCGGTGGCGCTCTTACAGTGAATGGTGATTTCACTATTTCCGGGACAGCGACCTTTGCGGGTGGAACATCGCTGACGCACACATTCCTCGGGAACTGGATCGTGAACACGACGGCGGCCACGCCGTTTTCATTCGTAACGACGAGTACGCTCAACTTCAACACGCCGGGTACTCCTGCCGCAACGTCGTTCAGCGGCACCTCCGCAGCTACGCTTGGCTTCAACACTGTGAATCTCAACAACACGAGTGGCTTCTCGTCGACCGAGAACTTCAGCATCACCGGGACGTTGACGGTTGCTGCGAACGTGACTTTCACGCCGTCGGCCGCGGTCGTGGTGAGCGGAACTGGAACCCTGACAGGAAGCGGCACGGTGAAAGTGACCAGGACGGCAGCCACCCCCGATTTCAACTCGCAGTATTCGATCAGCACAAAGACGCTCACGAATTTGACCGTCGACTACGATGCTACTGCGGCCCAGACGGTGAACGTGTTGAACTATTTCAATCTGACGATTAGCGCCAATCGTGGAGGAGCGGCGGTAACGCTCGCGGCGGGAACAGTTGGAGTCTCGGGCACATTTGCACCCAATGCGACCAATGTGAACTACACAGTAACGAGCAATACAGTAGACTATAATGGAACGGTAGCCGAAACCGTTGTCGCCTTTAACTATAACAACCTGACCAGTAGTTCCAACGGAACACGCACGCTCGCAAGTAGCGGCACGATCGGTATCGCAGGTGCCTTCACTCCCGGCACTAACACGTTCACGATCACCGGCAGCACGATTGATTTCAACGGCTCCGGTGCCCAGACCATTCCCGCTTTCAATTATAACAACCTGACCAGTAGCTCAAACGGACCACGCACCCTGGCAAATAGCGGTACGGTCGGCATCGCGGGTGCCTTCACTCCCGGCACTAACACGTTCACGGTCACTGGCAGCACGATCGATTTCAACGGTGCGGGAGCGCAGACCATTCCCGCCTTCAACTATAACAACCTGACCAGTAGCTCAAACGGAACACGCACCCTGGCAAATAGCGGCACGGTCGGTATTGCGGGTACCTTCGCTCCCGGCACAAACACATTCACGATTACCGGAAACACAATCGATTTCAACGGCTCCGGTGCGCAAACCGTTCCCGCCTTCAACTACAACAACCTGACAATC
>DATHHW010000078.1:0-8615 GCA_035317005.1 Pyrinomonadaceae bacterium | reverse complement strand
AGGAACTGGCTTCATGTTTGGCAAGGTTCCTCATGCTCGGCAGGGGATCATGTCCGACACTTCTCTACAACAACCCATATTCTGAATTCGACATTCACCCTATTAACTTCCTCGCAGCGGTTGAATTCACTGTACCACAATCGTCATGGCCATCAAGAAGTTCCAGTTTGAGCTGCCTCTTAATTGAATATTCACTTCATTCTTTGCTGCAGCTTATCGTTCAGGCATTGCCAGAGCCCTCTCGTTCAATGAATAAAGAGACTCAGCCCCACACACAGAATCGGAATAAGAAGTAGCACGCCAGCGCCTGCGAATGTTACCTTGCTCACGGTAAACAGTTTCAGGCGAAGGTCGTTTATCACAAGCTGCACCAGCCTTTCTCTGGCGAACCATTCCACAGATTGCACATTGACGTGGGTCTCGCCTCGCTCCTGAAGGGTGCGAATAAAATTGACAACAAACAGTGCGCGACAAATGCGCAAAAGCCTTTGCACGAGCAAGCGAGCGGCGAAACTTGCAAACGAAAGGAGGCGGGAGTGCTGCTGAGAGTCCGATGCCACACTGTTAATCCCCGTATCTACTAACAAAGTGAACTTTTCCAAAGCTATGCCTTCTTGTCCAACTGGAATTCGTTCGATGATGCGGCTGGTCACAGGCGCGAGCATCGTATGAATCCCTTCCTGGGCGACAGGCAGCTTGCTACGGATTGAAGAAGCTCCACCAAGAATGAGGCCGGCAACAATCCCAAGCACGGTGTAGATCGCGACAAGCAGGACTGCCACTATGATCCTCAGAACTATGTGCTGATTTACGAGTAACAATCCCAAGCCGAAATTGTATAAAACTAAGCCGGCCAGAAAGAACAGGACGCCACCAAGGATTCCGAAGGCTGTTGACTTCAAGATCGCCGGTAGAACGAACTTCCCAACGAGCGATTTTGCCAGATTGAAGACATCCGTCTTTGTTACCATTCGATGACCTCAGTATGATTTTGAGAGGTTTGAGTTTTCTTCCTCTTTACAACTTGTGAGCCTCTCGTCCTACCGTGACGATCCAGAGATTGATAGATCTAGCTGACCGTGACACGCAACGCTCCAACGACGTTGTGCAACAGAGTTTGACGCGCCGCTTCAAGGTATCCAGTCTACTGATCTATGCGTCGAAGACTGGTGTAGCTGTGTCCATGAGGGCAACGTTCATCATTTACGATCCCTCCGCCTTTTAGGCACTTGTAGTGGTAAACACTGTCGCAGTCTTTGCAGTAATACATGGGCTCTTTCCATCCAAACCCGTCACCGCACCATGCACATTTTCTGTTCGTCACGTTTGAAGATTCCTCCGAGATTATTTGGGATCATAAGGGAAAAACACGGGTTTTCCGTGAGCGTCAAGTAAGACTAAGACTGGCTCGCCGTCCTCTCTGAGACCCAAGGTTAGCCTGGTGTTAAGAGCAACATCATAGAGATTCAAAACCGCCACCTTCATCGCTGGATCTGAACCCAGCGCGTTGCATACCATCCTCATTAAGATGACTAAACGACGTTTCGCCACCTGTAAGATCCATGACAGCACGAGACCTGCCCAACTCATCATGCAGTTGGAGAACCACAGTTTCCGCCAAAGCAGCTAACGATGCGCGCATCGTTCCATCTTCATCGTAAAATGCCAAAACTGGTCCGTTCGGTCCAACAGCCAGCACAATCCGCATCTTTCCGTTGGGATCATAGAGACGTAGCCTTAGGTCGGTTTCAGCTGAATCAAGGGTCGCTTGGCGCTGGCCATTTGAGTTTTTCAGAATAAACTGCTCGGCCTCGACGATCATAAGATTTATCCTTCGGGATCTCCCAACATCTTCAACATTGTCAACGAATCGCTCAGTGTTAGGCCCATCGTGATATCAAATAAATGCAGAGAGAGTGCCCGGGCTATATCAGCATCGTCCAACTTCGCCATGTAGTGATGAAAGCTGTTGAGAGTTGCATAGAATGTGTTTCCAACAGGCTTCATACCAATAAATGCAGTTGTGCTTCGGAGTTGACTTCTGCAATCTCTCTCTAACTTCATTAACTGATATCACGCGCTCCTCTTTTGGTGGCTTCTTTCAAATCAGCTAAGTTTCCCTACATTAGCTTCTGCTCATTAGATCCTCTACCCGCCATAAAAGGAAGATGAACCAGACCTTCAAAGCTATCGTCTCTGAAGGTAGCGTCATATTGTCGACAACTCATCGAGAACGGTTTTTCATGAACTCTTCGTACTGAGGCGCCAACTAACAGCCAGGAATTCCAGCCGTGTTTCTCAATCGGCGTTCTTTCGTAGCGACGGTGTCAAGAACCTTCGCATCGGAAGAATAGGGAGCACCATGAGAAGCAGTCCGGGTGCGCAAAAACATATCGCGGTATGGGCTCAAGACAAAGTCAGCTACATGAGAACTGGGCGAGATAGAACCATTCTCAAAACGAACCTGCCAGTCCTTAGCCTCGCTATCGAAATAGACCAGGTACCCTGGCTTGCATTGCGACACGCGAATACGCAGGACTCGCAATCCTGACCAAAAACCTGACTCGCGCGCTACCCGTGCGACGACTGAAGAGCAGCTCTCCTTGAACAGACACTGTCGCTTGCAGCGAGCGGGCACCCATCTATAAATGTAGATAGCTCCTAACAGAAACCATTTCATCGACAGTGCCTACTGAGATTTGAACACGACCATATAATAGATTGTTGGCGTGTTGTACCCTGGCGTGCCGCCAAAACCAAAGCAACCGGCGACGGCAGGCGTCGTGACAATCGTCTCTACACTCTCGAGCCTGACGTACTCCAAGCCCTGGCCAGCATAGTGATTGATCATCTGCGACAGCTGATCGGCCGCTTCAGTGGCGCCCTGGCCTCTAACGATATTGGCCGTGAATGGAACGACTGTGTAGTTCATTCTTAATTCTCCTTTCACCTGACTCGCCTCACCCGACGACCCAAACTCACGGATCGGGTTTTGCGAGAGTGCTGACATCGCGCTACTGTAAGCCGCCCATGTCGTTCGTTGAACGGGTGTCAGCCTAGCTTGGCAAACAACCCTTTCTTTTGAAACGCGGAAACAGGAATCTCTACTCCGCACTGCGGACATACAGAATGAGTAAAGACTGTATTGCAGCTCTTGCAGAGAACTGCATTCCAGGGCTCATTGCCGAACGAAACGGTAGTGCTTCGACCGTCGGCGTAAATTTGCTCCAACCCTCTCATCCCGCACTCCCTCTCTCCGCCGAATAGCTTCTTAACCTTACCCTTGCATGTTCCCCACTCAACCTTGTGACCGTTCTTACATGTTGCGGTTGCCTGATGATTCATGTTTCATCTTCCGTTTCGGAAAAGCGGGCGCCCGAAGTTAAGTGAACCGTGGATGGCATGGTTCTTCTCAGGATTGACAATAAATTCATGAGTCAACGATCAGTCGCACGCTTAGTTTCTCAAGGCCAACGAACGGCAATGCAAGAGACTCCCTGAACTCAAAGGTTAGCTAGGATTTAGAGGGCATCACGGTTCACGTTCCCCGCTCGCAAAAACCGTTTGCCGCTCTGAGTTGGAATGCAATACGGGTCGGAAAAGCGCGGATGGGAACTCGGCCGACTCGCAAACTTGGATTGTACGAGGCGCAGCATTCTAGCACTGCTTACCAGAATTGCAAGAGATTTTACTGTCCGAACTTGAAAGCTCCGAGTTCCGCCCAATTTCGGCGTATGCTAAATCTCAAGTTTCACCTGTCTGCATCGCTGAGGACGTTGACCGAGCCAACGCCGTATGGTTCGTTCCCACACTTTCGCGCATTTCAGGAAGCTGTCCGTTCCGAATATCGCTTCAAGTACTCACAATACCTTCCCGGGGCATTACTGTTCTTGATCGCGTTCCACTATTTCAAGCTCGAATCCACCAGAACTAGAGCGCAAACTGGCTGACGGGTCCCTGCTTAAAATTGTAAGACGCGCCACCCACACGCTCTTTCGTCTAGATCCCAACGGATGGATCGAGAGTTAGCGCCCTCAATGGACGACCCTATCGAGGGTGGCGGATGAATCTATTTTCGTTGAGCCGGGTTCGGCGTATCTGAATGCAATCTGCGAGGAATTCAACCTTTGAACGTCCACTTCGCCGTTATCAACACAGCGACCGTAAGTTATTTTTTCTCGAAACTTTGCTACGTTTTGACCCCAGCCAATCAACGCCAGCGTGCCACGGCACGGGAAAGAAGGGTAGGCGATGGAATAACGGTCTTTGTCAACGGTAAGCCTGATTATCCAGGTCTCGTTAGTGTTCTTTTGATAAGCCAATCCTTCCCAAACTCCATTCATCCACGTAAGGTCCTTGTCTCCTTCAGTAGTGCTGACTACTGTGCCTGCATTTTTCTCCAACGGCGGGCTGAAATAAAACGGCACACTCAGCTTGAGCAAGTTCAATTTGCGAGACGATTGCGCGTTCATAGTTAAATCCGTCATTCGCTACCAGGAATGAGCGACTAAGGTCTAGCGACGGCGAGAAGGATCGATTCCGTTTCACACCGGTAAAAACATTCGGGCTCTTAGTGCTTGCCGCAGAGGCCCTCGATGAACTTCATTATCGCTTTAGCATCAGCGCTGCTCTTTGTGTCGAATCTGTACCGCCTCTTAGGAAGACTAAGGTAGAAATCGTTACTCCAAGCGTTGTTAAAGACATTGCCCTGTTTGAGAGACTTGATCTCAGCACAGGAAGCCGCGAAATTATCTTTAACGTCCACGCCAGATCCCTCTTCTTCCCAGCGCACGCCGGTAGGAGATACCATCAGGCGTCCAGCGTGAAAATGACTGAGTGTCCAGTGACGCACCGCAAATACCTTCTCAAGATTGGACGTCCCGGTACCGTCGAGAGGTTCTGTTGCCTTTGCTCCGGGAACCTCGCGCTTAGGGTTAGTCCCGGAGTTCCCTTCCTCCATTTTACCGTTGCTTGAGTTCCCTCGCGTAGCGTCCAACTGCCGAAGTTTGCTGCGTGCGAGGATTGCGAACTGGCCTTCTGGATATTTCTCCAGGTATGCTTTGAAGTCTTCCGCATCAGTGCTGGTTTTTACCGATTCCCAAAAGCTCAACTCGATCGCCACAGGATCAACGGTTGGCGTTGATGGTCTGCTAGCGACAGTAGCGCTTGCGGGATCGCCGACCGCGATTACCAACTGTTCGGCCTTGTAGCCTTCCATTCGGTAAAAAGGACGCTGCTGTTTGCCGGCTCCTAAATCAATGGTCACATGTTTGGGGACGTTCTCTTGTACATACTTGACCAGGTTCGCCAAAGTTACCTCACCATTCTCGTTCGCCGCGCCGCCTTTCAATCCTTCAACCAAACTCCACGTGAAGTAGCCTTGCTTCTTATCTGCGTACTCGTACGCGCGTTCGCCCACAGCAGTCGCGTAGATTGTGACGAACGCGTTTACTTCATGATTGCGCACGTCAAAGTCAAAGCCGCGGGTGTAGGCCACCGTCAACGGATTCGGCGCGTCGGCGCGTCCTCCCGGATCGTTGCGGCAAGCATCAAGCAAAATAACCACCTGGCCTACGCCGGTCGCGCTAATTCGGTTGTGCATGCGCGTGACGCTTACGGCCGATTCTTCAAGCAGCGAGACGTCATCCGTCAACCGCGCGTCAGACGGAATCAAATAGGCCTGTCGGGCTCTCTCGATCCCGTGTCCTGCGAATGAGACCAGCAACAATCCATCCTTCGGCACAGTCGAAGCGAGATTGGAAAGATAAGTCAGGATGTTAATGCGTGTCGGTTGACGTCCTTCCGACTGATCACTGGCCAACAGGATCACTTGGTCCGCAGGAAACCCAGCGTAGCGCACGAGGGCGGCCGCAAGAGTGTGTGCATCATTATTCGCACCTCGCAGCGGACTGATGTTTTCATCGCGATAGTGATCGACCCCAATTACCAGCGCCCAGCGCTTGGCTTTGCTTGGCCATTCGGTTATTCCTCCGCCGCGGACCAACTGTCGGGCGCCCTGTGGCAGCTGAAGCTTGGTGGAGAATGACTGTACGGGTGCAGCCAACAAGGCGCACGTCAAGATGGCAATTACTAGAAAGGCAACATTAGAGCCTGAGAGAAAGCGCTTTCGTTTCATAAGGTCTCCTCGGGAAATGGTTTCTTGGCGGGTACGCCGACCTGGTCGTTCCGCGCACTTCAGGAAAGTTCGGGCATGTTGTTATCTGTCTATGCCTCACGTCTTATTTTGGCTCTTTGCCGTCCAGCGTCAGCCACGAGCCTGATGGAATAAAAGCCGCCCAGTAATACGGATGCCGCCGTTCGGTTTTGGCAGCTCCATTTTTTGAGAGCGCAGCGCCACGAAGCATGGCGAGTTGTACTTGATGCATGGCGGCGATGCGGCCCGCGCCTGACTGCAAACGCGTGTAGTACGCGATCATCAGATCTCGCGTCGCTGTGTCTGAGACTTGCCACAGAGACATCACTTGCGTTTCGCTACCGGCTAGCACCAATGCGCGCCGCAAGCCATAGATGCCGGCACCATTCTGTACGTCGCCCAAGCCCGTCTCGCAGGCTGATAAGACAACTAACTTTGTCCCGAACAAATTCAGACCAGCGGCCTCTTGTGCGGTCAATACTCCGTCTTCGCCCACGCCACTCTCATTCTGGTTGACACCCGCCAGAATCAAGCCCGAACGTAGCATCGGGTTCTCGTGCTGTGGCCCGGATGGTTCGGCATCGAGGCGCAAGAGTTGGCGTCCATTAGTGACAATGGATTGAGGCTGGTCGGGAAGGAAAAAACCATGAGTCGCGATGTGCAAGATGCGCGGGCGGTTGACCGTTTTCAGCGCGGCTTCGGTGGCGTCGCCTTGCGTCCACACGCGCGCCTGTGGCAACAATGCGCCGATGGACTTGGCCTCCGCCGCCGTGCCAGCCAACGGCGGGTAATAGAGCTTGGTAAAGTCTGTTGCGCGAATTTCCGCGTTGGCCGTCTCGCCCGCGCCGAGCAAGCCTATTGCGCGTCGCCCGTTGGCCGAGGCCGCCGCGGCGCTTGTCAGATCAAAGAGCGGGTTCGCCACAACCACGGGCGGGTCTTTGCTCTCGCTCGCGACTTGCAGGCGCAAGAGGTCGCGCCCCGAAGTCAGATAGTTGAACGAGTAGTTTTCGATCAGGTAGTGGCCGCCTTCATCCACGAAGGCGTCGAACGGCACGAGATTGAGCGCGCCGTCGGGTGACAGGAACACCCGCCTCGTGGGGCCGAGCAGTTTCCGCACGGGCCGCATGACGCGTTCATCCAAATCGCGTGCCAGTTCTTTGACTTGCGGTTCCGGCGTTTTGGCGGTTTGCAGCGCGGCACGAAACTTTGACGCGTCAGCGTCAATCGTCTTCGCTTCACCCAAATCCGCGAACTGCGGCACGTCGTCGGCGCGGCGCAAGACGTAGGCCACATAGCGCGCCGCACTATACCTAGGCTCAGTCCCCTTCGCTTGGGCGTTGAAAGGCCGATAGACAAACAGTTCAATTAACGCGGCGTCGGGTGACACGGCCTGGCGCACGGCATCAAGCGTGACGGGCTGCGCGATGGCGCGAAATTCGGCGCTGCGGCGGCTGATAGCGTCTTCCAATCGTTCCTGTTCGGCGGTAAGCCGTGCTATCTCTGTGCGCCGAGTTTCGGGTGACAGCTTGCTCGTGTTAGACAGTTGCAGCGTGGCGAGTTGTGATTGGACGTCAGTTAGCTGATCGAGCAGCTTTTGGTCGCCGGGCGCGGCGCGGCGTCGCAGAGTGGCGATTTGGTCGGAAGTGGCGTCCAGAGCGCGCCCTTTGCGTTGCAGGATAACGGTCAACGCCAAGCGCGCAGCATCGGCATTCCGCGGCACGGCGCGGACGTGCAAGGAAACCGTGTCGTGAGTTCGACCGGAGAGTGTATTCAGGTAGAGTTGCTTCTGCTGCTGTGAGCCGGTGTTGAGAATCTGCGCGATATTCTTTTCTTCCACCGTGCTGGCGCGTTGTTGGAAAGACAGGGCTTGTCCGTAATCGCCTTGGGCTTGGTACAACACCGCCAGATTGTTGAGTGATTGCGCCACGTCGGGATGCTCCGCCCCCAGAGCTTTCTCTCGTATCGCCAATGAGCGCAGGAAGAGAGGCGCGGCGCGTCCGTAATCGCCTTGGGCTTGGTACAACACCGCCAGATTGTTGAGTGATTGCGCCACGTCGGGATGCTCCGGCCCCAGAGCTTTCGCAAGAATCGCCAATGAGCGTTGGTAGAGTGGCGCGGCGCGTCCGTAATCGCCTTGGTCTTTGTACAGCAACGCCAGATTGTTGAGTGATTGCGCCACGTTGGGATGCTCCGGCCCCAGAGCTTTCTCTCGTATCGCCAATGAGCGCTGGAAGAGTGGGGCGGCGCGTCCGTAATCGCCTTGGGCGCGGTACAGCAACGCCAGATTGTTGAGTACAGTCGCCACAGAGGGATGCTGCGGCCCCAGAGCTTTCTCAAGAATCGCCAATGAGCGCTGGCAAAGAGGTGTGGCGCGTCCGTAATCGCCTTGGGCGCGGTACAACTCCGCCAGATTGTTGAGTGATTGCGCCACGTCGGGATGCTCCGGCCCCAGAGCTTTCTC
>DATHHW010000077.1:0-6396 GCA_035317005.1 Pyrinomonadaceae bacterium | reverse complement strand
TCGCGTTTTTCGTTTGCGGGATAACCTGGCCAGCTTGGCTACGAGCTGGTCAATCGCCGTGTAGAGATTTTCATGCACGGCGTTGCCCTGAATGTCGCGGCCGGGGAGCGCTAGCCGCGCGCTCAGTGAGAATAGGTGAGGCGCATCCGACTTGCCTCGGAGAATAATTTCGGCGGCGAGCATGTCACCGGCAAAACGAGATAAGGCGGACATTTTCCTGCGAATGAACTGCTGTAACGCCGGGCTCAAAGTAAGGTTGTGAGGCGTAATATGTATAGGTGGATTTGTCATTTTATTTGGGTTGATTGCAGTGTTGTTGGCGGTAAATAGTTGATTCACGTGCGGACAGCGTTTTTCCGCCTTCGTTTTCCCACCGGCTGATGGCGCGTGACACGGCACGCGCGGCGCCATTAGTATAGGCAGCGTCGTTTCTTTGGTCTGGCCAGCATTCCGGCGCCCCCAATCTTCCGGCCATGAATTCGAACAGCGCGGAGCCAATTTTGGATGGACGGCGCTTTTGAGGTTCCGACCGGGCGTAATTTAGGCTGTCAGATGCGCCTAAATTGTCTTTTACCATCGTGAGGAGGTCGGCAGCACTCTTCAGGCAAAGCGGTTTTGCCTTCAACCAGGGCTCCGCAGGTGGAGCGATCGGAATTGCACCTATATGCGTTTCTACGATGCGGCCATTGGCGACTTCGTACAAATACCGCATCGCCTGCTTGATGGCTGCGTCGCTAGGCCAGGCGTCGTCGGTTCTGGGAAGAGAAAGCGCGGTCGCCAGAACCTTTTCAAAAGATTCAGACAAATCAATGGGGACTTGATTCATGCCGGTATTGTAGTCTCACGAGATACTTCCACTAAGACTAGAATTCGATTAGACCGATAGCTTTGGGTTATGTATTATTCGAGCCGTGGAATGGCTGAATTATCATCACCTGCGCTACTTCTGGACCGTCGCTCGCAAAGGCGGTGTCCGGAAGGCCGCCGAGGACCTTCATGTCTCACAACCGTCGATCAGCGCCCAGCTCCGCCTGCTCGAGGAATCACTCGGGCAAAAGCTTTTTCGGCGCAGTGGACGCAATCTTGTTCTCACCGAAACGGGCCAACTCGTGCTCAACTACGCCGACGAGATTTTCTCAGCTGGCCGCGAATTGATGAATGCGGTGAAACAACGCCCGGGAAAGCACCCGGTGCGAGTCAACATCGGTCTCACTGACGCCTTTCCGAAGCTAATCGCGTTTCAGATTCTTCGAGCTGCGTTTCGCTCTGAAGCCGCGGTTCATATGATTTGCCGGGAGGGAGAAATCGGTCCACTCGTGAGTCACCTCCAGGCGCACCGATTGGACATTGTGCTCGCCGATGAACCGGCTTCGAGCGCGCTCAAAGCGAAGACGTTCAATCACAGGTTGGGGCGCTCCGGCATCACGTTTTGCGCTGTACCGTCGCTGGCGGCAAAGCTGCGACGCAACTTCCCGCAGTCGCTCGATGGCGCCCCTGCGCTGCTGCCGACGCAGAACATGGGAATGCGCGCCGCGCTGGAGACCTGGTTCGACTCGAAAGCGATTCGCCCGCGTCTAGTGGGGGAGTTCGAAGATTCAGCGTTGATGGAGGTCTGCTCAACTGGCGGACGTGGTTTTACGGCCGTCCATACAGTCGTCGATCGCGCGGCACTCAAACATTTCGGTCTGCGGGTGATCGCCAGAGTTGACGAATGCGGGACGGACTTCTACGCGATCACAGCGGAGCGGCGTGTAAAGCATCCGGCGGCTGTCGCGATCACCGAACACGCGTATTCAAGCGTGTTTGCCGAGTCGGACGCTTAAGGCCCACCGCTGCGAGCATGCACGAGATTCCTTTAATCACCACGATCGCGCTCGCGCTCAGCGCCGCGTTGTTTTTCGGATTAATCGTCAGACGACTAGGGCTTTCGCCAATCGTCGGCTACCTCATCGCCGGCGTGCTGATTGGTCCTTACACGCCGGGCGTCGTGGGCGACGCGAAGATCGCGTCCCAGCTCGCGGAGATCGGTGTGATCCTGCTAATGTTCGGCGTCGGTCTGCATTTCAGTTTCAGGGATCTGCTCGCGGTGCGCTCGCTCGCGATTCCCGGGGCGCTGGCGCAAAGCACCGCCGCGACTCTCGCCTGTATGGGGCTTGCGGTAGCGATCGGGTGGAGCTGGCGGAGCGGTCTGATTCTCGGCATCGCGGTCTCCGTCGCGAGCACCGTTGTTGTCCTGCGGGCCTTGCTAGATCATGGGATCGTTGAGACGGCCGAGGGACACATCGCGATGGGTTGGCTCGTGGTGCAGGACATCGTCACCGTGCTGGTGCTGGTGCTGGTGCCCGCTGTGGCTGCCGCAGGGAGTGCACCAAACATCGGCCACACCGTTGTCGTCGCGGTAGGGAAACTCGCGTTGCTAGTCGCAATCATGATGCTGGCCGGCGCCCGTTTTGTTCCGTGGCTCCTCTTGCGCGTCGCGAGACTGCGCTCAGGTGAGCTGTTTACGCTCGCCGTCTTGGTGATTGCGATTTGCGTGGCGACGGTTTCGTACGTGGCGTTCGGCGCTTCGATGGCCCTGGGAGCGTTTCTCGGCGGCATGGTGGTGGGACAATCGAAGGTGAGCGATCAGGCCGGCGCTGATATTCTGCCAATGCGCAATGTCTTTACCGTGCTCTTCTTCGTCTCGGTCGGGATGTTGTTCAATTGGCGCGCGGTAGTTGCGGCGCCCGTTCTGCTAATCGGGGTGCTCGGCATCATTCTTGTAGTTACACCCTTACTCGCGTTCCTCATCGTGATCGTCAGCGGGCATGCGGTGAAAACAGCGCTCACGCTCGCGGCCGGCCTCGGGCAGATAGGCGAGTTCTCGTTCATCGTCGCCGGGATGGCGAAATCCCTCGGCCTCATGCCGGACAGCGGGCCCAACTTGGTAGTCGGCGCCGCAATTATCTCCATCAGCCTCAATCCTCTCATATTCCGCTGGGTGCTCGATCTGGAACCGCGGCTTTCGAAATTACCTTGGGTTGCGACACGCAGCGAAAAACTCGGCGCGCGTGCGAACGTCATTGCGGAGACGCGTTTGCAGGAAGATCCCGGCGCGATCGTCGTTGGCTACGGCCCGGTCGGACAAACGGTCACACGCCTGCTCGCGGAGTTCGAAATCAATCCCGTCATTGTCGAAACGAACGTTGATGTGGTGCTGGAACTCCAGCAGCGCGGGAAACAGGCGCGCTTTGGCGACGCACGGCGGCCGGAGATCCTGCGCGCGGCACGGCTCGACGCCGCGGCTTATCTCCTTGTGACAGTGCCACACGCTGATATCAGTCTGCGTATTATCCAGGCAGCGCGCGAGGTTGCGCCGCTGGTACGGATCATTACCCGCGCCGAATACATTAATCAATCGGAAGCATTCATCCAGGCTGGCGCGGCCATCATCCGTTACGACGAAGCCGAATCCGCCGCCGCGCTGGCGGAAGCTTTATTGCAAGATATCGACGTGCCCACAGAGCGAATCAACGCAATCGTTAGTAAGATTCGCAACGAATTCGCTCCAGTCCGACGCAGCCTAATGCATGAAAGCTGAAGTCGGCTACTATCAGTGCGCAGCCACCGACGTCTCAGGTTGTGCTTCGCGCTGCTTCATGCCCGCCCGCCGCGACCACCAGAGCACCATTGGGGAGGCGATGAAGATCGACGAGTAGGTTCCGACGATCATCCATCGCCGATTGCATGACTCCAGGGCAGTGGATATGATCGCGCTCGTGTCCGCGCACCGTGATGGAAAAAGCGTGAGGGATTTTAGCACCTTCATTCGTACCGAACTTTCTTTGTTCGTCGGTGTCGGAACGGCAGCGATCTTCTTGGGAACCGGAAACCGACTCGTGGAAATCATCATGCACCCGGTCGCGCTGATGGTTGTCTTCCTCTGGCTCTTTGCTGTTATCCTTTGGTCTGCGGTGTCCGTCGTCCGGCATGCCGATTGTCTCGCTGTCAAGTGGGGCGAACCTTACGGAACCTTAGTTCTGACGCTGTCCGCGATCGCCGTTGAAGTGGTTATGATTTCTGCAGCGATGCTGCATGGCGAAAATAATCCCACACTTGGGAGGGACGCGATTTTTTCTGTGGTCATGATTGCTCTTAACGGGTTCGTTGGCCTGGTCCTGCTACTCGGCGGGTTACGTCACGGCGAGCAGTATTACAATCTGCAGGGCGTCAATTCCTATCTTAATGTCATCATGACATTGGCCGTGCTGGGCTTGGTCCTGCCAAATTTTACTACCACAACGGGGGGGCCGACATTTTCCGTCGAACAACAGATCTTTCTCGTCGTGGTGTCACTATTTCTTTACGCAATTTTTCTGCTGATTCAGACCATGCGGCACCGCGGCTATTTCATGGAATCAGAGCGCGCAGTCGTGGCGGCGGATTCAGTTGGTCACTCGCTGCACGTGCAATCGACAGCTTTTCATGCGCCGATGCTGGTTCTTTATTTGATCGTCGTGATTTTGCTGGCGGAAAAGTTCGCCATCCCATTGGACAACAGCATTGAGCAATTTGGCATGCCTCAGGAGTTTGGCGGCGCAATGATCGCTGCCCTTGTGCTTACACCAGAGGGAATTGGTGCTATCCGAGCTACTTTGCGCAATCAATTGCAGCGCTCGATAAACATCCTGCTCGGATCCGTGCTTGCGACCATCGGACTCACAATACCCGCCGTACTGACTATCAGCTTGGTCACGAAACGACCGGTGACGCTCGGGGTGCAAGGCGGCAACCTTCCGCTGCTGCTGTTAACGCTGGCTGTGAGTGTGGTTACGTTCACGAGCAGAAAAACAAATATCTTACAGGGTTGCGTGCACTTGTTCCTCTTCGCAGTGTTTCTATTGCTGATATTTTGCCCGTGAAGTTCGTCGCCGGAATGAACGAAGTCCCGTTCATTCCGGTTAAGCGTCATTCCAGCTCCGGCTCGACAGAGTCTCGCCCTACCGATTCGGGTCGCAACGTTGTCGGTAGGGCGACGCTCTGCGAAGCCGCAAATGTTCTCTGCGTTGCCGCTGGCATGCCTGATACGTGGCTCAAGCATCGGCCGCGGCGGACGACCGCGGCCACAGCAGAGTAGGAAAACGCAGCGGATTTACGGCCTGAGCAACGGAATAAAAGCTTCACGATACCGCCATACCAAAAACAACTCGAGGGCGGTAAACACGAGTGCAGGTGGAAAACCGTCCGGCGCCATGAGCGCATGAAAGATGAGGATGTTGACGATGATTGCGCCGAGAATCGTCAGAGCCAGCGGGACGAAGCGCCCAATTAGGAGAAGTAAGCCTCCAATCACCTGGAGCCCTCCAATGAAATAAACATAACCGCTGGCAAGGAACACCCGCGTGTAATCCCCCGCCAAACTCTGCGGGAGCGGAGGCATGGGGATGAAATGCAAAAAGGCGTTTGAGCCGAAAACGACGAAGCCGAGTCCGAGTAGCACGCGAGCGGTGATGGTAAGGATTTTCATGAGTGGCCAGAGTGGCTCGATTTGGCGGAAAATCCAATTGCGAAATTGTGAACGCTGATCACTCCGTGAACAGACACGGTTTACTGATCATTATTCATCTTTTTTTGACGGAACCAGCCTGTTCACCAGTGCGTTTGTCGATTTCTCCAAAAGGATTCCCCACGCGCTAAGCACCATCAACGTTACGACGAAGACTAACAGAAACGACCAGGGCGAGATTGGTCGGATACGAAGTCCCAGCCAGATGACGTACGGTTGATGAATGAGATACAGACCGTAGGAGAACGCGCCAACGAAACCAAATACCTTGGCTACCCTACTAAATCGCCAAATAATTCCCGCCACGCCGACTATTTCAAGTAAGCAACAGGAGCCGGTAGCGAAATCAACAAAGACATAAGTAATCCCGTTATGATAAAGCCACAGCGCTGCGGGATATAATAGCAGTCCGGCGAGGAAGCCTGCGCCGCGCAAAAGAAACCACTCAACCCGGGCAGGTGATTGTTTATGCCACATTCCCAGGGCCATCCCCAACGCGAACTCAGGCAAACGGCAAACAGAGAAGCCGCCAAGGACCCAGAAGCCATGTTGCGGATAGACGACAAGCATGAGGTAGCGCACAAAAAATCCTAGCGCACACGCCATGAACAAAAAGGTAAACGGTCCAAAACGCCGCGCGGCCCAGAAAAGCAGGGGAAAGATGAGATAGAATTGGATGAGCATGGAGAAGTACCACCAGGCGGCGTTGAGATACATGAAGTCCATCGTGATATCGATGAAACGCAGGCCAAGCAGACTTAGTATGATCCGGCTATCGACCGGTTCGAGCCGCGCGACGAACGGTGAAACGAGATAGACCAGATGTGCGACCCAATACATTGGATAGAGAC
>DATHHW010000076.1:0-7351 GCA_035317005.1 Pyrinomonadaceae bacterium | reverse complement strand
TCTGGCGGTTGAGGGCGACACAGCTACGGGCGGACCGGATGACACGAAATCGATTAGCCGCGCCCTCGTCGGCTCAGCAGGTTGGGTTACGCTGTGAACTATCTTGGATTCGATGCGATCGAGTTTGCTTTCCAGATCGTGCAGACCTTCACGGATCGCCGACAATTCTTCGCTCACCGGCGCACCGTTCTTTGTCTGAGCAGTTGAACGGCGCGGCGATGCTTCACCACGGGTTCCGGCTACCCGCCGCGCCACGCGTTCGGCTATCAGTCTCGCTTGATCTTGATCCGTGCTCACTTTTGAAAACAACCTAATCCAGTGGCACGCGCACCTTGCGCATGGATTCACGGGCGAGACGCCCGTGCCACTTCTTCAATTACTTAGCCAGGTCTTCCAACAGATCGATGTAATCGACAACGCCAACGATGGCTGAATCGATGGCCGCGCCTGGTTTTCCGGTTGCCGATGTCGACGCGCCCCATCCCTCCTGAACGATCAGAACGGTGTCGCCGACGCCGGCATCGACAGAGTCCAGCGCCAGAACTGTATGGCCGGTCGCTTCGCCCTCAGGGGTGATGTGTTCGCACAACATGATGCGCGCGTCATCGTACCGCGCGTTTTTCTGCGTCGCGACCACGTTTCCCAGGACTTTGGCGAGAATCATTTTCTAAATCCGTGTCCGACAAACTTTAGTTTGTCGATTTCATTCATAAGCACTCAATTCCATCGGAAACGACAAACTAAAGTTTGTCGGACATCACTCCTGACAACTGACTATTAACCATTGAAGACGTGTTTCTCAGAATCAACAATCCCAACAATCGTGCAATCAGTCGGAGTATCTTCGCGCTTGAAAGGAAAGCTCGCTTCTTTGCCGCGGCACCAGAAGACCAACTCGCCGATGCCGGCGCCGGCCGAATCCACGGCTACCAGCGGTTTACCTTGCGGCGCCAGATCTTTGTTGAGAGATTGAACAATCAGCAGCTTGCGTCCCTCCAGGGAAGGATTCTTCATGGTCGCGACGACAGTGCCGATTACGCGAGCGAGTTGCATTACTCTCCATCGAGTTCTGGCGATATGTCCACCGTATCGATGACCCCTACGACGGCCGCATCGACCGGCGCGTCTTTCATGTTTTGCGCCAGGCGCGCGCTCGATCCGGCGACGACCAGCACGCGCTCATGAAAGCCGGCCCCGACCGTGTCGACGGCGACGACATAGCCAGTCGTGTCCGTGCCGTCGAGATTCACGGGGCGAACAATGAGCAGCTTTTTGCCTTCCAGCCGCGGATCCTTTTGCGAGGCTACGACTGTGCCTACGATGCGGGCGATGATCATGCGCGGCTCTGGGCGGTAATCGGCATCGCATCATCGACGCTGCCATGCGGGCGCGGAATCACGTGGACGCTCACCAATTCGCCAACTCGTCGCGCCGCCGCGGCGCCGGCATCCGTCGCGGCTTTCACCGCGGCCACGTCGCCACGAACAATCGCCGTTACAAAGCCGGCGCCGATCTTTTCATAGCCGACCAGCGTCACGTTGGCCGCCTTGACCATTGCGTCCGCCGCTTCAATCATTGCCACGAGACCTTTGGTCTCGACCATTCCCAGTGCTTCTTGCATTCAGTTTCTCCTGTATTCTCGACCGTTAGTAAATCGTCAAATCAAACTCACGAATCAAAGGCGCACACTTTGATCGGGACGAACATAAGGTATCGGCGCAATCTGTAGAAATGCTGACAGCAGATCGGCAGCTTCGATTTTCTCGCGCTGGTTGGACTGCGCGATCTTTATGGCTCGCCGCAGGAAGTTTTTCGTTTCCGGCCCGATGCGGACTCCCTCGCCCTCGTACTTCGGGCTCCACTCCATGAGCTTCTCCACAGCTCTATCGGCCGGAACCGAATCCGCGGTCAGACCATGGTCCGCACGCAACTTTCCCACAAGATACCTGAAAGAACCGCCGTCCTCGGCATCGAGAGCAATAAGAAGATGCCCGAGCGAAACATAGTTTTGATTTCGGCGGCGCGATTCTTCAATAGCGCGCTCAAACACCTTCAGGCCACTGGCGGCGAACTTGTCCTGGTACACGACGAGATTGTTCATTCTGGACCTTTCTTAACCTACCGGAGCCGGTGCGAGCGCGCCCATAGAATAGGACAACTTCGCCGGACTTACTATTCGAGGCGTGATTTATGATTCTCTTAAGCGAGCTGCCTGAGTCAAAAGCTCAACCAACTCTTCACGCGTCAGTGACACCTTCCCTGCCCCGTTCGAAGTCGAGGAAGAGTGTGTGCGGGCTGCCGGACGATCGCCGGTTGGGCACGACAGCGTCGTTTCATGTAAGTAACCGCAAGCCTGACAGCGCGCGCCTGAGTCAAGATAGCCCGCAGCTTCGCGTACATTGATCAGTTTTTCGATCGCATCCGGCGAAAGATTCTTCGAGCCTCCGAGAATGCGCGAAAGGATCGCGATCTTGGCCGTGTGCTCGAGCGTCTCCAGACGATCGAAGGCTTGCCAAAGATCCGATCCGTAAGCCACGGCGCCGTGATTGGCCATCAGCAGCGCGTTGTGATGCTTGACCAGAGGTTGCATCGCGTCGGTCAACTCCGCGGTCGAAGGCGTGCCGTATTCCGCCAGGGGCACGCAGCCGAGCGTCAGGATCACTTCAGACAGTATCGGCTGGTCGATCGCCAAACCCGCTACAGCGAAGGCTGTCCCATGCGGCGGATGCGCGTGACAGACCGCCTTCACGTCCGGCCGCTCGCGATAAATCAAAAGGTGCATGGCCAGTTCGCTGGACGCGCGACTATCATTCAACTGGCGGCCTTCGAGATCGGTGACGGCAATCAGGTCGTCCGTCATCCGTCCTTTGCAAGTCATAGTCGGCGTCGCCAGAATCCGTCCATCATCCAGACGCACGCTCACATTCCCATCTGACGAAACGACATAGCTGCGCTCGTACATCAAATGGCAAATGCGGATGAGGTCGCGTCTGGCGGTTTGTTCGTCCAATACCGATCTCTCTTTTCTTTTTCTAAAACAACAGAAAAGCGTTGGCCGAGCATAGCACCAAGCATTTTCAGCAATCTGCTAGCAGGCTGATGAAAAACTAATCGTAGCCACAGAGACACGGAGACACAGAGAAAGATGAGAACAAAGAGGGTGAGCATTTGTTGGCATTTCTGATAGGTTCTGAATCCTTCCCTTCCCTGTGACTCTGTGTCTCCGTGGCGATTTTGCTTTTTTCAGCAATCTGCTAGAGCTTCGTGCTGTCGCTGGTTTCAATCTTTTCCATTTGAGAGTGCCGGCGTCGTGCATTAGTCAAACGAGCAGCTTGCGGCCGTGCCAGGAAATATGACAACGACTCAAGCGACGTGGTCAGATCAACTGTCTTGACCTTCACACCCAAACGCGCCGTCAGCGCTGCCGGTGCAAAGTTCAGGATTGCTTTCACATCGGCGGCCATTATTTGATTCAGCACACGCTGGGCGACGCGAGCGGGGACAGCAATGACGCAGACGTCGATTCCCTCTTCGCGAACGACCCTGGCAATCTTTTTCGCGTCATAAACTGGAATATGATCAGGACCGACGTGTTGGCCTACCTTTTCCAGGTCATTGTCGAATAAAGCAACGACTGCGAAATTTGATTTTGAAAGACCGTTGTAATTGGCCAGCGCGGTTCCCAACCTTCCCGCGCCGACGATGCCGACGCGATGCGGCTTATCGAGCCCGAGGATCTTGGTCAGATGTTCTCGCAGATCGTCAATGAAATAACCGACGCCGCGCACGCCGAACTCGCCAAAGTAGCCGAGGTCTTTCCGAATCTGCGCTGAATTGAAATTGAATTGTTCGGCGAGTTCCTGCGACGAGACGGTCTTGATTCCCGCAGCCGCCAGATCATTCAGGCAACGCAGGTATACGCTTAGACGGTTGGTGGTCAGCTCAGAAATCTTTTCCCGCTTCATACGCTTGCTCGCCTGCAGAGTATAACGCCGGGGAGGCTTCGCCGGAAAGCCGTGGGTTTACGAAGTGGTGGCATTCGTTACAGAACCGCGAGCGGTAGCGACCGGATGCAAGACTCAACGGCGTCCTCTTTGTCTTTGCCTCGCGAATTGTACGTCGCAGGTTGAGTGTGGCATCCGGTCGCTACCGCTCGCGGTTCTGTAACACCCCCCCGTACGACTAGCAAGAATCTTGCGGGCGAATGCCGGGCCGGTTGAACTATAATGTCGCCATAAGCAGACTCCTATGCAGCGGCGACAATGAAACCTCCCAAAGAGTTTCGAGACGAACACATTCCCGTCGGTTACTTGATCACGTTTCGCAGCTATGGAACTTGGTTACATGGAAAGCGCGGATCAGTCGATCGGTTTCACAATACTTATGGTACACCCACGCTACCGCCCGATGAGGCACGATGGCGGTATAATCGAAGTGCACTTGTGCAACCAACGGTAGAGCTAATAGCGCGCCAGCGTGAGCTTGTAGAACAGGCGATTCGAGAAACGTGTGGAATCCGCAAGTGGTCCCTGTGGGCTGTCAATGTTCGCACCAACCACATTCACACGGTGGTCACTGCTAACTGCAAACCAGATCGCGTGTTGAACGCATTCAAAGCGAACTCAACCCGCCAACTCAGAGAAGCGAGGTGTTGGGACAGTGAAAGAAGCCCTTGGGCTCACGGCGGAAGCAAACGCTATCTCTGGACTGAAGAACAATTGGTCAATGCGTGTGCGTATGTTCAGGACGATCAGGGCGAACCTTTAAATTAAAGAAGCGCCGGTACATAACCGCGAGCGGTAGCGCCGGATGCAAGACTCAACGGCGTCCTCTTTGTCTTTGCCTCACGAAATTGTACGTCGCAGGTTGAGTGTAGCATCCGGTCGCTACCGCTCGCGGTTCTGTAACCACGCTCCTAACGCCGGTGAGTGACAACAACGCCGCGTTGAAAGCGAGCAGCACCGTTTGCGATTGAAAAATCCTTACGCGATAATCGACGGCGTCATTTATGATCGCACATCTCTCAGGCACACTGCTTTCAAAGCAAGCGACGTCGGCTATTGTCGACGTCGCCGGCGTCGGTTATGAAGTTGCGATTCCGCTTTCGACTTTTTATGAATTAGGGGAAGCTGGTTCGCCGGTGCAGCTTCGTATCTACACTCACGTGCGCGAGGATGTCATTCAACTCTTCGGTTTCAAGACTGCGCGCGAACGCGAACTGTTCCTGCAACTAATCTCAGTCAACGGCGTCGGCCCGGGGCTCGCTATCAAATTGTTGTCCGGAATGAGCGCCGACGAAATGATCGCCTCCATTCGCACTAACAATCTGGTCCGTCTGGTGGCTATACCGGGAGTCGGCCGAAAAACGGCGGAACGCCTCGTAGTTGATCTGCGCGAAAAAATGGCGGCGTTGTCTTCGCCGGCGCTGGAAGAAGAATTCGCGGCGCAGGCCGGCGGCGGCGCTCCGGCTACGACCGAAGACGCTATGCGCATTGACGCGATGTCCGCGCTGGCAAATCTGGGTTATCAAAAAGCGGCGGCCGAGAAAGCCGTCAAGACGGCGATCGATGAAGGCGGCGAGCTCTCGGTGGAATTGATCCTGCGCCGCAGCCTGCGCTCGCTGGCAAAATCTTAGCGCTCTCCGTGTCCTCCGTATCTCCGTGGTAAATTCAAACATAAACGCCACGGAGACACGGAGAACACGGATAAGTTGACCAACGGCCCCCAGGCGTTCAGAATTCTGCCCATGCCCAAAGCAACCAGAGCAGCCGAGGCGTTAAGCGCGACCCCAACGGATGAAGACCGTCAATACGATCTCTCTCTGCGCCCGACTCACCTCACCGAATACATCGGGCAAACCAAGGCCAAAGAGAATTTGCGCGTTTACATTAAGGCTGCGGTGAAGCGACGCGAGGCCCTCGATCACGTGCTGTTAACGGGACCGCCGGGGTTGGGCAAAACCACTCTGGCGCACATCATCGCCAACGAAATGGGCGCGCAGATGCGTTCCACGTCCGGCCCGGCAATTGAAAAGACCGGCGACATCGCGGCCCTGCTGACTAACCTTCAGGAAGGCGACGTGCTCTTCATCGATGAAATCCATCGACTAATGCCGCAGCTTGAAGAAAAACTGTATCCGGCGATGGAAGATTTTAGTCTCGACCTGCTCATCGGACAGGGCCCAGGTGCGCGCTCTATCAAATTGGATCTGCCGAAGTTCACCCTGGTCGGCGCAACTACGCGGGCCGGCCTAATCACTGCGCCTTTGCGCGGCAGGTTTGGAATCGGCTTTCATTTGGATTTTTATCCACACGAAGACCTGGAAACAATTTGCAAACGATCAGCGCGGATCCTGGGGGTGGAAATTGACGAAGGTGGCTCGCTGGAAATTGCGCGACGCGCGCGCGGCACACCGCGAATTGTAAATCGTCTGTTGCGACGCGTGCGCGACTATGCGGAAGTCGACTACGACGGCCGCATTACCCACGCGGTGGCAAACGATGCGCTCAACCGTATGGAAGTTGATACCTACGGGCTCGACGAGATGGATCGTAAGCTGCTGCTGACCATTATTGAAAAGTTTGAAGGCGGGCCGGTGGGTGTGGGCACTTTGTCGGCGGCGATTCACGAAGAGAAGGATTCAATCGAAGAAATCATCGAGCCATACTTAATCCAGATAGGCTTCCTCAATCGCACGCCGCGCGGCCGCATGGCAACCCAACTTGCTTATCAACATTTTGGAATCAAGACCGGACAACAACGGCCGAGTTTGTTTGATTCTGTATAGGGTGCTTGTACTTTGAGCTTTGTACTTTGTTCTTCTTCGTGGACGAACCGGTGAAGTTAAAGGCGAGCGAAGTACAAAGCACGAAGATCAAAGTACAGATTTTGTTATGAAGCGCTTTTCACGTCATTCATTCGGAGTCCGCAACCGTTCGCCGTGGCGAGGGATGATTGCGCACGCCGTTCATCAGTTTCATGAAAACGATTTGTTTACGTCGGCGGCGGCGATGAGCTACTTCGGGCTAATGACTTTGTTTCCGGCGCTTTTGTTGCTGCTGGCTTTGAGCAATCGCATCGCGGCCGGCAACGAAATGATCACTCACATAGTTCAGGTCTATCCGGGTTCGGGAAAGTTTTTGCGCGCCACGATTAGTTCTCTCTCAGGCATCAGCACGGGCGTAATGATCACCTGCGGCGTCGTTGTCTTGTGGGCGGGGTCGTGGGTTTTTGCGGTTCTCGAACGTGCCTTGAATCGCATTTGGGGCACGACGGCGCGCACTTTTCTTCATGGCCGCGCATTGACCCTGGGAATGATCGGAATCGTTGGACTCCTCCTTTCGGCCTCGGT
>DATHHW010000075.1:0-21968 GCA_035317005.1 Pyrinomonadaceae bacterium | reverse complement strand
CGGCGGTAAACTAAAAACTAACAGTCTCATGTCAAAGAGCATTCAAACGAAATATCAACCAAGCCAGGCGCCGCGGCGTCCCGGCCGAAGTCTGGACTTAAAACCTCTTGACTTCGAACGCCGCTTCATAGATGACTTCATCCTCATCGGCTCCGCATTCCACTGACCTTCACCTCTTCTCCGTCACCGCCGCATCAATTCATTCGACGGCAAACTCGGATTGAGTACCTTCTCAGCCGTCTCGACACCCGCAACTGGAAGCTTTGCTGTCTCGATTAAACCGAGTTGCGCCAGCACTGACGCCTGGTCCCAATAGATGTGTTCGTGCGCCAGCTTGCCGTCGCGAAAGTGAACGATCACGACCAGCGGGATCTTCACGTGTTTGCCGGTCGGCGCCACGCCGGGCAACATCCAGTCCATCTTAATCGTGTGCGTGAATTCAAACACCATTTCATCTACGACCCGATCAATTCCAATGGTGCGCGAGACCGGCGTCATCGAAGTGTCGGGCGGCATCTGCGGAATGAAACGTTTGGAGTAAAACTCGCGCAGTTGATCGTGGCCCACGCCGCCGGTCATGACCGGAACATGATTTACGTAAGCATCGGTCACCATCGTCTCCAGAGTGTCTTCGGTATCTCGTGTCGCAAATTCATACTTGACGTGTTCGTCCCACCGATCAGAGAGCGTCTTTTGCGCGGTCGCCAGTCCCTCGCCTGTCAGATTGCGCACAAAGAATTCCAGCGTGCGCAGATTCGCCAGTTCGGCTGCACCAGCATCATAGTGCTCCCCACCGGGCCGGCCAAAAGCATGATCATGTTCCGGGTAATCGTGAGTCGTTACCAACGGATTTGGATCGAGGACTTCGTGAATTTGCTGCTGAGCTTCCGTTGGGCAGAACTTGTCTTTCCCCGCAATGTGTAGCATCAAAGGCGAGCTGAGATTGTTTGCTTCGTCTAGAGTCTTCTCAATACCGACGCCGTAATAACCGACGGCACAATCCGGCTTGAAGCGAACCGAGAGGAGCCAGGCGAGATTGCCCCCGAGACAAAAACCCACCGCACCGACTCTGCCGGTACACGCCGGATGCTGGCGCAGGAACTCAAGCGTGGCCGCTGAGTCCTCGACCGCCGCGCGCTCATCCAGACCCTGGTAAAGTTCAAACGCTTTCTGCCATCCCGCTTCCGTCTGGTCAGTCAGTTCAACGCCACGCTCCTGCCGCCAAAACAGATCGGGACAGATCGCAACGAACCCATGCGCCGCGTACCAGTCGCAAACGTTCCGTAGGAATTCATTGACGCCAAAGATTTCCTGCAAGACGACCATGCCCGGGCCGTAACCACCGGCGGGCAACGCCATGTATGCGTCAAACTCTCCGCCATCGAACGATTTCACGGTAACCATTTCGTAGCTGACCTCCGCGCGAAGGTTTATACGCGAAGTTGAGTGAATTGGCCAATGTTTCGGGTGGGCCGCACTCCAAAACTATCGGTTCAGCCAATCGCGCCCCGCTGAACATAACTCAAGAAAGTTGCAGATGCGACAGTGAGTTGCAGGGAGAGGGGGAAAGAGCGCCGCGTCGAGCGTGCCGTCAAGTGTCGAGATAGAGAGTATGGCGTCGTCAATCGCGCGCACGCAGACCTCCTGATCCAGGAGTGCGGCCGGCAAACTGATCTCGATGTTCGGATCGATAAAGTGCAGCGTGGCGCGCAGGGTGTTAATCTTGAGCCCTGGATTCCATGGCGAGTCTATGACCCGGTCGCTACCGCTCCCGGTTCTGACTTCGAGCAGTTCGCGCAACGCCAACGCATACGATTGCATTTGCAGTTGATAGTCACGCGCGACAGTTTCAGCCTGTTCGGTAACCGAAAGGTTCGCGTCCGAAGCAGGGATGTCTGCGGTCGTTACCACATTTGCGGACACTTCTTCGGCAACGGCGTCGAAGTTAAAGAGGGCCTGCGCCGGTTGCGACCTTATCTCAGTTAGGGGTGTAGCGACTGGCTTCGAAACCAGCAAAAGTGTGGCGGTCGCAGCAGCGGTCTGCGTCTGTTTGGCAACCTGGTGCGAAGGCGTGCGAAACCGGTTGGTCTTGAAATCAATTATCTCAACATCAAAGCCTTCGCCATTACCGCTGGGAGTGATCAGGAGTTTGTCGATCGTGCCGGTGAGAATTCCCAGAGGGCGGCGCAGCCGGAACCTTAGCTCGCTCCAGAGTCCGGGCTCCGTCTCCGGATGGCGAATCGCGGTCTGCGAAACTTCGGCATTGACACGGCCCGCGTGCGACACGCGCTGAAAGACTTCACTCTTCAGATAGTTTTGCGCCAGGGGCATCAGGTCGCGCACAGCCTCGTCCGGCTCAATTTCGAAAGCGCGCCCGGCGAGTTCTGACTGCCGCTGCGCCACGACCTCCTCGAAGCTTGTGCGCAAGCGCGTCGCGGCATCATCGCCCTCACGAAAGGTTTCGCAGAAGCGATGAATGACCGCGCCTTTCAACGTGGCGGTGAGATTAGCGGGCGGTTCGGGGGCTTCGGCGTCGTTCCAGACGGCGCGCTCTTCCTTGCCCGGCGCCTTCAACATGCGATCGAAATAGTATTGCCGCGCGCACCGTTGAAAGTTTATCAGTTGCGTCACGCTGAAACGGCGCAACACCTGTCCCGGCTCAGGCGGGACTTCTCCCAGCAAAGGAAATAATTCCGCGAATGGCCGCGAAAGGTCGATGGTCGGCCCTTCCTCAGTCACGATCGGAGCAGTTGGACTCGACGACCAGAGACCCTGACGCTCACGATCGACAGTTAGCCGGACCTGCACGTTGTCTCCCAACTCCAACATCCCGCTCTGCGCGTGTTCGTCCAACTCGAGCGCCTGCCAGATCCACGCCAGCCACTGCTCGCGATCTGTCCTGGTTAGATTCTTCAGATCCTTCTGAGTCACCGCGCCGGAAAAAATCAGGCGGTCCCTGGCCCTGGTCGCGGCGACATAAAGCAGGCGCATGCTTTCGAACTCTTCGCGCCAGCGATTACGTTGACGCAATTCATTGAAGAGCGCTCCGCGCACCGTCTGCCCGCGTCCATCGGGAATGCGTACGGTCATGCCCTTGTGCCGATCAAGAATGAATGACGCTTCGCGGCGGATTGGTTCGCGGTGCAGGTCGGGAATGATCACTACGGGAAACTCGAGGCCCTTGGCCTGATGAATCGTCATCAAACGCACGACGTTGGCTGACTCGTCCATCTGGCCTTCGCCTTCGCGCCCGCCAATGGCTTCAAACTCTTCCACGAAGCGCACAAAGTCGCGAATCAGGTGACCGGATTTTTCAAACTGCTCAGCCAGGCGGAAAAGTTTCTCGACATTGGCGACGCGTTGCGCGCCATCGAAGTTCGCCGCGATGATCGTCATGAATTCTGACGCAGACACGGCGTGGCGCAAGAGCTCAGCAATGCCGTAGCGATTTCGCCGCGCGATAAGTGCCTCCAAAAGAGGTGCGACGCGATCCAGCGCGACCTGATCGTCTTCGTCGATGAACTGAATCTCCCGACGGTGTCGTAACGCGCGCAGCAGATTGCGACGGTGCAGGCGCTCCGGACTTCCGTCTTCACCCATCCACGGCGCGCAACGCAACGCCAGCAGTGCGTTGTCAGAGATTCCGCCCAGCGGCGAACGCAGCACTGCGGCCAGCGCTAATTCGTCGGTCGTGTTATCGAGAAAGCGCAGCAGTTGAATCAGATCGGTGATCTCTTCACGCTGATAGAAACCCTTCCCCTGCACCGTTAAATAAGGAATGCCAGCACGGCGCAGCGCACTCTCGTACGTCCACACGCCGGTGAAGGCACGCAGCAGGATGGCGATGTCGCCGTATTTGAAGCGGCCCAGACTTAAGTCTGGGGAAGCTTGGTCCCACAGACTGAAGTCTGTGCCACTAACGAGCGATCTAATGCGTGCGGCGATCTGCTCAGCGTCACGTTCCTGCGCGCCCAGAGGATCGCGGTCTTCCGCGGCGCCCTCAGACTCGCTTTCTGATTCGTTCGCGGCGCTGCTGCTCTCCGGCAGGGCGCTGACCATCAATTCAACCAGAGGTGGTTCGTGTTCAGCGGGACGCTCGGCAATGCCTGCCTCATGACTAACATAGCCAAGTTGCCCTAGGGCGGCCTTTGGCACTTCGTTGCGCGCCTGGAATATTTTGGCGAATAGGAAATTGAAACAATCAATCAACGGCGGCTGGCTGCGAAAATTCAGGTGCAACGGTTGTTGCGTACCTCCGGCCTCTTCAATGGCCGTGGTCATCTCGCTAAAGACATCGACATCCGCGCCGCGAAAGCCGTAGATGGATTGTTTGCGATCGCCCACAATGAACAGATTGGCGCCGCGTATCAGTGCCAGCCTGGTCATCAGGTCGCGCTGCAGACTATTGGTGTCCTGAAATTCGTCGACGAGGAAAAAGCGATAACGCTCAGTGCCGCGGCTGATCACCTCCGGCAGCTCCAAAAGCTTCAGGGCGCGCAGTTGCAAGTCGTCGAAATCGAGCACTGAGAGACGTTGCTTTTCGCTATCCAGACGGCGATCGACCTCGCGCAGCAGTTTGAGTAGCGCCAAAGAGTAATCTTTCGCAAGCAGATCGAAACCCGTGGTCGGGACTCGGCCGCGAAGCCGCTCACTAGTAGACGAGTCGTCACCCCAGAGCATTTCATCGATCGGTGCGACAAATGGCGTGCTGTCTTTTCGCGGTCTTGCGTCCCAGAAATCCTCGATGGCCTGACAATAGGCGGCAACAGTTTTCTCCGTCGGTGGTTCCGCCAGGATCGCCCGTAAAGAAGGCCACTCCTGTTTAGCTTTGATTCGCTTTTCTTCGGCGCCTTTCGACAAGCGGCGCGCCGAGATCAGATTGAGCATGCGCTGGTCCAGTTCCTTTAGCGCCGAGATGTAGTCTGCTCGAGAAGCGTGGTTCGCGGCAGTCAGTTTCTCAATAGCCTGCAGCGACAACCCTTCACCACGGTACTTGCGGTGCAGTTCCACCAGGGCATTGGCCAAAGCGGCGCGACCCGCGCCCTGCGCCAACTGAACTATTTTTTCATCATTATGGATGGCGTCGGTCAGAGCTTCCTCAACGACCGATTCGAGCAGCATCGCGGCCTGATGCTCGTCCAGCAGCATGAATTGCGGATCGATATTGGCCTCGACGGGAAATTCGTGCAGCAGGCGAGAACAGAACCCGTGGATGGTCGTGATGACGGCGCCTTCAAGGGCCCGCTTGTGACGCAGCCACGTCTGACGTTCGTTACCGGAAGTCGCTCGTAACAATGCATCGATCCTTTCACGGATCCGTTGGCGCATTTCGTTCGCCGCGCGGTTGGTGAAGGTGATGGCTACGATGTTGTCGACAGAAACTTTTTTGGTGCGCAGAATCTCGAGATAGCGCTCGACCAGCACGAAAGTCTTGCCCGAGCCCGGGCCGGCGGTGACCGAGAGGTGACAGTCGAGCGTGTGCGCGGCCGCAGCTTGTTCAGGCTTCAGCTGACGAGATTGGGAATTTGATTCGGCGGTTCGCATTTTGATTCGGGGTTGGACAAACTATTGCATCGTGCCAGAGCTCAAGATTCTTTCGTACTCATCATGGGCTCCGATCCAAAACCACTCGACCATATCTTCCTTCATCAACCCGAGCGCCGATAATGCAATCCGATACGCGCGGACCAGACGCGGCGATCTTCTTGAAATGAAGCGACTTGTGATAGGGATTTTGGGCCCAGGTCCTATAGGTCCTACGCGCCAAACGTTTGATATGGGGAGGCAGCCGAGAGTAACACTCCCAAAATTCAGCCGTTGTCGAGGACTTCATCAAGAGGCTTCGTACGTCCAGCCGCGATATCAGCCTCAGCCTGGACAATCAAACGATCCAACCGCCCGGCTTGAATATCTTCTTCGATCTGGGCATCCCACGCATCGGCCTGCATCTCGGCGAACCACTGCGCAAGTTCACGCTGTTCGCTCTGCGTAAGCTTTTCGATCTCGGCTCGGATCTTCGCTACGGTGCTCATATGGCAAGATTACATCGGGGCGAGGATCTTGTCACGTTTCCTGATCACGAAGTGCGAAAATCAAGTTCGCAACGCCCCTCCGATTCTAGATTAGCGCGCATACGAATCAAGCGCTGGCCGAAAATGGAAAAGCCCGCTTGAAGCGGGCCAGTCATTTCTGTCGTAGCACGAACCCAGCCGTAAAACGGCTGGCCCAGTAACCCTTGCGCGGAAGCCGCGTGAACGCGGCTGGCCTAAAATCCGCCCGGCCCGTTCTGGGCTTGCTCGGCGGGAGCCTTGGGATCGAATGGGATACTTATGAACTTCTTTGCTACTGCTTGCGCGTTGTCATAGTCGCTGCCGGACGCGATGGCTCGGTTGTATTCATAGACCGCTTTGTTCCGGTCGCCTTTCGCATCGTAGGCGTTGCCCCGTTTGATGTGGGCCCAGGTTTCGATCCATGCGGCCTTGCTGCTGACTCCGTCTATCGCCGCCTGGAAATTGTCGAGCGCCAGTTGCCAGTTTTTCTGTTCGAAGAAAACCAGGCCCAGATTGTAATAAATCCAGGCGTTGTTGCGATCCAGCTTGAGCGCCGATTCCAGTTGCTGTTGCGCCTCAGCGTACTGGCCTTCCTTAAACAGCTCGATGCCGCGACGCGCCACGATCGAAACCTTTAGTTCGTCGGAAATGCGCAAGATTTTGTCGTTGGGATCCACTTCGGCGTTAATCGGCTGGCCGTTTGACTCGAAATCAAAATCTTCGCTGCGGCCGTCCAGATACAATACTTTGGTTTGCGAGTCGCCTTCTGAGTGCAGGGTCAACTCGACAGGCAGGTGCAGATTCTCGAAGTTCTGGCGCACAGTTCCGCGGGTGCGAAACTTCCCTGCCCGCGTGCGAATGATCTGATAATCAACGCTGAACTCCGGCACGCCCGTCCCTTCGACCCACTGCGCGAAGAAGTAGCGCATGTTCTTACCGGCTACCTGCGAGGTCAGTCGTTCGAAATCATCGATCGAGGCGCTCTTGTTCCTAAACTGTTCGACAAACTTTTGCATCAGGCGATGGAATTGATCCTTACCCATCGTTTCGCGCAACATGCGAAAGACCATCGCCCCTTTGTAGAACACAATCGACTGGTAAGCCGCGGACTGATCATCCAATGCGGACGGTGCTCTCACGATCGACGAAGTCTGTTCAAAGGTTAGCGCGCGTTCCTGCTCTTCGCGCTGGGCGGCGTCCAGCTGCGCGCCGGTGAGCATAGATTCGCGGAGGGCGAAGGCACTCCACTCTGCCAGACCCTGCGAAATCCACGAATCGTCGAAAGACTTCAACCCGACGGTCTGGCCCCACCATTGATATGCGACCTCACGCGTCAGGCGGTCCTCCGAAGCGGGCCTGGCGGCATCGAAGAATTTCGAAGCGAGAAAGAGAATTCCCGGACCCGAATAAGTCTCCATCGTCTCGTCGTCGGTTTGCGCAATTACCAAACGCGATCCGAACGCCGGCGCGCCATACTCGCTGGTATAAAACTCCAGTGCCCGGCCCATCAATTCGCCGTAGTTGCTAATCCGATTCTCGCTGCCTGGCTTAACAAAAAACTGCAACTCGTACTTGCCCATGCGCAGCGATTTGACGACGTACATACCTGCGACAAAATTTCCGATCAGCACCGGTTGTTTGTTGACGAAACGAAAGCGCGTGGTGCCGGTCTTATCAACCTGCGGCGTGACCGGTTCGTCGCTAATGCCGCCGACCTGCATTCCCGTGGGCACAATGACAGTGATGTCGGACGTGGCTCGGTCCGCCGCATAGTCGTGGAACGGAAACCAGCGCGACGCATACATCAGATACGAACCTTCGGGACCGACATACGCCAGTCGCTTGTTCGCCAGCGGCCCACCTTCAGGAGAAGTCAGCGCCCCGCTCCAACGAATTCGAATAGTCACCGGCTGGGCCGCCGGCACGACCTGGCCCAGATCGATCCGCACATTCGGACCGAGTGCGCCGGCGCCCACCGCGTCCTGCACGAACCCGGTCAGCGGCTTGCCATCTTTCTCGACGCTGTCCACATGCAACGATCCGTTCAATTCGAAAACAACGGAACGCGTGGCATCCTGCGGCACAAACGTAATGTCCGCGCCGGCACGCATCGTGTGCTCGTCGGGACTCAACTGGACCTCGATGCGATAGTTACTTACATCGTAGCGAGATCCGGGAACGGTTTGCGCGCGCGCTGCTGATCCGAAGAAACCCAGAACAATTGCCAGCGCGGCGATTTGAAATCTCAAGTTTGAGATCTTAGAGATGCGACAGGAGAGCAGACTTGGTCTAAGCATAGCGGCAATCGATTCGATGAACAGCATTATAGTTCGACGTATCACTTGCCCGCCAGTGCGGGCGGTTAGCATTGATTCCGTTTGATGTCCGACGAGCTTTAGCTTGTCGTCTTTTGCGACAAACTGAAGTTTGTCGAACAGAGCCCTATAGCACCTTGGGCGTCGGCTTGGATGGCCGGAACAGTTATGCGGTTGCCGCCTGCCGCGTGAAAAGGACCCCTGTGTTACCTTTTTGAGGGTTCAGGCCCAATGAACTAATCTAAGAGTCATGAAGCCGGTCATCAAAAAGCTCGCCCGTGAGTCCCTTAATATCGCGCTGATCATTGCGGGCATCTTTTCCGCCGGCATGGGACTGAAAGGTTTTCTGATGTCCAGCCGTTTCATTGATGGTGGCGTAACGGGCATCTCGATGTTACTCGCCGACGTGGTCAGGTTCCCTCTGTCCGTCTGGATCCTGGTCATTAACCTTCCGTTCGTCGCCGTCGGTTACCGCCAGATCGGACGGAAGTTTGCGGTGAAAAGTGCGTTGGCGATTGCCGGCCTCTCCCTCTGTCTGGCCTTCGTGAAATATCCAGATGTCACGCCTGACAAGCTGCTCACCGCAGTCTTTGGAGGTTTTTTCATCGGCGCGGGAATTGGTCTCGCCATCCGCGGCGGAGCCGTCCTGGACGGAACCGAAATCGCCGCGCTGCTCATCAGCAAGACCAGCCACCTCTTAAGGGTTGGCGACGTCATTCTCATCCTGAACATCTTCATTTTTTTGGCGGCGGCGTTTTTCCTCGGAATCGAATCGGCGCTTTACTCTATCCTCACCTACTTCGCTGCGTCCAAAACGATTGATTTCATTCTGCACGGCATCGAAGAACATACAGGTATTACCATCGTTTCATCGGCAAGCGAGCAGATCAGAGAGGCAATTCTCCATAACGTCGGACGCGGCGTGACCATTTACAAAGGGCGCGGCGGTATGACTGAAATCGAGCAGGACATCCTATTCTGCGTCGTGACTCGACTGGAAATAGCCAAGGTCAGGAAAATTGTCCAAGAGTTGGACGTCGACGCCTTCGTTGTGGTTCATGCGATTTCTGACGCCAGCGGCGGAGTCATGAAAAAACGCATGGTGCATTGAATCCAATTAGCCGTAACCGCTAACCAACAGTCTGCGTTACTAAAGCTTAAGACCGGGAATCATTCGTTGCTTGACAGGTCGTGCAGGGGCGACTAGATTCAGTCTTCGTTTCGCTTTCCGACACGCCTGCGAGGGACTGCCAGCCAGGGCTCTTCGTTCGAACCAAACAATCCGCAGTTCTACTGCTCGATTCTAAACAGGAGTTTTATTGTATGAGACTGCACAAAAAGTTTCTCAGCGCGACGGTTCTCTTCGCGTTGGCCGGCACCGCGTTGGCCCAGACCGGTCGCAGCATTCACGTTGATTTGAAAGACACGCGCCTGGCAAATGGCCTGCGCGTGATCACCGTCGAAGATCACACGGCACCAGTCATTGCCGTCGCCGTTACATACAATGTCGGCTCGCGCAACGAGCGAGAAGGCCGCACCGGATTTGCGCACCTGTTCGAACACATGATGTTTCAGGGTTCAGAAAACGTGGGCAAGTCAGAGCATTTCATGCTCATCCAAAACAACGGCGGCACCATGAACGGCACGACCAACGAAGATCGCACTAACTATTTCGAGGCGTTGCCGTCAAATCAGCTCGCCCTGGCGCTGTATCTTGAATCAGATCGCATGCGCAGCCTCGCGGTTAACCAGGAGAACCTGGACAACCAACGCAACGTGGTGCAGGAAGAGCGCCGCATTGGTCTGGACAACGCTGCCTACGGCAAGAGCGGAGAGATCCAGCAGGAGTTGATGTACGACAACTTTGCTTATAAGCACGACACGATCGGATCGATGACTGATCTGAATGCGGCCTCGGTTGCCGACGTGCAGGCATTCTTCAAAATGTACTACGCACCCAACAACGCGGTGCTGACCCTGGTGGGCGATTTCAAAACGGCCGACGCACTGGCAACCATCAAAAAGTATTTCGAGAATATTCCGCGTCAGCCGGATCCTCCGCCGGTTGATATGACCGAGCCGGAACAAAAAGCTGAGCGTCGCACTTCGGTTGACGACGTATTGGCGCGCGCGCTGCGCGTGGCCATCGCTTACAAAACTTTGCCCGGGAACACCGCCGACTTTTATGCGTTGCAAGTCCTGGCCAACGCGCTGGGTGGCGGCGGTGGTTTTGGCGGTGGCGGCGGCGGCTCGAGTTCTCGTCTCTACCAGAAACTTGTGCGAGAGAAAGAAATGGTTACGGCCATCAATGCCCGCGCCCAGGAAAATCGCGGCGTGGGCGGCTTTTACTTGACTGCTACTTTGCGAGGCAACGCGAAAGCTGCGGATGTCGAAGCAGCGATCTATGAAGAGATTGCGCGGCTACAGAAAGAGCCGATTGCGGATTGGGAGTTACAGAAAGCCAAGAACGGCGCGCGGCGAAACTTCATTAATGGATTGCAAAGCTCTCTGTCCCGCGCCAATTCGATCGGACAGTACGCCGTTTACTATGGCGATCCCAACCTCATCAACACCCGGCTCGACAAAGTTTCCGCCGTCACCACAGCAGACGTGCAGCGCGTCGCCAACAAGTATCTGGCGCCGACCAATCGGACCGTTGTCATCACCGTTCCGAAAGGCGGAGGCCGAGGCGGACCGCAACCCGGCGCAATGCAGCCGAACGTTTCGCAGTAAGAGGAGAATGGATCAATGAAAAACACTGCAACCAACAAAATGAAATTTCTGACGGCGGTGATGGCCATCGCTTCTTTTGCCACGACGATTTGCGCGCAGGACCCGCTGGCCCCGCAAACCGGAACCATGAAAGGCGCGGTACTCAAAGGCCGCGCTCCGGTTAACAAAGAAATCCTGCGGGTCAAACTGCCTAAAGCAGAAGAGGCGACGCTAAAGAATGGCTTGCGCGTGATCGTGTTGGAAAACCATCGCGTGCCAACCTTCTCGATGGAAATGGTCGTGATGAGCGGCGGACTTTCGGATCCGGCGGACCTGCATGGACTGGCGGGAGCCACCGCCACGCTCTTGCGTGAAGGCACGGCGAAACATACCAGCCGCGAGTTGGCCGAACAACTGGATACTATCGGCGCTACAATTGGCGCCAACTCGGGCCTGGCCTCGTTCACTACCAGCGTCACGTCGGCCGGACTGGTGGAGAATTTCGATCAGGTGCTCGCGCTTTTCTCGGAGGTGATCCGCACCCCGAAATTCGCAACTGACGAAGTCGAGCGATACAAATCACGCACCGTCTCGTCCCAGGGACAAATTCGGGGCTCGGCTACTTTTCTGGCGCAGGAGCGTCTGAACCAGGCGATCTATGGAACTCATCCGGCATCGCTCGTCCTACCGCCCGCCGACGGGATTAGGAAACTGACGCCGGCCGATCTGATGCGATTTCACGATGAGAATTACGTCCCCAACAATGCGATGATCGCGATTGCGGGTGACGTGACGCTCAAAGAAATTCTGCCGAAGCTCGAGGGCGCGTTCGGTGACTGGAAGAGTGGCGCGGCGCCGAAGACGGTGATACCGGCAGCGCCGGCTCAATCAGCCTCGAAAATTTACCTGATCAATCGGCCCGGCTCAGTCCAGACGGTTTTCCAGATTGGCGCGCTGGGAATCGAACGCACTGATCCGGATTACGCCGCGCTGGCGGTAATGAATCGGATCCTGGGCGGCGGCGGCTCTTCGCGTCTGTTCCTGAACATTCGCGAGGACAAAAGCTACGCGTACTCAGTCAGCAGCAACTTTAACAGCTCGAAGTATCGCGGCACGTTCGTGGCCAATGCTCCGGTCCGCACCGATGCGACCGAAGGCGCGTTGCGCGAGTTCATGAGCGAATTCAATCGCATCCGCAACGAAAAAGTTTCGGCGAACGAATTAGAGAACGCCAAGCGTTCAATCGTGGGTGGCTTTGCGCTGTCGCTCGAGAATCCGGCGGGACGGCTGCAGAACATCATCACGCAGAAGCTGTATAACCTGCCGGCCAACTACTGGGACACTTACCCGCAGAAGGTCGAATCAATTACCGTCGACGACGTCCAGCGCGTCGCACAGAAGTACATCGACCTGGGCCACCTGCAAATCGTGGCAGTCGGCGACGCGACGAAGACCAGAGAAATACTCGCCAAGTTCGGCACCGTCGAAGAGTACGACGCGGATGGCAAGCCGGCGCGGACCGCGGCAAAGACGGGGCAGTAGCCCGACCGTCAGGGAGGGCTCATCGATCTGGGGCAGTAGCCCGACCGTCAGCGAGGGCTCATCGATCTAGGCAGTAGCCCTACCGCGTGAGGGAGGGCTCGATTACTTCACGCTAAAAACAACACACCCGCAAGCTCGCAGGGGCCCGCGGGTGTTTGAGTGTTCAGGTGAATCCGGTTGTTCCGCCGTCAATGACTCAGCAGGAAGACGTCCCAGGCCCAGCGGCCAACGTGCGCGTGCTTCGCGTCGTCAACCTTGGCGCGATAGCGAAACTGGTTGCCGTACTGGTCAGTGCGCTTGGACTCTTTGTAGTCGAGCGAGACAGAGTCAACCCGAACACCTGGCAGCGTGTGCAACTCTGACGGTTCAGACACTCCATTGTGATTGGCGTCTTGCCATAGTCGCAAAGATGCGAAGATGGCATCTCGACGATCGATCACGCCATCACCGTTGCCGCCCCTCGCCGGCTTGTCGTACTCGGCCAGAGCCAGGAATCCGTTTCGGCGCTCACCGGCCGGTGGCCGCGGCTGCGAAGTAAAATTGCCGAACAGCTCACCACCATTCTCGATCATGCCGTTGCCATTGCGATCCAACGCCAGGAAAGCATCATCGGAGCCGGCGGCCGTCCAGGACAGCCGCTCGGCGATGCCGTCCTTATTCAAGTCAAAATTGACGCCGCCGCTCGCATCTGTCAAATCAAATCCATTGCCGAGCACGTCAATCATGACTGGCGACCCTTCGATCCCACCCGGACACTCGCAACGGTCGTAGTCCCAATCAGGACAAACCCACAGATCCCAAGTAGTGGGATAGCAACCGCTCGGTGGGGTTGGTGTCGGAGTGGGCGTTGGCTCCGGCGTCGGTGTAGGTGACGGCGGAGGGCAATTGATACCGGTATGATCGTCGCATGTGCAAAACCATTCGTTATAAATGTGACACTGTTGCGATTGACAACTGTCTACGTCCGCCTGAGTAAATGAACACGTGTCACTGCACAGCTGCATATCGCAATAGCAGTACGTCACGTGATTCGTGGGGTCTTCGTGGCAAGCATACAAATGACAACGCCACCCCTGGTATCCTATATGATTCACCAAACACTGCCACCTGGTAGGAGTACCCGTTCCACAATACGTATCTGGACAGTAATCTTGGGTGGGTACTGCTCTCCCACTAGAACGGACGGAGTGACTAAACTTCCTTACATCCGTGTCGGTCCAGACAGTGCCATCGGCAAAGCGGACCGAACCCACCCCAACCATCAACTTAAAGTTACCGTTCAATCTGTCGTTCTTGGCCAATTCCCGACTGATTTTCGCGAAGTTAAGATGGGGACACTCGACTTTTCTTCCGCTTCTCGAGTCAATGTCGACTTTGAAGTGGACGGTTGAGCCTTCAGCCACCGAAATCGATTTGTCAACATCAATCACGGACCATCTTAATGCGACACTCTCGACGGGTTGATACGCAGCATTCACGAGTGTCACGCCCGCCACAATCAGGTTTGATAAATTACCACTGGCCAGGGCGGTGACCGTGCTGTAAACATAAACCGGAGCACGATTCGCCGTTTGCTGGGTCTGATCAGGAACGGTAGCCACGAACCAGTCTCCTGCCGGTCCGTTCTTCACTTCCTCTCGCGCGAATAAGTCAATCAGTTTCTGGCCGTTGGATTCATCCAACGGATCCTCTAAGTCCTTCTTGTGCTGGGATCCAAACCACTTTTGACCCTGGGGCTCTTTTGCGGCTCGATTAGAGAAACCGGTCACCACCAACATTGCTATTCCTATTGTCGACACGGCAAGGCAGAAGACGAAACGGGGGGCGGTATGGTTCATCTGCGTACTCCTTTTTTGAAGACCGACTCGGTTTTAGGGCTTTCTGATTTTCAGGCGGATCAGATCTTCGCGGGTCAGGACTGATTGCTGGCCGACCTTCGGGTACCCTTCGGGTTCCCGAGGAGCCGTCTTGGGATCGCTGGCTTCAACTCGGTTGAATACGTCTATGGGTCCGATGAAATAGTATTGGTACGGATGTCCGGGGCCTGGACCAGCAAACTGCCCATGAACCATTCGCGTCTCATCGGGTCCGCCAACCTTTAACCTTAACAGGTAAGGTCTTTCGGTTGAGTAATAGAGGAATTGGCCTCGGTCTGTCCAACCTCCCTGAATGTCGCGCGAAGAAGTTTGGAGCCGGCCGGTATCAGAGAATTTAAGAATGTAGAAGTCACCTTCAACCGGCAGAGGCGGAGCATCTGGAACCTCAAAATCGACTCTTATCCAGCCAACGTATCCCTCGGGTATTAGAAAGCTATAAAGCGAGGGCTGCCGGGTTTGACCGCTGCTTGAGGACGATGCGATAGACAGGCTAAAGAGCAGCGCAAGAATGAGATTAGACCGAAACCTAAACATGAGCGGCCTCCTCTCTACGTGTGAAAATTTTAGCCGGCGAAGCCCGACGCGGGAAATGAGAACGTGCGCATTTTCGGGCGGCGTGGTTTAGCCGGGGAGGATCGTCCACGGTAAGCCATGCCCCCGGCCTATTCGGGTCGCGCCGACGCTTAAACCCATTACGCCACTTTATTTCGTCGTCCCCATAGAAGGAGACTTCCTCCAGCCTTACGTTGAGTTCAGAGATGTCTGTCGACGAATCGCTCTTCCTGAGAAGCGAGGAGAGTTGCTCGCGGTAGACCTCGGTGAGGAACAGGTCCGCGGTCTGGCCGGGCATCAGCGGTGTAGCGCTGTAGGGCAGCGGGGGCTCACCAGGGTCGAGCGGCCGCACGCCGTACATCAACTGAGTCCCGACGGCCAAGTCCCTGCCATCGCTTGTTTTCATGCGATTTCCATCTTTTTCCTGGTAAGCCAGCACTAAGATCGTGACCCACACCATTGGCTTGTCGGAGACATTCTTGAGAGTGACAGTCATGCCGTTGAACCAATCGCGGTCGCCGGCAAACTTTTGATCGGAGTTTACTGGAACGCCTTTGACTTTCACTGCCACTATATCGACCGGCTGATTCTTGTATGTCGTGATTTGTACTGCTCGTTCCTTTCCCTGTTGGCCCTTGCCATGCGCGGGCAGCATTACAAAAACAAGTGTCGCAAGGATCACGCTAGTCATGAACGCCCAGATCGGATGAGAAAGACTCTTTCGGGTCATAAGGATGCTGCTGCTTTTCATTGAATCCCTCCTCTGAGTAAGAAGTTGCGCTGAAGGCTGGATTACCGAGACATCCGGTGATGGGGGGTAAGGAGCCAGTCAATGAGGCCACTATACTCCCAGATTTGATTTCGTCAAGCGCATTCGCTTACCTACGTAAATTAGAGAAATGCAAAGGAACGCCGGGTCAGCAAACAACATTACAACTTCGGCAACCTTCACTCGTTCGACTGCGGTTTCCGGATGGCATGGTTTCGCCGGGGAGGGGCGTCTATTGTGAGCCAGCTCCTTACAAAGGAAGGGCTTGTAGGCCATTTGAATTACTTACGAGACCAACGACTAGTACGGGGTAGGTGAAGGTGTGGGCGCCGGACTTGCTCCCGGCGTCGCGGTTGCTGTGGCAAACCCCGGCCCGATCTTGTCATCGAGTCCTTCCAACGTTCCATTGACCCTCTTGTAAACATTTTCGATCACTGAGCGCCGCGCGGGATCGGGAGGGCCGGCAAGGTAACTCTTGATGTAATAGAGCAGCGCCTGATCGTTCTTGCCGGTGGCTTCGAGTGCGGCGCCGAGATGCCATAGCGTCGAACGCCACAGCGGGGTGCCTTCGGGCGCGGCGTTTACCGCGCGTCGCAGACGGGCCACCGCTTCATTAGATTTGTCCATCTTGAACAGCGCCATGCCCGCGAGATCTTCGATGCGTCCACGCAAGAGACCCGAGAGTGCGTCGCGCGGCGCATCGGGAATCCGCGGCGTGCCACCCTGGGCCAACGCACGCGCACGAATGTCGCTGTACTCGTCAGGCTGCACGGCGAGGGTCGCGGCCGGCGCACTCAGCGCCGCTTCGACGCCGCTGGTGGCCTGGTCCATCAAATCGATCACTGTCAAAAGCGTTACGTTCTTTCTCAAGAACCTTTCGGCGACGTATATCTGACGGAACGTTCGCATCGCATCATCACCGGCGGTGAAGTCCCTGGCGATGGCGATTAATTCGTCTTCGTTCGGAGCGTTGCCTTCCGGCTGATTCAAAGCAGTGTTCAGAGCCAGCAGTGCTTTCAGCATCCTGGCATTCGCTTCCGTGTCAACCGGCCGTGATTGATAGATCACTGCCAGACGCTCAGGAGCCAGCAATTCCGTAAAGCCGGCCGCCCGCGCGGCAGTGCGGCCAGCGAGCATGGTCTCGATTTGTCCGCCCTTCAGAGAGAAGGCCTGCGCGAGTTCAGCCGCAGCCTCGTCAAACAATCCCAGCGTCGCGAGCAGGTTGGCTAGTTCGTAATGAACGGTCGGGAAGCGACTGAATTGGCGCACAAAGCGCAGAGATCGCTCGGCATCCTGCGGGCGTTTGTCGGCGATCAGCGCGCGCGCCAACGCAATCTGGGCCCAGGCGTATCTTGGCTCGAGCGCCACTGCCTTGTTCGCCAACTCGAGCCCGCGAGCCGGATCGTCATGCGCCAGAAACCAGTAGGCCGCTCCCACCAACAACTGAAGATTGCGCGCCAAATCTTTATCTTTTGAAGCGTTGTTGAGTTCCTGGTCGGCCTCACTCTTCTTACCCAACTCGAGGAGCGAAACCACCACGCCGGCGCGCGCCGCATTGCTGGTCGGATCGATTTGCAACTGCTCGCGATATAGGGCCAACGCTGCTGCAAACTTGCCGGCCGCGCGCTTCATGTCGGCCACCGCGATTCTGGCGGCCGAGGATTTTGGATCCAGCGCCAACGCGCGCGCGAATTCGCTTTCGGCTTCGTCGAGGCGCAGAGCGATATGCCGAGCCTCGCCCAGCGCCTGGTGCGCTACGGCTGAGTCCGGCCCGGCCTGCGTTGCTAATTCAGCCAGGCGACCGGCTTCGTTTGCATCTTCGACTAAGAGATAGAACCCGGCGACCGCCGCCAGGCGTTTCGGATTCAGTTTGGCCAAAGCCTCTGCCTGATGGGCGGCTTCGACCGCCGCCGCAGGCTGACCGCGCAGAAACAGGTTGGCAGGAATGCGCGCAATCACTTCTGTAAATAAACGATCCGGCATGTCGCTGGGAGCCTCAGAGATCGCCAAACGGAACTGCTGCAGACCGCCGTCGATATCGCCCGCTTGCAGCTTCTGATCGCCCAGCATCGCGTGCGCCACCACGATCAGCTCGTTCGCCCTGGGCACCGCCACTGACTGTGGATGAGCGGCGATGAATGCTTTCAGCGTTTCGATTCTTTTATCAGGCGGCAGCGTTAAGGTGACTTCGACTTCTTCTTTTTCGTCGTCAGGGTTGGCCGGAGTTGTAGTCTTTCGATCCGTGATGGGCGGCCGAGTCGACCGTGTGGAATTCGCTGCGACCTCACTTGCGATCGTTGGTGAAGGCTTCGCCGCAGGACTCTCTGTTGTTTGTGGCGACTCACTCGGCGATGGAACCGGAACAACAAAGGACGGTGTTGCAACCGCCGCCGTTTCCGAGGGCTGAGCTTGGGGCGACACTGACGCCTCGGGAGTTGCGGACGGTTGCGGCGATTCAACCACGGCCGCAACTGTAGCGGTAGTCTCTGGCGTTGGTGTTTCAGTTGCGCGCGTCGCAGGCGTCTCAGTGGGCGACGCCACAGGCGTTTCAGTTGGTTGCGCGGCGGGGCTTGCGACTGTGCGTGGCCGTTGTTGCTCGACAATCAGATTTCCCGCTGAATGCTGATCCAAATCCGCGAACGTAAAACTGTGTAGCTCACCCACACCGGTGGCAAATGCTCTGATCCCGATTAGCAATCCCTCGCCGTAGGCGGCGCTTTCAAGTTTTGGACGCATCCGCTGGCCCACGTTGCCGATGAGACCGTCAGGAAGATAGGTCCGCGCCGCACGGGTCGCCTGCGTGAAAAATTTTCCGTTGTCGGCGGCAACCAGCAACAAAACGCTCTTGTTCGAACCGGCCGGAGCGCCAACGTTCCAATCGTTGGCAATCCGCAGCGAATAGTCATAGAGATCTTCTGCGCCGGCGCTCTTCACAATTGCGATTACCAGGTCGACCTGTGTTCGTTGTTTAAGATTCTCGAGGATTTTTTCCAAACGATCCATTGTCGCGGCGTCAAGCACCGCCGCGAAATCGTTGATGTGCCCGGTCGGCCTGGGCAATCTGTCCTGCGCGGAAACGCCGGCATTCGTGGCTGACCAAAACAACGCAGTGACGAAGAGGATTACCACCAAAACGATGGCCCGATGATTTATGAAAGGTAGTTGCATTGCGTAGTTCGTTTATTGATCTATTTGCTTGGAGGTCGAGGCTTTTCGCTTCGTTTGACCAGCGCCTCAGACAAAACCCGACCCGTTGAACAGCTTGGCGCCTGCACACCGAGCAAGCCGGCGAGTGTCGGCGCTATGTCCGCCGGCGTGGCTGCCTGATCATAACTACCTTTGGCAAAGTCTCGCCCCATGATAATCAATGGCACGTGCGTGTCATAGCTGTAAGGCGAGCCGTGCGTGGCGGTCGAACGGGGATCGGTCGGATCGTCAGGGAGATCGAAGAGAATATTGTAGGGCTCGAAGACAACGATGACGTCGCCGCTGCGTGATGGATAGAAGCCGTGCAGCACGCGCCGGGCAATCGGGTCCGCGGATGAGATGAAGGTGTTCTCAAGTTGGGCCCGGGTGAAATAGCGCGCGGCCCCGGGCATACGCATGGACAACTCGCCCACGACGCGCTCGCATTCATCCAGATCGATGCCGTCGCGCTTCAAGGCAGCGCGATTGAGATAGAAGTTGCTGTTGATTAATCCTTGCTCGGTCTCTTCTTTGTTGGTGAAAGTCTGAATGTAGTCGGTAGCCGGATGATCCTTACGAGCATATCTGGCTTTTAATCCGTCTTCGACAATGCGTCGCAAGTCGGCCTTTTGATAGCGATGGCCCGGAAGATTCATCAGCGCCGCCTGTTCCGGCACCGGTGACGCTCCATGGTCCGCGCTGAAGATCACCAACGTGTTTCGCAGACCGATGTGGGCATCGACGAAATCCAGCAGCGTCCCAATTTGCCGGTCGACGCGCAGCGTCATATCCATCGCTTCGTGGCTGTAGGGTCCAAAGCGATGGCCGACATAATCGTTGGCCGAGAAACTTACCGACAGCAGATCAGTGTCCGCATCGTCACCGAGCCTTTCGTTGGTAATCGCTTCTTCGGCGAATGCGACCAGCACGTCATTCGAAAACGGCGTGTAGTCCAGCGCTTTGTAGAACATCTTGCCCGGCTGGTCGGCCCCACCGGTGATTACATGCGGGAAATAGTTCGTATCGTTCGAAGACTTGTCCAGGTTTTCCCAGGGCACGTCGTCTTTGCCCGCGCGCTTCAGGTATTCGCCTTCGGGCAGCAGGCGGTCCCAATGCGCGCCAAACCACTGGTCAGCCATGTGACGATTGTTGAAGCGTTCGACCCAAGCCGGCTCCTTGTCAAAATAGTAGGTGCTGGAAACCATGTTTCCGTTGTCAGTGCCAAACCAGTAAGCAGCATTCGCGCGCCGGCCGGCGGGTAGAATCGCGGAACGGTCCTTGGCCGAAATCCCGATGACCTTCGATCGATCGCCGTCGGCTATTCGCAATTCATCGCCCACGGATGAACAGAGTAAGCGGCGCGGGCTGTATCCCTTTTCGCCGGGTTTGCCGCCGAGTTTGTTGGTGCTGTCGTCGGTTACCGACTTAACTTTCTTCCCCGTGTCGCGTTCGTACCATTCGTTGGCGACGATGCCCGTCTGGGACGGCCAGGCGCCCGTCATGAAAACCGCATGGCCCGGCGCGGTAAAAGTCGGCACGTGATCGAAGTTGGCCTCAGTCCATGAAGCGCCTTCGCGCATCAAGCGGCCGATGCCCCGCGAACCGAACAGGTCACCAAAGCGCGTCAAGTAGTCATAGCGAAATTGGTCGACGACGATCAGCAGGACGAGTCGTGGACGAGACTCTTTAGTGGGCCCCGCATTTCCGGTCCGGCGCGCTGGACGCGGCTGCTGGGCCGGCAAGAGAGCAACTGAGGAGAGAAAGAAAATCAGCGCGACAATCAGCGATATTGGGCGGGCGAGTCGCCTGATACGAGAGTTCTTCATTAGACAATTGTCGCCGCTGAAGAGAGTGAAACCAACATAAGTTTAAGGAGAGACAATTCGGGCGGGCATGATAACATCGATCCGTCGCCAAAAGGAAAACAGTAGCATAGACTTCAGTCTGTGGATCTAACACGTGATTCTTCCCCTCCCTCTGGGAGGGGTTAGGGGAGGGCGCGAAGCGTGATGCAGACAAGCCCTCTCCCCAACCCTGTCCCAAGGGGAGAGGGAGCAAAGACTCTACTTGTGTTGGGCGAGGGGAAGATAATCACAGACTGACGTCTGTGCCACATAATCAAACCAATGAGCGAACTTGACGAAGCCTGGGAGATAGCGTTGGCTGAAGCAACCCAACGCGCGCGCGGGGCCGGCCGCGCAGACATCGCGAGGTATCTCGATCTGCGTTCGAAGAATGATCTCCTGCGCCGCACGGCGATCGACTGGCTGACAGCCACGTTTACTTCGCTCGCCGGCGAAGCCAATCGCAAGGGCGCCGGCATACAGATCGAGAGGCAAGACGCGCACAGTTTTCGCCGCGGATCGGCGACGATGCTCGGCAGTCAACTGACGCTGCGTCGCGGCGTGCGGGCGCTGTCGCTCGAAAGCGGTTGGCCACGAAAGCCCGGCGATGGCTTCGTGCGCGGGGACGGTCTGGCTTGCGCTAACATCAAACATTTTGGACGGCCGCGATCGAATGCCGAACTCCTCCTAGCTCGCTCCTCCAAGGGCTTGCCGCAGTGGCTGACTATCGAAAAGACCATGGCCAAGACACCGCTCACTGAAGCTCAGATCCGCCGGCACCTCTCAATTTTGCTAAGCGAATCGTAAAGGTTGCCGGTCTTTCTTCTATTAAGCTTAAGACTTGCTTGTGATGCGCGCGCTTTTCTGCAACGGTGCGCACCTTCCTACTCTCCCATTCATCACATCATCGGTGTTTTATCGAGTAAGGAGGGAGAAAAATGAGACACAACATATTAATTAAGCCCCTGATTACGGCGGTTCTTCTGATACTGGCAGTTCCCCTCGTCGCGTCGGCACAAATCTACAATCGTGACCGATACAACGACCAGTACAATCGCGGCCAATCCAACGACCAATACGATCGTACTGATCCGCGTGAAGTGCGGGCGGCGATCAATCGT